>NZ_PCQI01000039.1:0-2137 GCF_002980075.1 Pseudomonas sp. MYb13 | reverse complement strand
TGGATCGCCGGGCGAATGCGCAGCCCGGCCTGGCCCATCTCTTGCTCCAGGGTCTGGCGGGTGACAGAGCCGGTTTCCCTGAGCACCAGGGGCGTGTCGTCCAGGTCCGCCAGGCAGATAGATTCGCGCCCGGCCCACGGGTGGTTACGCGCGACAAAAGCCAGTAGCTGGTCGTCGGGCAAGGGCAACGACAAGAGCCGTTCGTCATCGACATCGCGCCCCAGCAAGGCCAGGTCGGCCTGGTAGTTGTACAAGCGCGACAGTGATTCGTCGGTATTGCCGGTTTCGATCTTCACGCTGATGCCCGGGTAGCGCTCGCAGAAACACGCGATCTGCGGCAGCACGTGGACCGGTGCGTCCACCGCCAGCGTCAGGGTGCCGGTGAGCAGGGCGCGCGAGTCTTGCAGCAGTTCCTCGGCTTCGGCCTGGATCACAAACAGGCGCTGGGTGATGGCGAGCAGGCGTTCACCCAGGTCGGTCAGGCGCACTGCACGTTTGTTGCGATGAAACAGCAACACCCCAAAGCGCTCTTCAAGTTTGCGCACCTGGTCGGAGATCGCCGGTTGCGTGAGGAACAGCCGTTCGGCGGCCTGGGTAAAGCTGCCGTGGACCGCTACGGCGTGAAAGGCTTTGAGTTGCGCATGAGACACCGACATCAACAGACCTCCTACAAGCTCAGCTTATATTTGAAATACGATAAATCGATTTTACCTATTAGTCTGCCATTGCTTTTATACGCCTCAGTTGCTGTAGGTTGAGTCCTACAACCGCGGTGACCATGAGCCCTGGCAAACAGGGCTCATCTGACCAATGCCGTTCCCCTGGGACCGGTATTGCAGTGCTCAACAATAAAAAAACAGGCATTTGCTTCTCGATTCTGCCGGCACACTCAACCTGAGGTCAGAACCACCATGAATATCCCTATGGGTAGCATCAAGCGTTGGCGCGTGCAGATATTCGCCATCACCTGGCTGGCGTACGCCGCCTTTTATTTCACTCGCAAAGCGTTCTCGGTGGCCAAGCTGGGCATTGGCGACGACCCGAGTTTCCCCCTCGATAAAATGATGATGGCCAACCTGGACGGCCTCTACCTGGCGGCGTATGCCGTCGGGCAATTCACCTGGGGGATGTTGGCCGATCGCTTCGGGCCGCGGGTCGTGGTGCTGGGCGGCTTGTTGATTTCGGCTGCCGCCGCCCTGGTCATGGGCACGTTCGCGACCTTGCCGATCTTTGTGACATGCATGTTGATCCAAGGCCTGGCGCAGTCCACCGGCTGGTCGGGGTTGTGCAAGAACCTCGGTAGTTTCTTCCCGGCGCAGCAGCGCGGACGGGTACTGGGGTTGTGGAGTTCGTGCTACGCGTTCGGTGGCTTGGTAGCCTCGCCCTTTGCGGGTTGGTGGGCCTACACCTTGATAGGCAGTTGGCACGCGGCATTTATCTCCAGTGCAGCGGTGGTGGCGGTGGTGGCGCTGCTGTTCTTTATCTTCCAGCGCAACACGCCGCAGGATGTGGGCTTGCCCGCCGTCGAACCGGAGCCGGCGTTGAGCGCGGAGGAGGCCGCCGCCGAAAAACGCATCAGCGTGCTGGAGCCATTACGCGCGATCCTGCGCAACCGCACGGTGCTGACCCTGGGGCTGGCGTATTTCCTGTTGAAACCGGCGCGTTACGCGATCCTGTTGTGGGGCCCGGTGATCGTCTATGAACAGATGCCGTCGGTGGGCAAAGTGGGGGCGGCGATCGTGCCCACGGCGTTCGAACTGGCGGGCTTGCTCGGTCCGGTACTGATCGGCCTGGCGTCCGACAAACTCTTCGGCGCCCGACGCATGCCCGCCTGTGTGCTCAGCCTGCTGGCCCTGACCGTGGCCCTGGCCTTGTTCATGGGGGCGCTGCATACCGGCAGTGTGATGCTGGTGATGGCTTTGCTGTTTGTCATGGGCCTGACCCTGTACGGGCCGGACTCGATGATCAGCAGCACCGCTGCCATCGACTTCGGCACCGCCAAGGCCGGTGCCACCGCCGCCGGCTTTGTGAATGGCTGCGGCTCGGTGGGCGCGATCCTCGGCGGGCTGCTGCCGGGGTACTTCGATACCGTGACGGTGTTTATCGTGTTTGCCGGGGCCGCGTTGTTTTCTTCGCT
>NZ_PCQI01000038.1:0-2450 GCF_002980075.1 Pseudomonas sp. MYb13 | reverse complement strand
CCCAGCACCAGGCTTTCCAGTCCATCCGGGATCGGCAACTGATCAAGCAGATGGGCCTGGGTCAACAGCAGTTTCACACCACTGTCGTCGAGCATGTAGGCCAAGCGTTCACGCGGGTACTCTGGGTCCAGCGGCACATACGCACCACCGGCCTTGAGCACAGCGAGCAGACCCACGACCATTTCGATGGAACGTTCCACGGCCAGACCAACCAGCACGTCCGGCCCCACGCCGGCTTCGATCAGGCGATGAGCCAGGCGGTTGGCGCGGCGGTTCAGTTCGGCATAGTTCAGGGACAGGTCGTTGAAGCGCAACGCCGGCGCATTCGGCTGTGCCAACACCTGGGCCTCGAACAACTGAGGCACCCACTGCCCTTGCGGGTAGTCGCGTTCGGTGGCGTTCCACTCAGAGAGAATCTGCTCGCGCTCATCGGCGTTGAGGGTCGCAAGGTCCTGCAAAGGCAACGCCGTGTTCGCCACGGCGGCACGCAACAGGCTCAACCAGTGCTCGGCCATGCGCGTCACGGTGGCGGCACTGAACAGGTCGGTGGCGTACGTCAGGGAGGCCCAGATCGCGTCGCCGCTCTCCTGGGTGTCGAGGCTCAGGTCGAACTGAGCGCTGTGGGTGTCCCATTCGAGGTGGGCCACGCGCAATCCCGGCAGTGAGTGTGCCGCTGCTTGAGTGCTGGCCTGGTGATTGAACATCACCTGAAACAATGGGTTATGGCTCAGGCTGCGTTCCGGCTGCAGCGCCTCGACCAATTGCTCGAAGGGCAAGTCTTGATGAGCCTGGGCTTCCAGCGCCCGGCGCTTGGTGTGCTGCAACAGCTGGGCGAAGCTCATCTGGCCATCGAGGTCGGCCTTGAGCACTTGGGTATTGACGAAGAAACCAATCAGCGATTCCGTCTCGACACGGTTGCGGTTGGCAATCGGCACGCCGACGCGAATGTCCTGCTGGCCGCTGTATCGGTACAAAAAGGCCTGGAACGAGGCCAGCAGCAACATGAACATCGTCACGCCTTCACGCTGGGCCAGGGCTTTCAACCCTGCAACCAGCGCCGGTTCGAGCACGATGTCATGGCGCGCGCCGCGAAAGCTCTGTTGCGCCGGGCGCGGCTGGTCGAACGGCAGCTCCAGCACCGGCTGCGCGCCGCCGAGCAGTTCGCGCCAGTACGCCAGTTGACGGGCCTTCTCCCCCGCTTCCATCCAGCTGCGTTGCCACACTGCGTAGTCGGCGTACTGGATCGGCAGCGGCGCCAAGGCACAGTCCTGGCCTTGGCTGTAGGCGGCGTAGAGTTGCATCAACTCCTGCACCATCACGCCCATCGACCAACCGTCGGAAACGATGTGGTGCTGCACCAGTACCAGCACGTGTTCGTCTTCACTCACGGCGAGCAAGCTGACCCGCAGCAACGGACCTTGCTGCAAGTCGAAGGGACGGGCAATTTCGGCTTCGACGCGGGCCTTGAGCTGTGTTTCGTCGACCGCGCTTTCGGCGATCTCGATCACGGCGTGGGCCAGTACCTCCTGCGAGCGCTGTTCAGCATCCAACAGCAGGCGCGTGCGCAGGCTTTCATGGCGCGCCACCAGGGTGTCGAAGCTGCGTTGCAGGGCGGCTTTATCCAGTTGGCCGCTCAGGCGCAGGGCGCCGGGGACGTGATAGGCGTCACTGTCCGGGTCCAACTGCCAGAGAAACCACTGGCGCTCCTGGGCATAGGACAATGGCAGTTTCTGGCCGTCCTCGCGGATCGAAGCAATCGGCAGTTGAGCGAAGCTCATGCCCCGGCTTTGCAGGCGCTGGTAAAACTGCTGGCGCTGTTCCAGGGGCAGGCGAAGAAAGCGCGAAACCAGATCGATATTAGGGTTGGAAAGCATGGTTCAAATCGCCTCGAGTTCGCTCAAAAAGTCACGAAGATCATCAAAATCTTCCGCACTGCCGGCGCGGAAGGTGGCCGCGGCCTGTACATAGGCACGCAGCGTTTCGGTCTGGAACACTTCCACCAGCGGCACTTCCAGGCCCAGTTCGGCCTGGACCCGCGAAGTGATCTGGATCGCCAGCAGGGAATGGCCGCCCACTTCGAAGAAGTTGTCGTTAAGGCCTACCTGCGGCAGGCGCAGCACCTCGGCCCAGATCGCGGCGATCTGCTGTTCCAGCTCGGTTTCGGGGGCCACATAGGCCTGTTGCAACAGACTTGCATCCGGTTCGGGCAAACCCTTGCGGTCGAGCTTGCCGTTGGGGGTCAGCGGCATTTGCGCCAGGAACATGAAGTGCGTCGGCACCATGTAGTCCGGCAGGCGGGTTTTCAGGGCGCGGCGCAGGCTGTCGCGGAACTCGGCCTGGTCCGCCAGGTTGGCATCGGCCGGGACCACATAGGCCACCAGCTGTTTGCCGGTCGGCCCGTCCTGGGCGACCACCACGGTTTCACCGACGTTGTCCTGTTCGCGCAAGCG
>NZ_PCQI01000037.1:2461-5771 GCF_002980075.1 Pseudomonas sp. MYb13 | reverse complement strand
TCGGCGATGCATCGTTTCACTGCTGAGTTCGGGATGGGATCAGGTGGTTCCAATGCTCTATGGTCGTCAAGAAATTCGGGTACTGAGTCGTGGCCAGCTGGCCTCGCTTCAGCAAAATGGGTATGTGATAGCTTTCGGTGTTTGTGAGATTCGAACTTTCGGTTCATTTCGTCTTCACACACCGCAATCTGATGCTCGTTAGAGTAGTCAAATTGCTTGGGTGTTATATGGTCAAGCCTCACGGGCAATTAGTATTGGTTAGCTCAACGCCTCACAGCGCTTACACACCCAACCTATCAACGTCGTAGTCTTCGACGGCCCTTCAGGGAACTCAAGGTTCCAGTGAGATCTCATCTTGAGGCTAGTTTCCCGCTTAGATGCTTTCAGCGGTTATCTATTCCGAACATAGCTACCCGGCAATGCCACTGGCGTGACAACCGGAACACCAGAGGTTCGTCCACTCCGGTCCTCTCGTACTAGGAGCAGCCCCTCTCAAATCTCAAACGTCCACGGCAGATAGGGACCGAACTGTCTCACGACGTTCTAAACCCAGCTCGCGTACCACTTTAAATGGCGAACAGCCATACCCTTGGGACCGGCTTCAGCCCCAGGATGTGATGAGCCGACATCGAGGTGCCAAACACCGCCGTCGATATGAACTCTTGGGCGGTATCAGCCTGTTATCCCCGGAGTACCTTTTATCCGTTGAGCGATGGCCCTTCCATACAGAACCACCGGATCACTAAGACCTACTTTCGTACCTGCTCGACGTGTCTGTCTCGCAGTCAAGCGCGCTTTTGCCTTTATACTCTACGACCGATTTCCGACCGGTCTGAGCGCACCTTCGTACTCCTCCGTTACTCTTTAGGAGGAGACCGCCCCAGTCAAACTACCCACCATACACTGTCCTCGATCCGGATAACGGACCTGAGTTAGAACCTCAAAGTTGCCAGGGTGGTATTTCAAGGATGGCTCCACGCGAACTGGCGTCCACGCTTCAAAGCCTCCCACCTATCCTACACAAGCAAATTCAAAGTCCAGTGCAAAGCTATAGTAAAGGTTCACGGGGTCTTTCCGTCTAGCCGCGGATACACTGCATCTTCACAGCGATTTCAATTTCACTGAGTCTCGGGTGGAGACAGCGCCGCCATCGTTACGCCATTCGTGCAGGTCGGAACTTACCCGACAAGGAATTTCGCTACCTTAGGACCGTTATAGTTACGGCCGCCGTTTACCGGGGCTTCGATCAAGAGCTTCGCGTTAGCTAACCCCATCAATTAACCTTCCGGCACCGGGCAGGCGTCACACCCTATACGTCCACTTTCGTGTTTGCAGAGTGCTGTGTTTTTAATAAACAGTCGCAGCGGCCTGGTATCTTCGACCGGCATGAGCTTACGGAGCAAGTCCTTCACCCTCACCGGCGCACCTTCTCCCGAAGTTACGGTGCCATTTTGCCTAGTTCCTTCACCCGAGTTCTCTCAAGCGCCTTGGTATTCTCTACCCAACCACCTGTGTCGGTTTGGGGTACGGTTCCTGGTTACCTGAAGCTTAGAAGCTTTTCTTGGAAGCATGGCATCAACCACTTCGTTATCTAAAAGATAACTCGTCATCAGCTCTCGGCCTTAGAATCCCGGATTTACCTAAGATTCCAGCCTACCACCTTAAACTTGGACAACCAACGCCAAGCTGGCCTAGCCTTCTCCGTCCCTCCATCGCAATAACCAGAAGTACAGGAATATTAACCTGTTTTCCATCGACTACGCTTTTCAGCCTCGCCTTAGGGACCGACTAACCCTGCGTCGATTAACGTTGCGCAGGAAACCTTGGTCTTTCGGCGTGGGTGTTTTTCACACCCATTGTCGTTACTCATGTCAGCATTCGCACTTCTGATACCTCCAGCAAGCTTCTCAACTCACCTTCACAGGCTTACAGAACGCTCCTCTACCGCATCACTTACGTGATACCCGTAGCTTCGGTGTATGGTTTGAGCCCCGTTACATCTTCCGCGCAGGCCGACTCGACTAGTGAGCTATTACGCTTTCTTTAAAGGGTGGCTGCTTCTAAGCCAACCTCCTAGCTGTCTAAGCCTTCCCACATCGTTTCCCACTTAACCATAACTTTGGGACCTTAGCTGACGGTCTGGGTTGTTTCCCTTTTCACGACGGACGTTAGCACCCGCCGTGTGTCTCCCATGCTCGGCACTTGTAGGTATTCGGAGTTTGCATCGGTTTGGTAAGTCGGGATGACCCCCTAGCCGAAACAGTGCTCTACCCCCTACAGTGATACATGAGGCGCTACCTAAATAGCTTTCGAGGAGAACCAGCTATCTCCGAGCTTGATTAGCCTTTCACTCCGATCCACAGGTCATCCGCTAACTTTTCAACGGTAGTCGGTTCGGTCCTCCAGTTAGTGTTACCCAACCTTCAACCTGCCCATGGATAGATCGCCCGGTTTCGGGTCTATTCCCAGCGACTAGACGCCCTATTAAGACTCGCTTTCGCTACGCCTCCCCTATTCGGTTAAGCTCGCCACTGAAAATAAGTCGCTGACCCATTATACAAAAGGTACGCAGTCACAGAACAAAGTCTGCTCCCACTGCTTGTACGCATACGGTTTCAGGATCTATTTCACTCCCCTCTCCGGGGTTCTTTTCGCCTTTCCCTCACGGTACTAGTTCACTATCGGTCAGTCAGTAGTATTTAGCCTTGGAGGATGGTCCCCCCATATTCAGACAAAGTTTCTCGTGCTCCGTCCTACTCGATTTCATGACTAAGAGATTTTCGCGTACAGGGCTATCACCCACTATGGCCGCACTTTCCAGAGCGTTCCGCTAATCTCAAAGCCACTTAAGGGCTAGTCCCCGTTCGCTCGCCACTACTAAGGGAATCTCGGTTGATTTCTTTTCCTCAGGGTACTTAGATGTTTCAGTTCCCCTGGTTCGCCTCTTGCACCTATGTATTCAGTACAAGATAACCATCTTATGATGGCTGGGTTCCCCCATTCAGACATCTCCGGATCAAAGTCTGTTTGCCGACTCCCCGAAGCTTTTCGCAGGCTACCACGTCTTTCATCGCCTCTGACTGCCAAGGCATCCACCGTATGCGCTTCTTCACTTGACCATATAACCCCAAGCAATCTGGTTATACTGTGAAGACGACATTCGCCGAAAATTCGATAATACTCAATTACGAGTAACTCACAAATTTTACCTTAGCCTGATCCGTTACCAGTGAAAGTAACGTTCAGTCTATCTTTCTATCACATACCCAAATTTTTAAAGAACGATCTAATCAAAGACTAGAAATCAATA
>NZ_PCQI01000036.1:0-7820 GCF_002980075.1 Pseudomonas sp. MYb13 | reverse complement strand
ACTCCTTCTGGGCTTCGATGAACTGAAGCAACTCGCTGTCGAATTCTGCGTAACTACTTGTTTACCAAGGAGTTTTCCGTTTCGACTGCGCCGGAAGTGGGGCGAATTATAGACTTCCAGAATCTGCCGTCAACCCTTAATTTGCTTTTTCTATCAAAGGATCTGAAAACGTCCAAATCAAGCCTTTATAGGTGATCGAAAAGGATAGTTGAGCAATATATTGCTCAACGCCGAACAGTTAAGCATCATAGCGCCCACGCTTCTCTTAATATGACTTCGGACGAACACCCCCAATGACCACCTCCCCTCGCAGCCTGGCGTCGACATTGTTCCCGGTCGGCCTGCTGTTGATCGCCATGGCCTCCATCCAGTCCGGCGCCTCGCTGGCCAAGAGCATGTTCCCTATCGTTGGCGCACAAGGCACCACGACCCTTCGCCTGATTTTCGCCAGCGTGATCATGCTGCTTCTATTACGCCCCTGGCGCGCCAAGCTGACGGGCAAATCCCTGCGCACCGTCATCGTCTATGGGATGGCGCTGGGTGGCATGAATTTCCTCTTCTATATGTCCTTGCGCAGCGTACCCCTGGGAATTGCAGTCGCCCTGGAATTCACCGGACCGCTCGCCGTCGCCCTCTACGCGTCCCGGCGCGCCGTGGATTTCCTGTGGATCGCACTGGCAATCATCGGCCTTCTCTTGCTGATCCCCATGGGAGAGGCCAGCAGCGGCATCGACTTACTGGGCGCAGCCTACGCGCTAGGGGCTGGCGTCTGCTGGGCGCTCTACATTCTTTATGGCCAGAAGGCGGGTAATGACAATGGCGTCCAGACCGCTGCGCTTGGGGTAATGATCGCAGCTTTGTTTGTCGCACCCATCGGCATCGTCCATGCCGGCAGCGCGTTGCTGACGCCTGCACTGATCCCAGTCGCCCTCGGCGTCGCCATTCTGTCCACGGCCCTGCCCTACACCCTGGAAATGGTCGCCCTGACGCGCCTCCCCGCCCGCACCTTCGGCACCCTCATGAGTATCGAACCCGCTTTCGGTGCGCTTTCCGGCCTGTTCTTCCTGCATGAGCACTTGTCGCTTGCACAGTGGCTGGCAATCACCTGCATCATCCTGGCCTCCGTAGGGGCCACGGTGACGATGCGCAGCGAGTCAAAACCGCTGGTTCCTGCGGATTGAAGTCTGTTTGAATGTAGCTCTGGCATTCAGCGCGCATTTAGGCCATGTTTAAGCCGCAAACGAATGTCATTCATGGAGAGTTTCGACAAGGACAGCGCGAACGCTACACCCGAGAGCGAGTAGAGCCGGCCTCTAGCATTGCGAGGCGGCTATTAAGGATAGGAATGAAGCGAATTTTGATACTGTTAATGGTCATGGCCATTGCCGGCTGTGCCGCGACCACCAAGACAGAAGTAAAACGTGGCAAAAAAGGGCTGCATATCAACTGTTCCGGCCTGTCTTCTTCCTGGGACCAGTGCTACACGAGTGCAACCAACTCCTGCGGTACGAAGGGCTATCGGGTAATCGCAAAGTCCGGTGACAATTCAGAGGAACCTGGGGACTACCCCTTCGGCCTCAACCCTGCAGGCTACACCAGCCGCAGCATGATCGTTATCTGTAAGTAGTTGCTCGAGCAGTCACCCCCTGACTGCTCCTATTAAATTCCAGATACAAATCCAGCCCTTCGCGGCGCTACGTCTAAACTCCTGCTCGACCACTGAGCCATAGGAGTTCCCATGACGCACAACAACAAAATCGTATTGGTAGTGGGCGCCGGCGATGCAACCGGCGGCGCCATTGCCAAACGCTTCGCCCGCGAAGGCTACGTGGCCTGTGTCACACGACGCAGTGCCGACAAATTGCAGCCGCTGGTAGACAGTATTCAAGCTGCAGGCGGCGAGGCCCATGGGTTTGCCTGCGATGCGCGGAAAGAAGACGACGTCATCGCACTGATCGAACAAATCGAAACCGAGCTGGGGCCCATCGAAGCCTTCGTGTTCAACATCGGCGCCAATGTGCCATGCAGCATCCTCGAAGAAACCGCGCGCAAGTATTTCAAAATCTGGGAGATGGCCTGTTTCTCTGGTTTTTTGAACGCGCGCGAAGTAGCCAAGCGCATGGTCACTCGCAATCGCGGCACTATCCTGTTCACTGGCGCCACTGCGGGTTTGCGCGGTGGTGCAGGCTTTGCCGCGTTCGCCGGGGCCAAGCACGGCATTCGGGCGCTCGCGCAAAGCATGGCGCGGGAATTGGGGCCGAGGAACATCCACGTAGCCCATGTGGTGGTCGACGGCGCCATCGACACCGACTTCATTCGTGACAACTTCCCGCAGAAGTACGCGCTCAAGGACGAGGACGGCATTCTCAACCCCGAGCACATTGCCGATAACTATTGGTACCTGCACAGCCAGCCACGCGATGCCTGGACCTTTGAACTGGACCTGCGCCCCTGGAATGAACCCTGGTAAGCACGCCTCCATAATAAGCATCGAGGATCGACCATGCGTAAAACCCTGGAATTCTTCTTTGATCTCGGCAGCCCCGCCACCTACCTGGCCTATACCCAACTACCCGCGCTGTGTGCGGCAACCGGGACGCAACTGGTTTACAAGCCGATGCTGCTGGGCGGCGTGTTCAAGGCCACCGGCAATGCCTCCCCCATCACCGTTCCGGCAAAAGGTCGCTACATGTTTGAAGACCTTGCGCGTTATGCCCGTCGCTATAACGTCCCCCTCCAGTTCAACCCTCACTTCCCCATCAACACCCTGGTGTTGATGCGCGCGATCACCGGCATCCAATTGCACCACCCTGAACGCTTCCAGGACTTCGTTGATTGCCTGTTCCGCGCTCTGTGGGTAGAAAGCCGTCACTTGGGCGACCCCACGGTGGTAGCTGCCGTGCTCACCGAGCACGGTTTTAACCCTGATGACGTCGTGGCTCTGGCCAATGACGAAACCGTAAAGGCCGCCCTCAAGGACAACACCGAACAGGCTGTTCAACGCGGCGTGTTCGGCGCACCCAGTATGTTCGTAGGCAACCAGTTGTTCTTCGGTCAGGACCGTCTGGATTTCGTGCGTGAAGCCCTAAGTTAGATCTCGATCGCCAGGCGCCCTTGCGCGCCGCTTGCGAGCAGATCGTAAGCGGCGTTTGCGTTGTGCAAATCGAATTGATGCCCATCCATGATCGGCTTGAGCTTGCCAGCGTCGATCAACCGTGCCGCCTTAGCCAGTATCTGCCCATGATGTTCGCGCCCCTTACCGGTCAGCAACGGCAACAAGGTAAACACACCCGAGTAGGTCGCGCCACGAAACGACAGCGGCGCCAGGCTATGTTGTCCCCATCCCAGGCAACTCACCACATGACCGTGATAGCACTTGGCTGCACGGAAAGATGCATCCAGCGTTTCCCCGCCAACGGTGTCATACACAATGTCGAAGCCTTCGCCTGCGGTGTACTGCGCGACGTACGCTTCGACAGTCTGATGCTGATAGTCAATGAACGTCGCACCCAGCCCCTCGATGACCGAGCGATGCTTGGCGGAACCTGTGGCATACACGTGTGCACCGCAGGCAATCGCCAATTGCACCGCGACATGTCCTACACCCCCCGCGCCACCCTGGATCAACACGCTGTGTCCGAAACCGACACGAGCCCGGTCCACCAACCCTTCCCATGCCGTAATCAGTACCAACGGCAACACTGCAGCTTCCCGCATGCTCAAGGCCTCCGGTTTTTTCGCCAGCAAGCGGGCATCGACTACCACATATTCGGCCAACGAGCCCTGTGCGCCGCCGATCCCGGTCGCCAGCGCGTACACATCGTCCCCTGGTTGCCACTCACCCGCGCCAGGACCAACAGCTTCAACCGTGCCCGCCAGGTCCAACCCGAGCACTGCTGGCAATGGTTGCCGGGCATGGGCAGCCTGGCCTGCACGGATTTTAGCGTCTAGCGGGTTAAGGCCACTGGCGCGGATTCGGACCAGCACTTGGCCAGTGCCTGCTACCGGTTTGGGAATTGTCGCCAGCCGAAACGGAGCATCTGCGGCGTCTACTATCAAGGCGTACATATCAGTCATGTCAGTGATCTCGCGTCATAGAAGAATGAGGCCAATCATCCGCGTGCCAACTCATGCCGATAAGGCGCTAAAAAGCTATAGTGCCCATGCCCATTCGGCATGAATCGGACAGCTCATGGACAAACTCAACGCAATGGCGATTTTCGTTCGAGTGATCGAACGCGGCAGCTTTTCCGCCGTCGCCCGGGAACTGCAAACCACCCAACCTACGATCAGCAAAATCCTGCGCGCCTTGGAGACCGAACTGGGTGGCAAGCTGATTGCCCGCAGTACACGCCAACTGTCCCTGACCGACGAAGGCCAGCGGTACTACCGTCACTGCCGCGAAATCCTCGCAGCCGTAGATGCTGCTGAACACAGTTTCCAGACCGGCAAGGAGACAATCGCCGGTCCCTTGCGCGTCGGTTCGTCGGTGAGTTTCGGGCGCCTGCAGATTGCTGCACGCCTCAGCGATTTCCTGCTGCAATACCCTGATGTGCAAGTGGACCTGCAACTCAACGATCACCTGCAGGACATGGTCAGCGAAGGCCTGGACGTGACCTTGCGAATTGGCGAATTGCGCGACAGCGGCTTGATCGCAAGGCGGATCGGCACTACCCACCGTGTCACCCTTGCCAGCCCGGCCTACCTGGCCAAGCATCCCGCACCGAAAAGCCCGCAGGACCTCAGCCAGCACAACTGCCTGCTGTTCAACCTGCTCAGCAGCCAGAACCAGTGGGTGTACGAAAAGAATGGCGCGCGGCACAGCGTACGCATCGCCGGCAACGCCCAGAGCAACAACTCCGAAGCGGTGCGGGAAATGGTGTTGACAGGGCTTGGCATTGCGCTGTCGCCCCTGTGGCTGTTCTACGACGATTTGAAAGCCGGACGCGTCGTCGCGCTGTTACAGGACTACACCGCACAGTCGCTACCGATCCATGCGGTGGCGGCGCCCAATCGTCGCCAGTCGGCCCGGGTCAAGGCGTTCGTCGACTACATGGCCGACGCCCTGGCCCAGGCGCCTGAACTGCAGGCGGTCAGATAGCGGCAGTGCGTACCTGCAACCATTCAAGCGCGGCGCCGCTGAGCAACGGGCTCAGACGCGAACGTACTTCAGCGTGGTAAGCGTTGAACCACACGCGCTCGTCCGCCGTCAGCAACGAGGGCTCCAGGCAACGGGTATCGATCGGGCACAAGGTCAGGGTTTCGAACTTGAGGAACTCACCGAACTCGGTCTTGCCCGCTTCGCGGTTCAGCACCAGGTTCTCGATGCGCACGCCCCAACGGCCCGGACGGTAAGTGCCCGGTTCGATAGAGGTGATCATTCCAGGTTGCATCGCCGTTTGCGCAGCAGTGGCAGCCTGGTAGGCAATCACTTGCGGACCTTCATGCACATTGAGGAAATAGCCTACGCCGTGCCCGGTACCGTGGCCGTAGTCCACGCCTTCCGCCCAGATCGGCGCGCGAGCGATAGCGTCCAGCAACGGCGACAGGATCCCTTTCGGGAAGTGCGCTCGGGACAACGCGATCACGCCCTTGAGCACACGGGTACAGTCACGTTTCTGCTCCTCACTCGGCGTGCCGATAGGCACCATCCGCGTGATATCCGTGGTGCCGCCCAGGTACTGGCCACCCGAGTCAATCAGCAACAGGCCATCGCCTTCGATCAGCGCGTGCTCTTCTTCAGTGGCATGGTAATGCGGCATCGCGCCGTTGGCGTTGTAGGCAGCGATGGTGTTGAAACTCAGCGACACATAACCGGGGCGGCGGGTACGCGCAGCGGTCAGGTGCTCGTCGATGGTCAGTTCAGTGATGCGCTCGCGGCCCAGCGCACTCTCCAGCCAGGCGAAGAACTCGCACAACGCCGCGCCATCCTGCTCCATGGCCTGGCGGATGTGTTCCGCGTCGGCCAGGCTCTTGCGCGACTTGGCCAAGGTGGTCGGGTTGAGACCCTCGACCAGCTTCACACCGGCATTGAGGTTCTCCAGCAAACCGGCGGTCACGCGGGCCGGGTCGACCTGCACGCTGGCGCCCGCTGGCACTGCGCGCAATGCATCGGCCACGTCGCTGTAGTCGCGCAGCGTCACGCCATCCTGCTCCAGCACAGCTCGCAGCTCGGCATCGACTTTGCTCAGCGCCACAAACAGCGTGGCCTGCTGCTGATTGATCAACGCAAAGGACACAAACACCGGGTTGAACGAAACGTCACCACCGCGCAAGTTGAACAGCCAGGCGATGTCATCCAGGGTGGCAATGAAGTGCCAATCGGCGCCCTTCTCTTTCAACGCGGCGCGCAGCGAGGCGAGTTTTTCACCACGGCTCACGGTGGCCTGCGGTGGCAGGTGTTGATAGATCGGTTGGTTCGGCAATGTCGGACGGTCTTGCCAGACCTCATCCAGCAGGTCGATGTCGGTACGCAAGCGTGCACCGCGCTCTGCCAACTTGCCGCCCAGAGTGCGCGCCGATGCCACGGCCATCACCGCACCGTCCACCGCGACAACACCGCCTTCCGGCGTTTGCTCGGCCAGCCACTCCAGCGGACCGGGTTGGCCCGGTTGCAGCTTGACCAATTCGATGCCGCTGCCCTTGAGTTCCTTGGTCGCCTGTTCCCAGTAGCGGCTATCGGCCCACACTCCAGCGAAATCCGCAGTGACAATCAGCGTCCCCACCGAACCATGAAACCCCGACAACCATTGCCGCCCCTGCCAGTAACCCGGCAAGTATTCGGACAAGTGCGGGTCGGCCGACGGCACCAGCAGGGCGTGGATGCCCTCACGGCTCATCAGTTCACGGGTATGCGCCAGGCGCTGGGGAACCGTTCCATGGGTCAAGGGCTGCGTACTCATTGTGTCTCCTGCTAACCACGAATAATTATTATGTGTTGCGTTAAATGAATCAGACCGCCCAGAAGGCCGGTGCACTGGCCAGGGTGGTTTTGATCAACTGCACAGCCTGGTCGATGTCCTGCTCGGTGGTGAACCGACCCAGGCTCAAGCGAATGGTACGGCCGGCGCTGCGTGCATCATGGCCCAAGGCGAGCAGCACATGGGACGGCGCATTGCTCGCCGAGTTGCAGGCGGATGTCGCGGAAAAAGCGATCCCCGCGCTGAGCGCCGCGGCATTGAATTCGCCTTCACTGAACGTAAGGCTCAGTGTGTGTGGAATACGTTGAGTCAGGCTGCCATTGAGGCGTACCCCCGCCACCGACGCCAACTGGTCAAGCAGACGCTGGCGCAAAGCTACGATGACGGCTTTTTCTTCAGCAAAAGATGCCGCGGCCAGGGCGAAGGCGGTGCCCATACCGGCAATCTGATGAGTCGCCAGGGTGCCGGAGCGCAAGCCGCCTTCGTGGCCGCCACCATGAATTTGCGCCAACACCTTCTGCTGCGCCCGTGGGCCGACATACAACGCGCCGACACCTTTGGGGCCATACAGCTTGTGGGCCGAGAACGACATCAGGTCGACCGGCCACTGCGCCAGGTCGATCGCCACCTTACCCGCGCCCTGCGCCGCATCCACATGCAACAGTGCGCCGTGTTCACGCACGCGGGCACCGATGGCGGGGATGTCATTGAGGGTGCCTAGCTCGTTATTCACCAACATCAGCGATACCAGGAAGGTGTCCTCGCGCATTGCTTCGCTGACAGCATCGGCACTGATCAACCCATCGGCATCCGGCACCAGGTAGGTCACCGCCACGCCAGCTTCCTGCAGTTGCCGCGCGGTATCGAGGGTGGCCTTGTGTTCGATCTGGCTGGTGATGA
>NZ_PCQI01000035.1:0-8399 GCF_002980075.1 Pseudomonas sp. MYb13 | reverse complement strand
ACCCCCACCGCCGCCCGTGGTCGAGCCACCGCCGCCGGTCGTGGATGAGTTGGCTGCCAAGCCGGCGCCGCCCAAGCCGATTCCAAAACCCAAGCCCAAGCCGGTCCCAAAACCTGAGCCCAAGCCTGCACCGAAGCCGGTCGAGCAGCCGCCTGCGCCACCGACACCTGCGCCGCCTGCGCCCCCAGCTCCACCTGCGCCGGCTCCGGTAACGCCGGCTTCGGCCAACGCCGCGTACCTGAAGAACCCGGCGCCGGAGTACCCGTCCCTGGCCCAACGTCGCGGTTGGGAAGGCACGGTGTTGTTGCGGGTGAAGGTACTGGCCAGCGGCAAGCCGGGCGAGATCCAGGTCCAGAAGAGCAGCGGTCGCCAGCAACTCGATGACGCCGCACTGGCCGCCGTGAAGCGTTGGAGCTTCGTGCCGGCCAAGCAAGGCGATGTGGCCCAGGACGGCTGGGTCAGCGTACCGATCGATTTCAAGATTCACTAACTATTCGGCTGCGGTGTGTTGCACACGCCGCGACCTGCACAGAGGGAAAACATCATGGCATTAGCATCTCCACTTGAATCCATCGAAAGCGCGGTGATCTGGCTGCTGGTGGTTTTTTCGGTCGCGACCTGGGGCCTGGCCCTGCTCAAGGGTGTGCAGTTCGGTCGCCTCAAGGCGCAGGATCGCAAGTTCCATAAACAGTTCTGGGCGGCCTCGAGTCTCGACTCTGCCGCCGAGTTAGCCGAAACGCAGCCAGGCGCTGCGGCGCGTGTCGCCCAGGCCGGTTATGCCGCGATCCAGGTTGGCGAGGCACCCCACGCCGCCGACCTGAGCCAGGCGATCAACCATCAAGACCGCCTCGAACGTGCCCTGCGCCAGCAAATCGTGCGTGAGCGCCGCTCACTGGAAACCGGCCTGGCCGTGGTCGCCAGTATCGGCAGCACCTCGCCGTTTATCGGCCTGTTCGGCACCGTGTGGGGCATCATGGAAGCGCTCAAGGGCATCAGCGCCGCCGGTTCCGCCAGCCTGGAAACCGTGGCCGGCCCGATCGGTGCGGCACTGGTCGCAACGGGCGTCGGCATTGCCGTCGCGGTCCCGGCGGTGCTGGTCTACAACTATTTCCTGCGTCGCTTGAAGCTGACGGCTGCGGACCTGGACGACTTCGCCCACGACTTCTACAGCCTGGCGCAGAAGAACGCGTTCCGCGTGCTGTTGCATCCGGCCCTGACCAAGAATGCGACCGGCAACCCGCAGAAAGTGAAGGAGGCATCCTGAAATGGCCTTCTCCACCCAAGACAGCGATGAGGTGCTGAGCGAGATCAACGTGACGCCGCTGGTGGACGTGATGCTGGTACTGCTGGTGGTGTTTATCGTCACCGCGCCGCTGCTGACCAACGCGATTCCGATCAACCTGCCCAAGACCGAGGCCGTGGCTCCGGTCGAGCAGAAGGACCCGCTGGTGGTGAGCATCGACGGCGCCGGCAAACTGTTTATCAACAAGGACGAAATCCAGCCGGACCTGCTGGAATTCAACCTGCAGGCGGCCAAGGCCAAGGACCCCGATGTGCGGGTGCAACTGCAGGCTGACGATGGAGTGAACTACGGCGAAGTGGCGCGAGCCATGGCGTCTATCGAGCGCGCGGGCATTACCAAGTTGTCGGTGATTACCGCACGTTAGTGGCAAATGCCTCGACAATTTTTTGGCCGTTTCCTTGGCAGGGTGCGGCCTTTTTTTTGCCTGAAATTGCGTTGAAGCGCGATGTGAAATGAGGTCTATGTGGGAGTGGGCTTGCCCGCGAATGCGGTGGGTCAGTAACAGCCGCGCTGGCGGCTACACCGCATTCGCGGGCAAGCCCGCTCCCCCCTTTCGATCTCCGTCGGATTTGAGATTTTGGTTATTAATAAATAGCTTCTTATTCCTTAACGAATATAACCCCCGTCCCTATACTGTTCAGCAACGTTAAACGCTGCAGGAGGGCACACCCATGCACAGCGAGTCGATTCGTTATCTGATCGTGCCGGGCTGGCAAGGATCGCCAGAAGATCATTGGCAAAGTCATTGGCAGAACAGCCTGCCCAACAGCGCGCGGGTGGAGCAGGCCGACTGGCTTACCCCGCGCCGCGAAGACTGGGTGGCCGCACTGGCCGAGGCCATTGCGGCCGACAGCACGCCGGTGATCCTGATCGCCCATAGCCTGGGCTGCATCACCGTGGCGCATTGGGCGGCCACCGCGCCGGTGCAATTTTTGCGAAAGGTGCGTGGCGCGTTGCTAGTGGCGCCGGCGGATGTCGAACGTCCCGCTTGTGCTCCGGCCTTGCGTAATTTCGCGCCTATTCCAACCGACCTGCTGCCGTTTCCGAGCCAGGTGGTCAGCTCCGACAACGACAGCGCCGTCAGCGCCACGCGCGCCCTGGAACTGGCCCGCAACTGGGGGGCCGAAGCCGGCATTCTGTCCGGGGCCGGGCATATCAACGTGAAGTCCGGCCACCAGCGCTGGGAGCAGGGGTTTGCGTACCTCTATCGCCTGCAAAGCCGCCTCGAGCACCACGCCCGGCGCACTGCCTGACTATTTTTCAACGCCCCGTCCCTGAGTGGATTTGGGGCGGGAGCCTGCCATGAGCCTGCATGAAACCTACGGCCAGCCACTGCTGACCTTCCCTGACGCGGAAAAAAGCCCGCTGAGCATCCGCGCCAAGGCGCTGGTATTCGTTGATCCCCGTTCGCGGCAACTGCGCGAAGACCTGGAAAGCCTCGCGCCCCGCGCCCTGCCGGTGTTGATTCGCGGCGAGACCGGTAGCGGTAAAGAGCTGCTGGCCCGGCATATCCACCGTGGCAGCGATCGCACCGGCTTGTTTGTCTCGGTCAATTGCGGCGCCATCAGCCCGACCTATGCCGATGCCGAACTGTTCGGTTATGCCGCCGGCGCCCACAGTGGCGCGGCCAGCAGCCGGGCAGGGTGGTTCGGGTCGGCGAATGGCGGCACCTTGTACCTGGATGAGATCGGCGACTTGCCGCTGCCGATCCAGGTGAAACTGCTGGCCGCCCTGGAAAACCACGAAGTCACCCGCGTGGGTGCCCATCAGCCAAGCCCGGTGGATGTGCGCCTGGTGGCGGCCACCAGCATCGACCTGGCCCAGGCCGTGGCCGCCGGGAAGTTCCATGAGCGCCTGTTCCATTACTTGAGTGAAGGCCAGCTGGACTTGCCCGCACTGCGCGAGCGTGTCGGGGACATCCTGTCCCTGGCCGAGTACTTCCTCGGTATCTACAGCCAACGCCTCGACCTGCCGGTGCCGCTGATCAGCGATGCCGCCCAGCGGGTGCTGGAACACCACAGCTGGCCGGGCAATACCCGTGAGCTGGAAAACGTTATTCACTTTGCGTTACTGGTCAGCAGCGGCGACGAGATTTTGCCCGAGCACCTGAACCTGCCCGTGGCCGGCTCGCCGTTGGAGCAAGTGCAGCGGATTTTTGAGCGCGCCAGCCCTGCCGAGCGGGAAGCCTTGCGCAGCTTTCTGCATGACCAAGCGGCGACATGAATAAAATGGAATATCAACGTGAATAAAAGATATTGTTCGGGAATAAAAAATCTAGGTATTGTCCCTCCCACGCCGCGATAGCACTTCGCTGGCACACCTCATAAGAACGGTCGTCAGAGACGCCCCGGAATTTCGATAAGGACACTGCATGAAAAAGGTTCTGTTGTTTACCGCACTGGCGGCTGCCCTGACTGCAAGCTTCGCCCAGGCCAACGAGAAACTGGTGGTTGCCGCCACCCCGATCCCGCACGCCGAGATCCTCGAACTGGTCAAGCCAACCCTCGCCAAAGAAGGCGTGGACCTGGAAATCAAAGTCTTCACCGACTACGTACAGCCCAACGTGCAAGTGGCCGAGAAACGCCTGGACGCCAACTACTTCCAGACCCTGCCGTACCTGGAAAACTTCAACAAGGGCAAGGGCACCAACCTGGTCACCGTGGTCGGTGTACACGTTGAGCCCTTCGGCGGTTACTCGAAAAAGATCAAGAACATCTCCGAGCTTAAAGATGGCGCCACCGTTGCCATTCCAAACGAAGGCTCCAACAGCGGTCGCGCCCTGTTGTTGCTGCAAAAAGCCGGTGTGATCACCCTGAAAGACCCGACCAACGCCCTCGCTACGCCAAAAGACATCAAGGACAACCCCAAGCACCTGAAATTCAAGGAGCTGGAGTCGGCCCTGCTGCCACGCGTGCTGGACCAGGTTGACCTGGACCTGATCAACACCAACTACGCCCTGGAAGCTGGCCTCAACCCAGCGAAAGACGCGCTGATCATCGAAGACGCCAAGTCGCCCTACGTGAACTTCCTGGTGGCTCGCCCGGACAACAAGGACAGCGACGCTATCCAGAAACTCTCCAAGGCCCTGACCAGCCCGGAAGTCAAAGCCTTCATCGAGAAGAAGTACAACGGCGCGGTAGTGCCTGCGTTCTGATGTAGACAAAACCCCCTTCAAGGTTTGAACGCCGACGGCTTGCATTGCGTCGGCGTTTTTTTATGCCTGGAATTTGGCATGCAAGAAAAATGTGGGAGGGGGGGCATGCCCCCCTCCCACAGTTGATCTTCCTCTCAAAATGGATGTTCAGTGGGTCAGAGCGCGCGGCTATTGATCGCCCTGCGCAACGCCACCAACCACTTCACCAGCTCCTGCGGATCAATCGGTTTCCCTTCGTTCATGGTTCAATCCCTCGAATCTCAGACCCCCCAACCATAGCCGTCACCCGGCAAACCCGCGAATCCGGGGGTTATCTTTTTGGGTGATATCAATATGCTATTTGGGTATTTAAATTTTGCTTTTTATACCTTTAAAGTTCGCGCTACCCAGCGTTACCCACGCCGGACCCGATCGCGCTCGCTGCATTACCCTTGCGGCGTCATGGACTCAAGATGACCTTCGATTTCGCGTTTATCCTCAGCACCCTGCCGGCGTTTCTAAAGGCCGTGGGGGTCACGCTGCAAGTGGGGCTGATCGCCATTGCCACCTCCTTGCTGGTGGCGCTGATCAACGCAGCCTTGCTGGTGTTTCGCACACCGTACCTGTCGCGGCTGGTGGCGCTGTATGTGGAGCTGGCACGTAACACGCCGCTGCTGATCCAACTGTTCTTCGTGTACTTCGCATTGCCGGCCCTAGGTTTCAATATCTCCGGGTTCTGGGCGGCGATCATTACCATGACCTTCCTCGGTGGTGCCTACCTCACCGAACTGCTACGCGCCGGTGTGGAAGCCGTGCCGCTGGCACAGATCGAGTCGGGCAAATCCATCGGCCTGTCCGACTGGCAGCTGCTGCGCCACGTGATCCTGCCGCAGGCCGGCATTCTCAGCCTGCCGGCGTTGTTCGCCAACTTTATCTTCCTGCTCAAGGAGACCACCGTGGTGTCCGCCGTGGCGGTGCCGGAGATTCTCTACACCACCAAGAGCTACATCGCCCTCTACTACAAGACCTACGAAATGCTTGCCGTGCTGACGCTGATTTGCGTGCTGCTGTTCTTGCCGCTGTCGCTGCTGCTCAGCCGCCTGGAAAGGAGGCTCCAGCATGGCCAGTTCGGGTCTTGAGTTGTTGTGGGTGTCGTTGCCGCAGCTGGGCAAGGGCGCTGCGCAGACTTTGTCGATTTCGTTCTTGAGCATCGCCTTCAGCACTGTCGGCGGCGTGTTGTATGGCGTGCTGCGCACCTTGAATAACTCGCTGATCAACGCTGTGCTGCGCGTGTACCTGGAGCTGTTTCGCGCAATCCCGGTGCTGGTGTGGTTGTACCTGCTGTTTTTTGGCCTGCCGATTTTCTTTGGCCTGAGCATTCCAAGCTTCTGGTGCGCGGTGCTGGTGCTGTCGCTGTGGGGCGCCAGTGAGGTCGGCGAAGTGGTGCGCGGCGCGTTGCATTCACTTCCCCGTGGGCAGCGCGAAGCAGGGTTGTCGATTGGCCTGTCCGACCCGCAGCTGTACGGCTACGTGTTGCTGCCGCAGGCTCTTAAACGCATGACGCCACCGACCATCAACGTCTACACGCGCATCATCAAGACCAGCTCCCTGGCGGTGCTGATCGGCGTAGTGGACGTGATCAAGGTCGGCCAGCAAATCATCGAGCGCACCTATGAATCCGTGTTGATCTACGGCGTGCTGTTCCTGTTTTTCTTCTTTATCTGCTACCCGTTGTCGGCCGCCTCCAAGGTGCTGGAACGGCGCTGGGCCCAAGCATGAGCGCATTGATCGAGTTCCAGGGTTTCAACAAATTCTTCGGCGACCAGCAGGTGCTCAAGGGCATCGACCTGAGCGTGCAAAGCGGCGAAGTGGTGGTGATCCTCGGCCCCAGCGGCTGCGGCAAAAGCACCTTGCTGCGTTGCCTCAATGGCCTGGAAGTCGCGCACAGCGGCAGCCTGCGTTTTGCCGGCAAACAGCTTTTGGACAAAAGCACCGACTGGCGCCAAGTGCGCCAGGACATCGGCATGGTGTTCCAGAGCTACCACTTGTTCCCGCACATGAGTGTGCTCGACAACATCCTGCTCGGCCCCTTGAAGGTGCAAAAGCGCGACCCCCGTGAAGCCCGCGAGCAGGCAGAGAGGCTGCTGGACCGTGTAGGCCTGGCCGACAAGCGCGACGCCTTCCCGCGCCAGCTGTCCGGTGGCCAGCAGCAACGCATCGCCATCGTTCGCTCGCTGTGCATGAACCCCCAGGTCATGCTGTTTGACGAAGTCACCGCCGCCCTCGACCCAGAGATGGTCAAGGAGGTGCTGGAAGTGATCCAGGGCCTGGCCCGCGATGGCATGACCCTGTTGATCGTCACTCACGAAATGGCCTTTGCCCGCGCCGTCGCCGACCGCGTGGTGTTCATGGAGGCCGGTCGGATCCTCGAACACAACACCCCCGAAGAATTCTTTACGAACCCGCAAACCGCACGCGCGCAGCAGTTCCTGGAGAAGTTCTCCTTTGTTTCAACACTGCCCAAAAAGACCAAGGAACTGGAGCTGATATGAAAAAGTTACTGCTGCCACTGTTTGCCGTCGCGTTACTGGCCGGCTGCGACAAAAAGGCCGAAGAGCCCACCAAACCGGCGGCTGCCGCCGTGAGCTACATCGACAAGATCAAGGCGCGGGACAAGCTGATTGTCGGCGTCTTCACCGACAAGCCGCCGTTCGGCTTCGTCAACGAAGCCGGCCGCTATGTCGGCTTCGATACCGACATCGGCCGCCAATTCGCCAAGGACCTGCTGGGTGATGAAAACAAGGTGGAGTTTGTCGCCGTCGAGCCGGCCAGCCGTATTCCTTTCTTGCAAAGCGACAAGGTCGACTTGATCCTCGCCAACATGACCGTGACCCCGGAACGCAAGGAAGCGGTGGACTTCACCAACCCCAACCTGAAAGTCGCGGTACAGGCCCTGGTGCCAAAGGACAGCGCGGTGAAAAGCCTGGATGACCTGGCTACCCGCACCACCATCGTGACCACCGGCACCACGGCCGACATCTGGCTGACCAAGAACCACCCGGACTGGAAACTGCTCAAGTTCGAGAAAAACTCCGAGTCGCTGCAAGCGCTGTCGGCCGGGCGTGGCGATGCTTATGCCCAGGACAACCTGGTGCTGTTCAGCTGGGCCAAGCAGAACCCCGGTTACCGTGTGCTGGAAGAGAAGCTCGGTGATGAAGCGCCGATTGCGCCCGCTGTGAAGAAGGGCAACATCGAACTGCGCGACTGGGTGAATGCCGAGTTGGCGAAGTTGGGTGAGGAGAAATTCTTGCTCAAGCTGTACGACCAATATGTGCGTAAGGAATTGAGCGATGACACGAAGCCTGAGAGTGTGATTGTTGAAGGCGGTAAGTGGCAGGGGTGATAACGCTATCGCCGGCTTGCAGGCCGACCCCTATCTGACGGTAACCCGCGCTCCAAAATGGGGAGCGGGGTTGCCCTCGAAGGCGGCCCGACAGCCAACCACAATCTTCCTGACACTCCGCGACCCAACTGTGGGAGCGGGCTTGCCCGCGAAGGCGCCCTGACAGCCAACCACTATCTGCCTGTCACCCCGCGACCCAACTGTGGGAGCGGGCTTGCTCGCGAAAGCGCCCTGACAGCCAACCACTCTCTTCCTGACACCCCGCGACCCAAAAATGTGGGAGCGGGCTTGCTCGCGAAAGCTGCCTGACAGCCAACCACTCTCTTCCTGGCACCCCGCGATCCAACTGTGGGAGCGGGCTTGCCCGCGAAGGCGGCCTGACAGCCGACCTGGAGGTTGGATCAGACCGGGTACATATCCGTTATTTAGGCAACGGCTGCTATGGGTTCCGCCCTTACGGCGGGTCACTTTTGGAAAAGAGCCCCAAAAGTAACCAAAAGGGCTCTTGCCCCAACACTCGGCACCTCGCTCACGCTCGGTGTGCCCGTAATCCGACAGTG
>NZ_PCQI01000034.1:0-10644 GCF_002980075.1 Pseudomonas sp. MYb13 | reverse complement strand
CTGCAATGGATGCAGGAGGCCTATGGCCTGGATGCCAGCGACACGGTGCTGCAAAAGACCCCGTTCAGCTTCGACGTGTCGGTGTGGGAATTCTTCTGGCCGCTGATGACCGGTTCGCGCCTGGTCGTCGCGGCGCCTGGTGATCACCGTGACCCCGCCAAGCTGGTCCGCCTGATCAATGCCGAACATGTCACCACGCTGCACTTCGTGCCCTCGATGTTGCAGGCGTTCCTGCAGGATCCGGCGGTGTCGAGTTGCCAAAGCCTGCAGCGCATCGTCTGCAGCGGTGAAGCCTTGCCGGTGGACGCCCAGCAGCAAGTCTTCGCCAAACTGCCGCAAGCCGGGCTCTATAACCTCTACGGCCCGACCGAAGCCGCCATCGACGTGACCCACTGGACGTGCGTCGACGAAGGCCGCGACGCGGTGCCGATCGGCCGTCCGATTGCCAACCTTGGGTGCTACATCCTCGACAGCAACGTCGAAGCTGTGCCGGTTGGCGTGCTGGGCGAGCTGTACCTGGGCGGTATCGGCCTGGCCCGCGGTTACCACCGCCGTGCGGCACTCACCGCCGAACGGTTCGTCGCCCACCCGTTCATCAAGGGCGAGCGCCTGTACCGCACCGGCGACCTGGCGCGTTATCGCGAAGATGGCGTGATCGAGTACGCCGGGCGTATCGACCATCAGGTCAAGCTGCGCGGCCTGCGTATCGAGCTGGGTGAAATCGAAGCGCGCCTGCTGGAGCACGACTGGGTGCGTGAGGCTGCCGTGTTGGCGGTCGACAGCAAATACCTGGTGGGCTACCTGGTGTTGCACAATGCCGGCGATGACTGGCGCGATGTACTGGGCGCTCACTTGGGCCAGCATCTGCCGGACTACATGGTCCCGGCGCAGTGGGTGCTGCTGGAGCAAATGCCCCTGAGTCCCAACGGCAAGCTGGACCGCAAGGGCCTGCCCAAACCCGAAGCTACCCACCCCTACGAAGCGCCGCAGAGTGCGCTGGAGCAGCAGATCGCCGCGATCTGGGCTGACGTGCTGGGCGTTGAACAAGTGGGTTTGAACGACAACTTCTTCGAGCGTGGGGGGGATTCGATCATCTCCATTCAGGTGGTCAGCCGCGCCCGTGCCGCCGGGATCCATTTCACCGCCAAGGCGCTGTTCCAGCATCAGACTGTACGCAGCCTGGCCCGCGTGGCGCAGTTGCAAACAGCGCAGGTGATCGACCAGGGCCCAGTGCAGGGCGAGACGCCGTTGCTGCCTTTCCAGCAACTGTTCTTCGAGATGGACCTGCCGGACCGCCACCACTGGAACCAGTCCTTGCTGCTGGCGCCACGCCAGCCGATTCTCGCCGAACCGTTGGAAGCTGCGCTGCAAGCGCTCACCCGGCACCACGATGTGCTGCGCCTGAGCTTCAGCCAGCAAGCCGAGGGCTGGACCGCGCGGCATGATGCGCAACCTGCGACCTTGCTATGGCAGGCGAGCGTGCAGCACACCACCGAGCTGCAAGCCCTGTGCGAGCGCGCCCAGCGCAGCCTCGACCTGCAACAAGGCCCGTTGCTGCGTGCGGTACTCGCCGAGATGGCTGACGGGTCCCAGCGCTTGTTGCTGGTCATGCACCACCTGGTGGTGGACGGTGTGTCCTGGCGGGTGTTTCTTGAAGACTTGCAAAGCCTGTATCGCCAACAGCCGTTGCCGGCCAAGACCACCTCGTTCAAGGCCTGGGCCGAGCGTCTGCAGGCCTATGCCCGCAGCGCAGCGATACAGCCGCAAAAACACTTCTGGCTGCAACAGCTCCAGGGTGTGTCGACCGACCTGCCGTGCCGGGATCCAAGCGGCGCACGTCCCGGTCGCCTGGCGCAGACCGTGGTCAGCCAACTGGACGCCGAGCACACCCGGCAACTACTGCAACAGGCGCCTACGGCCTATCGCACCCAGATCAACGACTTGCTGCTGACGGCCCTGGCGCGGGTGATCTGCCAGTGGACCGGGCAGGCTTCCAGCCTGATCCAGTTGGAAGGCCATGGCCGCGAAGACCTGTTCGACGACATCGACTTGACCCGCACCCTCGGCTGGTTCACCAGCCTGTTCCCGGTACGCCTGATCCCGGCCGAATCCCTTGCCACCTCGATCAAGCAGATCAAGGAGCAACTGCGCGCGGTGCCGGACAAAGGCCTGGGCTTCGGCGCGCTGCGCTACCTGGGCGACGAGGCCACGCGCCAGGCGTTCAGTGAGTTGCCGGTGCCACGCATCACCTTCAACTACCTGGGCCAGATCGACGGCAGCTTTGACTCGCCAGACGTTTTGTTCGGGCCCGCGACGGAAAGCGCGGGTGCCGAGCAAAGCCCGGACGCGCCCCTGGGCAACTGGTTGACACTCAACGGCCAGGTGTTCGGCGGCGAGCTGCACATGGGCTGGACCTTCAGCCCGCTGATGTTCGAGGCGTCGCAGATCGACGCCTTGAGCCAGGCGTTTACCCGCGAACTGAAAGCGTTGGTCGAGCACTGCTGCACCCCGGGCAACCGTGGCGTGACGGCTTCCGATTTCCCGTTGTCGCGCTTGAACCAGCAGCAACTTGAATCCTTGCCATTGGCCGCCGAGGCCATTGAAGACATCTACACCTTGTCGCCCATGCAGCAAGGCATGCTGTTCCACACCCTGTACGAACAGGCGGCGGGTGATTACATCAACCAGATCCGCGTGACCGCGGAGGGCCTGGATGTGGCGCGATTCCAGCAGGCGTGGGATGCCACCGTGCGCGCCCACGACGTGTTGCGCAGTGGGTTCTTCTGGGAAGGCCAGCTGGAATGGCCGTGCCAGGTGGTGTACCGCGAAGCCCGGTTGCCGATCGAACACCTCGATTGGCGCGCGATGCCGGAGCGTGAGCTGGCATTGCAAAACCTGCAGGAAACCCAGCGTCGCCAGGGGTTTGATTTGGCCAAGGCCCCCCTGGTACGCCTGGTGCTGGTGCGCACCGACGAGCAACGCCACGAGCTGATCTACACCCACCATCACATCCTGATGGACGGCTGGAGCAATTCGCGGCTGTTCGGTGAAGTGCTGCAGCGTTATGCCGGCGTGGCGGTGCCTGAAGCAGCCGGGCGCTATCGCGATTACATCCGCTGGTTGCAACAGCGTGATGGCGCTGCGACTGAAACCTTCTGGCGCGAACAGTTCAGTGCACTGCAAGCGCCGACGCGCCTGGGCAGCAGCCAGCCGATGGCGGCAGACGGGCACGGCGAACACCAACTGAGCCTGGATCGCCCGCTGACGGATCGCCTTGAAGCCTTCGCACGTCGCAACAAGGTGACGCTCAACACCCTGATCCAGGCGGCGTGGCTGGTCCTGTTGCAGCGTCATAGCGGGCAATCGGTGGTGGCCTTCGGCGCCACTGTGGCCGGGCGTCCGGCTGACCTTGTGGGGGTGGAGCAACAGATCGGCCTGTTCATCAATACCTTGCCGGTGATCTGCGCCGTGGATGGCCAGCACACCGTGGCCGACTGGTTGCAGGCGGTGCAGGCGCAGAACCTGGCCTTGCGCGAGCATGAGCATACCGGGCTGTACGATATCCAGCGCTGGGCCGGGCAGGGCGGTGAAGCCTTGTTCGATAACATTCTTGTGTTCGAAAACTACCCCGTGTCCAAGGCCCTGGAACAAAGCGGTGGCAGCGGCATCCGTTTTGGCCTGCCGGAGTCCCGCGAGCAAACCAGCTTCCCGCTGACGGTGCTGGTGGACGTCGGTGACACGCTGTCGGTGCAGTTCAGCTTTGCGCGTGCGCATTTTGACGCACGCACGGTGCAAACCTATGGCCGCCATCTGGTCAATCTGCTGCAAGCCATGCTTGAGGGCGGCCAGCAGCGCCTGGGCGACCTGGCAATGCTCGATGTGGCTGAACGTCAGCAGGTGCTACAGGATTGGAACGCCACGGCGCGGGACTACCCATTGCAGCACTGCGTGCATCAACGGATTGAAGAGCAGGTGGCGCGCACACCAGACGCCGCGGCCTTGGTGTTTGCCGAGCAGCGCTTGAGCTACGCCGAACTGAACCGCCGCGCCAATCGCCTGGCTCATCGCCTGATCGAAGCCGGGGTAGGCCCGGATGTGCTGGTGGGCCTGGCGGTGGAACGCTCCGTCGAAATGGTCGTGGGCCTGCTCGCTGTGCTCAAGGCCGGTGGTGCCTATGTGCCGCTGGACCCGGAGTACCCGCGTGAGCGCTTGGCCTACATGCTGGAAGACAGCGGCGTGAAACTGCTGTTGACCCAGGCCCATCTGCTTGATCAGTTGCCGATCCCGGATGGACTGGAAAGCCTGGTGCTGGGTGACTCGGCCTTTGAGGCCTACAGCGACGCCAACCCAGGCATCGCGCTGGACGGCGAAAACCTTGCCTACGTGATCTACACCTCGGGCTCCACCGGCCAGCCGAAGGGCGCGGGCAACCGTCATTCGGCGTTGCTGAACCGCCTGCAATGGATGCAGGACGCCTATGGCCTGGACGTCAGTGACACGGTGCTGCAAAAGACCCCGTTCAGCTTCGACGTATCGGTGTGGGAGTTCTTCTGGCCCTTGATGACCGGCTCGCGGCTGGTGGTTGCCGCGCCCGGAGATCACCGTGACCCCGCCAAGCTGGTTCGCCTGATCAATGCCGAACACGTCACCACGCTGCACTTTGTGCCGTCGATGTTGCAGGCGTTCCTGCAGGACGCCACGGTTGCGACCTGTCACACCCTGCACCGCATCGTGTGCAGCGGCGAGGCCTTGCCGGTGGACGCCCAGCTGCAAGTCTTCGCCAAGCTGCCGCAAGCCGGGCTCTACAACCTCTACGGCCCGACCGAAGCCGCGATCGACGTGACCCACTGGACCTGCGTGGAGGAAGGCCGCGACGCGGTGCCGATCGGCCGTCCGATTGCCAACCTTGGGTGCTACATCCTCGACAGCAACTTCGAACCGGTGCCGGTGGGTGTATTGGGCGAGCTGTACCTGGGCGGCGTTGGCCTGGCCCGTGGTTATCACCGCCGTCCTTCCCTGACCGCCGAGCGTTTTATCGCGCATCCGTTCATCAAGGGCGAGCGCCTGTACCGCACCGGCGACCTGGCGCGTTATCGCGAAGATGGCGTGATCGAGTACGCCGGGCGTATCGACCATCAGGTCAAACTGCGTGGCCTGCGTATCGAACTGGGTGAAATCGAAGCGCGCCTGCTGGAGCACGACTGGGTCCGTGAGGCCGCCGTGCTGGCCGTCGATGGCAACTACCTGGTGGGCTACCTGGTGCTGCACAACGCCGGCGATGACTGGCGCGATGTGCTGAGTGCACACCTGGCTCAACACTTGCCGGACTACATGGTCCCGGCCCAATGGATGCTGCTGGAGCAAATGCCCCTGAGCCCCAACGGCAAGCTGGACCGCAAGGCCCTGCCTGCGGTGGACGCCAACCTGCAAGCCCGGGAATACGTCGCCCCGCACAGCGAGCTGGAGCAACAGATCGCCGCCATCTGGGCCGAGGTACTGGAGGTCGAGCGGGTGGGCATGCACGACAACTTCTTCGAACTGGGCGGGCACTCCCTGCTGGCCACGCAGGTGGTGGTGCGCCTGCGCGAGCAGTTGCATGCCGAATTCGACGTCAAATCGATTTTCACCACCCCGACCCTGGCCGATTTCAGCGCCCATGTGGCCGCCCGGCAGACAAATAATTCGCCGGTGCAAGACGCATTGGCTAAATCCTTGGAGGCCCTCAAACGTCTATCAGCAGAAGATTTGGATAAATTGATTTCCTGAGGGGCGTGGCGTGCAAGCATTAATCGAGTCGGTAGGGTCACTTTCGGCGCAACAAAAGAAAGCGTTGGCGGTAATGCTCAAGCAGCAGGGCATCAACCTGTTTGAGATTGCCCCGGTTTTCAAGCGCCAGGAAGGTGAGCCCCTTCGGATCTCTTATGCTCAGGAGCGGCAGTGGTTCTTGTGGCAGTTGGAGCCGCAGAGCCCGGCTTACCACCTGCCGCGCGCCTTGCGCTTGAAAGGTCGCCTTGACCGGGCGGCCTTGCAGCGCAGCTTCGATAGCCTGATCGCCCGCCACGAAAGCCTGCGTACTTACTTGCATCAGGATGTCGATCAGGTGCTGCAGGTGGTCAGGCCCGAGTTCTCGCTTGAAATCGCCTTTGAAAGCGCTGATGCCGCGCAGCTTGAACGGCGGGTGCAAGCAGAAATCGCCAAGCCCTTCGATCTGCTACAAGGCCCGCTGCTGCGGGTCAAGTTGCTGCAATTGGCACCCGATGAGCACGTGTTGGTGTTGGTGCTGCACCACATCGTCTCCGATGGCTGGTCGATGCAGGTGATGGTCGACGAGTTGGTGCAGTCGTACCTCGCGCACAGCCAAGGCCGTGATGTGCGCCTGCCGGACTTGTCGATCCAATACCCGGACTACGCCCTGTGGCAGCGCAGCTGGATGGAAGCCGGCGAAAAAGAGCGTCAGTTGGGCTATTGGTGCGAGCAGTTGGGCGGTGAGCAACCGGTGCTCGAACTCCCGCTGGATCACCCGCGTCCGGCCGTACAGAGCTATCGCGGTGCACGGCTCGACATGGGCCTGGACGCGGTACTGGTCAACGGGCTCAAGGCGTTGGCCCAGCGCGAAGGCGTGACGCTGTTCATGTTGCTGCTGGCGTCCTTCCAGACCTTGTTGTATCGCTACAGCGGGCAGTCGGATATCCGCGTCGGCGTGCCGATTGCCAACCGTAATCGCGCGGAAACCGAGCGGTTGATCGGCTTTTTCGTCAATACCCAGGTGCTCAAGGCCGATATCGACGGGCACGTGACCTTCAGCCAGCTGCTGGCCCAGGTCAAGCAACGTGCCTTGGAGGCCCAGAGTCATCAGGACCTGCCGTTCGAGCAATTGGTCGAAGCTTTGCAGCCCGAGCGCAGCCTGAGCCATAACCCGCTGTTCCAGGTGATGTTCAACCACCAGACCGAAGGCCGCGGGCCACGTGGCGAGCAGCAGTTGCCAGGCCTGGGCGTGGAGGCGCTGGAGTGGGACAGCCAGAGTGCGCAGTTCGACCTGAGCCTGGATACCCAGGAGTCGCCCGAAGGCATCTGGGCCTCGCTGACCTATGCGACCGACCTCTTCGAGGCGGCGACCGTGCAACGTATGGCCGAGCACTGGCAACAGTTGTTACGGGCGGTGGTCGGGCGCGCCGGTAATCGTATTGCACAGCTCGGGATGCTGGTCGATGACGAGCAACGCAAGCTGTTGCAAGACTGGAACCGCAGCGCGGCGGCGTTTGAAGACGTCGTGGGCGTTCACGGCTTGTTCCAGGCCCAGGTCCGGCAGCGGCCCGATGCGATTGCCCTGTGCCTGGACGACCAGTCCATCAGCTATGCCGAGCTGAACCGCCAGGCCAACCGTCTGGCCCATCACCTGATCGGCCTGGGTATTGGCCCGGAAGTGTTGGTGGGGGTGGCGGTCGAGCGCTCGTTCGACATGGTGGTCAGTCTGTTGGCAGTGCTCAAGGCCGGCGGTGCTTACGTGCCGCTCGACCCGCAATACCCGCGTGAACGTCTGTTGCATATGCTCGAAGACAGTGGCGTGCGCCTGGTGCTGACCCAGGCCCAGGTGGCGATGCCATTGCCTGAGGGCATGGCGACGGTCGATCTGGCGGATGCGCGCCTGGCGTTGTGCCCTGAGAGCGATCCGAAGGAGGCGGTTGCCGCGCAAAACCTGGCCTACGTGATCTACACCTCGGGGTCCACCGGCAAGCCTAAGGGTGTGGCGATCAATCATGCGGCGCTGACCGAATTCTCCAGTATTGCCGCCGGTTACTCGCAGTTGAGCGCCGAAGACCGGGTGCTTCAATTCGCTACCCTGAATTTCGATGGGTTTGTCGAGCAGTTGTACCCGGCGCTGACCCATGGCGCCACGGTTGTCCTGCGCGGCCCGGAGTTGTGGGACAGCGCTCGGCTGTACGACGAAATCATTGCCCAGGGCATCACCCTGGCCGACTTGCCAACCGCCTATTGGAACCTGTTCCTGCTCGACTGCCTGGCCGCGGGCCCGCGCACCTATGGCGCGCTGCGCCAAGTCCATATCGGCGGCGAAGCCATGCCGCTGGACGGTCCGGCGCAGTGGCTCAAGGCCGGGCTTGGCCATGTCCGCTTGCTCAATACCTACGGCCCTACGGAAGCCACCGTTGTGTCGAGCGTGTTGGATTGCACGGCAGGCTCCGAGCTGGTTGGCGCCACCGCCAGCCCGATTGGCCGTTCGCTGCCAGGTCGTGCGCTGTATGTGCTGGATCGCGATGTGAACCTGGCGCCGTTGGGCGCCGTGGGCGAGCTGTATATCGGCAGCAGCTGCGGCTTGGCGCGTGCCTATATGAACCGTGCAGTGCTGACGGCCGAGCGTTTTGTACCGGATCCTTTTGGTGAAGCCGGCGAGCGCCTGTACCGCACCGGAGACCTGGCGCGGTACCGGGCCGATGGTGTGATCGAGTACGTGGGCCGGGTTGACCATCAGGTAAAAATTCGCGGCTTTCGCATTGAGCTGGGGGAAATCGAAGCGCTGCTACTGGCCCAGCCGAACGTGCGTGAAACCTTGGTATTGGCCGCCGATAACCAGCTTGTGGCCTATCTGGTGGCCGAACAGAACGAGGCCGAGGCGCTCAAGTCGGTCCTGCGTGAACAGCTGCCGGACTACATGGTGCCTGCGCACCTGATCTTCCTTGAGCGCATGCCCTTGAACCCGAACGGCAAGCTCGACCGGCAGGCGCTGCCCAAACCCGATGCCCGTCAATCTCAGCAGGTGTGGGTCGCGCCGGTCACCGAACTGGAGCAACAGGTCGCCGCCGTCTGGGCAGACATTCTCGGGGCCGAGCGGGTGGGGCTGACCGATCACTTTTTCGAAATGGGCGGGCACTCGCTTTTGGCCATGCAGGTGGTTTCGCGCCTGCGCCAGGTATTGGGCCGTGAAGTTCCACTCAAGCTGGTCTTCGAGCAACCGCGTCTCGAAGGTTTCGCCACCGCTCTGCAAGTATTGGAAGCGCGCGAAGGTGAGCAGGCGCCCCCCTTGCTAGCGGTCGGTCGCGAACAACCGCTGCCGCTGTCTTACGCTCAGGAACGCCAGTGGTTCCTGTGGCAACTGGACCCTCACAGTGCCGCATACCATATCCCCAGTGCCCTGCGCCTCAAGGGCACTTTGGATACCTCGGCACTGCAACGCAGCTTCGATGCCCTGATGGCCCGTCATGAGAGCCTGCGCACCTGTGTGCAGGAGCAACCGGACGGGGCACGGCAGGTGATTCTGCCTGACGCCGCTTTGCCGATCAGGCTGGAGCTGGTCGACGAGGCTGGCTTGCAGGCGCAGGTCGAAGCCGAGATCGCTTGTCCATTTGATTTGCAGCAAGGGCCGTTGCTGCGTGTGACCTTGCTGCGCCTGGCCGAGGACGATCATGTGCTGGTGCTGGTGCAGCATCACATCGTGTCCGATGGTTGGTCGATGCAGGTCATGGTCGAAGAACTGGTGAAGTTGTATGCGGCGTTCAGCCAGGGCCAGGCGCCGCAACTGCCGGATATGCCGATCCAGTATGCCGACTATGCCGTGTGGCAGCGTGCCTGGATGGACGCCGGCGAGAAGGTCCGTCAGCTGGATTACTGGCGTGACTTGCTCGGCGGTGAGCAGCCGGTGCTGGAACTGCCGTTCGACCATCAGCGCCCGGCTCAACAGAGTCATCGGGGGGCGCGCCTGGACGTGTCGTTGCCAGCGGCACTGGCCGCTGATCTAAAAGCCCTGGCCCAGCGCGAAGGTGTGACGCTGTTCATGCTGTTGCTGGCTTCGTTCCAGGCCTTGCTGCACCGCTACAGCGGGCAGCAGGATATTCGCGTGGGCGTGCCGATCGCCAACCGCAACCGCGTGGAAACCGAGCGCCTGATCGGCTTCTTCGTCAACACCCAGGTGCTCAAGGCCGATATCGATGGGCAGACCACCGTTGCGCAGTTGCTGGCCCAGGTCAAGCAGCGTGCGTTGGACGCCCAGGCGCATCAGGACCTGCCCTTCGAACAACTGGTAGAGCACCTGCAGCCCGAGCGTAGCCTGAGCCTCAACCCACTGTTCCAGGTGATGTTTAACTACCAGGCCGAAGGGCGTCGAGGTGACGAACCACAGGCCCTGGCCCACTTGCGCATCGAAGGATTGGCGTGGGACCGGCGTACTGCGCATTTCGATCTTGACCTGGATGTCCAGGAGGAGGCAGACGGGCTCTGGGCGTCACTGGGGTATGCCACCGACCTGTTTGAAGCTTCTACCATCGAGCGCATGGCCGATCACTGGCAGAACGTGTTGCAGGCGATGGTTGCCGACCAACAGCAACCCATCAGCCAATTGAGTCTGCTGGGCCAGGCTGAGCAACACCATATCCTGCAGCTGTGGAACCAGACCGACGCGGGTTTCCCGGCCAAGCGCCTGGTCCACGAACGAGTCGCCGATCGCGCCCGGGAAACACCGACGGCGGTGGCGGTGAAGTTCGACGCGCAAACCCTGACCTACGGCGAGCTGGACCGCCAGGCCAACCGCCTGGCCCATGCGCTGATAGCGCGCGGCGTCGGCCCGGAAGTGCGCGTGGCCATCGCCATGCCGCGCAGTGCCGAAATCATGGTGGCGTTCCTGGCGGTAATGAA
>NZ_PCQI01000033.1:0-11780 GCF_002980075.1 Pseudomonas sp. MYb13 | reverse complement strand
TGGGGAGGGGTGGGTATGGATGACTGCTTTCGGCCATTAGCCGACATTCGATGCGGACAAGGATCTAGACGACCTCTCTCTCTCGATTTCAGGACGCAGCAACACAGCATGCATTCCTGCGAGCAAATTAACGGATCGTTTACTCGGGAATTCCGGTCACTGTATGCACTACGCGCATTGCGCAAGGCGGTCGGGCCCCTTCCGGGTCGAGCTGTTCGCATTTTTTCAGCAGCGGATAGGCATCGGCAAATTTCATAGCCGCCACCTGTTCGGCGTGTTGCTGCGAAACAAAGCAGCGCTCGAACCGGAAGGCGGTATACACCTCGGGCAGCAATGCCGGATAATCGTAAACCTCGTCGACGATATTCTTTAGCATCTGGGACATCTGCCCATTGGCTGCGGGGGAAATCTTGGTGAGCAGATCATCCTTGGCGACGCCCGCTTGCCTGGCCTCAATAGCTTGCTTCGACGCACCGATGGATGCCTGCATTCCCTGCGGAAACGGACAATCAGACGCCGCCAATGCCGAGGTCGACGCCATGCAACTCAGTAAAGTGAAAACAGCGGCCATCCTTGCCATGGAATTTCCTCGTTTGTAGCAAGCATTGTCGAAATAATCTGAGGATTCTAACCGATGCCAGTTGATGATGCGCTCAATTGACCTGGTCAGCTCCGGGTCGTTTTCTGCCTGTCGTGACTGGCTGAAAACGACCCAAAGCCGACATAACTCCGTGCATTATCGTTTTTCCACAACAACCACATAATCGGAGAAGTCGACATCACCCACCCCGTCGCTACATTCCAACGTCATCGTGCCATCGGTCCCGTGGACGTGAATTCCAGCATTGCCAACCCATGCATTCATGCCAAAAGCGCTCTTCCAGACGTTCCAGATTTTTAGAACGTTTCCACCTTTAGAAAACACTTCTATCTCCAAAGCATCGGGACTGGTATCAGACCACAAAACTATTTCGGGACAGCCGTTGCCAGAGCCTTCGACGACAATTTGCCCGCCCTTTATCTTTAATGCCAATCCTTGCACTCGACCGTTCGTAGCGCCCAATCGACGAACTGAAAAGACGGTTCTGGGCTCTGTGATCTTGATCTCAATGATCGCAACGACAGTTTTTCCATTGAAACTTATGGGCTTCCCTTTGGTGCGCATAAATGTCGAGGAGAGCGTTTTTTCCATTTTTAGATCCCCGGAATCTCTCAGGTGCCTTGCCTCAGTTTGGCCTAGGGAGGTTAGCATCTCTATACCTTAGGGGATTATGAATGGCTGCTTCTGGCCGAAAGCGGTCATCCGTGACCGGCAGCTCTCGGCCAAAAGCATTCCCTCAAAGCGACTCGATAATTCCCGACCGACCGTGCATCATCATGCTCGCCACGACCCCGTCGCGGCATCGAAGTCATAAATGCAGAACCTGCCCACCTGCAAAAATAAGCCTTGTGAAATGGAAGTCATCTCATGTTTGAACGTAACAAACTGGTTCCGGAGTTAATGGTTACTAACTTGGAGAACAGCTTAGCTTTTTGGGTTTCCTGCCTGGGGTTCAACGTGGCTTATCAACGCCCGGAAGATGGATTTGCATACCTTGATTTGAATGGGGCTCAAGTAATGCTTGAGCAGGTTGATCCGGACGCGGGTCAATGGCTGACGGCGTCGTTGACTAGGCCGTTTGGGAGAGGCATCAACCTACAGATTGATGTTGAGGCTGTCGCCCCCATCATCCAGAAACTTGATCAGGCAGGCTGTTCACTCTATCGAGAATGCAAAGACACGTGGTATCGGGCTGAACAGGTAGAAGTAGGCCAGCGAGAGTTCATCGTCCAGGATGCCGATGGTTATCTCGTAAGGTTGGTAGAGCGGTTGGGCGAGCGACCGGCTTGCCCAACCTGAAACTGAGCCAAGCCGATAGCCAGCTTCGGGTCGATCGCCGCCAGTTCAACGCTTACTCATCGCTGGGCAAACGCGGAGTCAAAATCACCAAGCGCTTTGTTTACCTTGGATCGAAGCATCAGCGATGATCAAAGCTTCACCATCGCCTCGAAAAGGATATGCCCTGGTTGAATCACGTCCGCTCCTGGCCCACAGCTCCCGCTTAAGCCGTCATTCCCCCTCTAAACGTTCACCAATAGGCCCACCTAAACCACGCTCTCCCGATAAACACAACTTACATGCCCAACCCCTGCCGCCTGTAACCGCGCCACCAGATCCTCCCGTGCCGCGCGCCCACCTGTGCGCACGTACTCAAGCTCTGCCGCCGTGATCAGTACCACCGGCACCAGTTGCACCGGTGAGAGTGGCATGTCGTCGAGGCGGGTGGGGAAGTCCGGGGCGGGGCCGCCGAGGAGGACACCGGCGGCGTCGTCGGCTGTGACGAACAGGTCAGGGAGTTGATCGCTCATCAGGTGCGATTGGCTGAAACCGGGCAGTTCCAGGGACAGTACGCCGTGGTTCTCCAAGGGGCGGGTGATGCCGCCAGCGTTGGCGACGGTCTTGGCGACGTGTTCGAGCAGTTCGAATGCCCAGCTGTGGCGCAATGGGTCGACGTCGCCGAGTGTGCCTCGGGCGTTGTCGGGGATGTCGGCGGTTTCCAGGAACAGCTCCATTTCGAAGCCATTGCCGAGGCCTTCGGCGTCGTCGAAGGGGTCGGACAGGCCGTCGGTTGCCAGCACGATGTTATTACCCCGGCGCACCACGCGATACGCCTGGCGGGTGGACGGCCAGTAGGGGCCACCGGTCAGGCTGGGGCTGATCAGGTAGGCGAGCACGTCTTTCTCGACGGTGCCCACGGACTGCCAGTGTCGGTCCAGGCAGTCGGCGGTGGCTACGCGAGCGGCCTGGTTGGCGGCGTCGGGTTCGGGCGACTCCGCTGCATTGGGCGTAGGCGCAGGCACATCCGATTTTGTCGATGAGCCGAACAGTTTCTTGAAGAAGTTCATGTGCAGTCCTTTGCGGGGTGTAGGCGCGTCAGGGATGGTTGAGCGCGATCACATAGGCGTGAAACATATCAGCCATGCCATCGGCGTAAACAGCGATTTCTTCAGGAGTGCGTGGGCTGCCGGAGAAATCCTTGCCGACCGAACTGAGCGTGGTCAGGATCAGATCGCATGCCAGTGTGCGGGTTGGCTCGGTCACCTCTGGCAATAACTCCATCATGAACGCCGCGAATATCTGCTGCCCCGCCGCGCGTACTTCCAGGGCTTGCGGGGCATCGCGATAGAGCGGCGCCGCGTCGTTCAACGCGACGCGTATCTGGGCTTCTTCGCATTCTGACCTGATGAAGGCATGCACCAGCGTGCGCAGGCGATGCAGCGGTGCCTCGGTATGTTGCTCCAGGATGCCGCGCAGCATCTGGGTGGTTTGCTGCCACTCGTCACTCTGCAACCTGAACAGAATCGCCGCCTTGTTCGGGAAGTACTGGTACACCGAACCCACACTCACGCCAGCCTTCTCCGCGACCCGTGCGGTAGTGAAACGGGTGGCGCCTTCCTTGGCCAGAACCTGAATAGCCGCTTCGAGAATAGCCGCCACCAACTCGGTGGAGCGTGCCTGTTGTGGCTGTTTGCGCGAGGAAATACGCGGGGTCTGGCGGATGGTCATGCAGGGCTCCGGAGGCAGGGCTAATGCGAATAGCGGATGCGACGAATCACTCGCATACTTTTAATGCGACGAATTAGTCGCATCTTAGTCCCAGCTCTAAGGAAATCAATGATGTCGAGCCTGACCTCTGCGCCTTTGGCGCCCCTGATCGAACGTTTGTATACCCAAGCCAGCGCCGCTACCAGCCCAGTGCTGAACACGATCTCGAAGGATGAGCGCGAGCGGCTGATGCACAGCAAGACTGAATATGTGGCGCTGTATTCGATGCTCAAGGACCTGTGGCTACCGGTGTCGCGGGACACCGGCAAGCTGCTCTACATGCTGGCGCGCAGCAGCAAGGCGCGGGCGATTGTCGAGTTTGGTACCTCGTTTGGCCTGTCCACTTTGCACCTGGCCGCTGCGTTGCGTGACAACGGTGGCGGAGTGCTGGTCGGCAGTGAATTCGAAGCTTCGAAGATCGCCCTGGCGCGCGAGCATTTTATCGAAGGCGGCGTGAGTGACCTGATCCATATCCGCGAAGGCGACGCGTTGGTCACCCTGGCCAGCGAACTGCCGGACAGCGTGGACTTGCTGTTGCTGGACGGCGCCAAGACGCTGTATGGGGACGTGCTCAACCTGGTGGAAAGCCACCTGCGCCCCGGCGCTCTGGTGGTGGCGGATAACACCGATTACTGCCCTGAATACCTGGCCCATGTGCGCGCACCGGAGAACGGCTACCTGTCCGTGGCGTTTGCCGATGACATCGAACTTTCAATACGCCTGGGATAATCGGGGACGCAACGCCTGCACGTAGTTGTCACGGGAGCCACCGGCTGGCTGGGCTCCGAAGGGGGGAAGGGCTCAGCGCTTGCTGAACGCCAACCGCACGGCAAACAACACGAAGATCATGCCGGTGGTGCGGTCCATCCATTGGATAACGCGTTCACGTCGCAGGAACCCGGAAAGCGGCCGCGTGGCACTGATCAATGCGAGTGACCACAATGCGCCGAGCAGCACATGGATGCTGACCAGGCCGAATGTCCAGAGAATCAACGGCTGCCCCTGGGGGATGAACTGCGGCAGGAAGGACACGTAGAAAATCCCCACCTTGGGGTTGAGCACGTTGCCCAGCATGCCCTTGATAAACCAGTTGCCGGCGGGCTTGCCATCCGCCTCGGCACTCGCGAAGGCGCGGCGAGGGCGCAACAGCATGTTCACACCCAACCAGGCCAGGTACGCAGCGCCGCAGTACTTGAGCAGGTTGAAGGCGACTTCCGACACCGCCACCAACGCACCCAGGCCAAACGCAACCGCCGCCCCCCACAGCAGGCAACCGGCGTTGATCCCCAGCGTGGCCTGCAGCGCCTGGCGCTTGCCTTCCACCGTGGCAGTCCTGAGCACCAAGGCCGTGTCGAGGCCGGGCGTGAGCGTCAGCAGTGTGGCGGCGAAGGTGAAGGCGAGGAGGTTATCCGTGATGGACATGGGTGGGCTTCGTGTTGGGTGGAGGGTGTGCCCAAGCATATCGCCATTATCCTGTGGTCGGCGATGTTCTCGTGGCCGGCGCGCTCACCACAGGAAGCGCGCTTGCCACGACACGTTCAGCGCAGGCTCAGCGATTGAAGCGCTCGACCAATGCGTATTGGGTGGCCGCGGTGTTCGTCAGTTCCTTGCTCAGGTCCGTGGATTGATGGGCTTGCAGCGAGGTCTGGTCGGCCAGTTCGGCGATGGTGGTGATGTTGCGGCTGATCTCCTCGGCCACCGCGCTCTGTTCCTCGGTGGCAGCGGCGATCTGGGTGGTCATGTCGGTGATGTGGGACACGGCCTCGCTGATGCCAACCAGCGCCTGGTCAGCTTCGAGTACCCAGGCCACGCCTTCCCGGGCCTGGCGCTGGCCGTGCTCCATGCTTTGCACCGCGTTGTTTGACGACGCCTGCAGCTGGGTAATCAGCGCGTGGATCTGGGTGGTGGACTGAGAGGTCCGCTGGGCCAGTTGGCGCACTTCGTCGGCGACCACTGCAAAGCCACGGCCTTGCTCGCCCGCACGCGCCGCTTCGATGGCGGCGTTGAGGGCCAGCAGGTTGGTCTGGTCGGCAATGCCCTTGATCACATCCACTACGCTGCCGATTTCGTCACTGTCCCGTGCCAGCTGCGCCACGGTCACGCCGGTTTCGCTGACCACGGTGGACAAGCGTTCGATTGCCTCGCGGGTATCTCGCGCTACCTCACGCCCGCGTCCGGTCAGCACATTGGCTTGCTGGGTGGCGTCGGCGGTGCGCTGTACGTGGCTGGCGACTTCCTGGGTAGTCGCGGCCATCTGGTTGACGGCGGCCGAGACCTGTTCGGTTTCGACGCGCTGACGGTCCAAACCCTTGGAACTGGCGGTGGCCAATTGATCGGACTGCCCGGCCAGCGCACTCAGTTGTTCGGCACTGTCCTGCAAGCGGGTGAGGCACGTCTTCAGGCGTGCGGCCTGGCTGAGGAACGCCGTTTCCAAACGTGCCTGGGGCCCGCGCGCATCGCTGTACATCTGCGCAATCAGGGCGTCCGAGGTCGAAGGCTCGACACCTTGCAACAGGCGCAACGTGCTGCCCTGACGCCAGCGTGAGCAGAGTATGCCCACGGGCACCGCAACGGCCACGGCCACCGCAATGGCCACCGGCGCAGTGAGGAACAGCCCGGCCAGGCTACCGGCAAGTCCGGTTGCTACATAGGGGACGCAACTGACGGCGGCTGGCAGCCAGGCATCCTGGCGCGGCACGCCGGGCTTGCCTTGGCTGATACGACGGTAAAGGGCCTGGGCACGGCGGATTTCATCGGCTGTGGGCTTGACCCGCACCGATTCGAATCCGACCACCTTACTGCCTTCGAAGATCGGTGTGACGTAGGCGTTGACCCAGTAGTGGTCGCCGTTTTTGGAGCGGTTTTTCACGATGCCCATCCAGGGCAGTCCTTGCTTGAGCGCACTCCACATGTGCGCAAAAACGGCGGGCGGCACATCAGGGTGACGCACAATGTTCTGCGGTGCCCCGATCAGATCCGCACGTTCAAAGCCGCTGATATCGACAAAGGCGTCGTTGCAGTAAGTGATGACCCCTCGGACATCGGTGGCGGAGATGAGTTTTTGCGAAGGCGCGAGGGAAATCTCACGCTGTGTTACAGGCTGGTTATTGCGCATTCCGACTACTCCCTGGTTGCCCTCAGTCCATCGGCGCCAATCGCGAAAAGGTTAATTTACAATGGATAATTCGCCCGCCACTGGTCAAAAGCCTGAAACTTCCCGGTGAAAAACCTCATAATAGCGGCCATTTTTGTTTAGCCCGTTATTCTGGTGTGCCCCCATGGAAATCAAGGTCAACTTTCTCGACAACCTCCGGCTTGAAGCCAAGTTCGATGACTTCACGGTGATTGCCGACCAGCCCATTCGCTATAAAGGCGATGGCTCGGCACCGGGGCCATTCGATTATTTCCTGGCATCGTCGGCCTTGTGCGCGGCGTACTTCGTGAAGTTGTATTGCCAGACCCGCAATATCCCCACCGACAATATTCGCTTGTCGCAGAACAATATCGTCGACCCGGAAAACCGCTATAACCAGATCTTCAAGATCCAGGTGGAATTGCCGGCGGATATCTCTGACAAGGACCGCCAGGGCATCCTGCGTTCCATCGACCGCTGCACGGTCAAGAAAGTGGTGCAGGCCGGCCCTGAGTTTGTCATCGAAGAAGTCGAGAACCTGGATGCGGATGCCCAGGCATTGTTGATGCCCGGCTCGACTTCCGAAGGCGGCACCTACATCGCCGGCAAAGACCTGCCACTGGAACAGACCATCGCCAACATGTCCGGCATCCTGGCCGGTCTGGGCATGAAGATCGAGATCGCTTCGTGGCGCAATATCGTGCCTAACGTCTGGTCCCTGCATATCCGCGACGCGCATTCGCCGATGTGTTTTACCAATGGCAAGGGGGCGACCAAAGAGGGCGCCTTGGCGTCGGCGTTGGGCGAGTTTATTGAGCGACTCAACTGTAACTTCTTCTACAACGACCAGTTCTGGGGTGAGGAATTGGCGAACGCGCCGTTCGTGCACTACCCGGACGAGCGCTGGTTCCAGCCCGGCCCCAACGACGAGCTGCCCAGCGAAATCCTCGATGCCTACTGCCTGAAGGTGTACAACCGCGAGGGCGAGCTGCGCGGTTCGCACTTGTTCGACACCAACTCCGGCAATGAAGAGCGCGGCATTGTTTCGCTGCCGTTTGTGCGCCAGTCGGACGGCGAGGTGGTGTACTTCCCCTCCAACCTGATTGAAAACCTCTACCTCAGCAACGGCATGAGCGCTGGCAACACCCTGGCCGAAGCCCAGGTGCAGTGCCTGTCCGAGATCTTCGAGCGCGCCGTGAAGCGTGAAATCATCGAAGGCGAATTCGCCTTGCCGGACGTACCCGCCGAGGTGCTGGCCAAGTACCCAGGCATCCTCGCCGGCATTCAAGGGCTCGAAGCCCAAGGCTTCCCGGTATTGGTGAAAGACGCGTCCCTGGGCGGTGAGTTCCCGGTGATGTGCGTGACCTTGATGAACCCGCGCACCGGGGGCGTATTCGCCTCGTTCGGCGCGCACCCAAGCCTGGAAGTGGCACTGGAGCGCAGCCTCACCGAACTGCTGCAAGGCCGCAGTTTCGAAGGCTTGAACGACTTGCCGCAGCCCACGTTCGAAGGCCAGGCGGTGACCGAACCGAACAACTTCGTCGAGCACTTCATCGACTCCAGCGGCGTGGTGTCGTGGCGCTTCTTCAGTTCGCAGTCGGATTATGAATTCGTCGAATGGGACTTCACTGGCGAAGGTGCAGACTCCAATGCCCAGGAAGCCGCGACTCTGTTCGGCATTCTTGAAGGCATGGGCAAGGAGTCGTACATGGCGGTGTACGAACACCTCGGTGCCACCGCCTGCCGCATCCTGGTGCCCGACTACTCGGAAATCTACCCGGTGGATGACCTGATCTGGGACAACACCAACAAGGCGCTGTTTTTCCGCGAGGACATCCTCAACCTGCACCGCCTCGACGAGGAAGAGTTGCAGGCGTTGGTCGAGCGTCTGATTGAAAGCGAGCTGGATGACTACACTGATATCACCACCCTGATCGGCATCGAATTCGACGACAACAGCGCCTGGGGCCAACTGACCATCCTGGAGTTGAAGCTGCTGATCTTCCTGGCCTTGCAGCAATATGAAGAGGCCAAGGAGTGCGTGGAGATGTTCCTGCAATACAACGACAACACCGCCGAGCGTGGCCTGTTCTACCAGGCGATGAATGCGGTGCTGGAGATGGAGCTGGACGACGACCTGGACTTGGCGGATTACGAAACCAACTTCCGCCGCATGTTTGGCAATGAGCGGATGGATGCGGTGATTGGCTCAGTGAAAGGCGATGTGCGCTTCTATGGCTTGACGCCGACCAGCATGAAGCTGGAAGGGCTGGACCGGCATTTGCGCTTGATCGACAGCTACAAGAAGCTGCATGCGGCCCGTGCCAACGTCACCAGCGCCTGACACAACCCCCTTGCGGGAGCGGGCGTGCTCGCCAAAGCGGTCTATCAGTCAGTCGATGTATTGACTGACCCATCGCCTTCGCGAGCACGCCCGCTGTCACATTTTGCCCGGTGCAGGTCGCTAGATTTTCGCCAGGCCGCGGGCCAGGTCCGTCCTCAGGTCGTCCACGTCCTCGACCCCCACCGACAACCGCACCAACCCATCACCAATCCCCAGCTGTGCCCGTGTCGCTGCCGGGATGCTGGCGTGGGTCATGATCGCCGGGTGCTCGATCAGGCTTTCCACGCCGCCAAGGCTTTCGGCCAGGGCGAAGAGCTTGACGTTTTCCAGGAAGCGCCTTGCGCCGGCCAGGTCGCTGTTCAGTTCAATTGAAATCATCCCGCCAAACCCACGCATCTGCTTGCGTGCCAGTTCATGCTGCGGGTGGGAGGCCAGGCCCGGGTAGTAAATCCGTGCCACTTGCGGTTGCTGTTCCAGCCAGGTGGCCAGGTCCAGGGCGTTGCTGCAATGGCGCTCCATGCGCAGTGCCAGGGTTTTTACGCCACGCAGGGTGAGGAAGGCATCGAAGGGGCCGGCAATGGCGCCGACCGAGTTCTGCAGGAAGCCCAGGCGTTCGGCCAGGTCGGGGTTGTCGCCGACGATGGCAATGCCGCCGATCACATCGGAGTGGCCGTTGAGGTATTTGGTGGTGGAGTGCACCACTACATCGAAACCCAGCTCCAGCGGGCGCTGGATCCATGGGCTGGCAAAAGTGTTGTCGGCCACGCAGATAATGCCCCGAGCGCGGCAGATACGGGCGATGGCGCTGAGGTCGGTAAGACTCAGCAGCGGGTTGCTGGGGGTCTCGACCCAGACCATGCGTGTATCGTCCTGCAGGCTCGCTTCGAAGGCCGACACGTCACTCAGGTCGACAAAGCTGAAGCGGTGCCCGGCGCTGCGTTGGCGCACCTTGTCGAACAGGCGGAAGGTGCCGCCGTACAAGTCATTGCCAGACACGATGTGGGCGCCGACATCCAGCAGCTCCAGGACCGTCGAGATCGCTGCCAGCCCGGACGCAAAGGCAAACGCCTGGCTACCGCCTTCGAGGTCGGCCACGCAGCGTTCCAAGGCGAAGCGCGTTGGGTTGTGGGAGCGGCCGTAGTCGAAGCCCTTGTGCACCCCGGGGCTGTCTTGCAGGTAGGTGGAGTTGGCGTAGATCGGCGGCATCAGCGCGCCCGTGGTCGGGTCGGGGGATTGCCCGGCGTGGATCACACGGGTGGCAAACGCGCTTTTATCGGACTGACTCATGCAAGGGATCTCCGTAGATGGTTAAGCAGGTCGACGCGAGTAATCAGGCCGTGAAAGCCCGAGTCGTCGGCAATAATGGCGACCAGGCCGCGATCCAGCTCCGCCTGCAGTTCCCCCAGGCTGGCGCTGGGGGCCAGTGTTTGCAACGTGTCGGTCATGGCACTGGCGACAATCATGTTGAAATCCGCGGCGTCATGGTGCAGGCCCAGCAGGATGTCGGATTCATCGATCACCCCCACCAGTTCGCGACCGTCCACCAGCACCGGGAGTTGGGAGACATCTGCCAGGCGCATGCGCTGGAAGGCGGTGAGCAGGGTGTCGTCGGGGCTCACGCTGATCACGCGGCCGTCTTCGAAGCGCCGCGCGATCAAGTCGCGCAGGTCGCCGTAGTGCTTGTATTGCAGCAAGCCCGCGTCGTTCATCCATTGGTCGTTGTAGACCTTCGACAGGTAGCGCGTGCCGGTATCGCAGACAAACGTGACCACTCGCTTGGGCTCGGTCTGTTCGCGGCAGTAACGCAGGGCGGCCGCGAGTAATGTGCCGGTGGAGGAGCCGCCGAGGATACCCTCGGCCTTGAGCAGTTGCCGGGCGTGATCGAAGCTATCTTCATCGCTGATGGAATAGGCGTGGCGCACGCTGGACAGGTCGGCAATCGACGGGATGAAGTCCTCGCCGATGCCCTCGACCGCCCAGGCCCCCGGTGTTTCCAACTGGCCGCTGCGGCTGTATTCGGCCATCACCGAACCCACCGGGTCGGCCAGCACCATGGCCAGCTCCGGCTGCACGCGCTTGAAGAAACGCGTCAGGCCGGTGAGCGTGCCGGCGGAACCGACGCCCACCACGATCGCGTCCACATCGTGCTGGGTTTGCGCCCAGATTTCCGGTGCGGTGCTGGTCTCGTGCGCCAAGGGGTTGGCCGGGTTGTTGAATTGGTCGGCGAAGAACGCGTCGGGGATGTCCTTGGCCAGGCGAGCGGCCACGTCCTGGTAATACTCGGGGTGGCCCTTGCCCACGTCGGAGCGAGTGATATGCACCTCGGCACCCATGGCCTTGAGGTGCAGCACCTTTTCCGTGGACATCTTGTCGGGCACCACCAGCACCACCCGATAGCCCTTGGCCCGGCCGACCAGCGCCAGGCCCAGGCCGGTATTGCCGGCGGTGGCCTCGATGATAGTGCCGCCGGGGCGCAGGCGGCCGTCGCGCTCGGCGGCGTCGATCATGGCCAGGCCTATACGGTCCTTGATGGAGCCGCCGGGGTTCTGGGATTCAAGTTTGAGAAACAGCGTGCAGAGGCCGGTATCGAACCGGCTGACCCGAACCAATGGCGTGTTGCCGATCAGTTCGAGGACGGCGGGGCGGGGAAGGGTGGG
>NZ_PCQI01000032.1:0-13306 GCF_002980075.1 Pseudomonas sp. MYb13 | reverse complement strand
GTACTGGGGGCCGCGGGAGGAGGAGCGTTGGGGGCTGAGCTAACTCGTCGTGCATGCACGATTTTTTTAGGTGTCGCGACGAGAGGAAGCGGTGCTCTGACCTGTGCAATTGTCGGTGGCGCTGCCGGCGGGTATGCAGGAGGCAATCTAGGCGGCGCTGGTGGCGAGTTGCTGGGTGGCAAGGTCATCGAGATGGACGGTGATGTGATCTTTCAACCAGAGGGGGTTTAACGATGTCGTGGTTTTCTACTTACACCATCGTGATGGTGATCGGGACGTTGGTTGCCGTGTTACTGATGCGTTATGCCGCGCGCACAAAACTCGACGAGTTGGAAAGTTACTTCAGTGAGAATGCAGCGGTACGCAAGCTACAGCGACGTTGGGAAAACCAGAGGTTCGCTAGATTTAATCGCATGTGCCTCATGATCAGTATCCTCACCACGCCAAAGCAACATGTGAAAGACCGGTTTGTGACTGAGGCAGAGTTGGCCTCCATACCATTTGCACTTAAGCGCTGGGCTGTATGGCTGTATCGTCTTGCGATATTTTTGGCTGCCTACTGGGGACTTTGGTTAGCTTGGCTCTAGCTTGCCTTTTCGGCGACCTATTAATAAAAAATACTGTACATCCATCCAGTAATGTCCTACATTCCATCCCAGGTGACCGGATGTCACCTGACCTTCAGTTTTTAACTATGGATGGATAAAAAATGAAATCGAAAAAAGCCTTTATGCTGGGTGCGGCCATGGCGGCCTCCTGCTTCGTCTCGGCGTTTGCCCTGGCCGCGCAACCCCCTCAGGCACTCAACGCCGAAGCGGTCAGGCAGGCCGTGGACAAAGCGCTCAAGTCCGGCGGCAAGCTGGCCCCGGCGAAGGTCCCGGCCAGCCTCAAGCAAAAGCTGCAGGCAGCCAAGACCGGCCAGTCCAGGGCTGTCACCCAGGCGGTCAAGACTGCGCCTTTCAATACCGTGGTCGGCGAGTTGAAAAAGCCTGGCCAGGCCGAGCTGAAAAGCGCTGCCGTTGCGGCCTTCGTGCCGCTGTTCCCAACCCTGGATATCAACACCCTCTACACCCTCAACGGTGTGGCCCAGGGGGAAGAGTTCGCTTATCACTTCAACCTGCCAGAGAACGCCCGCATCCAAGTGCAACTGGTCAACCAGAGTGCGGGCACCGACATGTCGCTGACCCTGTTCCAGGATGATGGCCAGGGTAATTTGAGCGTGGTGGGTTCTTCGGACGCGGCGGGCAATGCCGATGAATACCTCAACGGTGTACTGCCGGCCGGTGATTACTACTGGTACATGGTCGCCAAGGTCGCCAACAACGCGCAATTCAGTTTTGGCGTGGCGGTAGACACCAACATCGATGCCTACGAGCCCAATGACACGCCGCAGACTGCCTTTGTGCTGCCGGACTCGATGAACAAGGTGACCGGTAACCTCGACAACGCCACCGACGTCGATTACTTCGACTTCAAGGCGGTGCGTGGCCAGAGCGTGAGCATGTTCCTGGCCGGTGACGCGGACGGCAGCCGTAACCAGTGGATTTTCGACCGTTTCGACGGCGTCAATTGGGTCACCATTCCTGCTGGCTCTACCTCGACCTACCCGAGTGTCACGCCGGGCACCACGGTGAAGGTGCGTGTACGGGCTAACCCAGGCGTGGTTCAGGACCCAAGCAAGCACTACCAGCTGAGCCTGGGCTCTACGCCGCGCCTGAACACGTCGGATGTGAAGGGTGACAACGTGGTGCGTGTGCCGGCCTCGATCTTCTGGATGGCGACCCAGGCTGCACGTACGGTGAACTGGACCACCAACTGGTCCGATTCCACTGGCGCACCGTTGTTGGGTGTCACGCCGGTCCTGCGCATCGACAAACGTTTCGACGGTGCCGAGTTCCACTGGACCGACTTCAAGGCCACCACCAACAGTGCGGGCACCTCCCAGGCCAGCTCCGGTATCGGTGACTGCTTCGGCGACTACCGCGTGGAATACCCGGACAGCAGCACCGGCGTCAAATACAACTGGGCCACTACCTTCAACTTCGGCGGCTGGCGGATCGAGCTGGACGAGTTCCCGGGGGTGGGCGTGGGGGGCGAGAGTGTGCCTTACGTGACCTTCGGGCACATTTGCACCCAGGACATCATCCACTGATTCCTACGTTGTAAGTGAGAAGGGGCAGCCTGGTGAGGCTGCCCCTTTTTTCATTCGCCCGCCAGCGCGAGCGACAAAGGCAAGCGCGCCATGCTCGTGCTGTTCAACGAACCCAGGTACAACCAATCGCCATACTCGCGGGCCGTGGTGATGGGCGAGTAATTTCCCGCGCTGCCATCCTGCAAATTGGCGATGACCTTCCCCTCGGTGTCCAACCCCAGCACAAAGGCTTTGCGCTCGACGGGCTTGGGTACCACCATCAGCGCCCGCACCATCACTTTGCGCAGCAGGGGGTAGCCGGCAAAGCTGTCCAGCAGTGGATTGCGCGGCGAGTAGAGCGCCACCCAGAAGCGGTCCTGGCCATTGAAGCTGAGGTTGTCCGGCAGGCCGGGCAGGTTGTCGATAAACAAGTCATGAGTACCGGCGCGCGGCCCCTTGAGCCAATAACGGCTGATGCGATAGGCACCGGTTTCGTTCACCAGCACGAAGTTTTCATCCGGACCCAGGGCCACGCCGTTGGCGAATTGCAACTGGTCCAGCAGCACCTCGGTGGTGCCGTTGCTGAAGTCATAGCGCAGCAGTCGACCATCGCCGCCATGTTCGATCACGGCTTCACCATCCTGCCCATAACCCCAGCGGCTCGACGCGTCGCTGAAGTAGGCATACCGCCCGCTGGCGTCCACGGCGACGTCATCGGTGAAACCAAAGGCGACGTCATTGGCACCCGTGCTCAGGGTGGTCAGTTGGCGATGGGTGTCCAGCGCCAGCAAGCCCTTGACCCCATCGGCAATGATCAAGCGTCCATCCGGGTGCAGTGCCATGCCCAGCGGCCGCCCACCGGTATTGGCGAGTACTTCCAGGCTGCGGCTGTCGGGTGCGGTGCGGATGATGCGCCCGTCATGCAAACCACTGATCAGGTAGCCCTGGGCATCGAGCAATAAGGCCTCGGGGCCGGCGATGTCCTGGGCGCCGATTTTCTGCACGCCTTTCAGGCGCTGGTTTTCGGCGTAGGGACCGTCCTTCATCGACGGCGCCTTGGGGGGTGTCCAGTTCACCGGTTGCACTTTGGTCGGCATCAACAGCAAAAAAGCCATCACCGCCAGAAACAGCACGAACAGCAGATGACGCAGTTTTTTTGGACGGGTACTCATGACGATTCCTGGTTGTCTTGGGGGCGCGGCTCCCAGTGCAGGGTGCCGAAGAGGTAATCCATCAGCGGCAGGACGATGTTGAAATTGCGTCCCTGCATCAGCTCGCGACGGTGGTGCAGGGCGTGCAGTCGGTGCATCTGGCGCAGCCACGGCAAGCGCGCCACGGGATGGTCGACGGGCAGGTGTTCACAGGCGTGAAACAATTCGTAAAGCAAATACCCCAGGATCATGCACCCGGCGAACAGCCCGGCGACGTTGGGACTCAAGTGCTTGAGCAGCCACCAGGCGGGCAGGGTGATGGCCACGCTGTGCAGCACGATCAGCCAGGCCGGAAACAGGATCACCCGCCAGTCCCGGGGGCTGTCGTAAGTCATATGGCCGGGGGTAAAGAAGCTGTGATGATCACCGGTATGTCGCGCGTAAAACAGCCGGGCCAATGCGTGTTTGTGGTGGCCGAGGTGGCGGTGCACCAGGTAGATGCAGAGGTTGAAGAACACCAGCGTCGCGGGCACGGTCAGCCATTGCAGGGCCGTGATGTGCTGTGTGGTGGACCAGGCCAGGGTGATGCATGCCGCGCCGTAGCCGAACACGAAGAGGGCGTGGAGCCAGGGGTTGTAACGAGGCGCAATGGAGGCGCGGTAACGGGCGCGAAAAGTCTCGGTGGGGTGGGGCATGGCAGCAGGCTCGGATTTTTTTTGTTGGAGGCTGAGCTTAGTTGGTGGTGGGGAATGTGCGAGTTTTACAGCGTACACAGGCCTGAGTGTGGGCGCGGGCTTGCTCGCGAACAGGACGTGCCAGGCAACACATCGGGTGACCGACGCACCGCATTCACGGGCAAGCCGGCTCCCACCTTTCGACGGCGACCGACCAGCGGCCCCTTGCGCCTGTCGAATTTCCTTGCTAGCTTTTGGCAAAATGTTAACGATAACATTTGCTCTAACAATAAAAACAAAACAGAGAACCACGCCATGAAAATGCTCCCGAAAACCCTGTGTTTATTGGCTGTAAGCATCGCCCTCGGCACCGCTGCCCCTGCTTTTGCCGACGCTGCGAAACCCATCCGCATCGGCGCGTCCTTCCAGGAAATCAACAACCCCTATTTCGTCACCATGAAAAACGCCCTGGAAGAAGCCGGAGCGACCATCGGTGCGAAACTGATCATCACCGATGCCCGGCACGATGTGTCCAAGCAGGTCAGTGACGTTGAAGACATGCTGCAAAAAGGCATCGATATCCTGCTGATCAACCCCACCGACTCTGTCGGCGTGCAATCGGCGGTCAAATCCGCCCACGCCGCCGGTGTCGTGGTCGTCGCGGTAGACGCCCAGGCGGACGGCCCGCTGGACTCCTTCGTCGGTTCGAAGAACTTCGACGCCGGCTTCCAGGCTTGTGAGTACCTGGCCAAGCACATCGGCGACAAGGGCAATATCGCCATCCTCGACGGCATCGCCGTGGTGCCGATCCTGGAGCGCGTACGCGGCTGCAAGGAGGCGGTTGCCAAGCACCCGGACATCAAGATCGTCAGCATCCAGAACGGCAAGCAGGAACGTGACCAGGCGCTGACCGTTACCGAAAACATGTTGCAGGCCCAGCCCACCCTCAAGGGTATTTTCAGCGTCAATGACAACGGCTCGCTCGGCGCGCTCTCGGCCATCGAAGCCAGTGGCCTGGACGTGAAGCTTGTCAGCGTTGACGGCGCGCCCGAAGCCATCAAGGCGATCCAGAAGCCCGGCAGCAAATTCATCGCCACCTCGGCCCAATACCCTCGCGACCAGATCCGCCTAGCCCTGGGCATCGCCCTGGCCAAGAAGTGGGGCTCGCAAGTACCGGCCACCATTCCGGTGGACATCACCCTGATCGACCAGGCCAAGGCCAAGGATTTCAGCTGGTAAATCACCCAGGCCCCACGCAACCCGTGGGGCCCAGGTCATCCTTCTGAATACGAGGTCGGCGGTATGAGCAGTCTTCTGAAGCTGGAAAACATCTGTAAGCGGTACCCGGGCGTACAGGCCCTCAAGTCCATCAACCTGCAAGTCGAGCGCGGCGAGATCCATGCCTTGCTCGGGGAAAATGGCGCGGGCAAATCGACCCTGATGAAGATCCTCGGCGGCGTCGAGCACCAGGACGAAGGCCAGATCCTGATCGATGGCCAGGCGCAGCAATTCGCGACCTACCGTGATGCGATTGCCGCCGGCATCGGCATCGTGTTCCAGGAATTCAGCTTGATTCCCTACCTCACGGCGGTGGAAAACATCTTCCTCGGCCACGAGCTGAGCAATCGCTTTGGCCTGTTGCGCAAGCGCGAAATGGTCGAGGCCTGCGAGGCGTTGTTCAAGCGCCTGGGCGTGACCATCGATTTGCAATGCGCGGTCAAGCACCTCAGCGTAGCCGAACAGCAGTTTGTCGAAATCGCCAAGGCCCTGGCCCTGGATGCGCGCCTGCTGGTGCTGGATGAACCTACCGCCACCCTCACGCCCAGCGAGGCCGAACTGCTGTTCGAGATCATGCGTGAGCTCAAGCGCCAGGGCGTGGCGGTGATTTTCATTTCCCATCACCTGGAGGAGATTTTCCAGGTGTGCGACCGCATCAGTGTGTTGCGCGACGGCGGCAATGTGGGCGTCACGGACGTGGCCGACAGCGACATCGACCGCCTGGTCGAGATGATGGTCGGGCGACGCCTGGAATGCAGTTTTCCACCCAAGCCGACCAGCGCCCGCGGCCCGCTGTTGCTGGAGGTCAAGGACATCCAACTGGTACGCAACGGCCCCCACAACAGCTTCCAGCTGCACAAGGGCGAGATCCTCGGGTTTGCCGGGCTGGTCGGCTCCGGTCGCACTGAACTGGCGCTGGGCATGATGGGCGCGCTGCCATCGGTGAGCAAAGACGTATGGCTGCGCGGTGAAAAGATCACCCTCGACGACCCGGCCCAGGCACTGGCCCATGGCATCGGCCTGCTGCCGGAAAGCCGCAAGAGCGAGGGGCTGATCACCGACTTCAGCATTCGTGAAAACATCTCGCTGAACAACCTGCCCAAATACCAGAACGCCTCGGGCCTGATCGACAAAAGCCGCGAATGCGCCAGCGTCGAAGGGCTCATGAAACAACTCTCGATCAAGGCCCCCAGCAGCGAAAGCCGCGTGTTCAACCTCAGCGGCGGCAACCAGCAAAAGGTCGTGATCGCACGTTGGATCAACCACCACTGCGACGTGCTGGTGTTCGACGAACCCACCCGTGGCATCGACGTGGGGGCCAAGGCGCAGATCTACGCGCTGATGCGCAGCCTCACCGAACAGGGCTACGCGATCATCATGATTTCCTCCGAGTTGCCGGAAATCATCGGCATGTGCGACCGCGTCGCCGTGTTCCACAAGGGCGCCATCGTCAAGCTGCTGGAAGCGTCCGCCGTCAATCCTCAAGAGGTCATGCGCCATGCAACAGGGGGCTCAAGTGAATACGTCCATTAGTACCGGCGATGACAGCCGGCTGCGCGTGAATCTGGCGCGGCTGGTGCGCTCACCGGCCTTCTACCCGTTCGTGGGGTTGGTGGTGGTGACGCTGGTGATGATCCTTGCCAGCGACACCTTCCTCACCGCCAGCAACCTGTCGAACATTGCTCGCCAGGTGTCGATCAACGCGATTATCGCGGTGGGCATGACCTGCGTGATCCTCACGGGCGGCATCGATTTGTCGGTGGGGCCGGTGATGGCATTGTCCGGCACGCTCACTGCCGGCTTGATGGTCGCGGGCCTGCCGCCCGGCTTGGCGATTGGCGCGGGGATGTTGATCGGCGTGGCGTTCGGCATCGGCAATGGCCTGTTTGTCGCCTACCTGCACATGCCGCCGATCATCGTCACCCTGGCGACCATGGGCATCGCCCGTGGCCTGGGCCTGATGTACACCGATGGCTACCCGATTTCCGGGTTGCCGGACTGGTTTGCGTTCTTCGGCCGCGAAAGCCTGTTCGGTATCCAGGTGCCGATCCTGATCATGCTGCTTACCTACCTGGCCGCCTATGTGCTGCTGCAACACACGCGCATCGGTCGGTACATCTATGCCATCGGCGGCAACGAAGAGGCCGTGCGTTTGTCCGGCGTGCGCGCAGCGCGCTTCAAGCTGCTGGTGTACGGCATCAGCGGCCTGACGGCGGCGATTGCCGGGCTGGTGCTCACCTCACGCCTGATGAGCGGCCAACCGAATGCCGGTGTGTCGTTCGAGCTGGATGCGATTGCCGCCGTGGTGCTCGGCGGCGCTTCGATCGCCGGCGGGCGTGGCGTGATCGTCGGCACCTTGCTCGGCGCCATGCTGCTCGGTGTATTGAACAACGGGCTGAACATGCTCGGCGTTTCGCCCTACGTCCAGAGCGTGATCAAGGGCGGGATCATTTTGCTGGCGATCTTTATCAGCCGTCAGCGCCATAAATAAACTCAAGACAGGACCGAACACCATGGACAAGCACACCGAAATGCAAGCCGTCGTTTGCCACGGCCCCAAAGACTATCGCCTGGAACGCATCGGCAAACCCCAGGCGCGTGCCAATGAACTGGTGATCCGCATCGCCGCCTGTGGCATCTGCGCCAGTGACTGCAAGTGCCACTCCGGCGCGGCGATGTTCTGGGGCGGTGACAACCCTTGGGTCAAGGCGCCGGTGGTGCCGGGGCACGAGTTTTTTGGCTATGTGGTGGAAGCGGGCGAGGGCGCCGAGGCGCATTTCGAAGTCGCGGTAGGCGACAAGGTGATCGCCGAGCAGATCGTGCCCTGTGGCAAGTGCCGCTTCTGCAAGTCGGGCAAGTATTGGATGTGCGAAGTGCACAATATCTTCGGCTTCCAGCGTGAAGTGGCTGAAGGTGGCATGGCCCAGTACATGCGCATCCCCAAGACCGCCATCGTGCACAAGATTCCCGAGTCGGTGTCGCTGGAAGACTCGGCGCTGGTGGAGCCGATGGCGTGTTCGATCCATACCGTCAACCGTGGCGATATCCAGCTCGATGACGTGGTAGTGATCGCCGGCGCCGGCACGCTTGGCCTGTGCATGGTCCAGGTCGCCGCGTTGAAGACGCCGAAGAAGCTGGTGGTGATCGACATGGTCGACGAGCGCCTGGCGCTGGCCAAGCAATTTGGCGCCGATGTGGTGATCAACCCGTCGCGCGACAACGCCCGTGAAATCATCAACGGCCTCACCGACAACTACGGCTGCGACGTCTACATCGAAACCACCGGTGTACCGGCGGGCGTGACCCAGGGGTTGGACCTGATCCGCAAGCTTGGGCGTTTTGTCGAGTTCAGCGTGTTTGGTGCCGAGACCAGCGTCGACTGGTCGATCATCGGCGACCGCAAGGAGCTGGACGTTCGCGGCGCGCACCTCGGCCCGTATTGCTACCCGATCGCCATCGACCTGTTCGAGCGTGGCCTGGTCACGTCCAAAGGCATCGTCACCCATGACTTCGCGTTGGACGATTGGGCCGAGGCTTTTGAACTCGCTAACTCGACCAAGTCGATCAAGGTGCTGTTGAAGCCGGCTACCCTTCCATGAGTCGCACTGTGAATTACGTGATGGGCGTCGATATCGGAACCCAGAGCACCAAGGCGCTGCTGGTGGATGCTCAAGGCACGATCATCGCCCAGCACAGCCAGGGGTATCGCGTGGATACCCCGAAAGTGCGCTGGGCCGAGCAATGGCCACAGGTTTGGCTGGAGGCGGTCGAGGCGTGCGTGGCGCACTGCATGGCCAAGGCCGGTGTGGCCAAGGATCGCGTAAAGGCGCTGTGCATCAGCAGCCTGTATGGCGGTTCCGGGATTGCGGTGGATGCGCAGATCACACCGCTGCACCCGTGCCTGATCTGGATGGATCGCCGCGCCGGCGAGCAGGTGGCCTGGGTGCGTGAGCAGGTGGACCTGGAGCGCCTGTTCGCGGTGACCGGTAACTCGGTGGACAGCTACTACGGCTTCACCAAGATGCTCTGGCTCAAGCAACACCAACCAGAGGTATGGGCGAACACCCGCTACTTGCTGCCGCCCAACAGCTATATCAACTGGTGCCTCACCGGGGAGTTGGCGGTGGACCACAGCAGTGCCGGCAATATCGGCGGTGTCTACGATGTGAAGGCGCGAGGCTGGTCTGCCGAGATGCTCGATGCGCTGGGCATTCCCCAGGCAATGATGCCGGAGCGTCTGGTGTATTCCGGTGAAGTGGTAGGGGGGATGCTGGAGACGTGGGCAACGCGCCTGGGCCTGCAAGCTGGCACGCCGGTGCTTGCCGGTGGCGTCGATGCGGCCATGGCCACGTTGGCCGCGGGGGTTACCCAGCCGGGTAATCACGTGGCGATGATTGGCACCAGCATGTGCTGGGGGTACTTGAACCAACAGGTGGATGCACACCACGGGTTGGTGAGCATGCCCCACGTCTACAACGGCCACCGCGACCTGTATATCTTCGGCGGTGCGATCACGGCCGGTGCGTCGGTGAGCTGGTTTCGCGAGCAGTTCTGCCAGGCCGAGGAGCAGCAGGCCAAGGCCACCGGCCAAGACAGCCTGGTGTTGCTGGAACAGCGCGCGTTGAATATCCCGGCGGGCAGCGAAGGCCTGTTGTTCCTGCCGTACCTGATGGGTGAACGCAGCCCGGTCTGGGATGACCGTGCCAGCGGCAGCTTTGTCGGCTTGAACCTCTATCACAGTCGCATTCACCTGTATCGCGCGGTGCTGGAGGGGGTGAGTTTTGCCCTGCGGCACAACATCGAAGCGGGCACGCGCGGCGCGCATTCCCTGGACCCGCGCTTGATCGTGGTCGGTGGGGCGAGCCATTCGGACCTGTGGATGCAGATCATCGCGGATGTCACGCAGTACCCGGTGTACACCATTGTCCAGGAGGTGGAAGCGGCGATGGGGGCTGCGTTGCTGGCGGCGCATACGGTGGGGTTGGTGAGTGATGGGGAGATGGACAAGGGGTGGGTGCAACTGGCGTTGCGGGCGCAGCCCAAGACGGAAAACGTCGAGGCGTATGACCGTGCGTTTGGCGAGTACCTGAAGCTGTACCCGGCGCTGAAACCGATCATGCACAGCCTGCAAACCCACTGAATCAACTCGATCCCTTGTGGGCACAGGCAAGCCAGCGCCCACGGGGGACCTTCATCGTCTAGGGAACCGTGACCATGACCACCACCTTTGACTTCACCCACCAGCGTGTCCTTGTCACCGGCGCCAGCAGCGGCATCGGTCGCGAAATTGCCCAACAGTTGATCGCCAGTGGCGCCGAAGTCTTCGCCCTGGGGCGTGACGCGCAAGCCCTGGCCCAACTTGGCTGCCACACCCTGTGCCTGGACATCGCCGACAGCGCTGCCCTCGACGAAGCCCTGCGGGCCCTGCCGCCGCTGCACGGCCTGGTCAACTGCGCCGGCGTCTCGCGCTTGGAGCCCGCTGCCGCCATCAGCGCCGAAGCCTTCGACCAGGTGATGCAGGTCAACGCCCGTGCCGCCGCCCAGGTCGGCAGCCGTGTGGCGGCAAAAATGATCGAGGCGAAGATTGCCGGCAGCATCGTCAATGTCTCCAGCCAGGCCGCGCTAGTCGCCCTGGACGATCACCTCGGTTACTGCGCCTCCAAGGCCGCACTCGATGCGATTACCCGCGTGCAATGCGCCGAATGGGGCCGCTTCGGCATTCGCGTCAACAGCGTCAACCCCACGGTCACGCTCACGCCCATGGCGGCCGTGGCCTGGTCGGACCCAGCCAAGCGCGATCCGGCGCTGGCGGCAATCCCGCTGGGGCGTTTTGCGCAATCTGTAGAAGTGGCCTTGCCCGTCCTGTTCCTGCTCAGCGGCGCCGCCAGCATGATCAGCGGCGTCAGCCTGCCCATCGACGGTGGCTACACGAGCCGCTAGCCGTTTTCCAACTGGCCGGCGATCACCACTTTGTCCCGTGGCTTGTACGGGTCTTCGAGGCGGTCAAGCAGCAGCCGGACTGCGCTGCTGCCAGCCAGCGAGGCGTCGTGGGCCACGCAAGCGATGGGGACGCCGAAGATATCGGCGAAGGGCAGGCGGTCGATGCCGCAGATGGTCAGGCTGTCGTGGGGGATATTGTGCATGCGCAACGCGCGCAGGGCGCCCAGGGTGATCAACTGGTTGAAACCCATGATCGCGTCCGGCGCCGAGTGTTCGGCCAGGTAGTCGAGGGTGTGCAGGTAGGAGGGCATCAGCGTGTAGTCGCCGGCCTGCACTTCGACCTGTACCTGGGGATGTTCGGCCAACACTTCGCGCAGGCCCTTGAGGCGTTCGACGGTGATGCGTGAGTGCTCGGGGCCGGTCAGCACCAGCAGGCGCTTGAGCTGGGGCGTCTGGCGCAGCAGGTAATGCGCGGCCTGGATGCCGCTGTGGTAGTTGTCGAGCACCACGCGGCTGAATGGGCTCTCGTGGATCGTGCGATCAAGCAGCACCACCGGGGTCTTGCCGTTGCCCAGGCGTTCGAGGTAATCGGGCTGGTAGCTCGGCTCATCCGAGACCGGCGACAGGATGATGCCGGCCACGCGGTAGCCCAACAGCGTGTCCACGGCTTTGCTTTCCAGCTCTTCGAGCTCATCGGTGTCCACCAGCATGATGGTGTAGCCGTGCAGTTTGGCCTCGCGGGAAATCGCCTTGATCATTTCGCTGTAGAACGGGTTGTCCACCGACGCGGTGATCACGCCGATGATCAGGCTTTCACTGCGCTTGAGCCCGCGGGCGAAGGCGTTGGGCACATAGTCCATCTCCCGCGCCACTTCGAGGATGCGCGCCAGGGTGGCCGGCTTGACCAAGTCGGGCTTGCTCAGTGCGCGCGACACCGTGATGGTGGTCATGCCGACCCGTTTGGCGATGTCGCTGATGGTGACGGACTTTTTCTTGTTCATCGGTAAGGCTGCAAAAGGAAACACCCGCAGGCTAGCATGCGCGGCCGATATTGTTGCTTCAAATCAGCGGATCCCAGCGCTGCGACCAGTCACTTTCCACCTTGACCACTTCACGCAGCAACGCCAGCGCCTGTTGCAACACCGCCGAATCCCGCGCCCGCGCATACACCACAAACGTGGGGAAGTTGAACTCCGGCGCCTTGGGCACGCGCTGCATCACGCCGCTGTCGAGGTAGCTTTGCACCACGCGGGTACGGAAATAGCCGGCGCCGCCGTTCTCCAGGATGTACTGCAGCGCCAGCGGGCCAAGGTTGAAACTCAGCGCGGCACGGGCCTTGTCGGGCAGGGCGGCGTCATGCTGCTGGCGAAAGCCGGGGCCCCAGTCGATGTACACGTAGGGGGCCGGGTTGCTCACCAGTTCTACCAGGATCAGTTTCTCTTCCAGCACCTGCTCCACCTGCAAGCCCGGCCAGTATTGCGGCTGGAACACCAAGGCAGCGTCCAGCACGCCCAGTTCCAACTGGCGCAACAGGTAGTCGCCCTCGCGCACTTCGGTGCGCAGCGCATGGCCGGGGATTTGTTGACGCAGGGCCTGGGCCCAGCCGAGCATCAACGGGTTGCACAGGCTGACCTCGCCGCCGATGTTCAGCACATTGCGATAGCCCTCCGGCAATGGCAGGTCGCGTTTTGCCGCTTCCCAGGTTTGCAGCAGCTGGTTGGCGTACACCACGAAGGCTTCGCCGTCGGCGGTCAGGCGCGCGCCGGCGCGGTTGCGCACGAACAGCGTGCTGCCCAACTGGCTTTCCAGGTTCTTGACCCGCGCGGTGATGGCGGTCTGGGTGACGTGCAGTTTCTCGGCCGCCGCGGCCAGGCTGCCGCAGCGGGTAATTTCGAGGAAGGTGCGTGCCAGTTCGATGTCCATGAAGCCCCCGGGATGAATGTGGGACAGTGTAATGGAATGCGGGCGAGCCTGTGGCAGGGGGCTTTGCCCCGACTGGCTACCTGATAGCTGACCCGCGATCCAAAAAAGGTGGGAGCGGGCTTGCTCGCGAAAGCGGCCTGACAGCCGACGGCAATCTAACTGTCACCCCACAATCCAAAAATGTGGGAGCGGGCTTGCCCGCGAAGGCG
>NZ_PCQI01000031.1:0-15590 GCF_002980075.1 Pseudomonas sp. MYb13 | reverse complement strand
CGCCAGCGAGTGACTCCAGCCAAACCCCAACCCGCAATCCACTTCCACTGCACTGGTGCGGTACAAGCGTGTCCACTCAAACGGCAGAATCCCGTCCAGCGTCCCATCGGTCAGGGTCAGCAGTTCCTCGCCCGTGACCATCGACACCGGGCAACCGTTCGTGGCGGTTTTGTCCGAAGATGCAGCGGCATCCCCATTGGGATTGCGAGCAGTAGACGGCACGTCATCCACGTGCTCTTTCTGCTTCAGCACCGCGTTCTGCCGCGCCTTCCAGCGCATTTGCATCGTGCCTTGCCTGAGCCCGCCAACCACGCCGCGAACCGCGACCGCCTTGTAGCGATCCACCGCCTGCATGAACGTCGTCAGAATCGCCAAAAGGCCCCTGACAAATCCCACCGCCGCATCAAGAGTCCGCGATCCGTACTTGACCAACCGCAAGCTCAAATACGCCACACCCGCTGCTGGCAAGGCGATGGTCAACACCGCGCCAATCACCAGGTCAATCAGCAGCGATACCATGAACCCAGCCGCCACTTCGGCAATTTCGTCGGGGGGCAATGCGTCCAGCCAGATCATTGCTGTGCGCAGCAACAGGTACAGCGCGGCTTCATCACTGGCGAGTAACATCGCCTGTTCCATGACCTTGGGTGCAGCGGTGGCGATTTGCGCCAATTCGGCGGCTGCGGCGCCCAACTGCTCGACGTAGTTCAGCGGGGCTTCAAGAATCGCCTGGACCTGCTTGATGCTGTCCCACACTTCGCGAATCGCCGCCCAGCTGCCTGCCAATACGCCGCTGCCAATCGCGCTGGCGGTTGACCGCTCCCAGTGCGGTTTAAAGCCAGACCACTGTGCCCGGAGCCACTGCTCCAAGTCCCCCATCAGTCCGGCGTAAGAGGCAAACAAAGCCTCGACCTGTTCCTCGGACACTTCGCCCTGCACCCGCACCTGATAGCGCCTGCCTGCCGCGCAGTGGTGGGAACCCTGACCCCGTTCATCCAGCATCACCACAGTGGAACGGCCGTCATCCAGGTCGATGACCTCCACCGGGATATTGCCAATCGGCACGTCGTACACCGACTCGAACAGGCTTTCGATCTTCAGTTCACCGCCCATCGGGCACTGGGTCACGGTCGCGAAGTCAGCATCTGAAATGCTTGCCGAACGCTGCGAATCCCCGGCCCGCAACACCCGGTCCATCCCCAGCAACGACGGCATGTCCAGCCCATGGCTGACCGAATCCAGCGCACGCGAATACCACGCAGCCATCTGCTGGCGATACATCACCAGGCTTTGATGAAAGCCATCCAGTTCATGGTCGATCAGGGCAATGTGGGCAGCGTGGGTCATCCGTGACGTCTCGACAAAGGGCAAGGCGTCGGAGCATGCCGCAGCAAAAGGCGTCTGGATGAACGGATAAAAAATTCAGAAAAGGCCGACTACGCAGGTGGAAAAACCGCGAGAAGCCCACCCGATGGACTACACAAAAAACCGACAAACCTGATTGCAGCATTGCTTCTTAAATAAAAATCGCTCGCATCCTTGCCCGATTTCCCGACATGGCCGTCATGGTTAATAGAACCTCCATTACGCAGGATTTCCCATGTCGCGCCTTGCTCGTCCCTTGCATCCACTGGCCTTGTCAGTGGCGATGGCTTTTGCCGCCGTGCCGTTACTGACCGTCCAGTCGTCCTTCGCCGAAGAGAGCAGCAGCGCGGAGCGTCGCTTCTCGATTCCTGCCGGCGACTTGAGCCAGGCACTCAATAGCTTGGCCGAGCAGGCGGGCCTGGTACTGGCCTTCGATGCAGGCTTGACGCGGGGCAAGCGCAGCAAGGGGCTGAGCGGGCAATACGACACCGATGTGGCGTTGAACCAATTGCTCGCCGGCAGTGGCCTGCAAGCCCTGAAGATCGCCGGTGACCGTTACCGCTTGGAAGCCACCCCAGATAACGGCGGCGCCATGGAGCTGCAGGCCACCACTATCAGTGGCGCGTACCAGGCTGAAAGCCCGAACGGGCCAGTGTCCGGTTATGTGGCGACGCGCAGCTTGTCGGGCACCAAGACCGATACCGCGCTGATCGAAACCCCGCAGTCGATTTCCATCGTCACCAAAGACCAGATGCGCGCGCAAAACGCCGAGAGCCTCAACCAGATCCTGCGCTACAGCGTCGCCGTCATCCCGGAAACCCGTGGCGCCACCGCGTCGCGCCTGGACCAACTGACTATCCGTGGTTTCGCCCCGGCGACTTACCTTGATGGCCTGCGCATGCCATCGAGCCGTGATGCCTTGCCGCAGAAAGACGCTTTCGACCTGGAGCGCGTAGAAGTGCTGCGTGGCCCGGCCTCGGTGTTGTACGGCCAGGGCACGCCGAGCGGTGTGATCAACATGGTCAGCAAGCGCCCGCTGGATACCCCGTTTCATGAAGTGGGTGTGGAATACGGCACCTTCAACAAGAAGCGCACCACCTTCGACTTGAGCGGCCCGCTGGATGATCAGGGTGTGTACGCCTACCGTGTGGCCGGGCTTTTCGACGATGCCGATGGCCAGGTAGAACACACCGAGACGCGCCGTCAGTCGCTGTCCAGTGCCTTCACCTGGCGCCCGGACGATGCCACCTCGCTGACCCTGCTGGGCCATTTCCAGAAGGACCCCAAGGGCGCGTCCTACGGCTCGGTGCCGGCCTGGGGCTCTGTACTGCACAGCCCGACCGGGCGCAGCATCGATGTGGATTTCTACGATGGTGAAAAGAACTTCGAGAAAAGCGACCGCGAGTACTACTCCATCGGCTGGGCGTTCGAGCACCACTTCGATGACGTATGGACCGTACGCCAGAATGCGCGGTACCTGCGCAGCGAAGGCCAGTATCGCAGTCTCTATAACAACTACTTGCTGACGGATTACCGCACCATCCGCCGCTCGACCATCGCCAGCGATGTCGACATGGATGCCTACACCCTCGACAACCAGTTGCAGGCCAAATTCGAGACAGGACCGTTGCAGCACACCTTGTTGATGGGGCTCGACTACCAGAACAACAGCACCGACACCCAGTCCGGTTCAGGCGTGTACACCGCAGGCCCGACCCTGGATATCTTCGATCCGGTCTATGGCGCGGCGGTCCCGGTGCCGGCCTACACCACCGACGGCACATCGCGCAGCGAGCAGACCGGCGTGTACCTGCAGGAACAGATGAAGTGGGACAAGTGGGTGTTGCTGCTGGGTGGCCGTTATGACTGGGCCAGCACCGATAACAGTACCCAGACCATCAGCAGCGGCGCCAAGAGCAAGTCGTCCTTGGACAGCAAGGCGTTTACCGGGCGTATCGGCCTGGTCTACCTCTTCGATAATGGCCTGGCGCCGTATGCCAGCTACGCGGAGTCGTTCAACCCGCAATCGGGTACTGGCTACGGCGGCTCGGTGTTCAAGCCGACCGAAGGCAAGCAGTATGAAGTCGGCATCAAGTACCAGCCGCCGGGTAGCAACAGTTTTATCACCGCCGCGATCTTCGACCTGCGCCAGACCAACGTGCTGACCACCGACCCGGATCCCACCCACCTGTGTGGCACCGGGCGCTGCCAGAGCCAGGACGGCGAAGTGCAATCGCGTGGCTTTGAGCTGGAAGGCAAGGCCAGCCTCAACGATAACCTGGACATCACCGCAGCCTACGCGTACCTGGACAATCGCATCAGCAAGTCCAACAACACCGTGCGTTATGCACCCATCAGCGATATTGGCGCAGGCCCGGCCATCGCCGCCGAAGGCACCACTACCTATGGGGTTCCGCGCCACACGGCCTCGGCCTGGGCTGACTACACCTTCCACGACGGTCACCTCAAGGGCTTCGGCGCCGGTGCAGGCGCGCGTTATGTCGGGTCTTCCTGGGGCGATACCGCCAACACGCTGAAGGTCCCGGGCTACACCTTGTTCGATGCCGCCGTGCACTATGACATCCCGAACATCACCAGCCTGAAGGACAACCTGCGCCTGGCGCTCAACGCCACCAACCTTGCGAACAAAGAGTATGTCGCGTCCTGCTACTCCTATTCGTGGTGCTGGTATGGCTCGCAACGCACCGTGCAGGCGAGTGCGACCTACCAATGGTGAGGTGAAAAAAAGCTACGGCCTCGCTGGCTGGGGGGCCGGTGATACCGTGCGCAGTAAGGCAATTTAATGGCCCCCCTGTCACCCAATTCTCGCCAGAATCACTTTTATTTTCAGGTGGTTAGGTGGGGATGCAAATGCGCACTGTTGGAATCATGCTGATCGCCTGCTCCCTGGCCGGCGGCGCGGCTGCCGTGCAGGCACGGGAGCTGCGCGAGGGTGACAAGTACATGTGCAGTTGGGGCGCCGGTACGGCCGCCAGGGCCCAGGAGCTCAAGTTGTCGGGTGTGTCGCTGTACGCGGCGCGGCAGAAGATCCAGACGATGAAATTCAACAAATCGTGGATGCGCATGATGGCCATGGGCATCACCGAACAAACCTACGACAGCCGTTCACGGCTCAAGCCCGAGGCGATTCGCCAGGGCTTCTACCAGGATTGCGTGCGTTACAAAGTCGCGCGTAAATGATCGCCTAGCGCGACAGCGGTGAGCTGGCATCTTCCTGGAAGTACACCTTCGCCGTTTCAATAAATCGTCGATTGGCCTGGGACAGGTACTCGCTCGCACGCCAGCACAGGTTGAAGTGCATGAACTGTGCAGGCTCGAAAGACACGCCCGCGAGCCCAGGCTCCTGTTCCTGCACCGAGCGCAGCAGGGTTGATAGGCCCATCCCGTTGCGGGTGGCCGTAATCACCAGTGGGACGAAATTGCTCTCCAGGGCGATGGTGAACCGCACGCGTGCGCTGTTGCAGAAGGCATCCAGCAGATGGCGCTGCAGGAAGGTATTGTCGAATACCAGCATGGGCTCGTCCTGCAGCCGCGCAGCCGGGATGGAAGACGCGCCCGCCAGCGGGTGCTGCTCCTGCATGCATAGCACCATTTCATCGCTGCCCAGCAGCACCGACTCCCAGTCCGGGTCCACACGCCGTGACTCCAGCAACGCGACGTCTATGTCCCGTGTCGCCAGGCGCTCACTGATGTCATCGGCACTGCCTTCCACTACATGCATGGCGATACCGGGGTAGCGCGCGCGAAATTGCATCAACAGTTCCGGAATATGGCGGATGCCATACATGGGCGGTACGCCGACGCGTATCTCGCCGCTATGCAGTTGGGTCAGGTCTTGCAACTCACGGCGAGCGCCGGCCAAGCCTTGCAGGCAGGCTTCGGCACGTGCCAGGAACAACTGGCCTTCGGCGGTCACGCTGATCTGCCGCGTGGCACGGTTGAACAAGGCGACGCCCAACTCATCCTCCAACCGGCTCACCGCCATGCTCAACGCCGGTTGTGCCACGTGTAACGCTTGGGCTGCCTTGGTGAAGCTGCCTTGGCGGGCAATCTCGACGCAGTACTCTAGCGCTTTGAGGTTCATAAGGCTCGCATAACAAAGTGTGATGGATGGCTTAACAAATGGATATTTTCTGTGATGAAGGCAAGTCTATAACCTGTCGGCATTCTTCTCCATGCCGAGTGCCAGACAATGCTCAACCTTCGCCCATACTGGCTCCTCACCCTGATTGTCGGCGCGTTAGGCGGCAGCCTCGCCAGTTGGGCGGGGTGGCCGTTGCCCTGGGTGATCGGCTCGCTGGTGGCCGTGATGCTCACGCGCTGCGCCGGTGGCCTAGTGCCGGAAATTCCCCATGGCCGTCAAGCCGGGCAACTCATCGTGGCGGTCGCCATCGGCTGTCATTTCACGTTGCCGGTGATGCAGCAGGTGGTGGCTCATTTGGGGTTGATCGTCACGGCCGTGATGCTGACGCTGGTGCTGGCGTTGTGCTCGGTGTTGATCCTGCACCGCTGGGGCGTGACCTTCGGCACGGCGTTCTTTGCCTTGATGCCCGCCAACTCCAGCGAGATGGTGCACCTAGGGCGTCAACGCCAGGCGGATACCAGCTTTATCGCCGCCGCCCACAGTCTGCGCCTGCTGCTGATCTTGTTGACGGTGCCCGCAGTTGCCACGTTCGGCATGCCGGCTGTGACCGCGCATGCGCCGATGCCGGTGATCTGGCCGTGGCTGATCTTCATTCTGGCGATGAGTTGGCTGGCGGCCCTCGGTTTCAAGCAGTGCAAGCTGCCCAACCCGTGGACGTTCGGGCCGTTCCTGATCTGCGCGGTGGGGGTGAGCTGCAATCAGTTGTCGATGAGCATGCCGGGGTGGCTCAGTGGTAGCGGGCAGTTGCTGATCGGCTGTGCCTTGGGCGTTGCCTTTGACCGCAGTTTCATGCGCCGCGCACCGGGGTTGCTGGCCAAGGTGATGCTGTTATTGACTGCTTCGGTGGTCACCACCGCGCTGGCTGCCTGGGCACTCGGTACGGGGTTAGGCATGCCATGGCTGTCGCTGGCCCTGGGCATGATGCCCGGCAGTGCGCCGGAAATGAGCCTGACCGCCGAGGCCCTGGGCCTGGCCGTCACCCTGGTGACGGCGATGCAGGTGATCCGCATGCTGCTGATCCAGGCGGCTTGCCTGCCGCTGTTTCGCCTGCTGGATCGGGCCCCGCAGGTGCAAGCACCGGCCAGTGCAAATTCTGCGTAAGCCTGTCCAACTTAGCGGCGACATCCCTGGCCATACTGGCGCCAGGTAAATGAAGAGGCACAGGCCATGACTGAATACGTATTCACCCCCGCGCCAACCCCATCCCTCGCTGTGCAGGACAGCGCTGCACGCTTCCCGCTGCGCCGTGTGTTCTGCGTGGGCTGTAACTACAGCGAACATGCGCGTGAGATGGGACATGACCCGGACCGTGAACCGCCATTCTTCTTTATGAAGCCCGCGGACGCAGTGGTTCCGGCCGAAGGCGTGATCGCCTATCCACCGTTGACCGCCGACCTGCACCATGAAGTGGAACTGGTGGTGGCCATCGGCAAGGATGGCGTGGATATCCGTCCGGAACAGGCGTTTTCGCACATCTGGGGGTATGGCGTTGGCATCGACCTGACACGCCGCGACCTGCAAGCCCAGGCGAAAAAGCTTTCGCGTCCGTGGGAATGGGCCAAGGCCTTTGATGAATCCGCGCCAAGCACCGCATTGCATCCGGTGAGCGCGGTGGGGCATCCGTCCAGCGGTCGAATCTGGCTCAAGGTCAATGGCGAACAGCGCCAGGTGGGCGACTTGGCCGACCAGATCTGGTCTGTCAGCGAGGTGATCAGCCATGCCTCCCGATCCGTCGCACTGAAGGCCGGCGACCTGATCTTCACCGGCACGCCCGCAGGCGTCGGGGCTCTGCAGCCGGGCGATGTGGTCACTGCCGGTATCGACGGGCTGGGTGAGTTGCGTTTCACCCTCGGCCAGGGTTGAGGCTAAAGTGGTGCCCAGGCCACCCGAGAGACCGTTATGCCAGGCACCCGCGTCACCACCTACGGCATGGAACAGCGCAGCGACCGCCCCGACTTCTACATCCGCGACAAGCGCGGGCGCGCGGCGCTGACCAGCCCGCATCGCCATGAGTATTTCCAGATCCAGATCAACCTTGGCGGCGACACCGTGCAGCATATCGGCGGGGCAGTGCGTCCATTTCCGCACAAGGCCCTGGCGTTCATCCTGCCCCATCGGCTGCACGTGATTCCTCATCCCGAGGGTGGCGAGTTCATGTTGATCAATTTCAGCCAGGCGTTTTTCCTGCCGCAGCTGACCTGCGATCCATTGGACCTCGAAGATATTCCCATCGGGCAGGCCCCCGAGCTGTCGCCGTTTCGCTTCCAGGAACAGTTGGATTTCATCCTCGACGACGCGGCGTTTGACCAGGTGAAAACCTGGCTCACGCATATGCGCGAGCTGGATGCCCACCGTACCTTCGGCGCCCGTGAGCGCCTCAAGGGCTACCTGTTTCAACTGATCGGCCTGGTCTGCGAACAGTACGCCGAGCCCCTGCAAGCCTTTGCCGCCAACAATGCCACCCAGCGTGGGCGCAAGGATGCGTTGGCGCGTGTGCAGGGGTACATCCGCGAGCATCTGCACGAGCCGAGCCTCAGCCTTACCGACACGGCGGCCGCCGCGTTCCTTTCACCCAACTACCTTACCCACCTGTTGCGCAAGGAAACCGGCAAACCCTTTTCCCACTTGGTGCTCGACCGTCGCATGCAGCTGGCGCGCACCTTGTTGCTCAACAGTGCGCAGATGGTTGGGGCCATCGCACACCGCTGTGGGTTTACCGATGAGGCGTACTTTTCCCGCTGTTTTCGCAAGGCCCATGGCTTGGCGCCGGGGCAATTTCGTCGCCAGCAGCATGGCGAGGCTGTGTAGGGCGCTTTACAAATCCACGACATTTACAGTGTTTCTATTTGCATACAATTGCGTCCTTCATGAGGGAGGCCAATATGCAAACGCTCATCCGCGCGGCGACGCAGGACGATGTCGATACGCTGTTCAATATCCGCACTCGCGTGGTGCAAAACCACTTGAGTGTCGAGCAGATGGCCCAGCTGGGCATCACGCCGCAGGTGCTGGCCGACAGCATCCGCGAAGCGCCCTGTGCATGGGTCGCCGAAGTGGATGGCCAGCCGGTCGCCTTCAGCATGGTCGACCTGGCCACGGGCGAGGTGTTTGCGATGTTTGTGTTACCGACCCACGAGAATCTGGGTCTGGGCCGCCAACTCATGGCGGTGGCCGAAACCGCGTTGTTCGAACGCCATGCCACACTCTTCTTGGTTACGGATGGGCGTGATGAAATCCGTGCCAACGGATTCTACCAACGCCTTGGCTGGACGGTGACGGGGTCGGTCGAGGGCGACGACGTACGTTACGAGAAGAGCAGGGCGCAGTAAGGTCATGCGCCCCTCCGAGCCGTCATCGTCCAACAGTTTGCGCTACTTCGTGCTTGGAGTGCTCTGCGTCGCGGTCGTGCTCGGGGTCTATTTTGTGCGGCTGAACGCTCAGGTGGACCGCGCGCGGGAAGCCGCCAACGAGCGTTTGACGCTGTGCCGACACGTGGAAAGTGTGGCGCGTTCGGTGCAGCCCGATAACCCTGAAACCCGAGATACTTGCGTGCGGTTGAACAGGCGTCTACCGAATAGTGTGACGCCGCCTTAATCCAATAACCCTTTCTTATACGTGGAAATATGGGCGGTAGTTGCACCAAAAAGTGGCACTTATATACTTCGCTACCTTAAAAAATGTGTGGTTATTGAATGACTTACGACACTTTTAATCCGACGAAAGGATAAAAATAATCTTGTGACAGCTTTTTCCAATCGGTAATATAGCCGGGCGTTCACCTCCCACGGTTTATGCATTTTTAAATCCCAAGTTTCCATCAGCTACTTGGGATTTTTTTTGCCTGTCATTTGACCTTGGCGTCAAACTTCGGCTTCGGTGAACTCCGCACGCATCCGGCCATTGCGTTTGGCCTGGTACAGCAACTTGTCGACGTCTTCGACAAACGCCAGCATCGGGCAATCCTGAGTGACGATCCGGGTGCCGACACCCAGGCTCAGGGTCAGCAGGTTCGATACTGGCGAAAATCCATGCGTGATCTGTTGCTGGCGGATCAAATGCAGGCAGCGTTGTGCCACTTGCCTGGCCGATGCCGCATCGGTTTCCGGTAGCAACCACACGAACTCTTCGCCGCCGATGCGCGCAATGAAATCCCGTGGGCGGTTGGCGGCCTGCGACAAGGTATGCGCGACTTGGCGCAAGCATTCATCGCCCTTGATATGGCCATAGTGGTCGTTGTACTGCTTGAAAAAATCGATATCCAGAATGATCAGCGACAGGGGCAACTGGCTGCGCTGGGCGCTCGCCCATTCGCGTTCGAGCACGGTGTCGAACATGCGCCGGTTGGCGATGCCGGTCAGGCCGTCCTGGTAGGAATACTCCTCGAGTTGCTTTTGCAGGCGCACCAAGTGTTCCTCGGTCTTCTTGCGCTCGCTGATATCGAACATGAAACCGATCAGCGCCTCGACCTCGCCGTCCTTGCGCACCACATGCACCACGTCGCGGATCCACACGTAGTCGCCATCCACGGTCAACGCCCGGTAGTCGGCCTCGTGATCCACCCCCGCGCGGGACTGCGATACGCAGAAATTCACCACGTATTCGCGATCGTCCGGGTGCATGCGCTCGACCCAATCGTCGACGCTGACCCAGCTTTGCGGGGTCCAGCCGAGCAGCGCTTCGATCTGCGGGCCGATATAGCTGAAGGTCATGGTCTGCCAGTCGATGCGCCAGGGGATCGCCTTGGTCGACTCCAGCAAGGTTTTGTACACGTCGCTGTCGGGCTGGCTCGGTGGGTCGATGCTCATGGTGGGTTGCTCAAGATGATGGCCAAATGCCAATAGCGTCTTTTGATCGATGCGCGGAGTCAAGTGCGTACCGCAACAGCAGACGAGAGGTTGTGCGCAGGGTTTTCTGGCGCCAGCGGATCGGCGTTTACGGCGCGAAATGAGGCTTGGCTAACACTTTTTCACGAATGCTCCCATGCCCAGCAAAACCTCATCTACTCTGGTTCCATCTCAACCACCGGGTGGGGCCCAGGGAAGGGGACTGATCATGATTTCAATCGTTGAATTCAATCGCATCATGGCCTCCGGCTTTCTGCCGCTGGCGTGCGATTGCACGCTCAATAGCGATGGCTCGTTGCGCATCAACATTTTCGAGCCGGTCTCCGGTCGGGTCGACCTGCTGCTGACCGGCGTGTCCCCTGAAGGTTTGGACAGCATCCGTTCCATCTCAAACCTGATTGGCGAGCTGCGCACCGAGATCAAGGCCGGGCGCCGTGGGTTTGCAGCGGTGAGCTAGCCGTTGACGGCGTGGGTCGGCGTATCGAGCGCGCCGTAATAGCGCCAGCAGCAATGGCGGTGTTCCGGCAGGATCACGCAGCCACTGAGGCTGGCGATCAGCAGTGCGGCAACCAGTATGTAAAGTCGGCGGTACATGGTGTTTCCTCTTCGGTTGATCAGCGTTAATCCTTCAACGCTGCCACGTGCATAAATCCGTCGCGAAGCTTTCAAACATTTCATCAAGCCTCGCCATCCCTTGGGCAATACTGCCTCCGTTCACTGCCCAGAAATAATTCGCGCTCTCCGCGACGGATTTTGCGCTCCCCAGCGTTCAACCCATCAGCCACCCACACTTTCGCGGATGGCATGAAGGAGTTGCCATGAGACCCCTGGCCAAATTGCGTTTTGCCTTGCTTGCTCCGCTGGCCCTTGCTGCGTTTGCCAGCACCCCGGTATTTGCCCAGCCCGAAATCATCATCCGCCAGGCGCCACCGCCGGAGCGCGTAGAAGTGATCCCCGTTGAGCGTCCGGGCTACGCCTGGGACCGTGGGCACTGGCGCTGGGAAGGGCGCGGCTACGGTTGGGTGCCCGGTCATTGGCAACCGGTGATGCGCAACGCACGCTGGGAGCCCGGCCATTGGGAGGCACACGGCCCCAACTGGTACTGGCGTGAAGGGCATTGGATCCGCTGAACCCTTAGCCGAGAATTGCCCGATTGAAAGACACTGATCCGGACGTTGAACTGCTGGCGCGTATCGGTAACAACGAACCTGCGGCCGTCAACGAAATGGTGACGCGCAAGCTGCCGCGCCTGCTGGCGCTTGCCAGTCGGATCCTGGGGGATGCCGACGAGGCCAGGGACGTGGCCCAGGAAAGCTTCCTGCGTATCTGGCGCCAGGCTGCCAGCTGGCGCAGTGGCGAAGCGCGCTTCGACACCTGGCTGCACCGCGTGGCACTCAACCTGTGCCATGACCGTTTGCGGCGGCGCAAGGAACGTCCGTTGACCGAGGAGGAGGCGCTTGAGCTGGCGGACAGCGCGCCCTCTCCGGATGAGCAGGTGGAAACCGCCGACCGTAGCGCACGCATGGCCGCCGCCCTGGCAGCGCTGCCTGAGCGTCAGCGTGAAGCGATTGTGTTGCAGTACTACCAGGAGCTGTCGAACATCGACGCCGCGGCCCTGATGAATATCAGCGTCGAGGCACTGGAGAGCCTGCTGTCGCGGGCCCGACGCCAGTTGCGCAGCCAACTTGCCGACACACCCGGGCTCGCCCGCCCAGGAAGGGGAAAGTCATGACACCCGAACGATTTGCTTATCTGGCCGAGGCCTATGGCGCCGATGTACAGCGGTGGCCCCCGGCTGAACAAAGCGCGGCCAAGGCGCTGCTGGACAGCGGTAATGCGGTTGCCGGCGAGGCGTTGCAAGCCGCTGCCTGGCTGGATGCGCACCTGGACAGCCATCAACCGGTTTTGGCCGACTCGGCATTGGCCAGACAGATCCGGCAGTCTGCACCGCGCCGTGCATCGTTCTGGTCGCGCTACGCCGGTTGGCTTTCACCGGCAGGGCTGGTGGGGGTGGGCATTGCCGGCGTCGTCACCGGTATGCTCGTGGCGTCCATGAGTGTGCCGCTGCCGATGTTGTCGTCCGAGGTGCTGCCCAGCGTCTTCGATCAGGGGGATGCGGAAGTCGTCTTCACCGTCAACGCCGAGGAAACCGAGCAATGACCGCCCAATCCCTGAAACCGTGGTTGCTTGTCTCGGTATTGCTCAATGTGTTTTTGATTGGCGGGGTGGGCGGTGGCCTGTACCACTGGATGGCCAGCGCCCAGCCTGCCGAAACGGTGGTCAACCAGCACGGTTTGCGCCAGGCCATGGTCAAGTTGCCGCCGGCGCGGCGCAGGGAATTGCGTCAACTGTTGCGCCATAACAGCGCTGACAGCCAGCCATTGATCATGGCCGGACGTTCAGCGCGCCTGGGGGTGATCCACCAGTTGGAGGCGCCGACTCTGGATCGAGATGTGCTGGTCGCCGAATTGGCCAAGGCGCGCGAGGCGGATATGGCGCTTCGCGCGTTGGTGGACACCACACTGGCGCAGTTCGCCAGCACCTTGCCTCAGGTCGAGCGGCAGAAACTGGTGGAGGCGTTGTACCTGCGTGGGCAAGGGAAACCTGGCGGAAAACTCAAGGAGCCGGCAGCGGACTCAAGATAACGGGCAAAAAAAATCCCGCCGGGGCAGGCGGGATCGGGATTCAGGGTTGCCCGTGAATCAAGCCGGGAACAGTTCGCTCAGCTTCATGGCCAGCATCATGTCGCCTTCGGTGCGCAGCTTGCCGCTCATGAAGGCCTGCATGCCGTCGGTGTCGCCGCTGACGATACCTTCCATGGTCTCACCGTCGGTCACCAAGGTTACCTGGGCGTCAGGGTTTTCGCCTTCCAGCAGTTCGCAGGTGTTGTTTTTAACCACCAGCGAGAAGTTCTGGGTGTCGTCGATACGGAAACCGAACACCAGATCCAGGCCGTCAGCGGCGGCTGGGTTGAATTTGGCTTTCATTGCTTCTACAGCTTTGGCTACGTCAGTCATGGTTTCGATCCTTTAAGGTAGAGTCCAGTGACCTTGGGGTCACGGTTGGCCGCAGTTCATCGGAAGGTGATGAGCTGCGGCGCCTTCAACAGTTGCAAGTGGGTATGGCTGTTGAAGGAAGCCAGTGCCACCTCGCGCCCGCGGAATTTCAGCTGGTTGAGCGAGGTGTTAACAATTTGCCAGTTCAGTTCGAAGGCCTGGGCGGCGGGCATTCGGGTAATCAGGTGGAGCAGGGCAGTGATGGTGCCGCCGGAGGTGAACACCGCGATCTTCTGCGTGTTGTCCGCTGCTTCAAGAATACGTTGCAGGCCGCCCTGGACCCGTTCCACGAAGCCCAGCCAGCTTTCCAACCCGGGCGGATCGTAAGTGCCGGCCAGCCAGCGCTCGATGATCAGGGCGAAGATGCGCTGGAATTCACTGCGGTTCTGCGCGGCATTGCGCAGGATTTCCAGGGCTTCGGGTTCAGTCGTGAGCAGGTCGGGGAGCAGCGCGCGGATAATCGCTTCGGCATCGAATTCGTTGAAGGCGCTGTCGATTTCCACTGCCGGTACCGGCAGGCCGAGGGCACTGTATTGATCGAAGGCGGCGCTGGCGGTGTGCTGCTGGCGGCGCAGGTCGCCGGCCACGCAGCGGTCGAACACCAGGCCCATGTCTGCCAGGTGGCGACCGAGCACTTGCGCCTGCTCCACGCCGACGGGCGACAGGACGTCGTAGTCGTTTGCACCGAAAGAGGCTTGGCCATGTCGAATCAGATAAATGCTGCCCACGTCCGTTTTCCCGGTACGTTGAAAGTCTGGCGAGGTTATGAGGATGCCTTCGAGCTGTCAATGAAAAAACATACGCTTGTTTTAAAAGCTCGTTGGAGCCCGTCGTTGCTGGCGGTTTGATCACTGGCTCGAACGCGATACCGCCGGTATGCTGGGGCAATCCGCGCCTGGCGCACCGCACCTGTAAGGAGAAATATGGATTTTTTGGCCGAATACGCGAGCTTTCTGGCGAAGACCGTCACCCTGGTGGTCGCTATTCTGGTGGTATTGATCAGCTTTGCCGCACTGCGCAGCAAGGGCCGTCGCAAGTCCGCCGGCCAGTTACAGGTCAGCAAACTCAATGATTTCTACAAGGGCCTGCGTGAGCGCCTGGAGTCGAGCCTCCTCGACAAGGACCAGCTCAAGGCCTTGCGCAAGTCCGAAGGCAAGGCCGAAAAGAAGAAGGGCAAGCAGAAGGCCGAGGCCAAGCCACGGGTGTTTGTCCTGGACTTCGACGGCGATATCAAGGCCTCGGCCACCGAGAGCCTGCGTCATGAAATCACTGCAGTGCTGAGCCTGGCCACGCCCAAGGACGAAGTGGTGCTGCGCCTGGAAAGCGGCGGCGGCATGGTCCACAGCTATGGGCTGGCATCATCGCAGCTGGCGCGTATTCGCCAGGCGGGCGTGCCATTGACCGTGTGCATCGACAAGGTTGCGGCCAGCGGCGGCTACATGATGGCGTGCATTGGCGAGAAGATCATCAGCGCCCCGTTTGCCATCCTCGGTTCCATTGGCGTGGTGGCACAGTTGCCCAACGTCAACCGCCTGCTGAAGAAGCACGATATCGACTTCGAAGTGCTGACGGCCGGCGAGTACAAACGCACCCTCACGGTGTTTGGCGAAAACACCGAGAAAGGCCGCGAGAAATTCCAGGAAGACCTGGACATCACTCATCAACTGTTCAAGAACTTCGTGTCGCGCTACCGTCCACAGCTGGCGATTGACGATGTGGCGACCGGAGAAGTGTGGCTGGGTGTTGCAGCCCTCGACAAGCAACTGGTCGATGAGCTGCAAACCAGCGACGAATACCTGGCCACCAAGGCCAAGACTGCCGAGGTGTTCCACTTGCACTATGCCGAGCGCAAGAGCTTGCAGGAGCGCGTAGGCCTGGCGGCCAGCGGCTCGGTAGACCGCGTGCTGCTGACCTGGTGGAGTCGGTTGACCCAGCAACGCTTCTGGTAACCCGACCTCCAGAATGTAGACGGTCCCCTGTGGGGGCGGGCGTGCCCGCGAATGCGATGTCTCAGTCAGTGCACCTGTTTCTGACACAGCGCATTCGCGAGCAGGCCCGCTCCCACATTCAGTTCGGTGCCCGCAGGGGGAGTTGTTGCGGGATTGGGGTATCGGGCTACGCATCAATATCCCCACCACCAACGCCCCCAGCAGCCCCAAC
>NZ_PCQI01000030.1:0-24429 GCF_002980075.1 Pseudomonas sp. MYb13 | reverse complement strand
ACGCCCGCTGCTGCTGAGAATCGCCAGCAGGATCGCGCCCACCGGCAGCCCCATGCGATTGCACAGCCACAAGACGCCGATCAGCAAGATAAACAAGCCGATGGAAAACCCGGGATTATCCTTGGCAAAGTTGGCGTCCGCCACATGGGCCGGTACGGCCAGCGGTTCGCCGCCCACCACCTGCACCATCGCGGCCACACCGTCGCTGATGCCCTGGCTGAAATTGCCGGCCTTGAACTTGGGCGCAATCACCTGGTTGATGATCACCCACGACTGCGCATCAGTGAGCACACCTTCAAGGCCATAGCCGACTTCGATGCGCAATTTGCGCTCATCGCGCGCAACGATCAACAGTGCGCCGTTGTCCTTGCCCTTCTGGCCAATGCCCCACTGGCGGCCCAATTGATAACCGAAGTCCTCGATGGGCACGCCCTGCAGGTCGGGCACGGTGACCACCACGATCTGGTCACCGGAGGTCTGCTCCAGCGCCTGCAACTGCTGTGTCAGTTGGGCACGCGTGGCGGGGTCGATCATCTCGGCGCTGTCCACCACCCGCCCGGTCAGCGCCGGGAAGGTCAGCGCCGCCTGGGCCACGCCGACGCAGGCTAACAGCCACAGCGCCAGGCCTATCCGTAATAAACGCATCGACACCTCAGTGCGGCTTTACTTGAACTTCACTTGCGGCGCTTTATCGGCATCGGCACTGGTGGCTTCAAACGTAGCGCGGATCGGCAAGTCGCTGTACATCACGCTGTGCCACAGGCGGCCCGGGAAGGTACGGATCTCGGTGTTGTAAGCCTGCACCGCCTGGATAAAGTCGCGGCGGGCCACGGCGATACGGTTTTCGGTGCCTTCAAGCTGGGATTGCAGGGCCAGGAAGTTCTGGTTGGCCTTCAGGTCCGGGTAACGCTCGGACACCACCATCAAACGGCTGAGTGCGCCGCTCAAACCGTCCTGGGCTTGCTGGAACTGCTTGAGTTTTTCCGGGTTGTCGAGGGTGCTGGCGTCCACTTGGATCGAGGTGGCCTTGGCCCGCGCTTCAATCACGGCAGTGAGGGTGTCCTGTTCATGGGCGGCGTAGCCCTTCACCACTTCCACCAGGTTGGGGATCAGGTCGGCGCGACGCTGGTACTGGTTCTGCACCTGGCCCCAGGCCGCCTTGGCCTGTTCGTCCAGGGTCGGGATAGTGTTGATGCCACAACCGCTCAGCACCGTGCCGATCAGTAGCAAAACCGCGGCTTTCAAGCCCCAACGGTAACCTTGTGCTGCTTGCATGGTGTTTCTCCTGCCCAATCTTGATGGAATGTTACGACTCACCCTATACACCACGCGCTTGGGGCATAATCCGCCACCACTGGAATGCATTGAGCCAATCAGCTACAAAGATGCCCAGCGCGAAAAAGAGTTCAGAGTGTGCTGCATTTATCTGAACAACACCCGAACAACAATAGACGCTCCCCACATTTTGGCCGCCAGCGTTCCCTGGATGCTGTGCAGTGAGCCGAAAAAGGATATTCATGAAAAAGCTGTGTTTGCTCGGCCTTGTTGCCACTCTGGCCAGTCACCCCGTATGGGCAGAAACAAAGCCTGCTGCGCTTAAAGACAAGGACGCCTTCGTCAGCGACCTGCTCAAGCAGATGACCCTGGATGAAAAGATCGGCCAATTGCGCCTGATCAGCATCGGCCCCGAGATGCCCCGCGAGCTGATCCGCAAGGAAATCGCCGCCGGCCGCATCGGTGGCACGTTCAACTCCATCACCCGCCCCGAAAACCGTCCGATGCAGGATGCGGCCATGCGCAGCCGCTTGAAGATCCCGATGTTCTTCGCCTACGACGTGATCCACGGCCACCGCACGATTTTCCCGATCAGCCTGGCCCTGGCGTCCAGCTGGGACATGGAGGCCATTGGCCGCTCCGGGCGCATCGCCGCCCAGGAAGCTGCCGCCGACAGCCTCGACATCACCTTTGCACCGATGGTCGACATCTCCCGCGACCCGCGTTGGGGCCGTACGTCCGAAGGTTTCGGTGAAGACACCTACCTGGTGTCGCGCATCGCCGAAGTGATGGTCAAGGCCTTCCAGGGCGTGAGCCCCGCGAATGCCGACAGCATCATGGCCAGCGTCAAGCACTTCGCCCTGTATGGCGCGGTGGAGGGCGGTCGCGACTACAACGTGGTCGACATGAGCCCGGTCAAGATGTACCAGGACTACCTGCCGCCTTACCACGCGGCGATCAAGGCCGGCTCCGGCGGTGTGATGGTGGCGCTTAACTCGATCAACGGCGTACCCGCCACCGCCAATACCTGGCTGATGAACGACCTGCTGCGCAAGGACTGGGGCTTCAAGGGCCTGGCTGTGAGCGACCATGGCGCGATCTTCGAACTGATCAAGCATGGGGTGGCCAAGGACGGGCGTGAAGCCGCCAAGCTGGCGATCAAGGCCGGCATCGACATGAGCATGAACGACTCGCTGTACGGCAAGGAACTGCCGGGGCTGCTCAAGTCCGGTGAGATCGAGCAGAGCGACATCGACAACGCCGTGCGCGAAGTGCTCGGCGCCAAGTACGACATGGGCCTGTTCAAGGACCCGTACCTGCGTATCGGCAAGGCCGAGGATGACCCGGCGGACACCTACGCCGAAAGCCGCCTGCACCGTGCCGACGCACGCGACATCGCGCGCCGCAGCCTGGTATTGCTGAAAAACCAGAATGAAACGCTGCCGCTGAAAAAGTCCGCCACCATTGCCCTGGTCGGTCCGTTGGCCAAGGCCCCTATCGACATGATGGGCAGTTGGGCCGCCGCCGGTAAGCCGGAACAATCGGTCACCCTGCTCGACGGCTTGAACGCAGTGATCGGCGAGAAGGGCAAGATCATCTATGCCCGTGGCGCCAACATCACCAACGACAAGGCCGTGGTCGACTACCTGAACTTCCTCAACTTCGATGCACCGGAAGTGGTGGATGACACCCGCCCTGCCCAGGTGATGATCGATGAAGCGGTCAAAGCCGCGAAAGACGCTGATGTTGTGGTTGCCGCCGTGGGTGAATCCCGAGGCATGTCCCACGAATCATCGAGCCGCACCGACCTGAACATTCCGCAAAGCCAGCGCGACCTGATCAAGGCCCTGAAAGCCACCGGCAAGCCGCTGGTGCTGGTATTGATGAACGGTCGACCACTGTCGATCCTCGAAGAGACCCAGCAGGCCGACGCGATCCTGGAAACCTGGTTCGCCGGTACCGAAGGCGGCAACGCCATCGCCGACGTGCTGTTTGGTGACTACAACCCGTCGGGCAAGCTGCCGATCACTTTCCCACGCTCGGTGGGGCAGATTCCGACCTACTACAACCACCTGACCATCGGCCGGCCGTTCACGCCAGGCAAGCCGGGCAACTACACCTCGCAGTACTTCGATGACACCACTGGGCCGCTGTTCCCGTTCGGGTATGGCCTGAGCTACACCACGTTCGGCCTGTCGGACATGGCGCTGTCGTCTACCACCCTGAACAAGACCGGCAAGCTCGACGCCAGTGTCACCGTGACCAACACCGGCAAGGTGGACGGCGAAACCGTGGTGCAGATGTATATCCAGGACGTGGCCGGTTCGATGATCCGACCGATCAAAGAACTGAAGAACTTCCAGAAGATCATGCTCAAGGCTGGGGAGGAGCGCACCCTGCACTTCACCATCACCGAGGAAGACTTGAAGTTCTACAACACCCAGCTGAAGTTCGCCGCGGAACCGGGCGAGTTCAATGTGCAGATCGGCCTGGATTCCCAGGATGTGCAGCAACAAACCTTCGAATTGCTCTGATCTAAAGCTGTAAACACAGTCGATGTGGGAGCTGGCTTGCCTGCTCCCACATTTGATTAGCGGTGCTCTTACTAGCCGCGTCGGTCGAGCACGTTGACCACCAACCGATCAATCCACCCCCACACCCGCTGCTTCACCCGCCGCCACAATGGCCGCGACTTCCACGCCTCCAGGCTCACGGCCTGGCTCTGTGCAAAATCCCGCTCGAAACTGCCCTCCACCGCCCGCGTCAGTTCAGGGTCCAACGCCTCCAGATTGGCTTCGAGGTTGAAGCGTAAATTCCAGTGGTCGAAGTTGCACGAGCCGATGCTGACCCAATCGTCCACCAGCACCATCTTCAAGTGCAGGAAACACGGCTGGTATTCAAAGATCTGTACGCCCGAACGCAGCAAGCGCGGGTAATAACGGTGGCCGGCGTATCGCACCGACGGGTGATCGGTGCGCGGGCCGGTCAGCAGCAAACGCACATCGACGCCGCGCCCCGCGGCACGGCGCAAGGCTCGGCGCACGCTCCAGGTCGGCAGGAAATACGGAGTGGCCAGCCAGATACGCTGTTGGCTGCTGTTCAAGGCGCGGATCAGCGATTGCAGGATATCCCGGTGCTGACGGGCATCGGCATAGGCCACGCGCCCCAGGCCCGGGCCCGTCGCCGGCACCTTGGGCAAACGTGGCAACCCGAAATGGGTCGCGGGCTTCCACTCCCGTCGGGCGGCATTGGCATGCCATTGCCGGTCGAATAGCGCCTGCCAATCCAATACCAGCGGCCCGCTGATCTGCACCATCACCTCATGCCAGTCGGCGGTGTCTTGCCCTGGCGTCCAGAATTCATCCGTCACACCGGTGCCACCGACCACGGCAATGCACTGGTCGATCAGCAACAGCTTGCGATGGTCGCGGTAGAGGTTGCGCATCCAGCGACGCCAGCTCAGCGGGTTGTAGAACCGCAATTGCACCCCGGCGTTAGTCAGGCGTTTGCGCAGCCCGAGGGTAAACGCCAGGCTGCCGTAGTCATCAAACAGGCAACGCACCCGTACACCGCGCTCGGCGGCCTGCACCAAGGCTTTCACCATTTCTTCGGCGCAGACTCCGGCTTCGACCAGGTACAACTCCAGATCAACCTGGTGCTCCGCCCGCGCAATGCCCACCAGCATCTGGGGGAAAAAATTCGGCCCGTCGATCAACAGTTCGAAACGGTTGGCGCTGCGCCACGGGAACACCGCGCCGCTCACGTCAGCGCGCCGTAAAGATCAGCACCGCACCCACCGGCACCGACAGACTGATCGACTTGAGCCCCGCCGCCTTGCGCAACGCGGCCACACCCGGCGCGAGGTCGAAGTCTTCGGCATGCACGACCAGGGGCTCCAGGGTCACCACCTGAAAACGCCGGTCGTCCAAACGCGTAGCCAGCAGCTCGGCGCTGTAGGTCTGGGTCTTGCCGTGCAGTGTCACGGATAACGGCAGGCGCAACTCCAACTGCGCGCCAGGCGCCAGGTCGTTGATGGGTTGCAGGTTGATCTGCGCGTTGATCAGCGCATCGGGGAACGTCTTGATCTCGAACAGCTGATTACGCATGCGCTCATCACGCAACGGAATGCCACTGTTGACCGACTCCAACTCCACCTCCACTTGCGCCGCGCCCTTGCTGTCGACCTTGCCGTGCAGCACGAGGAAGCGATGGACCTCGGCGATTTCGGTGTTTTTGGTGGTAACGAAAGAAAGGCGCGAGGACTCGTTATCCAGGTACCAGTCGGCGTGGGCAGGCAGAGCGGCACAGGTCAGCAGCGTGAAGGCCAGTGATTTGACGTTGAACATAAAGACTCATGAGGCAAGAAACCTGGGCGAACCTTAAGCGCAATCTCACAAGAGGCGCAAATCCAATGTGGGAGCGGGCTTGCCTGCGAAGGCGGTGGGTCAAGTGACAGGATGCAGCAGCTGACACCCCGTATTCGCGGGCATGCCCGCTCCCACTGTTGTTTTGTGCTGTTTGCCAGGGCTCGGTATGTCAGGCCAACGCCCGCTGCACGTCGCGCACCGTCTCCTCCAAGCTGGCCATGTGCAAGTTCAGTACGCGCTCCACCGGCGCCTGATGCATCGGCCAGTGCAACGCCATGCTTCCCACCAAACGGCCATTGGCCTGTACCGGCAAGGCCACTGCGCGAATCAGGAACGGCAGGCGCACCGGATACTCCCAGTAACCCTCGGTTCGCTGGCCGAAGCCTTGATGCTGGGTTTGCTCGCAGACCTGGTATTGCTCATCCGCCGCCACCTGATCGCGGCCGGCCAGGCGCTGCACCTCTTCGGCCGATAACTGCGTGAGGCACGCCTTGCCCATCGCCGAATGAAACAGGCTGGCGTGCTGGCCGACGATCTGGCAATTGTTGGGATACAGCTTGCGCAACACACGCGGGATCGCGCTTTCCATGACCTCCAGGCGCTCGCCGTCAAAGCAGGACAAATCCACCACCAGCCCGGTGCGCTCGCTGAGCGCCAGCAACCACGGCGCCGCGCTTTCGACGACCTGGCGCTTGAAGCGTTGCTGCGTGTCGCCGAACAACCGTTGGGCACGCAGGCGGTAACGACGATCACTCAGGCCGCGATAGACCCAGCCCTGCTCCTGCAAGGTCAGCAACATACGCGACACGGTGGCCTTGGGCAGCCGTGTGAGATAGTGCAACTCCTCCAGCCCCAAGGCCTGGTGCTCGCCCAGCAACTCGACAATTGCCAGTGCGCGCTCAACCGAGCGTACGGTGCCTGTCTCCATGTTCGATCTCCCTGTTGCCGATGGATGATCATTTTTCACAGCAAGATACAGGCCTGGTCGCGCATCAACCCGTCGATTCAAGGCACGCCGGCGGCCGACGCTGAACCCATTGCGTCAGCTGTTCATGGGCGTAGGCCAATTGCAGCACCGCCCGGTCCGCCTGGGCCGGGCCGATGATTTGCATGCCCATGGGCAGGCCCTGGGGGTTGAAGCCCACGGGCACGCTCATGCTCGGCAGCCCCGCCAGGGTCGGGCCGATCACCACCTCCATCCAACGGTGATAGGTGTCCATTTCGCGCCCGCCAACGAGGCGCGGCCACGCATGTCGTGCATCGAAAGGGAACACTTGGGCGGTGGGCAACAACAGGAAATCGTAACGCTCGAACAGCTTGGCCAACGCGCGGTACCACTCGCTGCGATCCACTGACGCCTGGTACACCTGCTGGGCACTCAAGCCCAGGCCACCCTCCACTTCCCATTGTGCTTCGGGCTTGAGCAGCGCGCGTTTCTTCGGGTTGGCGTAGGCCGCGCCGAGATTGCCGTGCACCAGCCAGTGACGATGCACCAACCAACTGCGCCACAGCCGCGCCATGGAGAAGTCTGGCTGGCAGCTTTCCACGGCGCAGCCCAGCGCAGCGAAATCGCCGAGGGACGATTCGCACAGGCTCAGCACACCGTCGTCCATCGGCAGGTAGCCGTTGTAATCCCCCAGCCAGCCCACGCGCACGCCCTTGAAATCGCGCTGCAACGGCTGGCCGAAAATCGCGGGATCGTCCCTGGACGATAATGGCGCCCGCGGGTCGTAACCCGCCTGGATGCTCAGCAACCGCGCCACGTCAGTCACGCTGCGGCCCATCGGCCCTTCGGTGCCCAGTTGCTGCACGAACAGCTCGGGCATGGGCCCGTGAGGCACGCGGCCTTGGGAGGGGCGCAAGCCGAACACGTTGTTGAACGCCGCCGGGTTGCGCAACGACCCCATCATGTCGCTGCCATCGGCCACCGGCAGCATACGCAGGGCCAAGGCCACCGCCGCCCCGCCGCTGCTGCCGCCGGCCACCAGGCTTGCGTCGTAGGCGTTGCCGGTGGTACCGAACAGGGTGTTGTAGGTCTGCGAGCCCAGGCCGAATTCGGGCACGTTGCTCTTACCGATAATGATCGCACCGCTGGCCCGCACCCGCGCCACGCTGATGGCGTCTTCACTCGGCACATGCTCGGCGAACAGCGGCGAACCCAAGGTGGTGCGCAAACCTTGGGTGGCCGCCAGGTCTTTGATCGCCTGGGGCATGCCATGCATCCAACCACGTGAGCGGCCCTGGTCCAACTCATGGTCACGCGCACGAGCCTCAGCCATGACGTCGTCGGCATCACGCAGCGACACCAGCGCATTCACGCCCGGGTTCAAGCGCTGGATCTGCGCCAGGTACGCCTGCATCACTTCTTCGCACGACACCTGCCGTGCATGGATCGCACGCGACAGCTCGGTGGCATCCCAATCGACAATACTCAAGGCTTCACCTCTTTGGAAAACGGCAGCGGTTTCTTGGCCCGCGGTGCCTCCTGCATGCAGTAAGTGCCCATCAGCGTCAGCACGCAAGCGAACAACACATAGAACGATGGCGCTACCGGCGTGCCCAGCACCTTGCTCAGCCAGGTGACGATCAAGGGGGCAAAACCGCCGAATACCATGACGGCCACGTTATAGGCCACGGACACGCCGGTCGAGCGCACCTCGATGGGAAACTGTTCGGCCAGCGCCGTCGGCGCCGGGCCGAAGAAGCCGCCGATGGCCGTACACAACATCACCTGCATCACCAGCAGTCGCTCGATGGACGGCGCGGCCGCGACCCACACATACAGCGGGTAGACCATCACGAAGAACGCCAGGGTGAACGCCATCAACACGGGCCGCCGTCCCAGGCGATCCGACAACAACCCGGACAGCGGGATCACCACGGTCATCAGCGCCACGGCGAACATCTGCACCATCAGCACCTGGTCGAGCGGCAGGCCCAGATTCTTGTGGGCGAAGGTCGGCATGTTCACCAGCACCACGTAGAACGACACGGTCGCGCCGCAGGCCAACCCCATGGAGACCAGGATGCTGCGCCGATGCTCCCGGACCACCTGCATCAGGCTCGGCGCCGGCCCGGTCGCCTGTTTGCGTGCCTCGACGAACTCTTCAGGGTCCTCCATGTGCCGGCGAATCCACAGCCCCACCGGACCGATCAGCAAGCCAAACACAAACGGCAGGCGCCAGCCCCAGAGGTCGAGGGTTTGTGCGGAAAAGAAGTGGGTAACCGTCGCCACCATCGCCGCCCCGCCAAACACTGCCAGGCACTGCCCCACTAACTGCCAGGAGCCATACAAGCCTTTGCGATGGGCCGGTGCGCTTTCTACCAGGAACGCCGTGGCACTCGCGTACTCACCGCCCGTGGCGAACCCCTGAAGCATGCGCGCCACCACGATCAACAACGGTGCGCCCATACCGATGGCGGCATAGTTGGGAGCAAAGGCGATCAACGCGATGGACACGGTCATCAGCCGGATAATCAGCTGCATCGCCGCCTTGCGGCCTTTGCGGTCGGAATACATCCCCAACAGGATGCCGCCCACCGGCCGCATGAAAAAGCCGACACCGAAGGTCGCCAAGGCCATCAACAGCGAGGCGTACTCATCCTCCGACGGGAAAAACTGCCGGGCGATGATGCTGGCCAGAAAGCCATAAACGATGAAGTCATACCATTCCAGCGCATTGCCGATCACGGCCGCCACGACTTGGCGGGTGCGGGATACGCCCTGTTGTACAGTCTGCATGAGGAACACTCCATTCAACCGATAAGGGAAAGGGTCCAGCGGCAGAAAAAAAGAGGTCGTCAGGCAGGCTTGAGCCAGCTCTCGGCCAGTGCCCCCCAATAGGCGGCGCCGGTCAGCAGGATGTCGTCGTTGAAGTCATAGGCGGGGTTGTGCACCATCGGCCGCGACACGCCGTTGCCGATAAACAGGTAACTGCCCGGACAGCGCTGCAGCATCCAGGCAAAGTCTTCGCTGCCCATCAGCGTGCGGGTGTTGGCGTCCACCGCATCGGCACCGAGCAAGGCCACGCCGACCTGGCGGGCGAACTCGGTTTCTTCGGGGTGGTTGACCAGCACCGGGTAGGCCGGGCGGTGTTCGATGTGCACCGTGCAACCGAAGCTGTCGGCCTGGGTCTTGATGATTGCCATGACCCTTTCCAGCATCTGCTCGCGCACCTGGGGGTTGAGCGCGCGCAGGCTCAGGCGCAATAACGCCTCCTGGGGAATCACATTGGCGGCCTGGCCGGCCTGCAGGGCGCCGACCGTGACCACGGCGGCTTCCTGGGTGTCGATATTGCGTGCCACCACCGTCTGCAAGGCCATGACCATACTGGCTGCGGCCACCAGCGGATCGACGGTCAGGTGCGGCATGGAACCATGACCGCCGACGCCTTCCAAGGTCACCGTGAGCAAGTCCTGGGACGCCATCATCGGCCCCACCCGCAGGCCCAGATGCCCCGCCGGCAAGCCCGGCATATTGTGCATGCCGAACAGACCGTCACAGGGGAAACGCTCCAGCAAACCGTCGGCGAGCATCGCTTCGGCGCCACCCTGGCCTTCTTCGGCGGGTTGGAAAATCAGGTTCAAGGTGCCGTCGAATTGCCGGGTCGCTGCCAGGTAGCGCGCGGCGCCGAGCAACATGGTGGTATGGCCGTCATGTCCGCAGGCGTGCATGCAACCGGCGTGCTGGCTGGTATAGGCCGCGCCGGTGTTTTCGATGATGGGCAAGGCGTCCATGTCGGCGCGGATGCCGAGAGTGCGCGAGCTGCTGCCATTGCGCAGCACACCCACGACACCGGTTTTGCCAATACCGGTATGCACTTCGTAACCCCAACCCGCCAGGGATTGGGCGACCAGCGCTGACGTGCGGTTTTCTTCGAAGCCCAGTTCAGGGTGGGCATGGATGTCCTGCCGCACGGCGTGCAAATCGCCGGCAACGTCGCTGAGCCAATCCAGGATGTGCTGGTGTGGGCGCATGGTGATTCTCCTCACAGGCGGGTGTTCCCGTTCTTGTTTGCAACACACCGCCAGCTAACCGCGATGTGCGCGCGAGGACAATCAAAGGTGGTTCCACCCTGTGGAACCTCAGGGCAACAGGCGACAGCCTTGGCGATCCCCCAACCACCGTGCACTGTGCGTACGCCCCAACCCACTCGCCGTCACTTCACTGCGCTCCGGGTTGTCGCTGAAGGCATGGGTGGGCACGTACTGCTTCACATAGCCCCGGCAATACTCGGCCGGGTTGTTCGCCACGTACCGGCACGAGCAATACTCCTTGGCGGTGTAGGCCGAGATGATGTCGGGGAAGGCTTGCAGGTTGACGCGCTCGTGCCAGACCCAGCCCAGCAACGCGAGTAACAGCAGCACAAACAGGCTGGCAAACGGACGACGCCGGATCATGGTTGCACCGCCGCAAGCACGCGTTTAAGCAGTTCGTTATGGCGATAGCTGCCGTCGCGGTCATCGCCGTAGCGCACGATCACCAGGTGTTCGTCGGGCATCACGTACAGCGCCTGGCCCCAATGGCCAAGGGCGGCGAAGGTGCCGGCGGGCGCATCGGGCCAGGGCCGAGGCGTGCCCTGGTTGAGCCACCAGTGACCGCCGGGGACGGCTTCGTCCTGCCCGGCCTTGTATTTATCGAACGGCTGGCGGTTGAAGGCGACCCAGTCGCTGGGCAGCAATTGCTGATCACCCCAGCGACCATTGCGTGCCATCAGCAGGCCAACACGCGCCAGATCGCGAGCGGTGAGGTAGGCGTAGGACGAGGCGACGAAGGTTTCGTCGGCGTCGGTTTCCCAGGTGGCGCTGCGAATGCCCAGGGGCTTGAACAGCGCATCCCACGGGTAGCTCATATAGGCCTTGTGGCCAAGCATGCCCTTGAGCGCGGCGGACAACAAATTGGTGTCGCCGCTGGAATAACGAAAGGCTTGGCCCGGGGCAATGGCCGCTGCGGTGTCTGCGGCAAAGTCGGCCATGTCGGCGCGACCACGGGTGTAGAGCATCGCCACGACCGAGGATTTCAACGGCGCGTATTCGTAGTCTTCCTGCCAGTCCAGGCCCGAGGCCCAGTGCAGCAGGTCGGCCATGGTCACGTTCGGGTGCTGTTTCATCGGCGGGTAGAAACGCGCCACCGGGTCGGTCAGTTTGAAACGGTTATCGCCGTAGGCCACGCCCAGGACCGTGGCCATCAGGCTTTTACTGACCGACCACGTGAGGTGCGGCGTGCTGGCCGTGGTGGGCGCCGCGTAACGTTCATAGATGACCTCGCCGTCACGGACCACCAGCAATGCATCGGTGCGAATGCCTTGGCGGGTGGCGTCGTCGCGCGGCGGAAAAGCGTAGGCCTCCAGGGCATCGACAGCAGGACCACTGAGCGGTGTGCCCTTGGCCCAGTCTTTATCCGGCCAGGTTTGCGCGTGGGCGGCAACGGTGATGAACAACAGGGCAACACACAACAGGCCTCTGACCATGGACGCAAACTCGAGGGGGCATTCAAGCCCGCGAGCCTAGCCGAGGGTGATGACAGATTTGCGACACAGGGGGCTGTCATCCAAGCGTCACCATAACTTCATGGAGATGACACCGAGCCTACATAGCCTGACTTTGGACAACAAAGTCGACCGGCCGAAATCGTGGCCGGCACTCGGAGACTCGCCATGACTCAGATCGCCCGCATCAGCGACACCGGCAATGAACGCCGTCTGCAAGCCGAACGCCTGGTTGGCGCGCAGGCGTTGCAGGAAGCCCAGGCCCTGCGGTTCAACGTGTTCAGCGGCGAGTTCAACGCCAAGCTGAAAGGCGCTGAGCTGGGCCTGGACATGGATGACTATGATGTTCACTGCAGCCACATCGGCGTGCGGGACTTGAACAGCGGTCGACTCGTCGCCACCACCCGCCTGCTCGACCACCAGGCTGCCAGCACCCTGGGCCGGTTCTACAGCGAAGAAGAATTCAGCCTGCATGGCTTGCTGCATTTGCAGGGCCCGATCCTGGAGATCGGCCGTACGTGCGTCGACCCGGCCTATCGCAACGGCGGCACCATCGCCGTGTTGTGGGGCGAGTTGGCTGAAGTGCTCAACCAGGGCGGCTACAGCTACCTGATGGGCTGCGCGAGCATTCCGATGCACGACGGCGGCATCCAGGCTCACGCGATCATGCAGCGCCTGCGCGAACGCTACCTGTGCAACGAACACCTGCGTGCCGAACCGAAAAAACCACTGCCGGCGCTGGACCTGCCGTCCAACGTGATTGCCGAAATGCCGCCGCTGCTCAAGGCCTACATGCGCCTGGGTGCGAAGATCTGCGGCGAGCCGTGCTGGGATGAAGATTTCCAGGTGGCCGACGTATTCATCCTGCTCAAGCGCGATGAGCTGTGCCCGCGTTACGCCCGCCACTTCAAGGCGGCCATGTGATGAGCCGCCTGCGCGTGTACGGGCGCATTGCCCGGGTACTGCTGGTGGTGGCGCTGGGCTTGAGCATGGCCAGTGTGTTTGGTGTGTTCGAACGCTTGGGCATCGCCAACTCGATGGTGCGGCGCCAGCGTTGGTCGCGGTTCTTTATGGCGCGGCTGACCAACGCCTTGCCCTTTCGCGTGACCGTGCACGGTGAGTTGCCGCAAACCCCGATGCTGTGGGTGAGCAACCACGTGTCGTGGACCGACATCCCCTTGTTGGGCATGGTCACGCCGCTGTCGTTCCTGTCCAAGGCCGAGGTGCGCACCTGGCCGGTGGCGGGCTGGTTGGCGGCCAAGGCAGGCAGCTTGTTTATTCGCCGGGGATCGGGCGACAGCCAATTGATCCGCAAGCAAATGACTCGCCACTTGGAACAGCAACACCCGCTGCTGATGTTCCCCGAAGGCACCACCACCGACGGGCGCAGCCTGCGCACGTTCCACGGGCGCTTGCTGGCCAGTGCGATCGATGCGGATGTGTCGCTGCAACCGGTGGCGATCCGTTACCTGCGCGATGGGCAGGTGGACCCGCTGGCGCCGTTCATTGGCGATGATGATTTGCTCTCGCACCTGATGCGTTTGTTCGCCCATGATCAGGGCGACGTGGAAATCCATGTGCTCAAGCCGATCGCCTGCGCCGGGCAGGAACGCGCGGCGCTGGCGTTCCAGGCGCAGCAGGCGGTGCAAAAGGCGTTGTTTGGACCGTTGCCGGAGACTGAGCAAGTGGATGCTCGGCCGGCATTTGCCGCCTGAAACGGGCACGGTTAAACAGGTGGGGGCGGGCTTGGTCGCGAATGCGGTGGATCAGTCAGCACATTGGTCAGAGACAGACCGCTTTCGCGAGCAAACCCGCGCCCCCATTCAGACCTCAGCGGTCAGGTGTTTTAGGGCGAAGGCTTGCAGTTCCGGGTAGAACACACGGAAGTCGTCACTCAACGGCTCATAAAGCGCGTGCAACTCCTGCATCGCAAACCCCAACTCCTCAGGCCGTGTCAGCCGCCGCGAAATCCCCCGCAACACCTGCTCCATCACCGCAAACTCGCGGTACGACCCCAGCCAGTCATCCGCCGCCATATACGGCGCAATCTGCGCCAGTCGCCCTGGCAATTGCGGCTCGGCCGCCAGCACCTGGTACACCTGCGAGGTAAAGCGCTCCAACGGCTGATCGGCATAAAGCTGCCAGTCCCGTGCCAGGCAGTGGTCGAAAAATACGTCGAGGACGATACCGGCATACCGCCTGCGGGTCAGGCTGAAGCGCGACAACGCCGCCCCCACCAACGGGTGACTGTCGGTGTAGCGGTCTATGGCGCGGTGCAGTTGGATCGCCGCTTCGATTTGTGGATTGAACTGGCCCTGCAGGCGGCCTTTGACAAAGTCGCCATACAGGCTGCCCAGCAGTTGCGCAGGAAGTTGGCCGCCCAGGTGCAGATGTGCGAGATAATTCATGACGCGCAGTCTATCACTGCGCTCAACGTATCGTTATAACCCGATATACCGATTGAGCCTAGATTCAGATCAAAATCATATTGGTATATCGGGATAGACCGATTTAAAGTTCGCCTCATCGCGATATAACGCTGTACGCAACCGAGCACCTGCCATGTCCATCGACCTCGACGAAATAATAAAAGCCCTGGCGCACCCAGTACGACGAGACATCCTCACTTGGCTGAAAGACCCGAAAGTGCAGTTCCCCGAGCAACTGCACAACCACGAATACGGCATCTGTGCCGGGCAGATCGACCAGCGCTGCGGCTTGTCCCAGTCGACGGTGTCGGCTCACCTGGCAACGTTGCAACGGGCGGGGTTGATCAGCAGCCAGAAGGCCGGCCAGTGGCACTTTTTCAAGCGCAACGAGGAGACCATCCAGGCCTTCCTCGCGGCACTCATCACCGAACTCAGCGCTGACGACAACGCAGCGCGGTAACAAGGAAACGATAATGCCCCTCTCGCTACTCATACTGGCTCTTAGCGCCTTCGCCATCGGCACCACCGAGTTCGTCATCATGGGCTTGCTGCCCGATGTGGCGGCGGACCTGGGCGTGTCGATTCCCGGCGCCGGCTGGCTGGTCACCGGCTACGCCCTGGGCGTGGCCATCGGTGCTCCCTTCATGGCACTGGCCACCGCCAAGCTGCCACGCAAGGCGGCCCTGGTAGCGCTGATGGGCATCTTCATTATCGGCAACCTGCTCTGTGCCCTGGCCAGTGACTACAACGTGCTGATGTTTGCCCGTGTCGTCACCGCGCTGTGCCACGGTGCGTTCTTTGGGATTGGTTCGGTGGTAGCCGCCAACCTGGTGCCGGCCAACAAGCGGGCTTCGGCCGTGGCCCTGATGTTTACCGGACTGACCCTGGCCAACGTGCTCGGCGTACCGCTGGGTACCGCACTGGGCCAGGAAGCCGGCTGGCGCTCGACGTTCTGGGCGGTGACGGTGATTGGCGTGGTGGCGTTGATCGGCCTGATCCGTTTCCTACCCGCCAAGCGTGATGAAGAGAAACTCGACATGCGTGCCGAACTGGCGGCCCTCAAGGGCGCCGGCATCTGGTTGTCGCTGACCATGACCGCGCTGTTTGCCGCGTCCATGTTCACCCTCTTCACCTACGTCGCGCCGCTGCTCGGCGATGTCACCGGCGTGTCGCCCAAGGGCGTGACCTGGACCCTGCTGTTGATCGGCCTGGGCCTCACCGTTGGCAACATCATCGGCGGCAAGCTGGCGGACAAGCGTCTGGCAGCCACGCTGATCGGCGTGTTCATCAGCATGGCCGTGGTCTCCACGGCACTGACCTGGACCAGCATTGCCGTGATCCCGACCGAGATCACCCTGTTCCTGTGGGCCACCGCCTCGTTTGCCGCGGTCCCGGCGTTGCAGATCAACGTGGTGACCTTCGGCAAGGCCGCACCCAACCTGGTCTCCACCCTGAACATCGGTGCCTTCAACATCGGCAACGCCCTCGGCGCCTGGGTCGGCGGCAGCGTGATCGCCCACGGTTTCGGCCTGACCAGCGTGCCATTGGCCGCCGCGGCCCTGGCGATCCTCGCGCTGGTGGTGACCTTGATTACTTTCCGTCAGAGCGGCGATGCCGACCTGGCCCCCGCGACCAACTGATCCACTTCAAAGACAAAGGTGCTTTCCCCATGACGACTATTTTCGATCCAATCAAACTGGGCGACCTGGAACTGTCGAACCGCATCATCATGGCGCCGCTGACCCGCTGCCGTGCCGACGCCGGTCGCGTGCCCAACGCGCTGATGGCCGAATATTATGTGCAACGCGCTTCCGCCGGGCTGATCCTCAGCGAAGCCACCTCCGTGACGCCGCTGGGCGTGGGTTACCCGGACACGCCGGGCATCTGGTCCAACGACCAGGTACGCGGCTGGGCCAACGTCACCAAGGCGGTGCATGGCGCGGGCGGCAAGATCTTCCTGCAACTGTGGCACGTTGGGCGTATCTCCCACGAGTCGTACCTGAACGGCGAAACCCCGGTGGCACCGAGTGCGATCCAGCCTAAAGGCCACGTCAGCCTGGTCCGCCCGCTGGCCGACTACCCAACCCCACGCGCCCTGGAAACCGCTGAAATCGCCGACATCGTCGACGCCTACCGCACCGGTGCCGAGAACGCCAAGGCCGCCGGTTTCGACGGCGTGGAAATCCACGGTGCCAACGGTTACCTGCTCGACCAGTTCCTGCAGAGCAGCACCAACCAGCGCACTGACCACTACGGCGGCTCCCTGGAAAACCGTGCGCGCCTGCTGCTGGAAGTGACCGACGCGGCCATCGAAGTCTGGGGCGCCGGCCGTGTGGGCGTGCACCTGGCGCCACGCGCCGACTCCCATGACATGGGCGACGACAACCTTGCGCAAACCTTCACCTACGTCGCCAGCGAACTGGGCAAACGTGGTATCGCCTTCATTTGCTCCCGTGAAAAAGAAGGCGCCGACAGCCTCGGCCCACAACTGAAAAAGGCATTCGGCGGCGCGTACATCGCCAACGAACGCTTCACCAAGGACAGCGCCAACGCCTGGCTGGCCGAAGGCAAAGCCGACGCCGTGGCCTGGGGTGTGCCGTTCATTGCAAACCCGGATTTGCCGGCTCGCTTGAAGGCCGATGCGCCGCTGAACGAACCGCGCCCGGACACCTTCTACAGCAAAGGCCCGGTCGGCTACATCGACTACCCGACGCTGGCGCTGTAATGTAACGTGCTGAAACGAAAAAGCCCCGGTTGTCAAAAACCGGGGCTTTTTGCTGCGCGCTGGAATACACCAGGGATCCAACGGGGGAGCGGGCTTGCTGGGTCCCCCAGCTGAATGTGCGTGGCTGTCGGAAACATTCCTTCACTGCCTTGCAACAAATTCAGTACAAAATACTTAGGCGGCTACCTATCAACCGCCCGCCAGCCCGTATATAAAGTCACCCCACCAATCAGGCGAAAGGACGATTGACGGTCCTTGGGCTTTACTGTTGACACAACCTGATGCAATTACGCATTTTGTCTTAATTGCGCAGGCTCGGGCTCCAGCGCAGCAAGTCCAGGCCGGCATCCACCCAACGCTCAGCCTCCTGATGCAGCTGGAAGCTGTCGGGCACCAGCAGCCACTGGCCGATCAGACCGTTGATATAGGCGTGGATGCACACCGCGCCACGGGTAGTATCGAGATTTTCCGGAAGTTGCCCGCGATGGACCGCATTACGCAATGTCAGGCTGATGCGAAGGTTGCATTCCAGGCTGTGGGTCTGCCGCTGGCGGCGCATGTCGCACATTTCATCGGTGAATTCGCACTTATGGAACAAGATCTCGTTGATGCGTCGGGTTTTCGGGTCCAGGGCCACTTGATGGAACAAATGAATCAACAGCTTGCGCATGCAGCCCAGCGGGTCGAGTTCATCCTCGCTTTCACTGGCCCTGGCCAATTCGTCCAGCGGCTCGTGCAGGGTGTCGAGCAGCGCCTGCAGCAGATCGGACTTATTGCTGAAATGCCAGTAGATAGCACCCCGCGTCACACCGGCCAGCGCGGCGATATCCGCCAGCGTGGTCCGCGCAACGCCGCGCTCATAAAAGGCCTGCTCGGCGGCTTCGAGAATCTGGCTGCGCGTTTCCTGAGCTTCCTCTTTGGTGCGACGAACCATGGCAGTAAAACCTCAATCAGGATACTGGGGACTTTCGTTAACGCAGAATTAATAGCTGCTGACGATCATCTGAATAATTGTGGGACGACACCGTCATGGGGGCCGAACGTACTAAAATCGAGGCTTTGGGCGTTGCTTTGTCAACATTGCGCGAAGCCTGTCAAGAGTTTACAAACAACCATGAACGTAAGTATATTGCGTAGCAAGCTACTTATCCACTCACAGCTTGTTTTTTACCCTTCCACACTTCTTGTGCGCACCCTGCGCGCCTGACCCGAGGATCTTCATGCAACTTAAGCCAGCTGTTACCGCTCTGGTCACTGCCGTCGCCCTGGCATCGCTGCTCAGCGGATGTAAAAAGGAAGAAGCGGCTCCGCCCGCTCAAACCCCTCAGGTCGGCGTGGTCACCCTTCAACCGCAAGCCTATACCCTGACGTCCGAGCTGCCAGGCCGCACCACCGCCTACCGCATCGCGGAAGTTCGCCCACAGGTCAACGGCATCATCCTCAAGCGCCTGTTCAAGGAAGGCGCGGACGTGAAGGAAGGGCAACAGCTCTACCAGATCGACCCGTCGGTGTATGAAGCCACCCTGAAAAGCGCACAGGCCAGCCTGACCCAGACCAAGTCCATCTCTGACCGCTACAAGCAGTTGGTCGATGAGCAGGCCGTCAGCCGCCAGGAATACGACACCGCGGTCGCCAACCGCATGACCGCCGAAGCAAACGTTCAAACCGCCCAGATCAACGTGCGCTACACCAAGGTGTACGCGCCGATCTCCGGACGTATCGGCCGTTCTTCAGTGACCGAAGGCGCGCTGGTCAGCAACGGCCAGGCCGATTCCATGGCCGTGATCCAGCAACTGGACCCGATCTACGTCGACGTCACGCAGTCCTCGGCTGAAATGCTGAAACTGCGCCGCGACCTGGAAAGCGGCCAGTTGCAAAAAGCCGGCGCCAATGCCGCCAAGGTCAAGCTGACCCTGGAAGATGGCAGCGACTACGGCCAGGAAGGCACGCTGGAGTTCTCCGAAGTGTCGGTTGACCAGACCACCGGTTCCGTGACCCTGCGCGCCGTGTTCCCCAACCCTGACCACACCCTGCTGCCGGGCATGTTCGTGCACGCCCAGCTACAGGCTGGCGTGAACAGCAAGGCCATCCTGGCACCACAACAAGGCGTGACCCGCGACCTCAAGGGCATCCCGACTGCGTTGGTGGTGAATAAGGACAACAAGGTCGAGCAACGCGTACTGGTTGCCAACCGCACCGCCGGCGCCTATTGGCTGGTGGAAAAAGGCCTGGACGCTGGCGATCGTGTGATCACAGAAGGCTTGCAGTACGTCAAGCCGGGCATCGAAGTCAAGGTCAAGGACGCCGACAACGCCAAGCCTGCCGGTTCTGCTCCAGCTCCTGCTGCCGCTGCTGGCCAGGGGGAGTAACCCATGTCGAAATTTTTTATCGACCGTCCCATTTTTGCCTGGGTAATTGCCCTGGTGATCATGCTGGTCGGGGCACTGTCGATCCTGAAGTTGCCCATCAACCAATACCCGGCCATCGCGCCGACCGCCATCGACATCCAGGTGACCTACCCAGGCGCGTCCGCACAAACCGTGCAGGACACCGTGGTGCAGGTCATCGAGCAACAGCTCAACGGTATCGACAACCTGCGTTATGTCGCCTCGGACAGTAACTCCGACGGCAGCATGACCATCACCGCGACGTTCAACCAGGGTACCAACCCGGACATCGCCCAGGTTCAAGTGCAGAACAAGCTGAACCTGGCGACGCCACTGCTGCCGCAAGAAGTGCAGCAGCAGGGTATCCGCGTGACCAAGTCGGTGAAGAACTTCCTGATGGTGATCGGTCTGGTGTCGGAAGACGGCAGCATGACCAAGGACGACCTGTCCAACTACATCGTGTCCAACATCCAGGACCCGATCTCGCGTACTGCGGGTGTCGGTGACTTCCAGGTGTTCGGTTCGCAGTACGCCATGCGTATCTGGCTCGACCCGGCCAAGCTGAATAACTACCAGTTGACCCCGGTCGACGTCAGCACCGCCATCTCGGCCCAGAACGTACAGGTGGCCACTGGTCAGTTGGGCGGCCTGCCCGCCTTGCCCGGCAACCAGTTGAACGCAACTATCATCGGCAAGACGCGCCTGCAGACGGCTGAGCAATTCGGCAACATCCTGATGAAGGTCAACGCCGACGGCTCCCAGGTTCGCCTGCGTGACGTCGCTCGCATCGAACTGGGTGGCCAGAACTACAGCATCAGTGCGCAGTTCAACGGCAAGCCTGCTTCCGGCATGGCGATCAAGCTGGCCTCGGGCGCGAACGCCCTGGACACCGGCAAGGCCATCCGTGCCACCGTCGCCTCGCTCGAACCGTTCTTCCCGCCAGGCATGAAGGCGGTGGTGCCGTATGACACTACCCCGGTCGTGACTGAATCGATCTCCGGTGTAGTCGACACGCTGGTCGAAGCGATCGTGCTGGTGTTCCTGGTGATGTTCCTGTTCCTGCAGAACTTCCGCGCCACCATCATCACCACCATGACCGTACCGGTGGTACTGCTGGGGACCTTCGGGATCCTGGCCGCGTTCGGTTTCACCATCAACACCCTGACCATGTTCGGCATGATCCTGGCCATCGGCTTGCTGGTGGATGACGCCATCGTCGTGGTGGAAAACGTCGAGCGGGTAATGGCCGAGGAGCACCTGTCGCCGAAAGAGGCGACGGTCAAATCCATGGGCCAGATCCAGGGCGCCCTGGTAGGTATCGCCCTGGTTCTGTCGGCCGTACTGTTGCCGATGGCCTTCTTCGGCGGCTCCACCGGCGTGATCTACAAGCAGTTCTCCATCACCATCGTTTCGGCCATGGCGCTGTCGGTACTGGTTGCCCTGATCTTCACCCCGGCCTTGTGCGCCACCATGCTCAAGCCGATCGATCCGGAAAAACACGGCCAACCCAAGCGCGGTTTCTTCGGCTGGTTCAACCGCACCTTCGACCGTGGCGTACTGAGCTACGAGCGTGGCGTGGGCAACATGATCAAGCACAAGATCCCGGCGTTCCTGGTGTACGTCCTGATCTTCGCCGGCATGATCTGGCTGTTCATGCGCATCCCTGCTGCGTTCCTGCCCGACGAAGACCAAGGTGTGATTTTTGCCCAGGTGCAGACACCGGTCGGTTCTTCGGCTGAACGCACCCAGAAAGTCATCGACGATATGCGCGCCTTCCTGCTCAACGACAAGGAAGGCGAGCCTGGCGAAGGCAAAGGCGTGAAATCGGTGTTTACCGTAAACGGCTTCAACTTCGCCGGTCGTGGCCAGAGCTCGGGCCTGGCATTTGTGATGCTCAAGCCGTGGGACGAGCGTGACGCCTCCAACTCGGTGTTCGAGATCGCCAAGCGCGCCCAGGGCTACTTCATGCAGACATTCAAGGACGCCATGGTATTTGCCATCGTGCCGCCGTCTGTACTGGAACTGGGTAACGCCACCGGCTTCGACGTGTTCCTGCAAGACCAGGGCGGTGTAGGCCATGAAAAATTGATGGCTGCACGAAACCAGTTCCTCGGCATGGCAGCACAAAGCAAGATCCTGGCAGGTGTGCGCCCCAACGGCGTGAACGATGAGCCGCAGTACGAGCTCACCGTCGACGACGAGAAGGCCAGCGCCCAGGGCATCACCCTGTCGAACATCAACCAGACCCTGGCGATTGCCCTGGGTGGCAGCTACGTCAACGACTTCATCGACCGCGGTCGGGTGAAGAAGGTGTACGTGCAAGGTGACGCCGCGAGCCGCATGTCCCCTGAAGACCTGAACAAATGGTTCGTGCGCAGCGACTCCGGGAAAATGGTGCCGTTGTCTGCCATCGCTTCGGGCAAGTGGATCTTCGGTTCGCCGAAACTCTCGCGCTACAACGGTGTAGCGGCGATGGAAATCCTCGGCACCCCGGCGCCGGGCTACAGTACCGGTGACGCCATGGCCGAAGTCGAGCGTATCGCCAAGCAACTGCCCGCGGGTATTGGCTATGCGTGGACCGGCCTGTCGTATGAAGAACGCCTGTCCGGCTCCCAGGCGCCTGCGCTGTACGCTCTGTCGCTGCTGGTCGTGTTCCTGTGCCTCGCGGCACTGTACGAAAGCTGGTCGATCCCGATCGCAGTCATCCTGGTAGTCCCTCTCGGGGTCGTGGGTGCGTTGATGGCGACCAGCATGCGCGGGTTGTCCAACGACGTGTTCTTCCAGGTGGGCTTGCTGGTGACGGTGGGCCTGGCAGCGAAGAACGCCATCTTGATCGTAGAGTTTGCCAAAGAGCTCCACGAACAAGGCAAAGGCATCGTCGAGGCAGCCATCGAGGCCTCGCGGATGCGTCTGCGGCCGATCATCATGACCTCCATGGCGTTCGTCCTTGGCGTATTGCCGCTGGCCATCTCCTCGGGCGCTGGCTCGGGCAGCCAGCACGCGATCGGTACCGGCGTAATTGGCGGTATGATCACGGCCACTGTGTTGGCGATCTTCTGGGTACCGTTGTTCTTCGCAACCGTGTCCGCCATCGGCGACCGTAAACCGAAAGAAACCAAGCAAACTCCTAAAGAGGCTGGCCAATGAGCAAGTCGCTACTTTCCCTAGCCGTCACGGCCTTCGTGCTCAGTGGCTGCTCGCTGATACCTGACTATCAGCGCCCCGAAGCGCCGGTGGCCGCACAGTTCCCGCAGGGGCCGGCGTATTCGTCGGCCCAGGCGCCGAACCAGGCAGCTGCCGAGCAGGGCTGGAAGCAGTTTTTCCATGACCCTGCCCTGCAACAGCTGATCCAGACCGCGCTGGTGAACAACCGTGACCTGCGCGTCGCGGCCCTGAACATCGACGCGTATGCCGCGCAGTACCGTATCCAGCGTGCCGACCTGTTCCCGGCCGTATCGGCCAATGGCAGCGGTAGCCGCCAGCGTGTGCCGGCCCGTGCGTCGCAGACCGGCGAAGCGAACATCACCAGCCAGTACTCGGCCACCCTCGGGATCAGTTCCTATGAGCTGGACCTGTTCGGCCGCGTGCGCAGCCTGAGCGAAGAAGCGTTGCAGCAGTACTTCGCCACTGAAGAAGCACGCCGCAGCACCCAGATCAGCCTGGTGGCCAGCGTGGCCAATGCCTACCTGACCTGGCAAGCCGACAAGGAACTGCTCAAGCTGACCCAGGACACCCTGGGCGCGTTCGAGCAGAGCTTCAAGCTCACCTCGCGCAGCAACGAAGTCGGCGTGGCCTCGGCCCTCGACCTGAGCCAGGCACGTACTTCGGTGGAAAACGCCCGTGTGCAACTTGCCCGGTATACACGCCAGGTCGCCCAGGACGAAAACAGCCTGACCCTGCTGCTGGGCACCGGCCTGCCGGCAAATATCGCCAGCAAGCCGCTGTCGGATGACCTGCTCAGCGAAGTGCCAGCCGGGTTGCCGTCGGACCTGCTGCAACGTCGCCCCGACATCTTGCAGGCCGAGTACAACCTCAAGGCGGCTAACGCCAATATCGGCGCAGCCCGTGCAGCGTTCTTCCCGAGCATCAGCTTGACCGCCAACGCCGGCACCCTCAGCCCGGACCTCGGCGGCCTGTTCAAAGGCGGCTCGGGCACCTGGTCGTTCGCCCCGCAGATCAACATCCCGATCTTCAACGCCGGCAGCCTGCGCGCCAGCCTGGACTACTCGAAGATCCAGAAAGAGATCAACGTGGCGAACTACGAGAAGGCGATCCAGACCGGCTTCCAGGAAGTCTCCGACGGCCTCGCCGCGCGTGAAACCTATAAGCAGCAACTGGAGGCCCAGCGTGGCTTCGTCGCGGCCAACCAGGATTACTACCGCCTGGCCGAGCGTCGCTACCGCATCGGCGTCGATAGCAACCTGACGTTCCTCGATGCCCAGCGCCAGCTGTTCAGTGCCCAGCAATCGCTGATCACCGACCGCCTGGCGCAGCTGACCAGCGAGGTCAACCTGTACAAGGCCCTCGGCGGTGGCTGGAACGAGCAGACCGCGAAGAACGAGCCGGTGAAAGAAGAAGCGCCGGCCCTGAAGTTGTTCTGATAGTGGAACAGTAAACAAAAACCGCCCCCTGACAGGGGGCGGTTTTTTTATGCGCAGCCCAAAAAATGCCGGAAGGTATCTGCATCATCATCCAGGCCAAGTGGTGCATGAAACGCAGAATCTGAGCGCTCCAAGATTACGTTCGATCATCGCCCAC
>NZ_PCQI01000003.1:0-533485 GCF_002980075.1 Pseudomonas sp. MYb13 | reverse complement strand
CCTTCGAGTTCAGCGAGGCCTTCGGCGACGTCGAGTTTGTCCAGCGCAGCCTTGGCGCGCACGATGGCGGCGGAGTCGTTGGCAGTCACGTTGCGGGCTTCCAGCGCGGCAGCGGCACCGGCGCCGTCAAGGCGATCCATGTTGGCTTCGCTGGCATGGCCGGCGTTGGCGCCCTTGATCACCGCTGCACCGGTGTCTTCGTTGTCGACTTCATCCCAACTCAGCATTGAAATACTCCTTCCTGATCCGTTCTGACGGTGTGTGAACCCGTCCAAAAATATGCAATTTGCAGGCTACTAGGCATTGAAATACTGCGCATAGTGTGGTCGATAAATACGCATGCTGCACACTATGTAGTGGTCTGTTCTGTTTGTGGGCACACTATATGGTGTGTAGTAACGATGGTCAACGACACAAGCCGGCATCGATCGTCGCAGGGGTATGAGCAAAACTCACAGCCCCATGACTTTTAATGGTTACGGCCACTTTCACCGCCAGTGCTAAAAAATCGCCAACCAGCTCCCATAACAACAATGAGCGTTTGCGCAATGAAAACACTGGATCTCTACATCGGCGAAGGTTTCGAAGGCCCGGGTGTCAACGCGGCCCACATCAACATCCTGATCGGCCCCCGCAACGGCCCGGCCGGCCAGCTCGCGCGTGTCGCGAAAAGCGCCTGATTGTGAATGGGCTGGAGAGCTGCACATTGTCGAGACGTCGACCTTTGCCGGTCATCACCTTGCCCCTGGGATCATGCATGGACATTGCGAGCGCCATCGCCGGCAAGCCGGGGTCCTACCGGTGCGTTACCAGCCGCGCAGGCGCTCCCATACCTGTAGCTCGCCATTCTCCAGTACAGCGTTATAACTGCCGAATTGGGTTCCGGTGGCGCAGGCGTGGTTCGGCAGGATGCGCAGCCGAGTACCCAAGGGGAATTGCGCGACCACATCCACATCCACGCCCTGGACGTGCACCACGCCATGCTCCTGATTAGCGGCGCTCAACAGCAACCCGTCGATCGGCGTACCGCGCTCATCACAGACCTGGCCGTAGCCAAAGTCCTTTTTCTGCGATTGTGTGCCGCGATCCCGGCTCATGGCCATCCAGCCGGCATCCGTGATGATCCAGCCTTTTTCCGCCTGATGGCCGATCACCGTGGTCAGTACGCTCAAGGCCAGTTCATCGGTGCGGCATACGCCGATGTTGTGCATCACCAGGTCGAAGAACGCGTAGACCCCGGCGCGCAGTTCGGTCACACCCTCCAGGTTGACGGCCGAGAGTGCGGTCGGGGTAGACCCGACGCTGACCTGGGCACAGGGCAGGCCGGCGGCACGAATCCGCGCGGCCGCCTCGACGCAACGGGCGCGTTCCTGTTCGGCGATGGCTTGCAGGGCTTCAGGCGTATCCAGGCCGTAGCTTTCACCCGCGTGGGTCAGCACGCCGGTGAGGGTGTCGCCGAGCAGTCGGGCGATGTCCAGCAGCAAAGGGTCGTGCGGCTTGACCCCCGAGCGGTGGCCGTCGCAATCGATCTCGATCATCACTGCAAAGGTTTCGTCGTGCTGGTGGCCAAAATCGATAATCGCCTGGGCACCGGCCAAGCTGTCGGTGATCAACGTCAAGCCGCAGCCCCGGCGACGCAGCGTCAGGGCCTGGGGCAGTTTGTGCGGGGCCATGGCCACCGCGTAGAGGATGTCGTGGATGCCCAGTGCGAAAAAATACTCAGCCTCTTTCAACGTCGACACCGTGATGCCGCTGGCGCCCGCTGCGATTTGTGCGGCCACCACTTCGGCGCACTTGTGGGTTTTGACATGGGGGCGCAACTGCACGCCCAGGGCGTTGGCGCGTTGCTGCATGCGCTGGATATTGCGCTGCATTTTCACGCTGTCGATCAAGGCGGCAGGGGTCTCCATGGTGCGGGCTCCACAATGAGGGGCAGGGTGTAAATTGACGCCCTGTCCAGGACTGGATATGTTGTCTTGCATGAAAAACATCTCTCCCAATGACACTCACCTGATCAGCCAGCTCGAACAGATCGCCGAAGGCTTGAGCAAGACCTTCAGCCCGTTCTGCGAAGTGGTGCTGCACGACTTGCGCGACCCGCAGCACTCGATCCTGGCGATCCATAACAACCTGTCCGGACGCGCGCCGGGCGACCCGACCACCGAGCTGGGCCTTGCGCGCATTGCCGACCCCGAGTACCCGCAAGTCATCGCCAATTACCAGAACCAGTTCAGCGACGGCCGCCAGGTCAAGAGCACGTCGATCGGCATCAAGGGCGCTGGCGGCGAGTACGTTGCGGCGTTGTGCATGAATGTCGATCTCTCGTTGTTCCGTGGCTTGCAGGGCATGCTCGAGCAATTCGGCTCGGTCAGTGGCGACAAGCTCATCGAGTCCCTGGACCCGTCGGGCGCCGACGTCATCCGCGCGCGTATCGACCAGTTCGCTGCACGCCTGGCGACGACCCCGCGCGCTCTGAAAGCCGCGGACCGACGTGTGCTCATGCAGGAGTTGAAAGACTCCGGCTGCCTGGATATTCGCCGGGCCATGGAAACCGTGGCCTCGCACCTGGGAGTCTCGCGCGCGGCGGTCTACACCTACGCCAAGTAACGCGCTATCGCTTCAATCTCGACGAGATAGCCGTGATGCAATTCGGGCACCGGCACCACTGCGCGGGCGGGGCGGTGCTCACCCAGCGCGGCGGCATAGACCCTGTCGAATGCGGGCCAGTGCTCAACGCCGGCCACATACACGGTGACCTTCACCAGATCCGCCGGCGTTCCGCCGGCGGCGTTCAGGATTTCCAATAGATTGTTCAAGGCGATCCGAGCCTGCTCGGCAAATGTCGCCGACAGGTTATGCCGACCCTCCGGGCTGACCGGCAATTGCCCGGAGATATACAGCGTGTCGCCGTGGGCGATAGCCTGGGCGTAATGCCCGGCAGGCGGGGAAGCCGTGGAAGTGTGGATGCTGTTCATGAGGCCTCACTGAGCAGGGCCGCGTACGTCTCGATATCGACATTGCCGCCGGTGACGATAAGGCCTACCCGCTGGCCCTTGAAACGGCCTGCGTCGTTGAGCAAGGCCGCCAGGCCCAGGCAGCCAGTGGGCTCGACCACCATTTTCATGCGCTGCATGAAGAACTTCATCGCCCGTACCAACTCGGCATCCGACACGGTGAGGATGTCGTTGACGTTGTCACGGATGATGGGGAAGGTGTAATTGCCCAGGTGCTGGGTCTGGGCGCCGTCGGCAATGGTCTTCGGCGTGTCGATATGCACGATGCTGCCGCTGCGAAACGAGCGCTGGCCGTCATTGCCGGCTTCCGGTTCCACGCCATACAGCAGGCAATCTGGCGACAAGGCACGAGTCGACAGTGCTGTACCCGAGAGCATGCCACCGCCGCCGAGGCCAACGAACAAGGCGTCCAGCGGCCCGGTGGACTCCAGCAGTTCCTTGGCAGCCGTGCCTTGCCCGGCGAGGATGTGCGGATGGTCGTAGGGCGGGATCAGGGTCAGGCCGTGTTCAGTGGCCAGGTTGCGGCCGATCTGCTCGCGGTCTTCAGTGAAGCGGTCGTACAGCACTACGCTGGCGCCATATTCACGGGTGGCGGCGACCTTGGCGGCCGGTGCATCGGTGGGCATCACGATGGTCGCCGGGATGCCCAGCAGTTGCGCCGCCAGGGCAATGCCCTGGGCGTGGTTGCCGGATGAAAACGCCACCACGCCGGCTTTGCGCTGCCGTGGGTCAAACTGCGACAGGGCATTGAACGCGCCGCGAAACTTGAACGAGCCGGTGCGTTGCAGGTGTTCACACTTGATGAATACCTGCGCACCGGTCAGCGCGTCGAGGGTGCGCGAGGTGAACACCGGCGTCGCGTGCGCAACGCCTTCCAGGCGTTGCGCGGCGTCGATGACGTCTTGGTAAGTGGGCGATGGCATGGGCGGACCTCGTTGTCTTGTTCTGGATAAAATATCCATAAAAAGACAAATAGTAAAGTTTCGTGTGTCCATGCTAGCGTTTCGAACTTCTCCGACCGTTAGAGGATTCGACGTTGATTCGACTCACCGACTACATCGCCCAGTTCTCCCGATCTGCCCTTGCGCCTTGGGCAGACCTTACACCCTGGGCACTGGCAACCCAGGCGCCTGCGGTCGTTCGCCAGTTGTTGGCCAGACTCCCGGCCGACGAGTACATCATCCAGGATGAAATCGCCATCCACCGTACCGCCACCGTCGAGGCTGGCGCTTTGCTCAAGCCGCCCGTGATCATCGGCGCCCACTGCTTTATCGCCAGCGGTTCACTGCTACGTGGCGGGTGCTGGCTGGATGAGCATTGCATCATCGGCCCCGGTGCCGAGTTGAAGACCTCGTTCATGTTCAGTGGCAGCAAGCTGGCGCACTTCAATTTTGTCGGCGATTCGGTATTGGGGCATGGGGTTAACCTGGAGGCGGGGAGCATCGTTGCCAACTACCGCAACGAGCGCGATGACAAGGACGTGCTGGTGCGGGTTGACGGGACCTTGCAGCGCACGGGTTGCGACAAGTTTGGCGCGTTGCTCGGTGACGAGTGCCGCATCGGCGCCAATGCGGTATTGGCGCCGGGTTCAGTGCTCAAGCCTGCCAGCGTGGTGGGACGCGGGCAGGTATTGGATGACGAGCAAGACTAGAAGTCGGCAATGAACTGCACGCCGCCGACCACCGCGCCGTTGGTTTGCGTGAGCCCACCGGGGTATTTCACATATTGCAGGTTGGGCCGCACCATCAGCCACTTCGTGGCTTGCACGCCGTAGTTGATCTCGTAACTGTATTCGCGACGCTGCTCGGGCACGTACAGCGGGTCGTCGATTGCACTCACGCCATTGGCCGTGTTGAGCAGTTGCGTATTGCGGGTGTAGCGGTCACTGACCTGCAGTTTCGACGCGCCGATGCCCAAGGTGTCATCCGGGCGTGAATCGAACGGGCCACGGTAGATCAGGCCAACCTGGATCAGGTTTTTGATCACGCTCTTGTCCGGGTCATTCATCGTCAGGTTGGCGAATACAGTGAGGCCACGCTTGCTGTTGCCATCGACGGTAGTCAATTGCTGTTGGCCCGACAGCCACCAGCCGTCGTTGCTGGAGTACATCCGATACGGCTTTTGCGAGCTGGCGGCATAGTTGCCGTCGGCGTCCTTGAGCATGTCCTTGGTATCGGCGTTGGTGTAGTAGTACCCGGCGTGGTACTCGGCATTCAGCCCGGCAACCTGGCCCTTCCAAATGGCCTCGATGGGGAAGCTGGTGCCTTGGGAGCCACTGATAAACGGTTTGAAACCATTGCTGGCCTCGGCGTTGCCAGGGTTCTTGTCGTAGGCACCGACCTGCACCGCGAGCTCTTCGGTGAACTGGTACTTGGCGCGCACCGCCCACTGGCTGATGGGGAAGCTGTTCCACACGCCGTTCCAGTTGCCTTCCTGGGAGCCACACAGGGTCACGTTCTGGAATTCGCAGGGGAACTGGTCGAAGTCTTCGCCGTGGCCGAAGCGGCCGAGTTTGAGTGCGAATTTGCGTTCGAAGAATTTTTGCTCGTACCAGAACTGCGAAAGTCGCCAGGCATTGCCGCCGCCGAACACTTCCATGGTGGAGGTCAGGCCGGTGGCGTTAGGCTGGTGTACGCGGTCGTTGGTGATGTCCTTGCCATGACGCTCGCCGATACCGATGCGAAAGGTCGCGTCCCGCCAACCCATAAGCTTTTGCAGGTCCATGTTCACGCCGAGGATCAACTGATCGCTCCAGCGCGCGGTAGTGTGCGAGTCGTAGCCACCGCCGAGGTTGGAGCCGACTTCGCCGACATATTTGAGCGTGAAGTCATACCCTTGCTCGGCCAGTTGCGGGCGCAGGCCGTTCCAATCGCCGAGCATGGCAGGTGAGGCAGGGTCGAGCAGGCCGGCGCTGAGGGCGCAGGTGGACATGGCGCTGCAGAACAGGGCCAGGGGGAGGGTAGTGCGCATGGGAGGTTCCTTGGATTGTTGTTTTTATGGGGTGCAGCGCAAAACTCAGGCACACAGGAGCCCCCTGTGGGAGCGGGCTTGTTCGCGAAAGCGGTGGTTCAGGCATGAGTCGGTTGACTGACGCCCTGCATTCGCGAGCAGGCCCGCTCCCACGTTGGCACTGTGGTGTTTGTGTGGGCGGGGGTTGTTACTGCAGGTTAACGAACAACCCGCCATCTACCAGCAACGACGCGCCGGTGACATAACGCGCCATGTCCGAGGCGAGGAATACGATTGGCCCGGCCACATCGTCCGGTTCGCCCAGGCGCCCCAGCGGCGTGCGCGAGGTCATGTAGGCGAGCTTTTCCTCGTCGGCCAGGTCGTCCTTGTTGATGTCGGTGGCGATGGTGCCCGGCAGTACCGAGTTGCAACGAATGCCGTAAGGTCCCAGGGCAATGGCGCAGGATTGCATCAACGAATGCAGCCCGGCCTTGGTCGGCGTGTAGTGGGTTTGCATGCCGCCGCCCACCAGCGCACTGATGGAGCTGACGGCGATGATCGCGCCGCCACGCCCCTGGTTCTTCATCTGGTTGGCGGCCGCCTGTACGGCGAAGTAGGCGCCGTTCAGGTTGGTGTTGACGGTTTTCAGGTAGACCTCGCGAGGCATGTCGAGGAACGAGTGGAACGGGCAGATGCCGGCATTATTGACGAACACATCCACGCTGCCGAAGGCCTTCACGGCTCCCGCCACCAGTTTGTCGCCCGTGTCCGGGTCGGCCGCGTCGCCACCGACTTCAATGGCCTGGCCGCCGAAGGCCTTGATCTCTTCGATCAACGAGTACGCGGCCTCGGTACCCTGGCCGCTGCCACTGTGGCCGATCACCACGCGGGCGCCCTGGCGCGCGCATTCACGAGCGGCGGCGCGGCCGATGCCACGGGAGGCACCGGTGATGATCACGGTTTTGTCTGCAAGCAACATAAAGACTCTCCTTCAGAAAATAAGCGGCATCAGCCGAGGTAATTGCCGTAGCCGACCATGGCGATCGCGCCGAGGATCACAGCGATACCGGCTACCAGCACGCCTTTATTGGCGGCGCTGGTGCCGTGCCATTCGCGGAAATACAGGCCCCAGCAGTTGGACACGATGATGATGAAAGACATGTGCAGCACCCAGGAACTGGCGTCGTTCTGCAGGCGGCTTTCGCCCATGCCGTAGAAGAAAAATTGCAGGAACCACAGGGTGCCAGCGATGGCCACCAGCAAGTAGTTACCCAGCAGCGGGGTGCTGCGGTCGGTGTAGTTATGAAAGGTGCGGTTGCGCCAGTTCAGCCACAGGCACCAGATGCCATTGGTGGTCAGGCCGCCCCACATGATCACCATGAAGGTCACGTTGTTCTGGAACAGGCTGTTCGCGCCATGCTCCACAGCCGCTGCAGCCAGTGGCCGACCGGCGGAAATGCCGTAGCTGAAACAAGCGCTCAGCACCCCGGAGATCACCGCCACCAGCATGCCCTTGGCCAGGGAGAACTCGCTGACACTGGCGAACTTCACCGCCTGGGAGACTTCGCGTTCCTTGATCAGCCCGGCCTTGCCGCACACCGCGATGCCGATCAGCGACACGGCCACGCCCCACAGCACCCAGTGCCCACCTTGAGAGGCCAGCATCGAGGTCAGCGTGCCCTCGGTTTGCGTGGTAAACAGGTCGCGGTACAGCGCCGGCATCAAGGCGCCAAGGGCCGAGGTAAGGCCCATGATCAGCGACATGCCCAGGGACAAGCCAAGGTAGCGCATGGTCAGACCGAACGTCAGCCCGCCGATACCCCACAACACGCCGAACAGGTAAGTCCAGAGCAGGGTGCTGGTGTCGGCATTGCACAGGATCTGCGCCCAGCCGGGCACCGTCAGCTGCGCGGCGATGAGCGGCACGATCAACCAGGACACCAGGCCGCCAGTGATCCAGTAGCTTTCCCAGGCCCAGCCGCGGACTTTTTTGTAGGGGATGTAGAAACTGCCGGAAGCGAAGCCGCCGATAAAGTGCAGAATCACACCAAGGAGAATGATTTCCACGTAGTCGAATCCTTTTTATTGTTGTTGTGCGTCGGTTGGATCAGGGGCGTGTCAGTTGGAACATCGGCAGCAAGTCGACACTGACCGGCGAGGCGTCCGCATGGCTGGGCATGATGTCCTGCATGTACGTCCACCAGCGCTGCATCAGCGCCGTGCCGGGCAGTTCATCCAGGCCGTGGACGTCCTCGTGGGTCAGCACGGCGAACAGCGCGTTGGTGGGTTCGTCGAGAAAAATCCGGTAATCCACCACGCCCGCTTCCAGCAGTGCCTGGGCCAGTTCCGGCCAGAGGTCGTCGTGACGTCGCTGGTACTCGATGGCCTGCCCCGGGTTGAGGTTCATGCGAAAGGCACGGGTTTGCATCAGTGGTCTCCATGGGGTGGCGTCGGCGTGTAGATGCGCACTGCGTTGTGCAGGAAGAACTTGGCTTGCTTCGCCTCGGGCTTGCCGGCCATGCAGCGCTTGACCAGCCCCAATGTGGTGGTGAAATCCGCCAGGTGATCGCTATTGGGCCAGTCGCTGCCGAAGAAGCAGCGGTCTTCACCAAAGGCTTCCCACAGCACGGCCAGGCGGTCGTTGTAGAACGCCGTGTCGGTGATCAAGCCCTGGGGGCCGGGCTGGGGGATTTCCGCGAGCTTGGCGAATACATTCGGGCGCTCGGCGAGGCGCAGCAGGTCGGCGTTAAACGCAGCTTCTTGAGCCGCAGGGACTTGGGCGTTGGGCAGGTGGTCGACGATAATGCGCAGCTCTGGCAGCGCATCGCTCAGGTGCAGCAGGCCCTTGATCAGTCGCGGGTCCGGGTTGGCGCTGTCCAGGCTTCGCCCTGTGGCGGCGAGCTGGCGCAGGCTGTCGATAAACCCAGGGCGGGTCTGGTCCAACAGCAGGTCACGGTCCCACAGGTTGCCGTAGCGCAGGCCAAGGAACAGTGGCTCGTCTGCCAGGGCATCAAGGTCGTTGGCAAAGCTTGCGTGCAGGGGGTCGAGGTTGCCGACGAAGCCCAGCATGCGCGGGTCGCTGCGCAGGGCGTCGAGCAGCCAGCGGTTGTCGTCGCGCCACGGGCTGGCTTCAACGGCGATAGCCCCGACCACGTTGTGTTGGCCCGCCACGGCCCAGTAATCTGCCGGCAGGTGCGCGGCGTACAGTCGATTACCCGGCTCGGGCCATGGAATGCCCTGGGGGCGGTGCGGGTCGAACAGGTGCAAATGACTGTCGATGATCGGGCCGCTATAGGGAGTCAGGGGCATGACGCCGTCCTTATCAAAAGCACATTCGGAAGGGCCGGCACGCTAGCGTGCCCAACCCCGTTTAACCCGCTCAGCTTTGCATGTACACCACATGTGTGTGGGTGTACTCGTACAGGCCGTGCTTGCCGTCGGCGCCGCCGATGCCGGATTTGCGCACACCCGCATGGAAGCCTTGCATGGCCTCGAAGTTTTCGCGGTTCACGTAGGTTTCGCCGAAGTCGATCTCGCGCACCGCGTGCATGGCCTTGCCCAGGTCACGGGTGTAGATCGACGATGTCAGGCCGTATTCGCAGTCATTGGCCAGGGCGATGGCTTCGTCGAGGTCGTCGACAATCTGGATCGGCAGCACCGGGCCGAAGATCTCTTCGCGCATGATCTCCATGTCGGCGCGGCAGCCGGCCAATACCGTCGGCTGGAAGTGGAAGCCGGCGCCCAGGTCGGCAATTTGCCCGCCGCTGATCAGACTCGCGCCCTGGCTCAGGGCTGTGCGGACCTTGCGGTTGACGCTGTCCAGGCCCTGGCGATTGATCAGCGGGCCCATTTCCACGTCGGCCTGGGCGATGGGGTCGCCGTAGCGGGTGGCGGACATGGCTGCGCTGATGCGCTCAATGAATGAGTCGGCGACCTTGCGCTCCACGTACACCCTCTCGGCGCAGTTGCACACCTGGCCGGTGTTGATGATGCGCGAGTCGCGGATGGCTTTGACCGCCAGCTCCAGGTCGGCATCCGCCAGCACGATGGCCGGCGCCTTGCCGCCCAATTCGAGGTTGAGCTTGGCGATGTTCGGTGCGGCGGCCGCCATGATCCGCGAACCGGTGGCGACGCTGCCGGTGAAGCTGATCATGTCTACGCCCTTGTGCGCCGTGAGCGCGCCGCCGACCTGGCCGTCACCGCACACAACGTTGAACACGCCGGCCGGCAGGTCGGTCTCGGCGACGAGCTTGGCAAACTCAAAACAGTTGTTCGGGGTTTCTTCGCTGGGCTTGATCACGATGGTGTTGCCGGTGAGCAACGCCGGGGCCATCTTGCGCGCGATCAGGAAGAACGGGAAATTCCACGGCAGGATGCCCGCCACCACGCCCAAGGGCTTGCGGAACAGGAAGATATTTTCGTTGGCGCGGTCGCTGGTGATGATCTCGCCTTCGATGCGCCGGGCCCACTCGGCCATGTAGTCGAGGTAGTCGGCGGTGAAGTTCACTTCCACCTCCGCCAAGCCGCTGACTTTGCCTTGTTCGAGGGTAATGGTACGCGCCAGGTGCGCGACGTTCTCGCGCAGCTTGGCGGCGATGCGGCGCAGGTGCCCGGCACGCTCGATGGCGGGTTTGCGCGCCCAGGCCTTGTGCGCCTGGCGCGCGGCGGCAAGGGCCTGGTCGACCTCGGCGGCGCTGGACGCCGGCACCTTGGACAGCAGCGCGCCAGTCGCCGGGTTGAGGACGTCGATGTGCGCTTCGCTTGGGGTGAAGCGGCCATTGATGAAATTTTGGTAAACGGGAACGGATGACATGGGCAGGTTCCTCAGTAAGTGCGCGAAGGCGCTTGGGTGTCGGCAGCCGGTCGATAGCGGGCGAGGGTGGCCAGGGCGCTCTGGCGCAGCAGGCTGATGTCGATGGCCACCGCGATGAAGCGGCACCCCCAGGCCTGGTAGCGGCGTGCGTCGTCTTCGTTGGGCGCCAGGATGCCGCTGACCTTGCCGGCGGCCAGTGTGGCGTCGACCGCGTGCTTGATGCGTTCCTGCACGTCGGGATGGCCGGGATTGCCAGCATGCCCGAGGCCGATGGAGAGGTCGGCGGGGCCGATGAACACGGCGTCGACACCTTCCACGGCGGCAATCGCAGCGACGTTTTCGACGCCAAGGCGCGATTCCACCTGCACGATCAGGCACAGCTGCTCATGGGCAGTGTTCAGGTAGTCGTGCACACCGTCCCAGCGTGTGGCGCGGGTCAAACCGCCGCCGACCCCTCGGATGCCATGGGGCGGATAACGCATGGCGCGCACCAGGGCCTGGGCTTGCTCGGCGGTTTCCACCATGGGGATCATCAAGGTCTGGGCACCGACATCGAGCAGCTGCTTGATCAGGCTGGCGTCACCGTTGACCGCGCGCACCACCGGCGCGGTGGTGTAGGGCGCTACCGCCTGCAATTGGTTGAGCACGCTGGGCACGGTATTGGGCGCGTGTTCGCCGTCTATCAGCATCCAGTCATAGCCGAAGCTGGCAACGATCTCGGCGGCGTAGCCGGTGGCGAAACCGGCCCAGATACCATAGTGGGTGGCGTCCTTGGCGAGGGCCGCCTTGAAGCCATTGCGGGGCATGTTCATGGCGGTTTCCTCAGCGGTTGTACGGGCGGTGCAGCTGGCAGTCGGGGTTCAGGTCTACGCCGAAGCCGGGTTTATCCAACGCCGACAAACGCATGCGGCCATTGACTGGCACCGGCTCGCCCAGCAGCTGCGGGTGGAACATTGGCACCACTTCATCCGCCTTGGGCGCCATCATCAGGAACTCGGCGAACGGGCTGTTGTGGCGGGTGGCGACAAAATGGTAGCTGTACACCGACGAACCGTGGGGGACCACCAGCGCGTTATGGGCGTCGGCCAGTGCCGAGATTTTCACCAGTTCGGTAAGGCCGCCGCACCAGCCGACATCGGGCTGGATGATGTCGCAGCAGCCCATTTCCAGCAGCATGCGAAAGCCCCAGCGGGTGGCTTCGTGTTCGCCGGTGGTGACCAGCATGCCCTTGGGCACGTTTTCGCGCAGTGCGGCATAGCCCCAGTAGTCGTCCGGTGACAGCGCTTCCTCGATCCACTTCAACCCGTGCTCATGGGCGCCGATCGCCAGTTTGGTGGCGTAGTTCAGGTCCAGGCTCATCCAGCAATCGAGCATCAGCCAGAAGTCCGGCCCGACGCGTTCGCGCATGGTTGCCAACTGTTCGAGGTTCTTGCGCAGGCCTTCCTCACCCTCGCTGGGACCGTGATGCAGGGGCATTTTGCCGCCGATGAAACCCATTTTCTGCGCGAGGTCCGGACGGGCGCCGGTGGCATAGAACTGCAACTCGTCACGCACCGCGCCGCCCAGCAGTTGGTGCACAGGCTCCTGGCGGACTTTGCCGAGCAGGTCCCACAGCGCCAGGTCGACACCGGAAATCGTGTTGATCACCAGGCCCTTGCGCCCGTAATAGAGGGTGGACTGGTACATCTGGTCCCAGATTTTTTCGAGGTCGGTGACGCGGGCACCTTCGATAAAACGTGCCAGGTGCTTCTCGACGATGTAGGCGGCCGGTTCGCCGCCGGTGGTCACGGCGAAACCAACGGTGCCGTCGCTGGCCTCGATCTCCACCACCAGGGTGCCAAGCACGTTGATACCGAAGCTACGACGGCTCTGACGGTACTCGGGGTACTTGCTCATGGGCGTGGCGATATGGTCGTCGATCCAATGGCCATCGGCCTGGTCGTGGTAATCGGCGCCGCCGCCTCGCAGTACAAAGGCGCGGACATGTTTGATGGTGAGATGACCCATGGTATGACTCCTGGCGTTAAACAGCGGCCGGCGTTTTTGACACGCTGCGACCGGGTGAATGGATGCCCAGCACCAGCAACGCAGCCAGTACCGTGGTGGCGGACAGCAGGTACAGGCCGGCTGCCGGGGAATCGAAGGCGCCTTCGGCCCAGTGCTTGATGACCGGGGCGATAAAGCCACCGAGTGCACCGAAGGAGTTGATCAGCGCAATACCCGCTGCGGCGGCGCTGCCCGCCAGGTAGCTGGACGGGAAGGTCCAGAACACCGGTTGCACGGCGATAAAGCCTGAGGCGGCGAAACACAGGGCGAGCATGCCCAGCAGCGGGTTGGCGAAGGTCACCGAGCAGGCAATGCCGGCGGCGGCCATCAACAGGGTCAGGCAGGCGGTCTGGCGACGCAGGCCGGTGCGGTCGGAATAGGCGGGGATCCACCAAGCGGCGAACAACGCGCAGAGCCAGGGAATGGCCGAGACCAGCCCGACCAGCAACCCGACCTTGGTGCCGAGCAGATCACCCACCTGGGTCGGCAGGTAAAACACCACACCGTATACGCTGGCCTGGATCAGCAGGTACACCAGGCACAGGTACAACACCGAGGGTTGGCACAGCACAGTGAGCAGGCTGCGGCCGTGGGAGGTTTTGTGCTGGTCTTCTTGATCCAGCAGGCGCTGCACCTGCTCGCGCTCTGCCGTGGTCAGCCACTTGGCGTCGGCGGGGCGGTTGTCCAGGTACCAATAGGCCCAGATGCCCACCGCCGTTGCCATCAGGCCTTCCACCGCGAACAGCCATTGCCAGCCGTGTATGCCGCCGAAGCCATCCAGCTCCAGCAGCAACCCGGACAACGGGCTGCCGAAGATGAACGCCAGGGGCGCGCCAAAGTAGAAGAAGCCCATGGCCTTGCCGCGTACGGCCTGGGGGAACCAATAGGTGAGGTAGAGGATGACGCCGGGGAAGAACCCGGCTTCGGCAACGCCGAGTAAAAAGCGCAGGACATAGAAGCTGGTTTCGTTATGGGCAAATACCATGGCGGCAGAAATCAGGCCCCAACTGACCATGATGCGACACATCCACAGGCGGGCACCGACGCGGTGCAGGATCAGGTTGCTGGGCACTTCCAGCAGCGCGTAACCCACAAAGAACACGCCTGCGCCGAACGCGAAGGCGGCGTCGCTCAAGCCGGTATCGGCCTGGAAGGCTTGCTTGGCGAACCCGACGTTGGCGCGGTCGAGAAAGGCCATGATGTACATCAACAGCAGGAAGGGCAGGAGCCGCCAGGAAATCTTGGCGAGCAGGGGCGCGGGCAGGGTGTTCATAGTGGCGTCCGTTGTTTTGTTCTTATGGGACGGACTGTACGGCGGCCGAGCAATGCGCTACAAATCGAATCTCGCTTACAAGTGATAACCTCAGGGTATCGTTTTCGAGGAAAAAAATGCGTAGTCCCGCGATCTCTCCCAGCCTGTTCAACCGCCTGCGCTACAAGCATCTGCACATGCTCGTAGCGCTGAGTTCCAGCCAGAACCTGCACCGCGCGTCCCAGGCGCTGAACATGTCGCAACCAGCGGCTACGCGCATGCTGCGCGAGATCGAGGACATGTTCGCCTGCGACCTCTTCGAACGTTTGCCGAGGGGCATGCGCCCTACGGCCCTTGGCCAGGAATTGATCCGCTTCGCCGAATCGGCCTTGAGTGGCCTGGACCGTTGCGCCGAAGACTTGGTGGCGCGCCAGCAGGGCGGTTACGGCTACCTGTCGATCGGCACCATCATGGGCGCCGCGCCGGACTTGGTGATGGACTGCATCGCGCAGATCAAGTCGCTGAACCCGCAATTGCGTATCCGCATCATGGGCGATACCAGCGACCAGGTGATTCAGTTGCTTGAGCAGGGACGCATCGACCTGGCGATCTCGCGGCGCAACGCGGCCACCGATAGCGAGCACTACAGCTTCGAACCCCTGGGCAACGAACGCTTGCTGGTGGTCGTGCATGCAGGCCATCCGCTGGCCCAGCGTGAGCACTTGCCGCTGGATGAACTGGTGCGTGACTGGCCGTGGATCCTGCAACCGCAAACCAGCCCGGCACGCATCGGTTTCGACCAGGCCCTGCAGGATCTCGCGCTGCCGAGCCCGGCCGACATCATCGAATGCAGCTCGGTGTATTCCATGCAGCAGTTGATCCAGCTCACCGATGCCGTGATGGTGCTGTCGGAAAGTGCCCTGCGCGACTACCTGAAAATGGGTCTGGTGGTGGCGCTGCCGGTGGCCCTGGAGGTGCGGCTGGCACCGTTTGGCATCTTGTTGCGCAAAGGCGAAGGGGTCAGCCGCGAGTTGGGGTTGTTTATCGACTTGCTGCGACAGAAGGCGGCGATGCTGTGAACGAGATGTGTAAAGGGCATGGTGTGTCGACGCGATATTAAATAGAATGAATCTCATTTGAGACTCACTCGCGCCGCGCAGGTCGCTAGCCATGAATGATGCTGTTGTTCCGACCCACGCCCCCGAACTGACCTTGTCGAACCTGTACCGCGACCACCGCAGTTGGCTGGAAAGCTGGCTGCGTCGGCGCCTGGGCAATGCCTGGGATGCGGCGGACCTGAGCCAGGATACGTTCTTGCGCGTACTCGCCAGCGCTCAGCCGATCGCGCAGATGCAGGAGCCTCGGGCCTATCTGGTGACGGTCGGCAAGCGGCTACTGGTGAATTTCCATCAGCGTCGCAGTCTTGAACAGGCTTATCTGAATGCCTTGGCCAGTCTGCCGGAAGCCTGCGTGCCGTCGCCCGAACAACGCTGGCTGGTGCTGGAAACCCTGCAAGCCCTGGATGAGTTGCTCGATGGCTTGCCGGTGCTGGTGCGTCGCGCGTTTCTGTGGAGCCAGTTGGAGGGCCTGGGTTATCGGGAAATCGCCGAGCGCCTCGACGTCTGCGAGCGCACCGTCAAACGATACATGGCCCAGGCCTACGAACACTGCTTGCTGGTGGACCTGTGAGTCGCGACGTTGCCCGTGCGGCCGCGCAGTGGCTGGCGCTGCTGGAGTCCGGCGCGGCCACCGAGCGTGATCACGCCGCGTTGCAGCACTGGCGTGACAGCCATCCCCAGCATGAACAGACCTGGCAAAAGGCCGAGGCCCTGCGCCAGCGTTTCAGCGACTTGCCCCACGCCCTGGCAATGGCCAGCCTCGACCGCCCGCAACCTGGGCGCCGCGCCGTGCTCAAGCGCGCCCTTGGAATTGCAGCATTGGTACCGACCGCCTGGCTGGTCAGCCGACAACTGCCCATCGAGGCTTGGCGTGCCGACCTGCACACCGCCACCGGCGAGCGCAAGCGCATGCCGTTGGCCGACGGCGGCAGCTTGCAGCTCAATACCGCGACGGCGGTCGACGTGGACCTGGCGCAGCGACGCATCACGTTGGTGGACGGCGAGTTGGCGTTGAATGTACCCGGCGCAGCGGCGATGACCGTCCGTACGCGTTACGGCGAGTTGAGCGTCAGCCAGGCCGACGTGTGCGTACGGCAGCAGGCCAGCGGTTGTCTGGTGTCGGTGCTCAAGGGCTCAGTCCCGGTGCGGGACCTGAGCGGCCAAATGACGACCCTGCAGGGGGGGCAGCAAGCGTCGCTCAAAGCCAGCGGGCTGGGGGCCTGGGTCCCGTTCGATGTATTGCAGCTGGGCTGGCGCGACGGTGTGCTGACGGCGCAGAACCAGGCGCTGGGCGACTTCCTGCGGGACCTCGAGCGTTATCGGCCAGGCGTGTTGCGTTGGGAGCCGAGCCTGGAAACGTTGCGGGTTACCGGCAGTTTTCGCCTGGACGACACCGACCGCATCCTCAACCTGCTGGCCTCGACGTTGGGGCTGGAACTGCACGCACGCACGCGGTATTGGGTCACCCTCACACCGCGCAAATCCCTGACCTGACACCTCCCTTCAAGGGGGGCAAAAAAGGCGATATCAGATAACGTGGGCGCGTTGCAGTTCGGTCAAGGACAGTGCCTTGAGTTGCGCCAGTACCGGATCACGCCGGTCCCTGGGGTGCGGCAAGTCCACGGCGAGTTCCTGGCGAATGCTGCTCGGACGATTGTCCATCACCAGCACACGGTCACTCAGGTACAGCGCCTCGTCCACATCATGGGTCACCAGCAGCAAGGCGATTTCGTGGTGTTTGGCCAGTTGCAACAGCAGGTCCTGCAGCTTCATGCGGGTGAATGCATCCACCGCACTGAAGGGTTCGTCCAGCAGCAACACCTGCGGGCGTGAGTACAGGCCTCGTGCAATCGCCACCCGTTGCGCCATGCCACCGGACAATGCCTTGGGCAACGCCTGGGCAAATCCCTTGAGGCCGACTTCTTCGATCAGTTGCGTGACCCAGGCCTTGTCGTAGTGCTTGTCATCACTGAAACCGATGTTCTGTTCCACCGTGAGCCAGGGCATCAGCCGGGGTTCCTGGAACACAAAGGCGACTTCGCCATCGGGGCTGCGCAGTTCGCCCTGGAAGTTCTTTTCCAGGCCGGCAACGATTCGCAGCAGGGTGCTTTTGCCACAACCGCTGGGGCCCAGCAGGCTCACGGCCTCCCGAGGTTGCAGGGCCAGGCGCACGTCTTTGAGCACGGTGGTGCTGGCGAAGCTTTTACGCGCTACGTGAATGTCCAACAGTGGCTGCACGCTCATTGTCCTGCTCCCTGGAACGTATCGCGCCAGGCCAGGCAGCGCTTTTCCAGCGCGGCGAGCAGGCCATCGCTGACCTTGCCCAGCAACGCCAACACGATGATTGCCGCCAACACGATATCCGGCCGCGAGGTCTCGCGCCCGTCGCTGAGCAAGTAACCCAGGCCCTTGGTGGCCGCGATCAGTTCGGCCGCCACCAGAAACATCCATGCCAGGCTCAAACCACTGCGCAACCCGGTGAACAGGCCGGGCAGGGCGGCCGGCAACAGGATGCGACGCACCAGGCGCCACCGACCGAAGCCGTACATTTGCCCGACTTCCACCAGCTTGCGATCGATGTCGCGGATGGCGGCGACACCATTGAGGTACACCGGGAAGAACGCGCCGATGGCGATCAGCACGATCTTCGAGGTCTCGTCGATGCCCAGCCAAAGCAGCAACAGCGGCACCCAGGCCAGGCTCGGGATCGAGCGCAGCCCGGCGAACGTCGGTTCCAGGTAGGCTTCGGCCTCACGGCTCAAGCCCACCCAGGCAGCAAACACCAGTGCCAGGCTGGCGCCGATGGCAAAGCCCAGCAGCACCCGGCCGAGGCTGGCACTGATGTGTTTCCACAGTGAGCCTTCGGCGAGGTCCGTGAGGGTCACGGCGATCTCGCTGGGTGCCGGCATCTGGTAGGACGGCAACCAGCCCACTCGAACCACCACCTCCAGCACCAGCAGGATCAGCACCGGCAACACCAGGCCCTTGAGCCGCCTGGGCCAGGCACTGCGATTGATCGCCACCGGCTCGACCAGGGGCAATGCTTGGGTTTTGCTGGTCATCACGCGCTCCTTAGTGGCCGAACGAGGTGTCGATCAACTGGTCGATCACCTGGTCCACGTTCACGCCTTTGCGCACCAACTCTTCAGACACCAGGATCGGTGCCGCCGCCTTTGACGACACCACGTCCTTGCTGCTCAGGAACGGTGTGCTCAGGTCGGTACGCGACAGTTGCAGCTTGGCCACTTCCAACGGCAGGCCGGACTCGTCGGCGAGCAGCTTGGCGAATTCATCCGGGTGCTTGACCGCCCAATCGCGGGCCTTTTCATACGCGCCGAGTACTTTGGTGATGGTCTGCGGATGCGCCTTGGCGAACTGCTCGGTGACGCTGACCACGCCATAGCTGTTGAAGTCCTTGTTGCGGTACAGCAGGCGCGAACCGGCCTGGATTTCACTGGCGGCCATGTGCGGGTCGAGGCCGGCCCAGGCGTCCACGTCACCTTTTTCCAGGGCGGTACGACCGTCCGGGTGTTGCAGGTGCACCAGTTCCACATCGTCCTTTTTCAGCCCGGCCTTTTGCAGGCTGCGCAGGGTGAACAGGTACGGGTCGGTGCCCTTGGTGGCGGCGATTTTCTTGCCTTTCAGGTCGGTGACGCTCTTGAACGGCGAATCCTTGCGGACCACCAGGGCGGTCCATTCGGCGCGGCTATAGACGTACACCGACTTGATCGGGCTGCCATTGGCGCGACTGAGCACGGCAGACAGGCTGGCGGAGGAGGCGAAATCCACGCCGCCACTGTTGAGGTATTCCAGCGAGCGGTTGCTGCCCTGGCTCAATACCCAGCCCACCTTGGCGTGCGGCAAGGCCTGTTCCAGCCAACCGAAATGCTTGAGCACCAGGCTGACGGGCGAGTAATAGGCGTAGTCGAGATTGACTTCGGCGGGGTCGGTTTCAGCGGCATGGGCCAGTGGTTGCAGGCACAGGGCGAGGGCGCATGCGCCGAGTAAGCGTTGGGTGAAGGGTTTCATGGAACAGCTCCGGCAAGGCATTGAGAGAAGGCTTTTCTTATATTCAGAAAATTAAATGGCATGTTCCATCATGCTTTTCAGGAATATGCAGTCTCTGTGCCACCTGGCTCGGGCGTGTGTTTTCGGGGGTTTAGGCAAATAAAGCTGTAGCGGGAGAGGGCAAACTGTTGATCAGCTGTCGGTGGTGCAACAGCTTGCATATATCTATAAAGAATAAATAAAGAGTTATATATTCCTTTTAATGTCTTTGTGGATGGCGCATTTTGGGGGCCTGCGCATTCGTGCGGATTGACCCAACAGCCAAAAGGAAAGCCGACATGACCATTAAAGCGATCAACGTGCGCAACCAGTTCAAAGGCGTGATCAAGGAGATTCTGCTAGGGGAAGTGGTGTCGGAAATCGATGTGCAGACCGCGTCTGGCATCGTCACTTCGGTGATCACCACCCGTTCGGTGCGCGATCTGGAATTGAAAGTGGGCAGTGAAGTGATTGCCTTCGTGAAATCGACGGAAGTGTCCATCGCCAAGTTGTGAGCACACCTTGATAGGCGCAAGCCTTGGACTTTTTCCGACCTGAGCCCCCGGGTGGGTGAAGGCTCGGGTGTGTCCTGCAGCCAGGCCGCCGCCGGCCAGGTGTCGGATTTCTGTACGGCCTTGCTCGGCGCCCCCGGGTCGCACATTGGCGCGCCTGCTGTTGCTGGTTATGGCGATCAGCAAGAACAGTAACAGCAGGGTTTCGGCACTCGTTGCGAGACGTAGTGAGTCAGGCCTGGCGGTTGCGCAGGGCGCGTTCCATGCGTTGCAGGCCTTCTTCCAGCATCGACCGTGGGCAGCCGAAGTTCAGGCGCACGAACTGCTGGCTGTCATCACCGAACTCGATACCGGCGCTCAACCCGACCTTGGCCTGTTCCAGGAAAAACTGCTGCGGATCGTCCAGGCCCAGGGCGCTGCAATCCAGCCAGGCCAGGTAAGTGCCTTGTGGCGCATGCATGACGACACCGGGCAGGCGTGCCTGCACGGCATCGAGCAGGTAGTCACGGTTGTCTTGCAGGTACTGCACCAGCGCATCGAGCCATTCGCCGCACTGGCTGTAGGCGGCGCGGGTGGCTTCCAGGCCCAGGGGGCTGACGCTGTCGACCATGCCGCAACGCGCATGGTTGAAGCGTTCGCGGATCTCGGCGTTCTGTACCACGGCGAAGCAGGTCTTCAGGCCAGCCACGTTATAGGCCTTGCTCGCTGACATCAGGGTGATGGTGCGTTGGGCGATCTCGGGGCTGAGGCTGGCGGTGGGGATATGGCGGCGGCCGTCGAAGCACAGTTCGGCGTGGATTTCGTCGGAGATGATCAGCGTGCCGTTTTCCAGGCAGGCGTTGGCCACGGCCAGCAGTTCTTCCCGGGGGAAGACTTTGCCCACGGGGTTGTGCGGGTTGCTCAGCAGCAGCGCGCCGGCGCCGCTGAGTGCCTGGCGCATGGCCGGCATGGGCGTGAGGTATTCACCGTCGACCCGCTCGAAGGGGACCTCGATGCGCGGCAGGTTCCAGTGCCCGGGCGCCAGGCGAATCGGCCGGTAGTTGGGGGTTTGCAGCACCACCGCCTGACCCGGCTGCACAAACGCATGCAGCGCCATGTTGAAACCCGGCTCGACGCCAGGCAGGAACAGCAATTCATCCGGCTGCACGCGCCAGGCGTACTTGTTCCACAGATCGGCAATGATCGCCTCGCGTACATCCGGGCCGGCGACGCTGTAGCCCAGCACCTGCTGGTCCAGGCGTGCATGCAAGGCCTGCAGCACGGCGGGTGGGGCGGCGATGTCCATGTCGGCGATCCACATCGGCAACACGTCGTGCGGGTAACGGTTCCACTTGGTGCTGCCGGTGCCGAGGCGTGGGTGGATCGTGTCGAAATCAAAACTCATGGGGGGCTCGTATCAGGGTGTCAGGCGCAGGAATGGCGCTGATTCTAGCGCTATTATTTTTATAGGCCAGAGCTGATTGAGGCCGACAGTTGCCGAGGCGCCTGAGATCAACAGCAAAAGCGGATCAAAAGCAGCTTCGTCTGATGGATAGAGAACCCACTGTGGGAGATTGACAGTAAGAAACCGGTCAGCTCCAAGGCCACCGTGCTTGGTGGAGAGATCAATCACCTGCCTGCTTTTCTGTGGGAGCTGGCTTGCCTGCGATGCAGGCGACTCGGTCCATCAGGTACACCGGGTTGATGCTATCGCAGGCAAGCCAGCTCCCACCTTTGAACCGAGATCGATGCTAAGAAATCGGTCGGCACTGAGGCCGCCGTGCTTTTGATTTTGATCTCAGCCGCCGTGCGCCATGGATAGCGGGCGGCGGCGGCTCCACAAATCACTGTCGGATTATGGGCACACCGAGCCTGAAGCGAGGTGCCGAGTGTTGTGGCAAGAGCGTGTTGGTTACTTTTGCGCTGTTCAAAAGTGACCCGTCGTAAGGGCGGAACCAACCCCATTCTCCACACTCATCCAACCCCACAAGCAATAGGCCATCTATTCAGGCGCTGGTAGCGCTCCGCCGGTCAGCGCTTGACCGGCGTCGGCAGGGTCACGAGGTTGACGTAGCCATCCCAGAATTTCTTCTGGTCCACGCCGAACACCACCGTGGCCTTCTGCGTGCCTACCGGCGCGCCTTTCTGGTAGCCCAGTGCGCGGCCGTAGTCGGCGCCAAACGTGGCGTCTACATCCACCCACAAATCGCGGGATTGCGTGACGATCTGCGGGTCGACCAGGTACAGCGCCGGCAAGCTGTCCCAGGTGAAGCTGTGGTAGCTCGGGTCCTTGTCGAACAAGGGCCCGAATTCATGCGTGTACAGGTCGGCAATCGCGCCTTTCTGGGCGATCACGCGCTGGTACACCGACTTGTCGAAGGTGACTTTCTCGCACACATCATTGGGGAAGATCACGTGTTCGATAGGCGAGCGCAACACGATCTTCGCCGCCTCCGGGTCGAACCACCAGTTGAACTCCGCCGCCGGGGTGGTGTTGCCCGGAATCTCCAAGGCGCCCCCCATGTACACGATGCGCTTGATCAACGGCACGATGTCCGGCGCCGAGCGTATCGCCAGGGCGACGTTGGTCAGCGGGCCGACGGCGAGGATCGTCACCTGGTGCGGGTTGGCGCGCACGCTGTCGACAATGAACTGCGCGGCGGTCTCCTTGCGCAGTTTCGTGTGCGTGGCCAGGCCGTCCGGTGGCGCGACCAACTGTGAGGGTGAAGTGGGGCGCGGGTTTTTGAACGCCCCCGGCCAGCCGGAGCCGAACAGGGCTTTTTCTGCCTCGTAGGTGGCGTAGTCATGCAGCAGTGGGTAGGCGGCGCCGGAGTAGACGCCCACCTCTTTCTCCACGCCCATGCGTTCCACGGCCTTGAGGGCGTCGACCTGTTCCTGGTCGACCCAGGCGTTGCCGCTGACCAGGGTCATGCCCAGCAGTTCGATGCGTTTTTGCGCATGCAACTGGGCGAGCATGATGAAGGCCTGGCCGTCATCGTTGAGCACATTGAAGTCGGTATCGAAGATGACCTTTTCCGCCGCCTGCGCGGTGCCGGCACACAGGCCGACCGCGACAAGCAACGCACAGCGTTTCAAGAAGCCTTGCATGGTGATTCATCCGAATAAATTGTTGTTATCAACGGTTCACCAGTTTCGCCGGCAAGGCGATCACCAGGAAGCTGCTGAGAATCAGGCAGCCAGCAAAAAACCACAAGGCGCCAGCGCTGCTACCTGTGACGTCGATCGCAACGCCCATCAACGAGTTACTCACCAGCCCGGCGATATTCGCCAGCGAGCAGGCCAGGGCAAAGCCGGTGGCCGCCGCGGTGCCTTTGAGGAAGGTCGCCGGCAGGCTGAAGAACACGGGCACCGCGCCGATGATTGCCGCCGAGGCAATCGCGAACAGCGCCACGGTGGCCGCCACGTTGTGGGTAAAGAAAGTGCTGGTGGCCATGGCTGCCGCGCCGATGAAGAACGGCACGATGATGTGCCAGCGGCGCTCGCGGTGTTTGTCGGAGCTGGCGCCGATCAGCAGCATGCCAAGCAGTGCGGCGACACTTGGCAGCGCGGTGAGCACGCCGATGTGGAAGGTGTCGGTCACTCCGGCATTGCGGATGAAGGTCGGCATCCAGAAGCCCATGGCGTAGGCGCTGAGCAGGATCGAAAAGTCGATACCGCCGAGCATCCAGACCTTGAGGTTAAAGAAACCGTCGCGAAAGCTGTGCTTGCTGCCGGTGCCGTCGGCGTCATCCTTGCGCAATTCGTTTTCCAGCAGGGCCTTTTCCTCGTCCGAGAGCCACTTGGCTTGCTGGTAGGTGTTGGGCAGTGCCCAGAAGGTCAGCACGCCCAGTAACACGCTGGGCACCGCTTCGATCAGGAACAGCCATTGCCAGCCGCGCAGCCCGCCCATGTGGTCGAAGTGCCCCATGATCCAGCCGGACAGCGGGCCACCGATCACACTGGACAGTGGCAGGCCGATCATGAACAGCGCGATGATGCGCCCGCGTCGGTGAGTGGGGAACCAGGTGGTCAGGTAATACAGGACACCCGGCAGAAAGCCTGCCTCAGCCGCGCCGAGCAGAAAACGCAGGATGTAGAACTGGGTGGTGGAGGTGACCAGCATGGTGCAGGCCGAAAGCAGGCCCCAGGTGATCATGATGCGCGCGATCCAGATCTTTGCGCCGACCCGTTCCAACACCAGGTTGCTGGGGACTTCGAAGAGGATGTAGCCGACAAAGAACAGGCCGGCACCGAGGCCGAACGCGGTTTCGCTGAACTGCAATTGGTCGAGCATCTGCAGTTTGGCGAAGCCGATGTTGATGCGGTCGAGGTAGGCGGCCAGGTAGCAGAAGCACAGGAACGGAATCAGCTTCCAGGTGATCTTGTGGTAGAGCGTATTGACCGGGTCGGCGACGGTGGTCGCGGGCGCTGCATTCGCAATGGGCATTGGGTGTCTCCTGGCGGTGACTTATGGTTTTTATACAGCCGCTGTGTTCCAGCACTTCGGAGTGCTGTAGAAGCGACTTCCAAAGGCAGTGTCAGAAGACTGAGGCGGGGCTGCTGGAGGCAATCCATAGGGAAAACCGCGCTTCTATGGGGGCTGGCGTGCCTGCGATGGCATCGACGCGGTGTATCGGTTACACCGCAGCGTCTGCATCGCGGGCAAGCCCGGCTCCCATGGGGGGCGGTTACCAGCTTTGAATGCGTTCCAAGGCCGCGCCTCAGTTTTGTACAAGCCCGCGCTCTATGGCGCGGTTCTCAGTCGCGTCTTATTGCTCCCTGAATTTGCGCATCGCCTCCTGCTTGCTCACCACGTCGCCATACTTGCTGTCGATATCGAACAAGTTGGCTTCATGGGGGGCCGGGTGCCGGTCGCCGACGCATTCGCGCACGACGATGGTGCGAAACCCGTGTTGCACCGCATCCACCGCCGTGGCGCGGATGCAGCCGCTGGTGGAACAACCGGCCAGTACCACGGTATCGATGCCCTGTGCATGCAGCATCGGCGCCAGGCTGCTACCAAAGAATGCGCTGGCGTATTGTTTGGTGATCACCACTTCATCGACCTGGGGCAACACTTCGGCACAGAACGCGGCCAGTGGATTGCCTTCGACCATGTCTTTCATCACCGGGGCCTTTTTCACCCAGATCCCACCATCCGCGAAGTGGCCGGGATGGTAGCGGATATTGGTGTGGACGACCGCAATCCCGTGCTTGCGGGCAGTGGCCAGCAGCTCCACGCTTTCAGCCACGGCCGTGACCACGCCCGGCGCGAACAGCGGCGCGCCTTTGGTGGTGTAGCCCTGCATGAAGTCGATCATCAGCAGCGCGGCCTTCTTGCCAAAGCCGATGCGGTTGCCCCATACGCCCTGGTAGTTGGCGTCGGCGGATTGTTCGCTCATCGTTTCACTCCCCTCAGTAGGCGCCGGAAAGCAGGGCGCCAGCGCCCGGAACGATGGGTTCCAGGTCCAGGGCCTTGAGCATGGCGTAGGTGGTGGCGATGGCGGCGGTGAGCACCGGTTTGCCGGTTTGCGCCTCGACCTTGGCTACCACGGGCAGCGACTGCATCTGCACGCAGGCGGACAGCACGATCACATCGACGCCCTCCAGGTTCATCCCGGCGATGATGGCCGGCAGGTTGGCCGGGTCGTGACGGGCCACCTCGAGGTTGTCGGGGATCTCGAGGGCGCGCCAGTCCACCACCTCGAAGCCCTCTTCGCGAATGTAGTTCACCACCAGTTCGGTCAGCGGTTTCATGTACGGCGCGACAATCGCGATGCGCTTGGCGCCCATGACCTTCAGGCCTTCGATCAAGGCGCCCGCACTGGTGATCACCGGGGCGTTGGCATCGTTGTCGGCGGTGGCTTTGCGCAAGCGTTGTTCGGAGTTGCGGTGATAACCCAGCCCCATGGCCATGATCGCCACCAGGCACGCATAGCCCAGCACATCGACCTTGGCGTCGGACAGTTCGACGGCGCAACGGTCGGACTCGCCGTCCATGGCCGCCAGTTCTTCCTTGCGCACCTGCTTCATGCGCATGCGGCTGGAGTGAAAGGTAAAGCGCTCGGGGCGGATCGCCTGGCGTGCGGTGAGCATCGCCGGGATCTCGGTTTCCATGGTGGTGTTGGAACTCGGCACGATCTGGCCGATACGGTAGGGCTTCTGCATGGTGGTCTCCATGATTATTGTTCGAGGAAGTCGCCGAGGGCGTGGAAGAAACCGTCGAGGTCATCCCACGGAATCATGTGCCCGGCATTCGGCACGCGCGCGACCTGGATGCCCGGTTGCAGGTCCTGGATCTCGGCAATGTCTTCATCGAGGATCACGCCGCCGCGCCCGGCCACCATCAACAGGGCAGGGGCCTTGAGGTGGGGCAGGTCCTGGTGGAAGTCCACCGTGTGGAAGTCATTGAAGGCGCGCACGATGGCGGGCTCATAGCAGGTGTGCAGCCATTCGGCGCGCAGTTGCAGTTGCTCTGTGGTCCAGGTTGCGCAGAAGGCGCGCATCGCCTCGGCGTCCATGCCGACCTGGGATTGACGGATCGAGTCGACGTACCAGGGCAGTTTGCTCGGGTATTCGCGGCGGCCCGGGCCGGACACCGGCGGGTCGATCAGCACTACGCGGTTGACGCCCTGGGGATGCAGCACGGCGCTGCGCACGGCAAAGCGTGCGCCCATGGAGTGGCCGACCAGGTGGTAGCGTTGCAAATTCAGCGCATCGGCAAACGCGCCAATGTCTTCGGCGCAGGTGTCCGCACTGTAATCGAGGTCGGGGCCGGTCGATGACAGGCCGCGACCGCGCACATCCAGCACATAGGTATCGAACTGCGCGCCAAGGCGCTCGGCCACGAAGCCCCAGGTGATCGCCGGGCTGGTGATGCCGGGGATCAGGATCAGTGCGGGGCCCTTGCCGCCGTAACGCAGGTAATGTTGGCGAATGCCATTGGCCTGCACGTTGCCGCCGTAGAGGAAGGTGCTCACGCGGCCACCCCCGATTTCAGTTCCTGGGCATACAGGTCATAACCGTAGACCCAGGCCGGGTCTTCCTGGGTGCGCAACCAGGTGTTGGCGTTGGACACTGCCTGTACGCGGGACGCACGTTCCTTGCGGTTGGCCTCATACAACTGGAATGCGGTGCGATAGTCGCTGATGCCGGTTTCCTGCAGGCAGCGGGTGAGCATTGCCGCGTCTTCGATGGCCATGCCGGCGCCCTGGGCCATGTGGGGTTTCATTGGGTGGCAGGCGTCACCGAGCAACACCAGGCGGCCTCGGCTCCACAGCGGCAACGGGTTGCGGTTGCGCAGCGGCCATTTGGTCACGCTTTCGGTGGACTCGATCAGGGCCTGGACGGTGGGGTGGTAGCCCTTGAAGGCGTCGAACATCTCTTCGCGGCTGCTGTCGACGAACGCGCCCTGGAAGTCCCATTCGGCATGGGGCACGCCGGTGACGTAGTAGTACTCGTCGCGCTTGCCGGTGGTGTAGTAGACCATCATGTGGCGGTCTTCGGTCCACCACTTGATGCAGTCCTCGAACTTCAGGTCGTACTTGGCCAACTGGTCGCCGCGGATCAGTGCGCGGTGCGCGACCCAGCCGCTGTACAGCGGTTTTTCCACGCCCAGCAGTTCTTCGCGGATCTTGGAGTTGATGCCGTCGGCGCCGATCACGATGTCGGCATAGGTGACCATGCCGTCTGCGAAGGTCAGGCGCACCTGGGTGTCGGTTTCTTCGAGGGTTTCCAGGCGCTTGTTGAAGTGCAGGGTGCCCGGCTTGAGGGTCGACATCTGCAGCGCGTGCAGGTCGCCACGGTGCACGGTGATATAGGACGCGCCGTAGCCAGTAAGCGGGATACGCGAGAGGTAGTCGCCGGTTTCACCGCACCGGCTGAACCAGTGCTCGGGGTGCGAGCCCATCAGGTCAAGCTGCTTTTCGATGCCCATGCGGCGGAAGATTTTCATGATGTTGGGGCCCATGTGGATCCCCGCACCCAGCCGGGAGAACGCCGGCGCCTGCTCATAGACATCCACGTCGAAACCAGCTTGTTGCAACAGCGTGGCAGCGGCGGCGCCGCCGAGGCCGGCACCGACGATGGCGATTTTCTGAGTGCTTCCCATGGGGCGTGTTCCTCTCTCTTTTTGATTTTTGGCGGCGTCTGTCCGCAAGGTTTTTAAAGTGTATACGCTCATTTTTTCAAATGGGAAGCCCGTGAGCACAAATTTATTTTTTGGCCATATTTATCCCGTGTAACGTGATGTAGCCAATAAATACGAGGCTTGTTTCGATAGGTAACGTTTTGGCGCGCCGCTTGCAGTCTGCCTGCAATTCGGGTCTTATCATTATTAAATGGCGTATACGCTATAAAAATGCACTAGAGTGAAGCGCAGTGCTTGAACTTGGTGCAGGCCCACAGGAGACAGGAAAATGCCGGTAAGCGATTGCGAACTGACCCAGATGTTTGAACACGTGTTGACGCTGTCCAAGGTCGACCCGACCCAGAGCGTTGCCGTGCTCAAGAGCCATTACTCCGACCCACGCACCGTGCGGGCCGCGATGGATGCCGCACAGCGCCTGGGGGCCAAGGTGTATGCGGTGGAGTTGCCGTCGTTTAACCATCCGCGGGCGATGGGCAATGACATGACCGCCTACTGCGGCGACACTGCGCTGACCGGCAACATCGCGGCCCAGCGCGCCCTGGAGGCCGCCGACCTGATCGTCGACACCATGATGCTGCTGCACTCCCCGGAGCAGGAGCAGATCCTCAAGACCGGCACGCGCATCCTGCTGGCCGTCGAGCCACCGGAAGTGCTGGCGCGCATGCTGCCCACCGAAGAAGACAAGGTGCGCGTGCTGGCGGCAGAACAGTTATTGAAAAAGGCGCGCTCGATCCATGTGAAGTCCCGTGCCGGCAGCGACTTCCGTGCCGCGCTGGGGCAATACCCGTCGGTGACCGAGTACGGGTTTGCCGATGAACCGGGGCGCTGGGACCATTGGCCGAGTGGTTTCCTGTTCTCCTGGCCTAACGAAGAAACCGCCGAAGGCGTGCTGGTGTTGGACATCGGCGACATCCTGCTGCCGTTCAAGACCTACACCCGGGAGAAGATCACCCTGGAGATCGAGAAGGGCTTTATCACCAGCATCCATGGCGGTTTCGAGGCCGAGTACCTGCGTGACTACATGAAGTACTTCAACGACCCCGAGGTGTACGGCATCTCTCATATCGGCTGGGGCCTGCAGCCACGGGCGCAATGGACCGCCATGGGCCTGCACGACAAGAACGATGGCATGTGCATGGACGCGCGGGCGTTCTATGGCAACTTCCTGTTCTCCACCGGGCCGAATACCGAAGTGGGCGGGACGCGCAAGACGCCGTGCCACATGGACATTCCGCTGCGTAATTGCGATGTATACCTGGATGATGAAGCGGTGGTCATTGCTGGCGATGTGGTCGCCCCAGCGGCGTCCCGGGCACGCTGAATAAACCCGGTGGGCGCTGGCTTGCCTGCGATGAGGGCGTATCAGCCAGAGCAGTGGTTGCTGATGTACCGCTATCGCAGGCAAACCAGCACCCACCGATTGACCGTGCTTTTTCAGTGAGAAACTTGAGTCCGTTCCGTAAGCCCGCCATCATGCTTCCCCATCGCTAGCCACCCACCGAGCTTCGCCGTGCCTGATTCCTACGTCTTTTCTGAACAAGTTGGCCACCTGCTGCGCAAGGCGTACCAGCGCCACCTGGCGATCTTTCAGCAGAATGTCGGCGACTCCCAGCTCACCGCCGTGCAGTTCGTGACCCTGTGTGCGCTGCGCGATCACGGTGCAAGTTCGCTGACTGAACTGGTCAAGGCGACGGCGGTGGACCAGGCGACCATTCGCGGGATTGTCGAGCGGCTCAAGGCCAAGGAGCTGATCAGCCTCGAACCGGACCCGCAGGACAAGCGCAAAGTGGTGGTGGACCTGTCCCCCGAAGGTGCCGAGCTGGTTGCCCAGACCGCGCCGCGCGCCGCGCAGATCAGCGAATTGACCATGAGCAACCTCAACCCCGCCGAACGGGTCGCGGTGCTGTTCCTGTTGCGCAAGATGATCGACGACCCGCAGGAATAAGCGCGACTGGCACCGATTTTGCTCTGATTTGATGTAGTAGGCACTTCACTCGTCAAGTGTGTCGTGAGACCCCAGGTCCGCGACGCTTTTTTTTGACTGTTTCATGTAGTGTCCACTTCACCAACTGTTACGGGCGAAGCGAATGATCAGCCAGCACATCACGGTAGCGCTTCAAGTCAACGGGCATGTCAGCGACGTCAGCGCCATGGCGGACACGCCGCTGCTGCTGGTGCTGCGCAATGACCTGCAACTCAATGGCCCCAAGTACGGCTGCGGCCTGGGGGAGTGCGGTGCGTGCACCGTGATCATCGATGGGGTGGCTGCACGCTCCTGTGTCTTTCCACTGTCGGGTGCGGTGGGACGCGAAATCGTCACGCTCGAAGGCCTGGGTACGCGACAAGCGCCGCATCCCGTGCAACAAGCCTTTATCGATGAGCAGGCTGCGCAATGCGGCTATTGCCTCAACGGCATGATCATGACCACCAAGGCCTTGCTCGACCGTAACCCCAACCCCAGCGAAGCCGAGGTGCGCAACGAGCTGTCGGGCAACCTCTGCCGTTGCGGCACCCATATCGAAATCCTGCGCGCCGTGCTGCGTGCCGCCCGCCTGATGACCGTGGATTGATGACCATGACAGACACACCGCTTTCCCGTGACCAGTGGCTGGCCAAGGCCGGCGTCCTGTTGATCGTCGATGACGTGCTGCCGCCTTCGGGGCCGGTGGCCAAGGGCGGTACGCCCACTGTGAAACCCAAGGAACTGGGGCTGTTCATTGCGGTGAATGATGACGGGCTGGTGTATGCGTTCAACGGCCATGTGGACCTGGGCACCGGCATTCGTACCGCGTTGGCGCAGATCGTGGCCGAAGAGCTGGACCTGGCGATGGATCAGGTGAAGATGGTGCTCGGCGACACCGAGCGCGTGCCGAACCAGGGCGCGACTATCGCCAGCGCCACGTTGCAGATTTCCGCGGTGCCCCTGCGCAATGCGGCAGCCGAGGCGCGGCGGTTTCTACTGGCGCGGGCAGCGGGGCGCTGGGGTGTGAGCACCGCCAGTCTGACGGTGGATGCCGGTGTGATTCAGGCGGCGGACGGGCGCACCACCACCTACTGTGAGCTGGTCAGCGGCCAGCACGACCAATTGCGCATCAGCGGTGACGCGCCGTTGAAGGCCGTCGAGGACTATCGCCTGGTGGGCAAGGGCGCAGCACGGGTGGACATCCCCGGCAAAGCCACCGGTGAGCTGACCTATGTGCATGACATGCGCGTGCCGGGCATGCTCCATGGTCGGGTGATTCGCCCACCCTATGCCGGGCTCGATTGCGGGGATTTTGTCGGTAATAGCCTGCTGAGCGTGGACGAATCCTCTATCGCGCACATCCCCGGCGTGGTCGCGGTGGTGGTGATCCGTGACTTCGTGGGCGTGGTGGCGTTGCGTGAGGAGCAGGCAATCAAGGCCGCACAAGCCTTGCGGGTGCACTGGAAGCCCTGGAATAACGCCTTGCCGGACATGAGCGATGTCGAGCAAGCCATCCGGGACAACCCCCGTGTGCGCCGCACCGTTCTCGATCAGGGCACTGTCGATGAGGCCCTGGCCAATGCCAGCCAGCGCATGCCACGCAGTTACCTGTGGCCGTACCAGATGCATGGCTCGATCGGCCCTTCCTGTGGCGTGGCGGAGTACTCGCCGGCCGGCAGCCGGGTGTGGTCGGGCAGCCAGAACCCGCACCTGCTGCGCGCCGACCTGGCGTGGCTGCTGGAGTGCGAAGAAGGCCTGATCGATGTGATCCGCATGGAGGCTGCTGGCTGTTACGGGCGCAATTGCGCCGACGATGTGTGCGCCGATGCCTTGCTGTTGTCCCGTGCGGTCGGCAAGCCAGTGCGCGTGCAACTGACCCGCGAGCAGGAACACCTGTGGGAACCCAAGGGCACCGCGCAATTGATGGAGGTGGACGGCGGCCTCAACGCCGATGGCAGCATTGCCGCCTACGACTTTGAAACCAGCTACCCCTCCAACGGCGCGCCGACCCTGGCGCTGTTGCTCACCGGGCGCGTCGAGCCGGTGGCGGCGATGTTCGAGATGGGCGACCGCACCTCGATCCCGCCCTACGACATCGACAATGTGCGCGTGACCATCAACGACATGGCGCCCATTGTGCGCGCCTCGTGGATGCGCGGCGTATCGGCCTTGCCCAACACCTTTGCCCACGAGTCCTATATCGACGAACTGGCCTTCGCTGCCGGCGTCGACCCGGTGGAATACCGCCTGCGCTACCTCAAGGACCCGCGGGCCATCGACCTGGTGAAGTCCACCGCCGAACGCGCCAACTGGGCACCGCGCACCGCGCCGATGCAAACCGCCAACGAAGGCCCGCTGCTGCGTGGCCGCGGCTTTGCCTACGCGCGTTATATCCACAGCAAGTTCCCCGGTTTCGGCGCGGCTTGGGCGGCCTGGGTGGCGGACGTGGCCATCGACAGGCAGACCGGCGATGTGTCGGTAACGCGCGTGGTGATCGGCCATGATTCGGGAATGATGATCAACCCGGCCGGGGTGCAGCACCAGATCCACGGCAATGTGATCCAGTCCACCAGCCGTGTGCTGAAGGAGCGGGTAACGTTTGAAGAGTCGACGGTGGCGAGCAAGGAGTGGGGCGGCTATCCGATCCTGACCTTCCCCGAAGTACCTAAGATCGACGTGATGATGATGCCGCGCCAGGACCAACCGCCCATGGGCGCCGGCGAGTCGGCCTCAGTACCCAGCGCGGCGGCGATCGCCAATGCGATCTATGACGCCACCGGCATTCGTTTTCGCGAGTTGCCGATTACCCCGGAGCGGGTGCTGGCGGCGCTGAATGCCGCGACGCTGGGTGAGCCTGCCAAGTCGCCGCAAAAGCGCCGCAAGTGGTGGTTCGGCGCGCTGTTCGCCACCTTGGGCGCGGTGCTGGCGACGGCCTGGCCGTTTCACAATGAGATCGCACCCATTGCACCGCCCAGCGCCGGCACCTGGTCCAAGGCCACCCTGGAACGCGGGCGTTTGCTCGCAGCGGTGGGGGATTGCGCGGTATGCCACACCGCGCCCGGTGGCGCGACCAATGCCGGTGGGTTGGCCATGGAAACGCCGTTCGGCACGCTGTACAGCAGCAATATTACCCCGGACGTGAAGACCGGGATCGGCGCCTGGTCGTACCCGGCCTTCGAGCGGGCGATGCGCGACGGTATTGGCCGTGACGGGCGCAACCTGTACCCGGCGTTTCCCTACACGGCGTTTCGCAATATCAATGAGGCGGATATGCAGGCGCTGTATGCCTACCTGATGTCCCAGGCGCCAGTGAGCCAAGCGCCGACGCCGAATGCCATGCGTTTTCCGTTCTCTATCCGGCCGTTGATGGCGGGGTGGAATGCGCTGAATTTGCGCCGCGGTGAAATTACGCTGCAGCCTGAGCGCGGCGAGCAGTGGAACCGTGGCAATTATCTGGTCAACGGCCTGGGCCACTGCGCTGCGTGCCATTCACCGCGCAACTTGATGGGGGCGGAGAAGGGTGGAACGTCTTTCCTGGCGGGCGGGACAGTCGATGGCTGGGAGGCGCCGGCGCTGACAGGATTGTCCAAGGCGCCGACGCCGTGGACCGAAGACCAGTTGTTCACCTACCTAAGCACCGGCTATTCCGACGCCCACGGCGTGGCCGCAGGTCCGATGGGGCCGGTGGTCAGCGAGTTGTCGAAGCTGCCCAAGGCAGACATCCGCGCCATGGCGGTGTACCTGGCCTCGTTGAAGGGCGATGCGGCGGCCGAGGCCCAGGTGGCCGCCGCCGTTAGCGTGCCGAACCCCAATGGCCGGCGGGTGTTCGAAGGGGCGTGCAAGGCCTGCCATGCCGACGGCCTGGGGCCGAAGTTGTTGGGTGTGAGCCCGTCGTTGGCGACCAATACCAACGTGCACAGCGATCAGCCGGATAATTTGATCAAGGTGATTCTGCAGGGCATCAGTACGCCGGCGACCAAGGATCTTGGGTATATGCCAGGGTTCAGGGACAGTTTGTCGAATAGCCAGGTGGCGGATCTGGTGGCGTATCTACGCGGGCAATTTGCGCCGAATGCGCCGCAGTGGAACGGCTTGGAACAGAAGGTCGCCCACCTGCGCGCCAACCCCGGCACGCACTGATCGTTCAAGGCCTATGAGGACCAGATGTGGGAGCTGGCAAGCCAGCTCCCACAATGTGATCCGGTTTCTATAGTGGGATCGGTGTTACACCCCGCACCACCAAGTCACTGATAAACCCCAGCCAATCCTGCTGCTGCCCCTTGCCCGCCAGGTCTTCACCGAGGAACGAGCTGAGGGTGTGGCGGTTGGAGTTGTAGAAGTAGCACAGCGAGGCAATCATCAAGTACACATGCTTGAGGTCCACATCCAGGCGGAAAATCCCCTGGGCCTGGCCGGCTTCGATGATCGGCTTCAGCACGCCCACCGCTTCTCCCGACAACCTGCGCATCTCGCCGGATTGTTGCGCGTGCTTGCCCTGGTGCAGGTTCTCGATGCTCAAGATCGCCACGAACTCCGGGTGCTTGACGTAGTAATTCCAGATGAACGCGACAAGGTCGCGCAAGGCCTGCTCCGGAGCGTCCAGGTTCAGCTTTAGCGTGCTTTCGGCTTTGTTGAATTGCTCGTAGGTGTGTTCCAGCACGCAAACGAACAGGTGTTCCTTGCTGCCGAAATAGTAATAGAGCATGCGGTCGTTGGAGTCGGCTTCCTTGGAGATGGCGTCGACGCGCCCGCCGGAATAGCCGTCGCGGGTGAACACCTTGACGGCGGCCTGGAGGATCCGCGCTCGGGTCTGGTCGGCCTGTTGGGCGCGGATGCCGGTCTTCTTGATCGCCATATCAAAGTGCCTTGCAGGACAGTCAGGGCGCGAAATATAGCATGGGCTTTTTTCGGGCCGTTCTGTGACCGACAAGTTCTGTAACAAAAACGCCATCGCGCTGGGGATTGATTCCGTGACGGGCTATTTTGGTGCGTCTCAATAACTAGAGTAGCCATGGATGAAATACCAACCCTTCAGCCGTACCTTGATTGCCACAGCCCTGGTGTTGATGGTCAGTGGTGTGCAAGCCGCTTCCCAGGCCCCGGTGGCCGGTGAAAATGGCATGGTGGTGACGGCCCAGCATTTGGCAACTCATGTGGGTGTGGATGTGCTCAAGGCCGGTGGCAATGCGGTCGATGCGGCCGTAGCCGTGGGCTATGCGCTGGCGGTGGTGTACCCGGCTGCGGGCAACCTGGGCGGCGGCGGATTCATGACCGTGCAACTGGCGGACGGTCGCAAGACCTTCCTCGACTTCCGCGAAAAAGCCCCGCTGGCGGCCACCGCCAATATGTACCTGGATAAAGAGGGCAACGTCATCGAAGGCTTGAGCGCCAAGGGGCACCTGGCCGTCGGCGTACCTGGCACCGTGTCGGGGATGGAACTGGCCCTGAGCAAATACGGCACCCTCAAGCGCGCCCAGGTGATTGCCCCGGCGATCAAGCTGGCGGAAAACGGCTTTGCCCTGGAGCAGGGCGATATCGACCTGCTGCACACCGCCACCGGCGAGTTTGAAAAAGACAAGGACATGCGCGGGATCTTCCTGCACAACGGCCAGCCCATGCAGGTGGGCCAGAAGCTGGTGCAGAAAGACCTGGCCAAGACCCTAAAGGAAATCTCGGCCAAGGGCAGCGACGGCTTCTATAAAGGTTGGGTCGCCAAGGCCCTGGTGGACTCCAGCCAGGCTGGCAAAGGCATCATCACCCAGGCTGACCTCGACAAGTACAAGACCCGCGAGCTGGCGCCCATCGAGTGCGACTACCGTGGCTACCACGTGGTCTCGGCACCGCCTCCGAGCTCCGGCGGCGTGGTGATCTGCCAGATCATGAACATCCTCGAAGGCTACCCGATGGCCGACCTCGGCTACCATTCGGCCCAGGGCCTGCACTACCAGATCGAGGCCATGCGCCACGCCTACGTGGACCGCAACAGCTACCTCGGCGACCCGGATTTCGTGAAGAACCCGATCGAGCACCTGCTGGATAAAAACTACGCGGCGAAATTGCGTGACGCGATCGAGCCGCAGAAGGCCGGCGATTCCCAGGCGATCAAGCCGGGCGTGTCGCCCCATGAAGGCAACAACACCACCCACTACTCCATCGTCGACAAGTGGGGCAACGCGGTATCGGTCACCTACACCCTCAACGACTGGTTTGGTGCGGGCGTGATGGCGAGCAAGACCGGGGTGATCCTCAACGATGAAATGGACGACTTCACCGTCAAGGTCGGCGTGCCGAACATGTACGGCCTGGTCCAGGGTGAAGCCAACGCCATTGCGCCGGGCAAGGCGCCGCTGTCGTCGATGAGCCCGACCATCGTGACCAAGGACGGCAAGGCCGTGATGGTGTTGGGGACACCGGGTGGCAGCCGTATCATCACCGCCACCTTGCTGACGATCCTGAATGTCATCGACTACAAGATGAACATCCAGGAGGCTGTGGACGCGCCGCGCTTCCACCAGCAGTGGATGCCGGAAACCACTAACCTTGAGACCTTCGCGGTCAGCCCGGACACCCAGAAGATCCTCGAAAGCTGGGGCCACAAGTTTGCAGGCCCGCAAGATGCCAACCACTTGGCGGCGATCCTGGTTGGCGCGCCGTCCCTGGGCGGCAAGCCGGTGGGTAACAACCGCTTCTATGGCGCGAATGACCCGCGTCGCAACACGGGGCTGTCATTGGGCTACTGAGGCCTGATGCGCTACAAAATGCCGGCGCGGGCAAGTCCGCGCCCGCATCTGGAGGTGTGTGGGATTGAACATCCGCGCCTCTCCAAGGCTCTACCCCAAGAGCCCCGGCAGGACACCGCCCATGAAAGCGCTGAAAATCGCCACCTTCAACATCAACGGCATTCGTGCCCGGTTGCCGAACCTGCTGGAGTGGCTGGCGCGGGAACAACCCGACGTGGTGTGTCTGCAGGAGCTCAAGGCCCCGGAAAGCCTGTTCCCCTACGCCGATCTCGACACGGCCGGTTATGGCGCGATCTGCCTGGGGCAAGCGTCGTGGAACGGGGTGGCGATCCTGGCCCGGGATGCCCAGCCACTGGAGAGCCGGCGCGGTTTGCCCGGCGATGACGGCGACACGCAAAGCCGCTATATCGAAGCCGCCGTGCATGGCGTATTGGTCGGCTGCCTGTATTTGCCCAATGGCAACCCGCAGCCCGGGCCGAAGTTCGCGTACAAACTGGCCTGGTTCGAGCGGCTGATCGCCTATGCGAAGGCGCTGCAAGCCAGTGAACATCCGGTGTTGCTGGCCGGGGACTTCAATGTGGTGCCCACTGACCAGGATATCTACAACCCACGCTCCTGGCTCAAGGATGCCTTGCTGCAACCGCAAGGCCGCGAGGCCTACCAGCGCCTGCTTGACCAGGGCTGGACCGACGCCGTGCGCCATTTGTACCCCGATGAGCGCGTCTATACCTTCTGGGATTACTGGCGCCAGCATTGGCAGAAAAATGCCGGCCTGCGCATCGATCACCTGTTGCTCAACGCGGCGCTCGCGCCTTACTTGAAAGAGGCGGGCGTGGATGCCTGGGTGCGCAACGAGCCTCACCCCAGCGACCATGCGCCAACGTGGATTCAACTGGGGACGCGCAAAACGGGTTAACGGCTGCGGATCAGTTCAAGGGCTTGGGCCTTATCCAACGGGTGCTGCATACGCTGTGACAGACGCGCCACCGCTTGTTGACGCTCGCAGGCGATCACTGCTTCGACCTGATCGCCATGGCAGAGCAGGGCGATGAAATCATGCTGTTGCAGGTCGCCTTCCAGGTGCAACCGGTTCCAGTGCTGCGGGTGGCCGAGGACTTCGAAAGTCTTGTCGAAGTGGTAGGTCCAGAAGAACGGCACGTCGGCGTACGCCAGGGCTTCACCCAGCATGTTGCGCGCCGCCAGCACGCCGAGCTGCTGGGCCACGCGCCAGTGTTCGATGCGCGTGGGCTGGTGTTGCCATGGGAACGTCACGTTGTCGCCGGCGGCCCACAGTCCCGGTGCTGCCAGCAGGCAATCATCGACGACCAGCGAGTGGTCCTCGGCTTTCGTGACGCCTTCGACAAAGGCGGTGGCGGGTGTGACGCCGACGCCCACCAGCACCAGGTCGGCTGCCAGGCGATTGCCATTTTTCAACAGTACGGTACTGACGGCGCCATGCCCGTCCAGGCGCTCCGGCTCGGTGTTGCTGTGGAATATGACCCCGTTGGCCTCGTGCAATTGGCGCAAGGCGGCACCGATGCGCTTGCCCAGTTGCGCCGCCAGCGGGATGGCGTGGCGGCTGACCACTTGCACCACCAGGCCACGTTGACGCAAGGCTGACGCCGCTTCCAGGCCGATGAAGCTGTCACCGATGATCACCGCGCAGGTGGCCGATTCTGCGCTGGCGCTGATGCGCGCGGCGTCTTCGCGGCTGCGCAATACGAACACGTTGTTCAGTGCGGCGCCGGGAATATCCAGGGGCTGGGCTTGGCCACCGGTGGCGACCAGCGCGGCGTCGTAGTGGTAATGGCGACCGTCAGCCAACTCGATGCGTTTGGCGACGGCGTCCAGGCGTTGCACTTGGCCGTGAACATTCACCGCTTCGTCCAGCAGTGACGGGGTGTCATCGGCCGCCATTTCGCCGGCAATCACGAATTTGCTCAGGGCGGTGCGGTCGTAGGCCGGCCGCTGTTCGCGGTCGATCCACAGCAAGCGCCCGGCAAACCCGTGGCGCTTCAAGGCAGCCACGGCGGCGGCACCCGCGGCACCGGCGCCGATCACGGCAAAACAGCGAGCGTCTGCAGGGGGGGTTACTGACTCGGCAGTGAGGGGTTTGTCGCCGACGCTCACCACGCCATCGTGAACGTGCACCGGGTATTGCTTGAGCCCGACCAGTGCCGGTGGTTCGCGCACGGCCCCGCTGTCCACGGCAAACGCTGCCTTATGCCAGGGGCACACGATGTGACCTTTACAGATGACGCCTTCTTCCAGCGGCGCACCCGCGTGCGGGCAGTCCGCCTGGAAAGCCCGTATCTGGTCGCCGACGCGTACCAGCAGCAGGGGATGCGCCGCGGTCTGGACGCGAACACCCCGGTTTTCAGGCAAATTGATCAGGCGAGCAACGATGCGCACATTCATGGGCCAGTCTCCTTTAGAAGGTTGACTGGCGAGCAGGGCGATGGACTGCGTTGGCCCGATGGTCGGTCGCTAGGCGAGCAACCTCGCAACGGCGGCGAAGGCCGTGGCGCGGCGCTCTGCCCAATCCCCGCCTATCACCACCAGCGGTTGCCGGTGCTGCTGCATCCAGTCCAGGCTGGCCTGGAAAAACGCCTGGCGATCCGCCAGTTCCGGTTGGCAGCGCTGGCCGTCGGCGGTCCACTCCACATCATCCGGTGACAGCAGCAGGTGCAGGTCGTAGTGGCGTGCCAGCAGTTCACTGTCGAGCCAGGCCGGGTAGTCGCCGAACAGGGTCTGGCTCCAGAGTTTGTTGGTCAGCAGGTGTGTGTCGAGGATCAACAGCCGTGGCTGTCTGGCGCGGGCGGCGTCTTCCCAGGCCAGTTGGCCATGGGCGATGTCCGGGATGTCCGCCAGGCGGGTGTCGCGTTGATGGTGATCGATGAAATAGCGCACATATTCACCCACCATCAACCCGCCGAAATGCGTTTGCAGTTCTGCCGCCAGCCAGCTTTTGCCGCTGGATTCGGGGCCGGCCAGTACCACCACCTTCATGCGTGCAGCGCCGGGTCGGCACGCCATTCACGCCAGCCCTGCACGGCGATCACGGTGAACAGCGCGTAAAGCGCAGCGGTGAGGTAGAGGCCTTTGTAGAGGAACAGCCCGACGAAGATCACATCCACGGCAATCCACAGGGGCCAGCATTGCACGCGCTTTTGCGCCATCCACATTTGTGCCACCAGGCTGAACCCGGTCAGGGCGGCATCCAGCCAGGGCTGGGCGGCGTCGGTCCAGTGCGCCATGGCGGCGCCGAGCAGCAGGCTGCCGATTGCGCCCACCGCCAGGCTGGCAATGATGGCTGGCACGCCCAGGCTGGTCACCTGCCGACCCTGCTTGACCTCGCCGGCTCGGGTCCACTGCCACCACCCGTAGACTTGCAGGGCGGCGTAGACCACCTGCAAGAGCATGTCGGAATAGAGCTTCACGTCGAAGAACACCCAGGTGTAGAGCAACACCATCACCAACCCGATGGGCCAGCACCAGGGGTTCTGCTTGACCGTCAGCCACACGGCGATCACCCCCAGGGCGGCAGCGAACAGTTCAAGCCCGGACATGGTGGTTCCTTGGGAGAGTGGAAGAGGGCGGGGATTGTAACCAAAGATGATCCTTTGTAGGAGCTGGCTTGCCGGCGATGGCGGCCTTGAGTGTTGCGCCGTTCTCAAGGGCTTCATCGCCGGCAAGCCGGCTGCTAAGGGGGGTATCAGACTTTGAATGGGCGGAGGAGCTCATCAAGTTGTTCGCTCAGGCCGCGCAAATGCGCACTGGCTACGCTCGACTGCTCCGCCGCCAGCGCGGTGCTATGGGACAGGCCCGCGGCCTGGGTGACGTTCTGGTTGATGTCTTCGACCACATGGGCCTGTTGCAGGGTGGCGCTGGCAATCGAGGCGTTCAGGCCGTTGAGGTTGCGCAGGGCCTGGCCGATGGCAGTCAGGCTGGCGCCGGCCTGGCCCGCCTGTTCAATGGTCAGTTGCGACGCACTGTGGCTGTCGCTGATCACCTTGACCGCTGCTTCCGAGTGGCCTTGCAGGCGCTCGATCATGCCCTGGATCTCGGCGGTGGATTTTTGTGTACGCTGGGCCAGCAACCGTACTTCGTCGGCCACCACGGCAAAGCCACGGCCTTGCTCACCCGCACGCGCCGCTTCAATCGCGGCGTTGAGGGCCAGCAGGTTGGTCTGGTCGGCGATGGAGCGGATCACTTCGAGCACGCTGCCGATCTGGGTGCTTTCAGCCGACAGGGTGCGGATCACCTCCACCGCCTGGCTGATGGTGCCGGAGAGCTGGTCAATCTGCTGCAGGCTGCCGTCGATATTCACTTGGCCCTGTTGTGCCTGGGCCTGTGCGTCGCGCATTTCGCTGGCGGCGTGTTCGGCGTTCTTGGCCACATCCTGCACACCGTAGGTCACTTCATTGATGGCGGTCGCCACCAGTTCCATCTGCTGCGACTGTTGCTGGCTGCGGTCATGGGCCTGGGTGGCGTTGTTGCCCAGCTCCTGTGAAGACTGGCCCAGGGCATTGGCGCATACCTGCAATTGGCTCACCACCTGGCGCAGCTGGGCGGTAAAGCTGTTGAAGTGTCGGGACAGTTGGGTGACCTCGTCATGGCCATGAGTGTCGAGGCTGCGGGTCAGGTCGCTTTCGCCGCTGGCGATGTTGCCCATGGCGTTCACCGCCTCCTGCAACGGCCGCACGATGCTGCGTGCGATCAACGAGACCAGCAATGCCATGATCGCCGCGATACCCAGGCCGATGAACGAGGCTTTCCACACCTGGCCGCTGAACTCGGCCTGCACGTCATCCACATACACGCCGGAGCCGATAATCCAGCCCCAGGGTTCGAACAGCTGGATATACGAGGTCTTGGCCACCGGCGCTTCGGCTCCGGGCTTGGGCCAGCGATAGTTGACGATGCCGGCGCCCTTGGCCTTGGCCAGGACCACGAACTCGTTGAACACCGCAAACCCGTCAGGATCCCGGATGGCCGACAGGTTCTGGCCGTCGAGCTTGGGGTTGGCCGGGTGCATGATCATCACGGGCGTAAGGTCGTTGATCCAGAAATAGTCGTCATGGTCGTAGCGCAAGCCGCGCACCGCGCTCAAGGCTTGTTTCTGGGCGGCCTCGCGGGTCATCACGCCCGTGGTTTCGAGGCCGTGATAAAACGTCAGGATCCCGCTGGCAGTCTGGACCACATGCTGGGTCTGTTGGCGCTTGGCCTGGTACAGGTCGTCGTGAATCTGCTTGAGCATCAGCAAACCCAGGGCCAGCAGCATCAGCACGGCGACTATCAGGATCAGCCAGAGGCGCCGGCTGATCGACATATTGCGCAAACTGTTCATCGTCCTGTCACTCCGTGCTTTTTATAATTGTGGGGGGCTGCATCGACTTTTCCGCCTTGTCTGATAGGCTTTCGGCCTGCAATCGCAAAACCTGAGTACTGCCTGATTTTTCACGCAATTTTTGCAGGCCGGGGTTGAAACTCAACACCGGTGCCTTGTCGTCAGTGAACCACTAAAAAAGATTAACGAGGCATGCCGTTGAGCATGACCTTTGGGGGAAGCATGGATTTTTGGACCGCCATTCAGGCATTGATTCTTGGCGTCGTGGAGGGGCTTACGGAGTTCCTGCCGATTTCAAGCACTGGCCACCAGATCATCGTCGCCGACTTGCTCGACTTTACCGGCGACCGTTTCAACGCGTTCAACATCATCATCCAGCTGGGCGCGATCCTGGCGGTGGTGTGGGAGTTTCGCGGCAAGATTTTCGAAGTGGTCAGTGGCCTGCCGACCCAGCGCAAGGCCCAGCGGTTCACCGTCAACCTGCTGATCGCCTTTCTGCCGGCGGTGGTGCTGGGGGTGATTTTCGCCGACCTGATTCACCACTACCTGTTCAACCCGATCACTGTCGCCACGGCGTTGGTGGTGGGCGGCATCATCATGTTGTGGGCCGAGCGCCGCGAGCACGAAGTGCACGCCGAAACCGTCGACGACATCACTTGGAAAGACGCGCTCAAGGTTGGCCTGGCCCAGTGCCTGGCGATGATCCCGGGCACCTCGCGTTCAGGTTCGACCATTATCGGCGGGCTGCTCTTCGGGCTGTCACGCAAGACCGCCACCGAGTTCTCGTTCTTCCTGGCGATGCCGACCATGGTCGGTGCAGCGGTGTATTCGGGCTACAAGTACCGTGACCTGTTCCAGCCTTCGGACCTGCCGGTGTTCGCCATCGGCTTCGTGACTTCGTTCATCTTCGCGATGATTGCGGTCAAGGGCTTGCTCAAGTTCATCGCCAGCCACAGCTATGCCGCGTTTGCCTGGTACCGCATCGCATTCGGCCTGCTGATCCTGGCAACCTGGCAGTTCGGCTGGATCGACTGGGCGGCAGCCAAGGCATGATGATCCAGCACCCGCGCCTGAAGGCGGCGCTCTTTGTGTTGCTATGCGCAGCGCCGTTGTTGGGTTCGGTATTGGTGTGGCAGCGTGGCGAGACGGTGATCCCGCTGGCAGCCTATGGCGTGGTCAGCGTGATCGCGTTCTTCCTTTACTGGAGCGACAAGCGCAAGGCGCGCACCGACAGCTGGCGCACCCCGGAAAACATTTTGCACGCCGTCGAGCTGGCGGGCGGCTGGCCGGGAGCGCTGATCGCCCAGCAAGTGTTCCGGCACAAGACGCGCAAAGTGTCTTACCAGGTGCTGTTCTGGGTGATCGTGCTGCTGCACCAAGTGTTCTGGCTGGACCAGTTGTTCCTGGGCGGCACGTTATGGTCAGTCCTCTAGGCATAATTACCTACACAACTTTGTACCCCCCCTAACCACGATGCGAAGCGAGCTGCTCTTGCTCTGGCTCTCGCTCCAGCTTTTGATCCTAGGCGCCCCATCAAACACGCTGGCCGGAATTCGACAGGGATTTGGGGGGTAAACCGGCAGGGATGCCGGTTTAGCTGCCCCGCGCCATGGAGGGCGCGTGGCGGCGGCCCCCCAAATCCCTGTCGGATTGCGGGCACACCGAGCCTGGGCGAGGTGCCGAGTGTTGGGGCAAGAGCCCTTTTGGTGACTTTTGGCTGGGCCGGCATTCCGGGCTCTTTTCCAAAAGTTACCCGCCGTAAGGGCGGAACCCATAGCAGCCGTTGCCTAAATAACGGATATGTACCCGGTATGATCCAACATCCAGGTCGGCTGTCAGGCCGCCTTCGCGGGCAAGCCCGCTCCCACAGTTTTGGGTCGCGGGGTGACAGGCAGAGAGTGGTTGGCTGTCAGGGCGCCTTCGCGAGCAAGCCCGCTCCCACAGTTAGATCGCGGGATGACAGGCAGAGAGTGGTTGGCTGTCAGGGCGCCTCCGCGGGCAAGCCCGCTCCCACAGTTGGATCGCGGGGTGTCAGGAAGAGAGTGGTTGGCTGTCAGGGTGCCTTCGCGAGCAAGCCCGCTTCCACAGTTGGGTCGCGGGGTGACGGTTAGACAGTGGTTGGCTGTCGGGCCACCGGCGTGACAAAGCGCCCTCGGCACCGATACCTATGTCTCTAGAAGCAGGCCAACCTGAGTGCGCTTGGGCAGCTTGCTCACCACCAATTGGTGGGAACGCTGCAACAGCCCACGCAGTTCCTCGGCACCCAGCGGGTAGGGCGTGTTCATGATGACCCACTGCGCCCGCGCCAGGTAAGGCGCAGGGTGGATGCCCGGGCGATCGACATGCCCCAGGAACAGCTCTTTGTCGACCTTGAACGCCAGAGAATCACCGCGCAGGTTCTGCAGGGCAAACATCTTGTTGCCCGCAATGGAAAACACGCGCACGCCACCCCATTTGTAGTCTTCCCGTGCGCCGGGCAGGCTGAGGCAGAAGGTCGCGACTTGGGCTTCGGTCATCGTCATAGCAGGCGGTCTCCACAGCCTTTGAAGCCTTCTTCGAGGTAATCGATCCAGGCGCGAATGGCCGGCAATACACCACGGCGATGCGGGTACACCGCTTGCAGCCAGCCGCCCGGCAAAGACCATTCCGGCAGCAGTTGCACCAACCGGCCGCTGGCCAATTCTTCTTCACAGTACATCATCGGCAGCACGGTAAAGCCCAGGCCCATGATGGCGCTGGCTTTGCGTACGATGAAATCATCAATGCCGAGCCGGGCTTCCATCGCCAGGTCGTGGGCGTTGCCCTGGGGGTCGAGAATGCGCTGATGCACCAGGCGATCCGCCTCGAGCGCACCCAGGATCGGCAACTGCTTGAGGTCATCCAGGGTCGCCACCTGGCGCCCGAGCATGAGGGCAGGGCTGGCCACCAGCACAGTCTGGGCCTGACGCAGGCGCTTGGTGACCAGCAGCGGGTCCTCGTCGCCGAGTTCACGCACCCGCAGGGCCACATCGATGCCTTCGGCTACCAGGTCGACGCGGCGGTTGACCAGGGTCATCTCCAACTGCACCTGAGGATGGGCTGCGAGGAAGCCGGCGACCAACTCCGGCAGGATGTGCTGGGCCATACCCACCGGGCAGCTCACCCGCAGTCGCCCACGGGGTTCACTCGACATGCTGGCCACGGCCTCATCGGCCATTTCCGCCTCCAGCAGCATGGCCTGGCAGTGCCGCAGGTAGCGTTCGCCGACAGCGGTGAGGGTCAATTGGCGCGTAGTGCGTTGCAGCAGACGTGCGCCGAGGCGTTCTTCCAGCTCGGCAATGCGCCGTGACAGCCGCGACTTGGGTATTCCCAGCATGCGCCCGGCCGCCGCAAATCCACCTGCTTCGACGACTTTTGCGAAATAAAACAAATCGTTTAGATTGGTTGGGGTACCCGATTTCACTGAACAGAACCTTCCCGGCTGAGTAGCGTCGCAAGAGTGTACGATGAAAAAGGTTTCGCCCCTCAAAAACCCATCGCCGTATACCCCCGCAAGCTATGGAGCAGGCGTTGCTAGCGGTAGCCCGTTTGTACCTGCGTAAAAAACAATTAGCGTGGCGCCAGACTCTCCAGTAATTCCTCGGTGCGCCACATTCAGTGTTTCAGCAAGCGCGCCGCCTGTTTGCGCTACAATTTTTTCCCCACTGAGTTTGTTTTCGAGCGTTAAAGTCCCCTCCATAAGGTAGCCCGCGTTGGGTACCGAATGCGTGTGCCAATCCAGGGTTGTATGGGGAGGGACAGTTATCTTAATAACGGTTAGTTCCGGCTGTGATTGTGGGTAAGGTGCTAACTTGGTGCCTTCCCACGAGCAATCAGTCACGAGAATGACTTCAGCCTTTAGTGTGTTCGTATTGTTGTGTTGATGGTCGGTCACGGTGCGCCCCATTGGCAGTTATGATGGTGAGACAGGTCAACGTCTATTTAAAAGCGGTGTCGAACTTTTAAAGAGGTTTAGTTTTATAGTGAGGGGCTCCAGTTCTGAAGTTGGCAACGCTAAAAACACTCGCTTTTAGTAAGTGCTGCAACCGGGCGCAGTCTTGACGGATAAGTAGCCCGGAAACCGTAGTTGTTTTTCAACGCGCCGCAGCCAGGTACCTCGCTTGAAAAGCAACAGGAACCGAATATAATCATTTGTCTCTCGTCTGCCCCGGCAAGCCATAATGAAGGTTTTGGGTGCGTTTATCAGCGTAAATAATGACAACTGTAGGGTGCGAAAGTGACAGATTGTATGGGCGACCCTATTGAAATAGGTATTCTAGAATACGCGGGCTCGGCCAAATCCGTCATTTTCGGGCTGGTTGATATGTTTGATATTGCAAACAATGAATGCCGGGCGTTGAAAGACACTTCCAGGCGCTTGTTTAATGTAAAGGTACTTGAGCTCAGTTCAGCGGCCTCCCTGGCAGGTATAGACACCTACCGAAAACACAACCTGTCAGTGTTGATTATTCCGCCTACGTTGACCACGTTGCCGGACGACGATCAGGTCCGTGACTTATCGAAATTGATCCTGGACGTGCATCACACGGGGACGATTGTCGTATCTGTTTGCGGCGGCGCTTACTTATTGGCTGCCTCAGGCATAGCGTCCGGCCGTGAGATGACGACTCACTGGGCTCATCGGGATGTGCTGCAGCGAAAATACCCCGATATCACGGTTAACACAGAACAGCTCCTCATTGACGGCGGCGACATAATTACGGCAGGTGGGCTCATGGCGTGGACAGACATTGGGCTATTGTTAGTCGACCGTTACCTGGGCACTGATGTCATGATTTCCACATCAAGGTTCATGATATTAAATACTGCCGCCCGATCGCAGGTTGTATATTCGGGTTTTCATCCAGCGCTCACCCATGGCGATGCGGCCGTTCTGAAAGTTCAGCTTTGGATACACCGGCATGGCGGGCAAGGCGTTAATTTGCCTGACATGGCCGATCAGGCTGGCTTGAACTTGAGAACGTTCATTCGTCGGTTTTCATCCGCCACGGGTTTTAACCCTGGCGAGTATTGCCAGCGCTTTAGGATTTCGGCGTCACGTAACTTTCTTATGGTGCCCGGCTGTACCATAGAGCATGCCGCATGGCAGTGCGGCTATGGTGACGTCAACGCGTACCGGAAAGTATTCAAGCGCTATCTGGGCGTAACGCCAAGCGAATATAAAAGTCAGTTTTTGATGGCGAACACTACCGACACCCTACCCACCTAGCGTTCAGTGCGCTTCAACTGCCGTTAGCGCTCACTGACGACACAGGGCCTGAGACGCGAACGCCTATCAGGTGTGTGCTCTATTGCCGCCCCGTGCGGTGTTGATTAATAAATCAGAAACGTTGCCGTGTTGAATGCGCCTTTCATCGGGCCTGCCTTCAGCGTCGGCGTGTCAATTATTACCCGAACGTTGTCAGCTTTGGCGCTGGCTGACTGTACGCGTGATGGGCGAAATTTGAACCCTGCCGCACCGACTCACGGGTTCATCTTACCTTGTGGGAATTCCTTCCCAACGTCACCGGTGTTTATTCCAGTGTTATTTCAATCAAGAGAGAGGCGTTATGCATAACCAGAAAGCAGGTCGTGCCCGTGGGCAAATGATCAGTTTCCAACGACCCGACGGTGCAACTATCAATGGTTATCTGGCGAGTCCGGCAGTGTTGACCGGTGCCCCGGCTATTGTCGTGATTCAAGAGTGGTGGGGTATCAATGATCAGATTAAAGGCGTCGCGGATCGCCTGGCCGAGTGTGGGTACCGTGCGCTGGTACCCGATTTATATCGTGGCGCGTTAACGGTCGAAGAAGAAGAGGCTCATCACCTGATGAACGCGCTCGATTTCAGCGATGCCGTTTCCCAAGACATCAAGGGGGCCGTGCAATATTTACAGGCTGACTCGGACAAGGTCGCAGTGACCGGTTACTGCATGGGCGGCGCACTGACCTTTTTGGCCTTGAGCGCGATCCCTGAATTTGTCTGTGGTGCGGTGTGGTATGGGTTCCCGCCGCTTGAGTATCTCGACGCCTCAAAGATCAAAGCTGCATTGATTGGCCATTGGGCTACCCAGGACGCCTTCTTCAACATCGAAACCGTCGGCGAACTTGAGTCAACACTGCATGAAAACAACGTGGATGCCACTTTCTACACGTACTTGGCGCACCACGCCTTTGCAAACGAGGACGCGGTCGGCAACGGCCGTATTCCTGGCACCCAATACGATGCGACGTGGTCCGAAATGGCGTGGGACAGAACGCTGACATTTTTTGGCAGGAAACTATGGCTGTCATGACCCGCCTTTCATTCTCAATCACAGCAGGCATGCACGGATGTTGATCAGTGAGGCGGTGCTTGGTAGGTCCAGGAGTACAGGCGAAAGGGATTGGCAAGTACCTACATAACATTACAAACACCTCTCCACCCGACACATTGCAGATACATGGGCGCGATGTAATCGCCAACGCATCACCACTACAACAATAAACAGTGCCAACGACCAGTCGTTGGCTGGAGACTTTCCATGTCCCGAGTAATCCGACATGTCGGCTGGCTTGCAGTCGCAGCGCTCGGCGCCTTTGCCCTGGGTGTGATCGCGCTGCGCCGCGGCGAGGCCGTCAACGCTCTCTGGCTGGTGGTTGCCAGTGTGGCGATCTACTTGGTTGCCTACCGTTACTACAGCCTCTTCATCGCTAACCGTGTCATGCAACTTGACCCCACCCGTGCTACCCCTGCGGTTCGAAACAACGATGGGCTGGATTTTGTCCCCACCCACAAGAACGTCCTGTTCGGTCACCATTTTGCCGCCATCGCCGGTGCCGGCCCGCTGGTGGGCCCGGTGCTGGCGACACAGATGGGGTATTTGCCGGGAATCCTGTGGTTGATCGTCGGCGTAGTGGTAGCGGGCGCCGTACAGGACTTCATGGTGTTGTTCATGTCCATGCGCCGCAACGCCGCGTCCCTTGGGGAAATGGTGCGCGAGGAAATGGGCCGGGTACCCGGCACCATCGCCTTGCTTGGCTGCTACATGATCATGGTGATCATCCTTGCGGTGCTGTCGCTGATCGTGGTCAAGGCCCTGGCGGAAAGTCCATGGGGGATGTTCACGGTGATGTCCACCATTCCCATCGCGATGTTCATGGGTGTGTACATGCGCTACATCCGCCCCGGCCGCATCGGCGAAATCTCGTTGATGGGCGTGATCTTGCTGCTGAGTTCAATCTGGCTGGGCGGGCAAATCGCAGCTGACCCATATTGGGCCAAGGTGTTTACCTTCACGGGGACGCAAATTACCTGGATGTTGATCGGCTACGGTTTTGTTGCCGCGGTGACGCCGATCTGGCTGATCCTGGCCCCGAGGGACTACCTGTCGACGTTCCTCAAGATCGGAACGATTGTCGCCCTCGCGATCGGCATTCTGCTGACCCTGCCAGAGCTGAAAATGCCAGCCCTTACCCAATTTACCGACGGTACCGGGCCGGTCTGGAAGGGCGCCTTGTTCCCGTTCCTGTTTATCACCATCGCGTGCGGCGCCGTGTCGGGCTTCCACGCCCTGATTGCCTCCGGCACCACCCCGAAGATGCTCGACAATGAAGTCAACGCGCGCTTCATAGGCTACGGCGCGATGTTGGTGGAGTCCCTGGTTGCTGTGATGGCCATCGTGGCTGCGTCGGTGATCGAGCCAGGTGTGTATTTTGCGATGAACAGCCCGGCGGCGATTGTCGGCTCGGACGTGGCCACGGTGGCACAGACGGTTAGCAGTTGGGGGTTTGTGATCACGCCTGAAACGTTGCAAAGCGTGGCGCGAGACATCGGTGAAAATACCCTGTTGGCTCGGGCCGGCGGTGCGCCGACATTGGCCGTGGGGATCGCTCAGATCCTGCACAGCGTGTTGCCGGGCAAAGACACCATGGCGTTTTGGTACCACTTCGCAATCCTGTTCGAAGCGCTATTTATTCTCACGGCGGTCGACGCCGGTACCCGTGCCGGACGTTTCATGCTGCAAGACCTGCTGGGCTCGTTCGCACCGTCGCTCAAGCGCAGCGACTCGTGGGTCGCTACGTTTATTGGCACGGGGGGGTGTGTAGCGATGTGGGGATATCTGCTGTACCAGGGGGTTGTTGACCCTTTGGGCGGGGTCAACACGTTGTGGCCGCTGTTCGGAATCTCCAACCAGATGCTCGCCGCCATCGCGTTATTGCTGGGCACTGTGGTGCTGATAAAGATGAAGCGCCAGCGCTACGTCTGGGTGACTCTGGTGCCAGCGGCGTGGCTGATGCTCTGCACCACCACTGCCAGCCTGATCAAGCTGTTCGACACAAACCCGGCCGTGGGATTTCTCGCCCTGGCCCACAAATACCGTGATGCCCTGGCCGCTGGGCAATTGCTGGCGCCGGCCAAGGACATCGGCCAAATGCAAAACGTGATGGTCAACGCCTACCTTAATGCCACGCTCACCGTTTTCTTCCTCTGCGTGGTGATGAGCGTGCTGTTCTACGCGTTCCGGGTAGGTTGCCAGGCGTGGGGCAAACCGTCCCGCAGTGACAATGAAACCCCCTTTCAACTGTCGACAAACACGAGGTCTGCCCATGTCCAGTAGATGGCGTCGCAGCGTGAAGTTCGCGCGGGAGATGGCCCGCCTTATGGTAGGCGTACCCGATTACGATAATTACGTAAAGCACCGGACCCTCCACCATCCGGGGGAGCCGGTAATGAGTTATGAAGTGTTTTTCAGGGAGCGCCAGGAGTCGCGTTACAACAGTCGAAAGTGTACGACGCGGTGCTGTTGATCCGTGCGGAAGTTGGCAATGGTTTGCCGAGAGATAGTTCAATACAACGCGTATCTATTTATACAAGATCGCCGCCGACACCGATGAGCAGGCATGTCGTGATGCCGAGTGAAGTACGGTGTTAGAGCACGTTGCTACGCGTTTCCCTGTGGCAACTAAGTGAAACAGTGACCCGGCACATATCGCCACGCATTGGCGTGTCTGCAGGCATGACCGTGTGTTTTTTAACGAAGTACTTCCAACCCGAAGAGCAAAGGAACCATTGATGAAAAAGTTACTGACAGGTCTGACGCTTGTAGCCGCAATGATCAGTGCGGCCTCAGCGTTTTCTGCAACAGTCAAACCCACTATTGTGCTGGTGCACGGCGCGTTTGCCGACTCCAGTAGTTGGAATGGTGTCGTTGGCATTCTGGAGAAAGACGGGTACCCAGTGATCGCTGCCTCCAATCCACTGCGAACACTTAAAGGTGACGCGCAATCGGTGGCTGATGTGCTGGCCACTATCAAGACCCCTATCGTACTCGTAGGGCATTCGTATGGTGGCCCTGTCATCAGTGAAGCCGCCTACGGAAATCCGAACGTTAAAGCCCTGGTGTTTGTTGCTGCCATTGCGCCTGAGGCGGGTGAGTCTACCGCTGATTTGGCGGGTCGCTTTCCGGGTAACACCCTTGGGCCCACCCTTGCCCCGCCAGTGCCGCTGGCAGACGGTGGGAAAGATTTGTATATCCAACAAGACAAATTCCACGATCAGTTTGCCGCAGATGTGTCGAACGCCGAGGCGAAGTTAATGGCGGCGACCCAGCGTCCCGTGACCGTGGCAGCCTTGAATGAAGCGTCAAGCCAGCCGGCCTGGAAAACAATACCGTCATGGTTTGTCTACGGCGATAAAGACAAAAATATTCCTGCACAAGCTCAAGCGTACATGGCTGAGCGAGCACATGCCAAAAAGGTAGTTGTTGTTAAAGGCGCGTCTCACGTTGTGATGGTGTCCAACCCCAAGACAGTTGCAAGCCTGATTGAATCGGCCGCGTCGGCGAAGTGAAAGAGGTTGATGAAGGCGCTGGTGCTATCGCCATGAAGCGGCAATACGGATTTATCAGTGGTGCGTCGCGGGCGCCCTCACAAACGCATAAGCAAGTTAGAAACGAGCGTCATTAAAAACCGGAGAACGACCTTGAATACTGTAAAAAATAGAAAAGGCCCAGGCCAGTTGCGTGCACGTGCCTGCGTTATCGCCCTTGGATTACTTGCGTTGGCGGGCACGGCCTGTGCGGAAGAAGTAAAACCTGTAGCGAAGAGCTGGCAGACGGGGCTTCATCGTACTGATCTCATACAGCGCGATTTAGGTGTCGCTGATCGTGAAGTCGTTCAAGTTCGTGTTGACTTCGATCCGGGTGTGGTCTCCCCGAAGCATTCTCATCCAGGGGTTGAAGTGGCTTATGTTATCAGCGGCACTTTCGAGTATCAGCTCGAAGGGCAGCCGAACGTCATACTCAAGGCGGGGGATTCCTTATATATTCCAGAGGGCACGGTGCATGTCGCGACCAATATTGGCTCGACCACCGGCTCAGAACTGGCCACTTATATCGTCAAGAAGAACACCCCTCTCGTAATACTATCCAAATAGTCAATGCGACTAGCTACTTGAGGCCTTGTTTCAAGTAGCTAGCAGGATGTCGAGAGGCCTGCGCTGGCGACGACATCCAATTTTCCAAGAGGGTCCACTGTCCTTTCGGGTCCGTCATTGGCGAATGGTATTCGCCCAAGTGATGCCCACGTGGCGCTGAGCATCATCTGCGGGTTCAGACGCTTTCTTGTCTGCGTCACCGTTCATTGTCCTGCTGGCGGGACAAACAGTCACAATTAAACCCTCTAATCGTTTATTCGGATCATCTGTAGGATTAACTCCACTTGATCGCCACGTCGCGATCCTCACTTGGAGATCCCGCATGAAACTGTTGCATATCGATTCCAGCATCCTCGGCGACAACTCGGCTTCCCGTCAGCTCAGCGCTAGCGTGGTCAAGGCCTGGCAAGCGGCGGAGCCGGGTGTGGAAGTGACTTACCGTGACCTGGCCAGCGAAGGCATCAACCACTTCTCTGGCGCGACCCTGGGCGCCTTGGGTACCGCCGCTGAACTGCGTGATGCCGCGCAACAGCACGAAGCCGAGCTGAGTGCCTCGTCGCTGGCTGAGTTCCTCGCCGCCGATGCGGTTGTCGTGGGTGCGCCGATGTACAACTTCACCATTGCGACCCAATTGAAAGCCTGGATCGACCGCATCGCCGTCGCCGGCCAGACGTTCCGCTACACCGAAGCGGGTCCGGAAGGCCTGTGTGGCAACAAGAAGGTCATTATCGTCTCCACCGCGGGTGGCCTGCACGCCGGGCAAGCCTCCGGTGCCGCCCATGAAGGCTATCTGAAGTTGCTGTTCGGCTTCCTCGGTATCACCGATATCGAAATCGTGCGTGCCGAAGGCCTGGCCTATGGTGACGAAGTGCGCAGCAAAGCCCTGAGCGACGCCAACGCACTGATCAACGAACAATTGTTCGCCGCCGCGTAAGGCTTGTGTAAATTTCGCCTCTCCTCGGTTTCAATCTGAAGCCGGGCGCCTAAACTCTGTATTCTGCTCGCCTCAAAACGACCGGAGTACGGAGTTTTTTCGTTTGACCGCTGTCATTACTTTGGCCCAGGTTGTGCAAGCATGGGTTTAACAACCTGGACGTTTCTTCGATATGTCGGTTATCACGCAGCAAAGGTGGACATCCCCATGATGCGTCTTTGTGCTGTTATGGTTCTTTCCCTGCTCGGCGGCCTGATTTCAGTGCACGCCGCTCCTGCGCCTCACCCCCATTGGAGTGTGGGCTTCCATCGCATGACGTTTCTTGATCCGCTGGATCTGCAGCCGATGAAAGCGGTGGCCTTCTACCCCTCCACCGGCCTTGAGCACACCACGCAGCTGGGTGCTTACCACGTCGCTGCCACCGAAGACTCCAAGATCGCCATCGGCCGTTTCCCGATGTTGATGTTGTCCCATGGCAACACCGGCACGCCCCTGGCGCTGCATGACCTCGCCACCTCCTTGGCACGCAAAGGCTTTGTGGTGGTAGCGGTGCTGCACCCAGGCGACAACTACAAGGATCACAGTCGACTGGGAACGGTGAGCAACCTGTATGGCCGGCCGATCCAGATTTCCGAGGCGATCACCGCCACCCTGGGCGACCCGATGCTGTCGCCGTTCGTCAACGTCGACCAGGTTGGGGTGATCGGTTATTCAGCCGGCGGCGAGACTGCATTGATCCTGGCCGGTGCCAAGCCGGATTTCGACCGGCTGCGCCGTTATTGCCAGGAACGCCCGGAAGACCGCGACGCCTGCACCACCAAGGGCGAACTGGTGGTGGACCGCGACGACCTGCAACCGCAATCCGACCCGCGCATTCATGCGTTGATGCTGATGGCGCCGCTGAGCCTGATGTTCGGCCGTCATACCCTGGCGGACGTGCACGTGCCGGTGCTGCTCTACAGCGGCGACGGCGACAAGCTGGTGGCGGTAGACAAGAATGCTGCCGCCCTGGCGCGCAAACTGCCAGAGCCGCCAGACTTCAAGCTACTGGCCGGGGCAGGGCACTTCGTGTTCATGGCGCCGTGCGACAGCGACCAGTTGGCCGCGATGCCGGCGATTTGCACCGACGCTGACGGCGTCGACCGCGAAGGCATTCACCGTGACCTGATTTCCGAGGCGGGGCGTTTCTTCACCCACACCCTCGGCCAATCCACCCGTGCGGGTATGCAGACGGCCGATCAGTAAGCGCGACGCTTGAGCAGCAGGGTCAAGCCCAGGGCTGTGACCGATAGCAGGGCGGCGCAGAAGAAGATCCAGCCGTAGCCCAGGTTAAGGGCCACGGCGCCCATCAGCGGTCCGGCAATCGCCAGGGCCAGGTCAAAGAACACTGCATACGCGCTGAGCCCCGCGCCACGGCTGCTGTTGGGTACCTGCTTGATCGCCTCCACACCCAGCGCCGGGTACACCAGCGACAAGCCAAAGCCGGTCAGCCCGGCGCCAATCAAGGCCACGCCCGTGGAAGGTGCCAGCCACAGCAGGGCAAGGCCCAGGGTCTCGATGGTCATGCAGGCAATCGCCGCCCTGAAGCCGCCAAAGCGACTGATGGCCGAGATGAACACCAGCCGCGACAGGATAAAGCACACGCCGAATACCGTCAGGCAATACGCCGCGCCGACCCAGCCGCGATTGAGGTAGTACAGGGTGATAAAGGTGGTGAGGGTGCCGTAGCCAATCGAGGCCAGGCACAGGCTTGCGCCAAACGGCGCTATGCGCCCGAACACCGCCCAGAACGGCAACCGCTCGCCGCGCACCACCGGCACCGACGGCTTGTTGCGGATCAGCACCAGGCCCAGTGCGGACAACACCGCCAGCGCGATACCGAGGCTGTTGTAGCCATACTCGGCCACCATCACCACGCCAAGGGGCGCACCAATGGCGATCGCACCGTAGGACGCGATGCCGTTCCACGAAATTGACCGCGCCGTGTGCTCTGCGCCGACGGCGCCCATGCACCAACTGATGGTGCCCACGCCGATCAGCCCCTGCGCCACGCCCAGCAATAACCGGGCGACGACCAGGATGCCCAGGCTCAACGACGGCAGGCTGTCCACCAGCGTGGCAAAAAACGTCAGCACGCCACTCACGAGGATCCCGGCCAGCCCCAGCACAATCGCCCGCTTGGTGCCGACGGTGTCGGACATGCGCCCCGCCATGGGACGGCTGAGCAGGGTGGCCAGGTATTGGGAGCCGATCGTGATCCCGGCCACCACCGCGCTGAACCCCAGTTGTTCATGCACATAGCCAGGGATGACCGCGATGGGCAGGCCGATGCAGATAAACGCGATGAAGGTGTAGAAGACGATGGAGACGATCTGCAGGGTGATCGACAGGGAGCTGGGGGCGGCGGCAGGCATGGGCACTCGTTCGCGGGCGGGCGGTGCATGCATGATGGCATAACCCGTCTTTCTGTAGGAGCGAGCTTGCGCGCGAAATCGTCAACGATATCGCGGGGTCGCCTCGCTCCGTAGTTGAAAGCAAAAAGCCCCGTCGCAATGGACGGGGCTTCTTCTAGCAGCTTGCAGGTTGGCGCTAAAAGCTGCTGTTAAAACACGACGCCTTGGCTGCGCAGGTAGTCGTCATAGGTGCCGCTGAAGTCGATCACGCCGGTGGCGCTCAACTCGATGATGCGGGTGGCCAGGGACGATACGAACTCGCGGTCGTGGCTGACGAAGATCAACGTGCCCGGGTAGTTCTCCAGCGCCAGGTTGAGTGCTTCGATGGACTCCATGTCCAAGTGGTTGGTTGGTTCGTCCATGATCAGCACGTTCGGCTTTTGCAGGATCAGCTTGCCGAACAACATGCGGCCTTGCTCACCACCGGAGATCACTTTGACCGACTTCTGGATCTCGTCGTTGGAGAACAGCATGCGACCCAGGGTGCCACGGATCATTTGCTCGCCTTGCGTCCACTGGCCCATCCAGTCGAACAACGTGACGTCGTCTTCGAAGTCATGCGCATGGTCCTGGGCGTAGTAGCCCAATTCCGCAGCGTCGGTCCACTTGATGCTACCGGCGTCCGGGGTCAGTTCGTTGACCAGCGTGCGCAGCAGGGTGGTCTTGCCGATACCGTTCGGGCCGATGATCGCCACGCGCTCGCCGGCCTCAACCTGGAAGCTGAAGTCCTTGAACAGCGGCTTGCCGTCGAAACCTTTGGCCATGCGCTCGACGATGACCGCCTGGCGGTGCAGTTTCTTGTTCTGTTCGAAACGGATGAACGGGCTCACACGGCTCGAAGGCTTGACCTCGGCCAGTTGGATCTTGTCGATCGCCTTGGCGCGGGAGGTGGCCTGCTTGGCTTTCGAGGCGTTGGCCGAGAAGCGGCTGACGAACGATTGCAGTTCGGAGATCTGCGCTTTTTTCTTGGCGTTGTCCGACAGCAATTGCTCGCGGGACTGGGTCGCCACGGTCATGTACTCGTCGTAGTTGCCCGGGAACAGGCGCAGCTCGCCGTAGTCCAGGTCAGCCATGTGGGTGCACACGCTGTTCAGGAAGTGACGGTCGTGAGAGATGATGATCATCAGGCTGGAGCGCTGGGTCAGGATGTTTTCCAGCCAGCGGATGGTGTTGATGTCCAAGTGGTTGGTCGGTTCGTCGAGCAACAGCACTTCAGGGTCGGAGAACAGCGCCTGGGCCAGCAATACACGCAGCTTCCAGCCTGGCGACACTTCGCTCATCGGGCCGAAATGCTGTTCCAGGGGAATGCCCAGGCCCAGCAGCAGTTCACCGGCACGGGATTCAGCGGTGTAGCCGTCCATCTCGGCGAACTCGGTTTCCAGCTCGGCCACGGCCATGCCGTCTTCTTCGCTCATTTCCGGCAGCGAGTAGATGCGGTCGCGCTCGGCCTTGACCTTCCACAGTTCTTCGTGGCCCATGATCACGGTGTCGAGCACGGTGAATTCTTCGTAGGCGAACTGGTCCTGGCGCAGTTTACCCAGGCGTACGTTCGGCTCCAGCATGACCTGGCCGCCGGACGGATCGAGGTCACCACCGAGGATTTTCATGAAGGTCGACTTGCCGCAACCGTTGGCACCGATCAGACCATAACGGTTGCCAGCGCCGAACTTGACCGAGACGTTCTCGAAGAGCGGCTTGGCGCCGAACTGCATGGTGATGTTAGCTGTGGAGATCAATTACTTTACCTATCAATGGGTTGCGAGCGTGACGGCAGGGCCTTCAGGCATGCGTCAACAGCGACATCAAGGCGCGAAACCCGGTCGCTGAGCAGAAAATTGGGGATGTGTGTTGGAATTTGGCGCGCATTGTCGCATATGTCAGGCGACAGTTGTATGTCGAGCGAAGGAAGGTTTCTCCAACGTCTCCGGCATCGCCAGCCATAACAGCGCCAAGGCCGCTGCGGCCACACCGGCCAGGGTCAGGAACGCGGCGTTGTAGCCGGCCTGCTGCACCACGAAGCCGGCCAGGCTACTGCTCAGCGCGGCGCCCAGCCCGAATACCGTAGAGAGCGCGCCCAGGCTGACGTTGAAGCGTCCGGTGCCCTGGGTCAGGTCCTTGACGATCACCGGGAACAGTGCGCCGAAAATCCCTGCGCCAATACCGTCGAGCATTTGCACGGCTACCAGCCAGTAAGGGTCGCTGGACAAGGTATAGAGCACCCCGCGCAGTGGCAGGATCATGAAGCCAGCCAGCAGAAGGGGTTTGCGCCCCCAGATGTCGGCTTTCAGCCCGACCAGCCACGCCATCGGCACCATCACCAACTGCGCGGCGACGATGCATGCCGAGGTCAGCGGCGTCGCCATCTGCAGGTTAATCTGCGACAGCTTCTGGCTGACCAGCGGCAACATCGCCGCATTGGCCAGGTGGAACAGGGCGCAGCAGATGGCGAACAACAAGAGCGGGCGGTTCGCCAGCAACACCTTCATGCCTGAGGGTTGTTCATGATCGGTGTGATGCGCCGGGTCGAAACCTCGAGCCACATCGTGGTCGATCGCCTCGGCGGACACGCAACTGATCGCGCCGATACTGGCCAACGCCATGAAGGCCATCAGGTAGAACACCACGACTGGCCCAAACAGGTAAGCCAGGCCCCCGGCCAACAGCGCAGCCACGGCATTGCCGGCGTGATTGAACGTTTCGTTGCGCCCTGTGCGCCGGGTGAACGCGCGCGGCCCGGTGATGCCCAGGGAGATCGCGCTGATTGCCGGCGCGAACACCGAGGCGGCGACGGCGCTTGCCGCCTGGGTCAATGCCACCAGGCTGAAAGAGCTGACAAACGGCAGCAGCAGGCAACTGCCGGTCACCACGATAGCGGCCAGGGCAATGACTGCGCGCTTGCTTCGGGTACGGTCGATCAGCGCGCCTGCCGGACCCTGGGTGAGGAGGGCGGCGATACCGGCCAGGGTCATGACCACGCCGATACTGGCGGGGTCCCATTGATGTACGGCCAGCAGGTAGATAGCGAGGTAGGGGCCAAGACCGTCGCGTACATCCGCCAGGAAAAAATTCAGGCTGTCCAGGGACAAGGTGTTGCGCAGGTCGGAGTGTCTGGCCATGACGAAGTCTTCTGAGTTGGCGTCCAGGGACTGAACACTCACAGCGTTAATGACACGCAGGCGTTGCGTTTAGTTTCGCCCGTTAGTTAGGGTTTTAATCGGCGGGCACTTGGCTTATTTTCTGTGCCCCTGTATGGATTTTCTGGAGAAGCAATGGACATGCCCTCAGCTCAACAGGCGATTGCCAGCAACAAAGACGCCTGGGACCAATCTGCCAACCTGCACAAGACCACTGACACCTGGACCGCGCTGCTCAACAGTGTTGGCGACGCGGATTTCTCTTGCCTGGATCCCACGCTCACCGGCCTGCTGCAAGACGTCGGCGTGGCCGGCAAGGACGTGGTGCAATTGTGCTGCAACAACGGTCGCGAAAGCCTTTCATTGTTTGGCCTCGGCGCAGGTTCGGTCGTGGGGGTGGACCAATCGCAGGCGTTCCTGCAGCAGGCCCACGAGCTGGCGGCTGTCTCGCCGCACGAGCCTGAATTCATTGAAAGTGATATCCATCACTTGCCGCACTCTTTGCTCGGGCGCTTCGATATTGCGTTGGTGACCATCGGGGTGCTGGGCTGGATGCCGGATGTGGGCTCGTTCATGCGCCACGTTGCCAGCACGTTGAAACACGGTGGCACGCTGGTGATGTATGAAACCCACCCGTTCCTGGAGGTGTTCGACCCACGGGCGCAGAACCCATTCCTGCCGGCCAGTTCCTACTTTCAGCGCGAACCCTTCGTGCTGCAGGAATCGATTGTCTACGAGGGTCAGGGCGAAGTGGCTGGGCCCACGTCCTACTGGTACGTGCACACCCTGGGCGATGTGGTCAGTGCCGCGATCTCTGCGCACTTGCAGATCAGCCACCTGCAGGAATACCCCCATTCCAATCGCGAAGAGCTGTACGACCAGTACGAGCACCAGCCCGCACAACTGCCAATGTGCTTTACCTTGACCGCCACCAAACGTCCCGCTTGAGGCGCTTTTCCAAGGGCAAAAAAAAGCCCGCGGGGATAGGCGGGCTAAGGGATTCACTGGAGTAGGTAGGCTTTACCCTATAGACCCGAAAGTGAAGGGGTTGTGAAAATACTGTCGCAAGTTCGGATGGCGCATCGTTCAGGTACGCCGCACGAAAGTGCGCATGGTTTGACCTAGGCCAGTACTGAACGCGATTGGCCTTGGCATACTTTCATCCGCGGCAATGAACACGAACTCATCCCCTTCGAGGCGATAGCTGGCGGGTAGGTGCTTGCCTGCGTCATCCCCTATGGCGTCGATCCAGGTGATGCGCTTGGGAACGGTGCTGCTGTCCAGAAAAAACCGGCCAGCCAGTAACACCTCGCCGCTGACGGTCTTCACTTCGAAGCGGTCTCCGGTAATAGTAGTGAGTGCACCGGGAGCGCTGTGGGCATCGGGAGGATTGAGCACGCCGCTGTCTTCGAGGGCGACTTGCTCCCAGGCACCTTGAAGGGCCTGAATATCGGGGTCTGAGATAGATGACATACAAATTCCTTTTTGCTGAAGCGTGATCTGCCTGAGATGTAATCAGGTGTAGGAAAAATCTTATTTTTCAATTGTTAATGCTATTTCTCGTTACCACGACAGGCGATTGACGTTACCTTGCCTGGCCGCCGGGTAACGTCTTGTAACGGACCGTGTTTGCTCTGGGTGTCTGTCAGCAGTGACACCCTTGTAACTGAAATGAAAACCCTTGCTGCTTAGGATGGTGAGACTTCAATCAACAAGGGGGTCCATTGCTGTTAAAGGTCCTCTTGTACCGCGGGTCCGGACGTTGCCCTCTGTTTATTACGTTGTTATTCAGGTCTGTTGTTTATGGGCGCTGGATGTCAACTCATCAGGGCGTATGAATTTTGAACAACACTCCCCAGCTACACCAACACTTACCGTCGGATGAAATTGATCTCTTTGAACTGTTTCACGCGATCTGGAAGCAAAGAAAACAGGTCATCGGTTGCACCATTCTCGCAGGCCTTCTGGGAGTAGGCTATGCGTATCTGGCGCCGAAGGTCTACCAGGTCAGCAGTGTGTTGCGGCCTGCGGCAATCAATGAGCTCGATGCCCTCAACCGTTCGGAGGTCTACAAGTTGCCTGCGACCGATGCCCTGGCCAAAGTCGGCGCGCAGCTTGAGTCGTATGACGCCCGGTTGGGATTCTTCAGGGCCAACCCCGCGCTGTTCGAGGCCTTCCAGACACCTGGGCGAAGCCTGGAGCAGAGCTTCGAGGCGTTCAATCGCAACGCGGTCAACCTGGTCCTCCCGGATCCCAAGAAGCCCGGCTCACTCAACAATTACATCCGCCTGGAAATGCAGTACCCCAGTGGGGTTGACGGCGTAGCGATTCTCAATGGGTTCGTGGCCTACGCCATCGCGCAGGAACGCGATCAGGTGGGAGCGGACCTCAAGGTGATCGTCAACAACCGCCTGAACGAGCTCAAGGGCAAGATCGACGCAGCACGGGCCAATTACGAAACGGACAAGGCGTCGAAGATTGCCAGGCTGCTGGAGGCGGATAAGGTCAAGCGGGCCCAGTTGCAGGATGAGCTCACTGCCTTGCGCTTGCAGATGAAAATGCAGCGTATCAGTCGCCTTGCAGAATTGGACGAGGCTATCTCCATAGCCAAGTCCATCGGCATCAAGCATCCCACCACGCCTTCTGCAATGGGGGCTGATGCGTCCAATGGTTCCAGCCAGGTGATGCGTACCGAAGTCACCAATCAAAAAATCCCGCTGTACTTCATGGGCACCGACGCGCTGGAGGCCGAACGGGTGGCGCTGGCGCGACGCAGCAATGATGACTTCACCAACAGTCGGGTCGCCGAGATTGGCAAAGAATTGCGCATGCTTGAGGTCAATCGTGAAGTGGAGGTGCTCAAGAGCCGCAAGGACGAGGACATGTTCCTGCGAGACGTCGAACCACTCTGGGCCGAGGAAGCGCGACTGCGTGGCCTTAATATCGACATGAGCGCACTGAAACTGGTGACAGTCGATCGCCAGGCTCAAGAACCGTTGGCGCCGATCAAGCCTAGAAAGCCCCTGATCATCGCGTTGAGCCTGGTGGCAGGGCTAATGCTGGGGGTGTTGGTGGCGCTGATTCGGCATTTTGCGCAAGTGCGTCGGCAAAACGGGCCGCTTTCGGTACTCAATGAGCGTCAGTTGCCACGCCCATAGTAAGGGTTGAACGCGTCACGGGCGTGCCCCAGGGCAGGCCCGCTCAACACATTCATACGACAGCTTTTCACAATTCTTAGTTAACTTTTGGTTACAACCTGTGGCTAAATAACTGCCAATGGCCATAGGCCGGTGGTTAAACAGCCGGTTGTGCCGATTGTGTGAATTGTGATTTCAGGTGCTGCTATCCATCCTCGGCCGTTGTGGGCACGCAGGTGCAGCCTGTTCTCTTCTGACGTGTGACGAAATCCCTTGAAACTCATCATTGTAATTCTTTACGTTGCCTCGATTGCGTATGTTCACCTACGTGGCCGTGTGCGGCACAAGCTGAGCCGCCAGCTCAGCGATCATTCGACGTTCCTGGCACCGATCAACTGCTTTCTTTATCTCTTCTCCAAGCTGCCCAGTCGCCCCTATTTGTCACCCAGCGATTTCCCGGACCTGACGCCGCTGCAGGAATATTGGGAAGAAATCCGCCAGGAAGGCCAGAACCTGCTGCGCGCGGGTGAGATCAAGCGTTCGGATCAATACAACGACGTGGGTTTCAACTCGTTCTTCAAATCGGGTTGGAAGCGCTTTTATCTGAAATGGTATGGCGACAGCCACCCGTCGGCGATGAAGCTATGCCCGCGTACCACGGAGCTGGTGCAGAGCATTGGCTCGATCAAGGCTGCGATGTTCGCCGAGCTGCCGCCAGGCTCCAAGCTGGTGCGTCACCGCGATCCGTACGCAGGCTCCTACCGTTATCACTTGGGCCTGGATACGCCGAATGACCCAGGCTGCTACATCAACGTGGATGGCGAAAGCTATTACTGGCGCGACGGCGAGCCGGTGATGTTCGACGAGACTTACATCCATTACGCCGAAAACACCACCCAGCAGAACCGCATCATTCTCTTCTGCGACATCGAGCGTCCGATGAAGTACCGCTGGGCGGCTGCGTTCAATCGCTGGTTCAGCCGGACCGTGATGGCCGCCGCGGGCTCGCCCAACGATGCCGGTGACAAGACGGGTGGGCTCAACCGTGCGTTCACGCGCCTGTACAAGATCCGGCTTCGCGGCAAAGAGCTGAAAAAGCGCAACCGTACGCGCTATTACCTTGAAAAGTGGGCGATCTTTGCGGGTCTGGCAGCGATCTTCCTGCTGATCTGAAGACGCTGCGGGCGCCGTTCACTCGGGTGGATGGGCGCCCAGTTTGTCCCACATCTTCTTGCTGATCTTCTGTCGGTTGGCATAACCCGCCCAGGGATCGGCCTTCAAGCCCCTGACGCGTTGCGCCAGGTTGGCGACCGTCCATTGCTGGGCACTGCGTAACCCTTTCAATTCCTCGCGGCTGATCGGCACCGACACCGGTAGACCCGGGCGTGCCCGCACGGAGTACGCTGCGACGGTGCTGGCCCCGCGTGCATTGCGCAGGTAGTCGATAAAGATCTTGCCGACCCGATTCCTGGGCCCCGACGTCGCGGTAAACCGCTCGGGCAGTTGCGCCGTCATGAACTGCGCGATGGCCTTGGCGAATGCCTTGACGGTGTCCCAACTGTCCCGGCGCGCCAGCGGCACGACCAGGTGCAAGCCTTTGCCACCGCTGGTCTTGACGAACGCTTGCAGCCCCAACTCGTCCAGCACCGAGAGGGTCAACTGCGCCGCTTCGAGCATGGCTTTCCAAGGCAGCGCCGGGTCCGGGTCGAGATCGAGCACAAACAGGTCGGGGGTCTCGATCTTGTCCGTAGTCGAGCCCCAGGTGTGAAACTCTACGGTGCCCATCTGCACTGCGCCGATCAACGCGCCAACGCTGTCGATTTCCATCAGGCGCGCATGGCCCGGGTCGAGGGCCTGATCCAGTTGCTTGATGTTGGGAATAGCGAGACGTTCCGAGTGTTTCTGGAAGAACTGCTCGCCCTCGATGCCTTCCGGCGCCCTCAGTAGAGCAACCGGGCGATGGCTTAGGAAGGGCAGGATCCACTGGCTGATGCTGTCGTAGAACTGCGCCAGTTGTTGTTTCTGCGTGCCGCTTTGTGTGTCGATCACGCGGTCGGGGTGGGTGATATTCACCCCTGCGCCGGTTTTTTTCGTGGGCTTCATGGATTTGGCCGTTCGCGGTTGCTCATGAATGATCTGCGCGGCGGGTTTGTCCGTACGCATTCCGACAAACGCCGCCTGGCGGACCACGCCTTCACGGGTCCATTCGGCAAACTGCACCTCGCCAACCAACGTCGGCTCCACCCAGTGCACGCCGCGGGCTTGCGCACTGGTCAGGGGTTTTTCCAGAGGCGATACCTTGCGTTCCAGTGGCGTGAGTTGCGTGTAGATCGCTTTCAGTGACGCCTGATCGAAGCCGGTGCCCACACGCCCCGCGTACACCAGCCCGGAGTCGTCATTCACGGCCAGTAACAGCGCCCCGAAACCGCTGCGCGAACCCTGTGGCCGGGTGTAGCCGACAATCACGAATTCCTGGCGCAAACGGCATTTGAGCTTGATCCAGTCCGCGCTGCGACTGGACACATAGGGGCTGCCCAAGCGCTTGCCGATCACACCCTCCAACGCCAGGTCACAGGCACTTTCAATGATGTCGCGAGGGTGGGCGGTGAAGGCTTCCGAGAAACGCAATAGTTTGCTCCTGCTGCCGGCCAACGCGGCCTTGAGTGCAGCACGGCGATCCTCGACGGGCGCCTGGCGTCGATCCTGGCCATTGAGAAACGGCGCATCGAACAGGTAATAGACAATGTCCAGGCTGCGGCCGATATCAAAGGCATTTTGCAACGCCTGGAAATCCGGCAGGCCGTCGCCGTTGAGGCTGACCACCTCGCCGTCGAGCCAACTGTCCTTGAGCTTGAGGGCCTGCAGGGCCTTGGCCTGACGCGGTAGTCGATCGGTCCAGTCGTGGCCGTTGCGGGTGAACAGACGCACTTCGCCGTCTCGAATGCGTGCGAGCATGCGATAGCCGTCGAACTTGATTTCGTATTGCCAGTCGCCCTCCGGTGCGCGGTCCACCAGCGTGGCCAGTTGCGGGCTGAAGTCTTCTGGGAGGGGGGGCGCCGCTTTTTGCGGCTTGGCTTTGGCTTTGGCCTTTGGCTGGGCACGGGGCTTGCCGACCGAAGCGTCACTGACCACGCTATTCGGTTCGGCCTGGACGATATCGTAGTCATCGGCCGGGCGTGCCTGAGAGTCCTTCTCCTTGATCAACAGCCATTGTTCTTTATCGCCGCTGCCCTTCAGGCGCGTGCGCACCAGCGCCCAGTCGCCGGAAAGTTTCTCGCCGACCAGGGTGAACTTGAGCTTGCCAGCGGCGTAGGCCTTGTGTGGATCGTCGTGGGGTTGCCACACGCCACGGTCCCACACGATGACATCGCCTGCGCCGTATTGGCCGGTGGGAATACTGCCTTCGAAGCTGCCATAACTGAGAGGGTGGTCTTCCACGTGGACGGCCAAGCGCTTTTGCGCAGGGTCAAGGCTTGGGCCCTTGGGCACTGCCCAACTGAGCAACACGCCGTCGAGCTCCAGGCGAAAGTCATAATGCAGGTTGCGCGCGTCATGTTTCTGGATCACGAAGGACAGCGCTGACGCCTGGCGTTTGGCAGCAGGCGCGCTGCCTGCCGGCTCGCCAGTGATGCTGAAGTCGCGCTTGCGGTTGTACTCGCTCAGGGGCTTTGCCATGACTTATGAGGCCTTGGTGGATTTTTTCGCTGCGGGCTTCTTGGTGGGGTTACCCGCCAGGCTGCGCTTGAGCAATTCCGTCAGGTCGATCACATCGGCAGACTTGCGCTCGTCACTGTCTTCACGCGTTTCCACATCTTCGATCTTGCCGGCCTTGGCTTTCTTGGCCACCAGCGCCATGATTTTTTCCTGGAAACTGTCGCGGTATTCATCCGGCTGCCAGTCGGCACTCATGTCTTCGACCAGGCGCTTGGCCATGTCCAGCTCGCCTTTGGCCAGGCTGGGCTTGGTCACGTCGGCACCCAGTTCCAGCTCGTCCAGGCTGCGGACCTCGGCGGGCCAGCGCAGCATTACCAGTACCAACGCCGAGTCCAGCGGCATCAAGGCTGCCAGGTGCTGCTTGGTATGCAGCACCACATTGGCCAGGGCCACTTTACCGGTCTTTTTCAAGGTCTCCCTCAGCAGTGCATAGACCTTGCCTCCGCGCTTGTCCGGTGCCAGAAAATAGGGCGTGTCGATGTTCTGCAGCGGGATCTGGTCGCTGGCGACAAACGCGATGATTTCGATGGTTTGGGTCGACTTGGGGTGGGCCGAACGGATTTCCTCTTCGCTGAGCACCACATAGCGGCCTTTTTCGAACGCCACGCCTTTGACGATGTTTTCTTTCGTCACCTCTTTGCCGGTGGTCTTGTTGATACGCTTGTAGCCCACCGGGTCCATGCTGCGCTTGTCCAGCCAGTCGAAGTCAACGCCCTGCGATGAAGTAGCCGAGACCAGTGAAACCGGGATATGCACCAGGCCAAAGCTGATGGCGCCTTTCCATATTGCCCGTGGCATATGTGCGATTCCTTAAGTAGAGGCTGTGTTCTGGTGACTCGGACGCTGCGCGAAAAGTTTCCCCGAGCAGATGCGCGGACAGATCGTGTTACACCTGATGAGAAACTATTTAGTGTCGAAAGCCGAACCCAAGGCGTAGCGTGTTATCGAAAGCACGTACTCCTCGACCCAGAGAGGCTTTGTCATGAATAGCTGTGTGCGTCACGTTGCAGCGCTGGTAGCAGGCTTGGCCTTTGCGTCTATGGCCCATGCGCAAAACCTGCCCGGCAACAACACGTCCAACAATGGCCCGATCCACCGGGCCAACCCCAACAGCATGCAGGGCACCCAGCCCAATGCGCCGGCCATTCGCGGTATCCAGACCGGGCCGACCACGCGCACGCCCACCCTGGAGAACGGCGGCATTGGCAATAGTTACCCCAAGCGCGACGCCGCCCCCAGCCGCCCGACCACTGAAACCAAAGCCCCCACCTATGATGCCAACGGCAATCGCCGGTAAGGATGCAGCCCTATGTTTCTACGCAAAACCCTCCTAGCCGCCCTGTGTGCAACCTCGCTGCTACCGTTGACGGCCGCTTTCGCCGCCGATGCCCAGCAATTCCCCAGTGAACAAGGCAGTGTCACCGCGACCCCGATCGCCAAAGGCCTTGACCACCCATGGGCAGTGGCTTTCCTGCCGGACAAACAAGGTTTCCTGGTCACCGAGCGTCCCGGTCACCTGCGTTTTGTCAGCCCGGACGGCAAGCTCTCCGCGCCGCTGACGGGTGTACCCGAGGTGTGGGCCAAAGGGCAGGGCGGTTTGCTGGATGTGGTGCTGTCGCCGGACTTCAAGCAAGACCGGATGGTCTACCTTTCCTACGCCGAAGGTGGCGGCAAGAATGGGACGGCTGGGACTGCCGTGGGGCGTGGCCGTCTAGCCGCTGACCTCAGTGGCTTGACCGACTTCAAAGTGATCCTGCGCCAGGAGCCGAAGCTGTCCACCGGCAATCACTTCGGCTCGCGCCTGGCCTTCGACCGTGATGGCTACCTGTTCGTGACCCTGGGGGAAAACAATGACCGCCCGACGGCGCAGGACCTGGACAAGTTGCAAGGCAAGGTCGTGCGCATCTACCCGGATGGCCGGGTACCCGATGACAACCCCTTCGTCGGCCAGCAAGGCGTGCGGCCGGAGATCTGGTCCTACGGCCAGCGTAATCCTCAGGGACTGGCGTTGAACCCCTGGAGCGGAACGGTCTGGGAAAACGAACACGGCCCGCGCGGCGGTGATGAGATCAATATCATCGAGCGGGGCAAGAACTACGGTTGGCCGCTGGCAACCCACGGTATCAATTATTCCCTCACCCCGATCCCTGAAGCCCAGGGCAAGACGGTGGAAGGCACGGTACCGCCACATCACGTCTGGGAAAAGTCACCGGGCATCAGCGGCATGGCGTTTTACGATGCTGACCGTTTCAAACCCTGGCAGCACAACGTGTTCATTGGCGCGCTGGTTAGCCAGGAGTTGATTCGGCTGCAGTTCGATGGCGACAAGGTGATCCACGAGGAGCGCTTGCTGGGTGGCTTGAAAGCACGGATCCGCGACGTACGGCAGGGGCCGGATGGCTTCTTGTATGTGCTGACGGATGCGGACGATGGTGTGTTGTATCGCGTCGGTCTGAACCAGGACTGAAGGTCCAACAGGTCTGTAGAAGCCCCGCTTGCCGGTGACAGCGCCTTTAAGAGCGCTGTCGCTGGCAAGCTGGGCCCGACTGAAGCGGTTTACAAGCCCAGTTCGGAGAGCCCCGGATGATCATCCGGACGCCGACCGAGCGGCCAGTGGAACTTGCGCTCGCTTTCCTTGATGGGCAGATCGTTGATGCAGGCATAACGGTTGGCCATGAGGCCGTTCTCGTCGAATTCCCAGTTCTCGTTGCCATAGGAACGGAACCAGTTGCCCGAATCGTCGTGCCACTCGTAGGCATAACGTACCGCGATGCGGTTATCGGTAAACGCCCACAGTTCCTTGATCAATCGATAGTCCAACTCCTTGGCCCATTTACGCGTCAGGAAACCCTTGGCGTCTTCGCGGCTGTGAGCGAATTCGGTGCGGTTACGCCATTGGGTGTCGAGGGTGTAGGCCAGGGAGACGCGCTGCGGATCACGGGAATTCCAGCCGTCTTCGGCCAAACGCACTTTTTCGATAGCCGACGCGCGGGTGAACGGCGGCAGCGGAGGGCGTGTTTCTGCGGTAGATGACATTGGCATTTCCTCAACACATTAAGGTTTAGTTGGAAAGTGCGCGTACCTGCGCGTTCAAAGTCCCAATAACGTTCGCGCCATGCATTGCGCAGTATCGGCAGCGGTAGAATCGCCCATCACCAGGGCAACGGTGATGGCGCCGTCGATCAGGATCAGCAGTTGCGCGGCCTGCCGTTCGGGGTCGGAAGTGCCATGCGCTTGGCACAGTTCAAGGGCGTACTCGAACAGTTTCTGTTTATGGGCCTTGGCCAGCAGGCGCACCGGGTCCTGCGGGTCGCCGGTTTCGCCACTGGTATTGATAAAGGCGCAGCCGCGGAAATCCGCAGTGCCGAACCAGGCCTTGAGCGCGCTGAACAGCGCCAGCAGCCGCTCGCCAGTGCCTTCGTTGCGTTCCACTTCATCGCGCAGCCACTGCATCCAGCGCGCATCGCGACGTTGCAGGGCGGCAATCACCAATTCGTCTTTATTGGCGAAGTAGCGATAAATGCTTTTTCTCGAGACGCCGGCGGTTTTCACCAAAAAGTCCATGCCGGTGGCGGCGATGCCATGGCGATAGATCAGTTTTTCGGTGACATCGAGGATGATATCGCGGGTTTCATTGCTGGTCGTTAGGTGCATGGGATTGACAGTAGAACGATCGTTCTTCTTGGTCAATTAAATTTTTTCCATGCGGCACAACGAGACCTGAGCACCCCCATGGTGTAAGCTCGGGGACTCTTCGGATTCGACCCACTGCGAGCCTTATGCCGTCGTTCTTCAAACGCTCCCTGTTGCCCAAATTGCGCGGTTTCCCTCTTACTCCCGACGCCATTGACGTGCTGTCCGGCGCAGATGCTTATCGCCGTTGTCTGCTGGAGCAAATCGCCCAGGCCACCCGGCGCATCTACATCGTCGCGCTGTATCTGCAGCAGGATGAAGCGGGGCAGGAGATCTACGAGGCCCTGCACGCGGCCAAGGCTGCGCGGCCGGAGTTGGACATCGTGGTGGTGGTCGACTGGCTGCGCGCCCAGCGTGGTTTGATCGGCGCCGGCAAGCAGCCCGGCAATAGTGCCTGGTACCAGGCCATGACCCAAAGCCACGGCAGCGAAGTGCCGGTGTATGGCGTGCCGGTGCAAACCCGCGAACTGTTCGGCGTGCTGCACCTCAAGGGGTTCGTGATCGACGACAGCGTGCTCTACAGCGGTGCGAGCCTGAACAACGTGTACCTGCACAAGTTCGACAAGTATCGCTTCGACCGCTACCACCTGATCCACAGCAAGCCCTTGGCGGACTCGATGCAACACTTGGTGGAACACGGGCTTATTGCCTCCAAGGCGGTCAATCGCCTGGACCTGCCCAACCCACCCACCACGCGCAGTTTGCGCAATGACATCGGCGACTTGCGCAGCCGCCTCAAACACGCGGCGTATGACACCACGGCGGGGCAGTTGCCCAACGGCCATCTGTCGGTCAGCCCATTGCTCGGCGTTGGCAAGAACAACCCGCTGAACCGAGTCGTGCTCGAATTGATCGCCAGCGCCCAGCATCAACTGACCATCTGCACGCCGTATTTCAACCTGCCACTGCCAGTGACCCGTGAAATCAACCGTGCCCTGGCGCGTGGAGTGAAGATCGACATTATCGTCGGTGACAAGACCGCCAACGACTTCTACATCCCGCCGAGCGAGCCATTCAAGGTCATCGCGGCGCTGCCCTACCTGTACGAAATCAGCCTGCGACGCTTCGCCAAGCGACATCAGCCGATGATCGACAGCGGCCAGTTGAACCTGCACCTGTGGCGCGACGGCGACAACACGTACCACCTCAAGGGCATGTGGGTCGACCTGCGCTACACCTTGTTGACCGGCAATAACCTCAACCCGCGGGCGTTCCGCCTCGACCTGGAGAACGCCTTGTTGATCGACGATCCCCAGGGCCAGTGGTTGGAGCCGCGACGTGTCGAGCTGACGCAGATTTTCCAGCACACCACACGCATCGAGCGTTACCTGGATCTGCAGACGCTGCCGGACTATCCCGAGGCGGTCGGCAAGTTCCTGCGTCGGGTCAGCCGTGTGCGGATCGAGCGGTTGCTGTACCGGATCCTGTAGAAACCGCAGGCAAAAAAAAGACCCAGCCCCTTCAACCGGGCTGGGTCTTTTTTTGCCTATGGTTTAGTTCAGGCCCAGCTTGCCACGCAGGGTCGACAGGTCTTCAGCCAGGGTATTGACCGGACCCACCAGGGCCTTGCGGTCGTTTTCCTTGACCTTGTCGTAGGTCTCGAAGCCGCCATCCTTGGTCTTGTACTTGGCCAAAACCTTGTCCACGGTGGCGAAGTTCTTGTCGACCTTGGCCAGGAAGGCCTTGTCCTGCTTCTCGATCTGGCCACGGAACAGATCGACGATTTTCTTCGCGCCGTCGATGTTGCCCTGGAAGTCATACAGGTCCGTGTGGCTGTAGCGGTCTTCTTCGCCGGAGATCTTGGTGGCGGCGACTTCCTCCAGCAGCGCGGCGGCACCGCCCACGACTTTCTCGGGTGGGAAGGTCAGCCCGTCGACGCGGGTCTTGAGATCGTTGACGTCGGTGTTGAGCTTGGCGGTCAGGGTTTCCAGGCCCTTGGTGCTGTTCTGCGAGAACAGCGCGTATTCGATGCGGTGGAAACCAGTGAAGTCCTCGGCGGTCACGCCTTTTTCATGGTCGTCGACACGCGAGTCGATGGACGCATCGAGGTCGCTGAACAGCTCGGCGATCGGCTCGATGGACTCATAGTGCACACGGGTCGGCGCATAGAGCTTCTTGGCAGTGGCCAGGTCACCCTTGTTGATGGCGTCGGTGAACGCCTGGGTCTGGGTAACCAGTTCGCCGATTTCTTCGGTGACGTAGATCTTGTAGTCCGAGACCGGGCCTACCAGGTCCAGCGGCGCGGTAGCGGCGAATGCTGCAAGCGGCGAAAGGGTCATTAACAACGACAACGCAATAGTCGACTTCTTCATGGGACGGTATCCGCTCTGAGTGTTTTTTAGGTATGGGCAGTGGTTTGAGGATGCGTTGCAGCCAGCAGCGTGCGCCCAATGAAATCCTTGGGCCCGGTGACCCCCGGCAAGGTGAAGAAATACCCGCCGCCGACCGGCTTGAGGTACTCCTCCAGAGGCTCGCCGTTGAGCCGGGTTTGCACACTGATAAAGCCTTTCTCCAGGTCAGCCTGGTAGCAGATGAACAACAGCCCCATGTCCAGCTGACCGTTTTTGTTGACGCCGTTGGAGTAGTTGAACGGCCGGCGCAGGATCAGGTTGGCCTGGGTCTGCGGGGTGCGAGGGTTGGCCAGGCGGATGTGGGCATCGAGCTTGGTCAACTTGCCTTCCGGGTCCTTGCTGTAGTCGGGGACCTGGGTTTCTTTCTGGCCATCCATGGGCGCGCCCGTGGTCTTGACGCGGCCGATGATGCTTTCTTGCTCTTGCAGTGGCGTACGGTCCCAGCGCTCGACGAAGTTGCGGATGATGCGCACGGCCTGGTAGCTGCCGTTGGCCGCCCAGGCCGGTTCGTCGCTGCCAGGCTGTACCCACACAATCTGGTTCATGGCGGTCTCGTCGTTGGAGTTCGGGTTCGCCGAACCGTCACGGAAACCCAGGAAGTTGCGCGCGCTCTGGGCTGGCTCGCCAGGTTTGGCAGGCGCCTGGGGCGGCACGCTGCCTTCCTGCTTCCAGCGCACCAGCAACAGGTCGGGCAGGTTCTTCACGATGTCGCGCAGGGCGTGAATATTGGTGTCCGGGGTGTTGGAGCTGAATTGCAGGCTCAGGTCGCCGTGGCACTGCGCCGGTTCCAGCGCATCGTTGGGGAAACCGACCATGCGGCTCAGGCGCTTGGGTTTGGCTGCTGCGAGACCGAAACGCTCATCGAACAGCGACTCGCCGACGGACACCGTGATGGTCAGGTTGTCTGGCGTCACCACCGGGCCGAGGATCCCGGAGTCGGTGGGCGGCAGTTTCGGGTCCACTTGCGGCACGGTGCCGCCAGCCATCAGGAAGCTGATGCGCTCGTTGAGCGTGCGGAACAGCCGCTCCAGGCCCTCACGGTCACTGGCCAGTACGTCGAATGCCACGAGCATGCCGCACGCCGGGCGTGGAGTGACGATGCCGCTCTGGTGCTTGCCCAAGAAGTCATGGTGGTCCTGGGTCTTGTCGCTGCGTGGTGCGGTGGTGACTTGCTCGGCGGCGGCCGCCATGGCCGGGCAGGTCAGTGTGCTGCCGGCAATTGCCGCGCCGGTGGCGGCCATGCCCAGCAGGACACGGCGGCGTTGGAGGTCAAATTGTGCTGAATCGCTCATGTGTGCGGTCGTCTTCACTGCAGGCCGGAAAGGCCAAGGGCGGGGTCGATTCCATCGAGTGCAGCGGCCAGAGCCTTGGCCTTGTCGGCGATCTGCTTGCGCTGATCGGCGGTCACGCTGTCATAGGTGGCGTAGCCCTTGTCGACCTTGAAGCCCTGGAGTTCGGCATCAAAGGCGGCGAGGGCGCTGTCGACCTTGGGTAGCAGGTCGGCGGCGGATTTGGTCAGCAACGGGCGCATCAACTCCACGACCTTGTGGGCGGCCTCCAGGTTGGCGGCGAACCCATTCAGGTCGACGTGGCTGTAGCGTTCTTCTTCACCGCTGATGGCGCGCACATCGGACAGGCTGTTGAGGTTGCGCACCACGATGCTCACCAGTTGCTCCGGTGGCAGGGACTGGGCCAGCAGCTGTTGCTTGAGCGTCGTGACGTCGTTCACCAGGCGCTGTGCAACCGGAGCCAGGCCGTCGAGGCTGCGCTGTTGGAACAGGCTGTATTCCAGGCGATGGAAGCCGCTGAAGGCCGGGTCCTGTTCGCGCTTTTCAAAGTAATCGGCGCGGGCGTTGATGGCATTGTCCAGCTCAGCCAAGCGTTGCGAGGCCGGGGCCAGTCGCTGGTAAGCCTCGCGGGCGGGAACGTAAAGCGCTTGCGCCTGGGCCAGGTCGCCGCTGTCGATGGCCTGCTGCAAGGCGGTGGCGGCTTTGACCAACGCGCTGCCCTGGCTGCTCAAGTACACGCGAAACTCCGACAACGGGCCGATAAACGCCACCATCGACGGTTTGGCCTTGGCCTGCGCGTCGGACTCGGCGGTGGGCGTTACGTGCAAGGTGCCACGTGGGTTGCTCAGCAGGCCGCAGGTGATCGCGTAGTCACCGGGCAGCAGGTTGGCGTTGATCACCTGGCTCAGGCCGGGAGCGATGTTTTCACGCTCTTCGACGACGAGCACGCCATCGAGGATTTCCCATTCCACCGCACGATCAGAGCGGTTGATGATGCGGAAGCTGGCGCGGCCGGCCGGCACCGTCAGCTCATTCGGCTCGCAGGCGTGGCCATGAATGGTCACGGCGATCTCGTTGTGGTTGGTCTGGCGCTTGCTGGCCGCCAGTTGCGAGGCGTAATAGAACAGGCCACCGGCGGCGATCATCACGACCACCGAGCCCGCCACTGCCCAGCGCAGGGCGCGGGGTGGCGAAGCCGGTTGAGGAGTTGGGTTGGACAAGGGACGGTCCTTACTGGCTGGAAACGGAAGAAGACGATGCGACCGGCTTGGACGGCGCGGCGGGCAGGAAGAACATCACCAGGGCCACCACCAGGTAAATCAGGTAGGCGCCGAGGGTGCTGACGGTCGGGGCCTCCTGATAGCCGAACATGCCGGCGAGTACTGAGCCCAGCGGGCTGTCCATGGGCAAGGCGGCGCTGAAATCGAACAGCACGGTTTGCAGGTGATTCCACACGCCCGCCTCGTGCAGGGCCTGCACGGAATTGGCGAGGATGCCGGCGGCCACCACGAGGATAAACAGGCCGGTCCAGCGGAAAAACGCACCGAGGTTCAGGCGCATGCTGCCGGTGTAAATCAGGAAGCCGACGATGATTGCCAGGATCAAGCCGAGCAGGGCACCTATCGGTGCGCCCGGGCCCTCACTCTGCTGGAACACCGCCAGCAGGAAAAACACGGTTTCCAGACCTTCACGGGCCACGGCGAAAAACACCATGAGGATCAGCGCGGTGACTTGGTGTCTGGAGCCGGCCAACGCGTGATCAAGGGATTCGTGCAGGGAATGCTTGATCGACCGCGCCACTTTGCGCATCCAGAACACCATGGAACTGAGGATGCCCACGGCGACCAAGCCGACAATGCCTTCGAACAGCTCCTGCTGTTTTTGCGGGAATTCGGCGCTGACCAATTCCAGGCCACCACCGACCAGCAGGGCCAGCGCAGCGGCGAGGAACACCCCGATCCACACGGCAGGCATCCACTGCCCACGGCCGGTCTGTTGCAGGTAACTGGCGATAATGCCAACGATCAATGCGGCTTCAATGCCTTCGCGCAGCATGATGAGAAAAGGAACGAGCATTCGGCACCGCATCCAAACTAGATAGGAACCTAAGTTGTAACATAATGATACTCATTACTAAACAAGCAATCTTGACGTTTGCTGAACCCTGGCTGAACGGTGGTGGCAAATCGCGTCGCCCCTTATGATGCGTGCCATTCTCTGCACCCTTGGGCACCGATTCACCATGTCGGAAAAAGACACCATTTCCATTCACCTCGTACGCGAAGCCTTATTGCAAAGCTGCGCGCCGGGGGCCGCAAGCGACGAAGTGCTGCAGCGCGCCGGGGTTGACCCGCACCTGCTGGCCGAGCCCACCGCGCGTGTCTCGGCCACTGCCTACGCACGCTTGTGGCGCCTGTTGGCACGGCGCATGGATGATGAGTTCTTTGGCATGGACCCGCGCAAGCTCAAATCCGGCAGCCTGGCCTTCCTGTGCCGCACCGCGATGGCGCAACCGACACTCGTCACCAGCCTGGAAAGCGGCCTGGGGTTCCTGTCACTGATGCTGGAGCGACTGCCCGCGCAACTGGTGCGCCAACAGAGCCTGGCGGAGATCGTGTTGCTTGAGCCCGAGTCTGAGCCCAACCGAGCGTTCACGTACTTTACCTACTGGATGATCGTGCACGGCGTCGCCTGTTGGCTGGCAGGGCGACGCATCCCGATCCTGGCGATTGAACTGCGTTGTCCAAAACCGGCCTTCTGCGACGACTACCAGGTGATGTTCTCTGACAACCTGCGTTTTGATCGGCCGCGTACCCGCATGATCTTCTCCGCCGACTGCCTGGACCTGCCGATCAAGCGCAGCACTGAAGAACTCAAGCGTTTCCTGGCCCACGCGCCCGCCAACATCCTGGTCAAATACCGCGACCCCGACAGCCTCGCTACCCGCATCAAGCACGACCTGCGCCAGATGCCTCCCGATACCTGGCCGGAAACCGACGGCCTCGCCGCCAGCCTGTGCATCTCCGCCTCCACCCTGCGCCGCCGCCTGGCGGAAGAAGGGCAGACCTACCAGGGCCTCAAGGACAGCGTGCGTAAAGAACTGGCGATTGTCTGGCTCGCCGAGCCGCAGATCAGCTTTGCCGAGATAGCCGAGCGATTGGGCTTTGCCGATACCAGTTCGTTTTATAAGGCGTTTCGTAAATGGGTCGGGTCGAATCCCGGGCAGTACCGTAGTTTGATTTTGAACGAGACAAATCGGTTGTAATGGCGTGAGTGGGCTGGATTAGGAAATAACTTACCGAGTGCTTCTCGCGTACTACAGAACAGTCCTTCATGTTTTTGGGAAGTTTGCGGCTTACCCACAGTGATAATTCGTGCATAGTCAGTGGCACGGTTCCTAATACTTCTATTGAACAGTTCGATTCATGTGCAGTGTATCTGCGTCGGCAGCGCGGCACGGCTAAGTCGAGGGCGGCTTATGGAGAAATAACAAAACGATAGGTAAATAGTCGCAAAAAAATCTTGAAGGTTCGACATTTAAGGTGAAGATCATGAAAAGTCTTTTTGCACTGCCTTTTTTAGTGTTGACGTTGCTGTCTGCGTCCGTGTCCGCGGTGTGCTTGAATATCACGGATAGCTACAGTGGGATAATCCAACCTGACTCCGAGGCCATAGCGCTCGGTCCATTTACTATCGCAGGGACTAACGGCTGCTCTAATGCAAACATTGATGCGATGGTGTCTGCTGCAGGAAGCGGTAGAGCACCCCATATCTACATTCAACAGCAGGTCGGTGGCGCTTGGAAAACAGTCGCTCACAATCCTTTGTCAGCCTATGCCTCATGGCTTGGCCCCTTGGGTACCTACCGCGTGATGCTGGACAACCGCGAACCGGTCTCCAAGTCCTATTGGGGGACGGTCAGGTTTGGTCGGTGATGCGCTGATAGACCAGGGTGTCAAAAGGCGGGTTGGCACCCTGTATGACATGGCCAGGTTCAGGCACGCTCCTCTATCGAGAGATCACTTCGGGAAGAGTTGACAAAATACGCGAGTGCATTTATTGCGTGATTGGCAGCGATCATGCCCTGGACATATTCTGGGATACCTTGTGAACGCTTCACGTCGGGACGACTTTCAAGAAACGAAAGGTAGTCTTCCAGTGTTTCGTTAAATAAAGCGATTGCATTGTATTTGACGTCGGTTTCGGCTTGCTGGCCGTTGGCATCAAAAGCGCCAAGGCCAGAGATGAACACATGAAACGCCTCGCCATCAATGACGTTATCCTCATACAGCCGCCTGCCGACTTTCTTTAGTTCGTTGGTGGTAATGGATGTCATGTCGTAGTCTTTCAAGAATGCTTTCAGATCATCGATTGACTCTTGTTTGCGAAGCTTCAACGTGTCCGCAGCGTTTGCCTCCTCTGTTATCGTGAATTTATTGACCACCTGTTCCGGGTTTTTTATCTGGAACGGGTTAGACGCCTTGGTATGCCTCATTTGTTCTGCAGTCAATAAAACGGCCATGATCGGATACTCCTTTAGTCGAACGTTATACCTGCTTGTCGACAGCTGGATAAGTTTCTTGAGAGCTGAAACCGGCCCGTCAGAGTTTGGAAATATTGTTGGCCTTGAATGAAATGGCGAATTCATAAAGGCAGAGTTTGAGATTAGGAGCTTTCCTACATGGGACTGCTTCTATATCCGACGGAGTCGTCTGCATTTCTTTAAAGAAAAGACCTACAAGTTTTCCATAAAAAAAGCCCCGTGACCGAATGGACCACGGGGCAAAAAATTGGCTGGATGCGACCAACCAAAGGAGCTCTTTACATCACTTGGCGGTAGCGACCACCGTGTCCGGCTGCCAGCCACCCCCCAGTGCCTTGTAGATCGCGACGATGCCGCGATACAGGTCGACTTCGGCCTGGGCCTGGGAGTCTTCGGCGGCCAGGCGCTCACGTTGGGCGTCGAGCAGGACCAGGAAGTCCACAGTGCCTTCGCGGTAGCGGATCGCGGCCAAATCGGCGGCGGCGCGGCTGGATTCGCTTTGGCGGATCAGCGAGACCAAACGTTGCTGGCGCTTGCCGTAGTCGCTGAAGGCGTTCTCGGACTCTTCCAGGGCCAACAGCACTTGTTGCTCGTAGGTTGCCAACGCGCCATCGGCCTCGGCATCGGCGCCGCGCAAACGGGCGCGCACACTGCCCAGGTCAAATGCTGCCCAAGTGATGCTCGGGCCAAGGGCCCAGGCATTGGCGGCGGACGAGCCGATCTGCGAACCGCGCCCGGCGGTAAAGCCGAGGAAGCCGCTGAGGCTGACCCGTGGGAACAGGTCGGCCTTGGCTACGCCGATGCGTGCAGTGGCGGCGGCCAGTTTGCGTTCGGCGCTGAGGATGTCCGGGCGGCGTTGCAGCAGTTGCCCCGGGTCGCCAATCGGCAACGCCTTGGCAATCGCCGGCAGGTCTTTCGGGCTCAGGTCTACGGTGAGCTTGTCGGGCCGCTGGCCGAGGAGGGTGGCGATGCGATTGCGCTCGCGCACTTGCTCGGCCTGCAATTGCGGCACGCTGGCTTCTACCGCCGCCAGGCGCGCATCGGCACGCTCCACGTCGAGTTGGTCACCCACACCGGCATCCCGCAGGCTGATGGTGATGGAGCGAGATTCCTGCTGGTTCTTCAGGTTGTCCAAGGCAATGCGTTCACGCAGTTGCGCGCCACGCAGTTGACCGTAGGCGTCCACCAGTTCGGCGATCATGGTGACTTGCAGCTGGTACAAGTCCGCCTCGGCGGCCTGCTGGTCGGCGTCGGTGGCTTCCAGGTTGCGCTGGATGCGACCGAACAGGTCCAGTTCCCAGGCCATGTCCAGGCCGAGGTCGTAACGCTCACTGTTGACGCGCTTGGTGGTCTGGCCCGGGATTTGTCCCTTGGCCAGGTCACTGCTGGCGCGGCTGGTGATGGTCGGCATGGCGTCATTGCTGGCGTCATCGCGGATCGCCCGTGCCGCCCGCAGGCGGGCAAAGGCGACGCGCAGATCCCGGTTACCTTGCAGCGACTGGGTCACCAGTTGGTTGAGGGTCGGGTCCTCGAACTGCTGCCACCAGATGCCTTCGAACTTGGCATGGTCATACTGCTTCGCATCGGCAGCGGCCGTGATATTGGCCGCCTCCGGCGTCTGGGTTTTATAGTCCGGGCCTACGGCACAGGCGCTTAGCGCCAGTACCAGCAAGCTCGGCAGAAAGACTTTCACACTCATTGCAGTGTCTCCAGCTTCAAGGCCTTGGCCGCTTTGCGCGCGTCCTGGCGCTCCACATAGCGACGGATCAGTACGTAGAACACTGGCGTCAGCAACAGACCGAAGAAGGTCACACCGATCATCCCGGAGAACACCGCCACGCCCATGGCATGACGCATCTCGGCACCGGCGCCGCTGGACAACACCAGAGGCACCACACCCATGATGAAGGCGAACGAGGTCATCAGGATCGGCCGCAGACGCAGACGGCAGGCTTCCAGTACCGCGGCGAGCGGGTCGAGGCCTTCTGCCTGTTTATCCTTGGCGAACTCGACGATCAGAATCGCGTTCTTGCACGCCAGGCCCACCAATACGATCAAGCCGATCTGGGTGAAGATGTTGTTGTCGCCGCCCGAGATAATCACCCCGGTAATGGCCGACAGCAGGGTCATCGGCACGATCAGGATCACCGCCAATGGCAGGCTCCAGCTTTCGTATTGGGCGGCCAGTACCAGGAACGCCAGCAGTACGCAGAGCGGGAATACGAACAGCGCGGTGTTGCCCGAGAGGATTTGCTGATACGTCAGGTCGGTCCACTCGTAGGTCATGCCGTTGGGCAGTTCTTCTTTCAGCAGTTTCTCGATCGCCGCTTCAGCCTGGCCCGAGCTGTAGCCCGGTGCCGCGTTGCCGTTGATTTCGGCGGTGATGAAGCCGTTGTAGTGCATCACGCGGTCCGGGCCCGAGGTGTCGCTGACCTTGATGAAGGTCGCCAGGGGGATCATCTCGCCTTTGTTGTTGCGCACTTTCAGCTGGCCGATCTGGTCTTCATCCAGGCGGAACTGCTGCTCCGCCTGCACGTTGACCTGGTAGGTCCGGCCGAAGCGGTTGAAGTCGTTGGCATACAGCGAGCCCAGGTAGATCTGCAGGGTGTCGAAGATGTCGCTGATCGCCACGCCGTGGGTCTTGGCCTTTTCACGATCGATGGCGGCATCGACCTGGGGCACGTTGACCGTGTAGCTGGTGAACAGGCCGAACAACTCCGGCGTGGTACGGCTCTTGGTGATGATGTTCTGCACTTCTTTGTACAGCTCGTCGTAACCCAGGTTGCCACGGTCTTCGATTTGCAGGCGGAAACCACCGATCGTACCCAGCCCCTGCACCGGCGGTGGGGGGAAGATCGCCATGTAGGCTTCCTGGATGTTGCTGTATTTGCCGTTCAAGGCACCGGCAATCGCACCGGCGGACATGCTCGGGTCTTTACGCTCGTCGAACGGCTTCAGGGTCACGAACACGATGCCGCTGTTCGGGCTGTTGGTGAAACCGTTGATCGACAGGCCAGGGAACGCTACGGCGCTTTCCACGCCTGGTTGTTTCAACGCGATGTCGGACATGCGCTTGATCACATCTTCAGTGCGGTCCAGGCTCGCGGCGTCCGGCAACTGGGCGAACGCCACCAGGTATTGCTTGTCCTGGGCCGGTACGAAACCGGTCGGCGTGTGGGCAAAGCCCAGCCAGGTCAGGACCATCAGGCCGGCATAAAGGAACAGCGCGATGCCACTGCCACGGATCACGCGGCGTACGGTGCCGACGTAGCCATGGCTGGCCTTGTCGAAAAAGCGGTTGAACGGTCTGAACAACCAGCCACCCAGCAACTTATCGAGGAATTTGGAGAAACCATCCTTCGGCGCGTTGTGGCCTTTGAGCAAGACTGCAGCCAGGGCAGGGGACAATGTCAGCGAGTTGAAGGCCGAAATCACCGTCGAGATCGCAATGGTCAAGGCGAACTGCTTGTAGAACTGCCCGGTCAAGCCGCTGATGAACGCCGCTGGCACGAACACCGCACACAGCACCAACGCCGTGGCGATGATCGGGCCGGTCACTTCGCTCATGGCTTTTTCAGTGGCCGGGAACGGTTCCAGGCCCAGTTCGATGTTCCGTTCGACGTTCTCCACCACCACGATGGCGTCGTCCACCACGATACCGATGGCCAATACCAATCCGAACAAGGACAGCGCGTTGAGCGAGAAGCCGAACAGGTGCATCACCGCAAACGTACCGATCAACGATACCGGCACCGCCACCAATGGAATGATCGAGGCGCGCCAGGTTTGCAGGAACAGGATCACCACCAGGACAACCAGGATCAGTGCTTCGAACAGCGTGTGCACCACCGCTTCGATGGAGCCGCGCACGAAGATGGTCGGGTCATAGACGATGCTGTAGTCCATGCCCTGGGGGAAGCTCTTTTTCAGCTCTTCCATCTTGCCGCGCACTTCGTTGGAGATCTCGATGGCGTTGGAGCCAGGGCGCTGGAAGATCGGAATCGCCACGGCCGGCTGGTTGTTGAGCAACGAACGCAGGGCGTACTGGCTGGAGCCAAGCTCCACCCGTGCGATGTCTCGCAGGCGGGTGATTTCACCGTTGTCGCCGGAGCGAATGATGATGTTCTCGAACTCTTCCTCGGTTACCAGGCGACCCTGGGTGTTCACTGACAACTGGAACGCGGTGGCCGTCGGTGCAGGTTGGGCGCCCAGGGTACCGGCGGCGACTTGACGGTTCTGCTCACGGATCGCCGTCACGACATCAGTGGCGGTCAGATTGCGTGAAGCGGTCTTGTTCGGGTCCAGCCACACGCGCAGCGAGTAGTCGCCCATGCCGAACAGCTGTACGTCACCCACACCGCCCAGGCGCGCCAACTCATCCTTCACATTGAGCAGGGCGTAGTTGGACAGGTACAGCATGTCGTAGCGCTGATCCGGGGAGGTCAAGTGCACCACCATGGTCAGGTCGGGGGAGGCCTTGTCCACGGTGATACCGATGCGTGTCACTTCCTCAGGCAGCTTCGGCTGAGTACGGGTCACGCGGTTTTGCACCTGCACCTGCGCATTGTCCAGGTCGGTGCCCAGGGCGAAGGTGATGGTCAAGGTCAGCTTGCCGTCGGCGGTCGACTGCGAGGACATGTACAGCATGTTCTCGACGCCGGTGATAGCTTGCTCCAGCGGAGCGGCCACGGTTTCACCGATGACTTTGGGGTTGGCGCCCGGGAAGTTCGCGCGCACCACCACGGTCGGCGGCACCACTTCCGGGTATTCGCTGATCGGTAGTTGGAACAGCGAGATCGCACCGGCAATCAGGATCAGCAGCGAGAGCACCGCTGCGAAGATCGGCCGCGAAATGAAGAACTTGGAAAAATTCATCTTGAGTCGTATCCCTTAACCGCGTGGAGTCGCAGCGCTGGCAAGTTTGGGCGCGGCTTTATCCGGCGCCACTTGTTCCAGGTTGCTGGCTTCAAGCGCTTGTCGTTGTTGGGCCAAGGCGGCGAGGGTTTCCTTGCTGGCCATCGGAATGGTTTCCGGGGCGACCGGCGAGCCAGGGCGCACGCGCTGCAGGCCCTTCACGATAATGGTGTCGTCCTTGTTCAGGCCGCTGCGCACGATGCGCAAACCTTCGATCTTCGGACCCAGCTCCACCGCGCGATAGGCCGGCTTGTCACCGTCCATCACCAGTACGAATTTCTTGCCCAGGTCGGTGCCGACGGCTTCATCGTTGATCAACACGGCGGAGTAGGTGCCGCTGCCCACCAGCTTCAGGCGTGCGTACAGGCCAGGGGTGTATTCGCCCTTGCTGTTATCGAACACGGCGCGACCACGGATGGTGCCGGTGGCGGGGTTGACCTGGTTGTCGACGAAGTTCATCTGGCCCAGGTGTGGGTTGCCGGTCTCGTTGGACAGGCCCAGGTAGACCGGGGTCGTCGCACCGCGACGGCCTTGGCGAGCCAGTTCGGTGTACTTGAGGAACACGCGTTCATCGGCGTCGAAGTAGGCGTAGACCTTGTCGGTGGAGACCACGCTGGTCAGCGCGGTGACGTCGGCGGTCACCAGGTTGCCGGCGGTGATTTCGGCACGGCTGACGCGGCCGCTGATTGGCGAGGTCACGCGGGTGAAGCTCAGGTTCAGCTTCGCCAGGTCCAACTGCGCCTGGATCCCGGCGACGGCGGCGCGGGCTTCCTGGGCAGAGGTGGTGCGCGAGTCTGCCAATTCGGCGGAGATCGCGTTGCTCTGGCGCAGGCGCTCGCCACGTTGCGCTTCGTTATCGCTGCGAGTGGCGGCGGCTTTGGTCTGGGCAAGCTGGGCCTCAAGGCGGCGCACTTCGGCCTGGAACGGACGCGGGTCGATCTGGAACAGCAGGTCGCCTTTTTTCACCAGGGCGCCTTCGGTGAACGCTACCTGATCGATCTGGCCGGACACGCGCGGACGGATCTGCACGGTTTCCGGGGCTTCCAGGCGACCGGTGAATTCATCCCACTCGTTGACCGGTTGTTCCAGCACCTTGGCCACGCTGACTTTGGCAGCTGGCATGGCGGCCGCTTGTTCCGGGGTCTTGCCGCACGCGCTCATCACCACCACGGCCAAAATCGCCAGGGGGAAGCGCAAATGTTTGAGTGACTGTTCCATGAGGTGCATCCGCCAATGTATTTGAGATGGGCGGATCATGCGCGGCGATGTGCTATGTCACGAATCGAATGAAGCAAAGGTAACTATCATTCGGAATGATATAAGCGAGCGATTAGCCCTCTAGCATGGGGGTTTCGTTAGGGGGCTATCAATGGGCTTAATGGCAAAGGACTGTTGCTGAGCGTGCAAGGAACCTGCGTCGCCTCATGAAGGTCTCGAAACCTACCCTTGGTTATCGGGGCGGCGGGTAGCTCGTACGCCGTGCCGATGCCACCAGGACTGGCCCACCGGCATCGGACTTGAAATGGACTCCCAAGGCGATTCCTTGCACATCGTCGGCCGCTGCTGTCGCAACTCAAAGTGACCTGCGCTGTAATTGGGACAGCGCCTGCGAAGAGGTTCGATGTGTTCTTTGGCGGTTTGTTGCAACTGTCGCAGTTGCAAATGGGTGATCACGCCGCCGTTGCCGTGACCTGCCGCCCTGGAATCGCCGCAATCAGTTCCCGCGTGTAGTCACTCGCCGGCTGGTTGAATATCCGCTCCACCGAACCCTGTTCAATCACCCGGCCATTGCGCAGCACCAGCACGGCATGGGCGAAGTTGGCCACCACCGACAGGTCGTGGGACACCAGCACATAGGCGATGCCCATCTCCCGTTGCAGCTCTTGGAGCAGATCAAGAATGTGCGCCTGCACCGAGACATCCAAGGCGCTGACGGGCTCATCCAGCAGCAACAGGTCAGGTTTCAACGCCAGGGCCCTGGCGATGGCGACGCGTTGGCACTGGCCGCCAGACAGTTCACGCGGCAGGCGGTCCAGGTAACTCACCGGCAGGTGCACACGGCTGATCAACTCCCGCGCCGCCTGTTCCAGGGCCGGCCCCTTGAGCAAACCGAACGACACCAGTGGCTCGACAATGCTGTCGAACACCGTGAAGCGTGGGTCGAGCGCGGCAAACGGGTTTTGTTGCACCAGTTGCAGGCGCTGGCGCAGCGGACGGAATTCGCGCCAGCTCAGGTCGGTGACGTCCTGCTGTTCGAACCAGACCCGACCCCGTGTGGGTTTTTCCAGGCCGAGTGCAATGCGCAACGCGGTGCTCTTGCCCGAGCCGGACTCGCCCACAATCGCGAGTGTCTGGCCGGGATAAACCTGCAGGTTGAGGTCCTCAAGGGCCACGAACGTCGAGTCCTCCCCCTTGACCTTGGGCAGCACGAACGTCTTGCCCACATTGTGCAGGCTCAGTATCGGTTCCTGCGCCGGGTCAATGCGCACCAACGGCTCGCGACGCTTGGCGAAGGCCGGAGCCGCGGCAATCAGCGCGCGGGTGTAGTCATGCTTTGGCGCGCCGAGGATCTGGCCTGGCGGCCCTTGCTCGACGAGTTCGCCTTGCTGCATCACCAGGATCCGGTCGGCGCGGTCGGCAGCCACGCCCAGGTCGTGGGTGATGATCAACAGCGATATCCCACGCTCACTGACCAGGCGTTGCAGGTGGTCGAGGATCTTGCGCTGTACCGTAACGTCGAGGGCACTGGTAGGCTCGTCGGCGATAATCAGGCGCGGGTTGCCCGCCAACGCGATGGCGATCAGCACCCGCTGGCGCATGCCGCCGGAGAGTTCATGGGGATACTGGCGGGCGCGCAGCACGGGTTTGTCGATGCCCACCTGTTGCAGCAATTCGACAATGTCGGCATCCACCGCAGGGTAACGTTTGCCCTTGGCCAATATCAGCGCTTCGGCGATTTGCTGGCCGATGCGCAGGGTCGGGTTGAGGCTGACCATCGGGTCCTGGGGCACCAGGCCGACGGTACGACCACGCAGGGTGCGCTTCTGGCGCTCGTTGGCGTGCGTCAGGTCGTTGCCGTCCACCCACAGTTGCCCCGCGCTGATCTGCGCGGTGTCCGGCAGCAGGCCGAGGATGGCATTGGCCAGGGTCGACTTGCCGGAGCCGGACTCGCCGACGATCGCCGCCGTCTCGCCCTGGGCGATGGCGAGCGACAGCGTGCGTACCGCGTGATTGACGTGCCCGCCGGAACCGTAGGTGACACTGAGTTGGCGAACGTCCACTAAAGCGCTCATCGCTGGATCTCCTCGAAAGTGCGGGCGATATGGTTGAGGCTGAACACCACGGCGACCAGGAACAGACCGGGCAACAGTGACACCCACGGGGCTGTGATCAGGAAGTGCCGACCGTTGGCAATCAAGGTGCCCCATTCGGCTGCCGGTGGCGCGGCACCGAAACCGAGAAAACTCAAGCCGGCCGTGGCCAGGATGGCCGCGCCAAAGTCCAGGGTCGCCAGCACGGCCACCGGCCCCCAGGCATTGGGCAGGATATGCCGCAGCAAGGTGCGCCCCCAGCTTGCGCCGCCCAATCGCGCGGCCTCGACGTAGGGCAGGGTCTTGACCCGCAGCACTTCGGCGCGAGTGGTACGAGCAAACCCCGGGATGATGCCGATGCCCACGGCGATGGCCACCGGCACAGTGCCGAAGCCGATTGCCGTGACGATGGCCAGCGCCAGCAACAGTCCGGGCAGGGCGAGCAGCACGTCGACGAAGCGCATGATCACTGCATCGATGCGGCCACCGGCAAAGCCCGAGAGGATGCCCAGGCCCAGGCCGCCCAACAGCGCGATACCGACAGCCAGGACTGCCGCGAGCACCGACAGGCTGGAGCCAAATACCACCCGAGTGTACAGGTCGCGGCCCAGCTCATCGGTGCCGAACCAGTGGCTCAGGTTGGGGGCGCGCAGCTTGTCGATGGGAGACGTGGCATAGGGGTCGAAGCTGCTCAACCAGTGCGGGGCCACGGCCGCCACCAGCGCAAACAGCACCACCAGCAGGGCCAGGCTGAACCCCGGTCGACGCAGCAGTGGCAACACCACTGCCGTCGCACGTTGCAGGCGGCTGCGGCGCTGCCATAGGGCAGGACTTGCCGGGCGGGCGTTGCGCCCCAGGTTCTGCTCAAGGATGGTCATGATCTAGGACACCTTTGGCGTGTGAGAGATACGCGGGTCGAGCCACGGATAGAGCAGGTCGACCAGCAGGTTCACCAGTACGAATGCCGCCGCCGACACCGCGACGATTGCCAGCACCACCGGAATGTCCTGGCGCAACACCGCTTCCTGGGCGAGGCGACCGATGCCGGAGCGGGCAAAGATCGTCTCCACCAACACCGCGCCGGACACCGTATTGCCGACCTGCAAACCGATCAGGGTAAGGACCGGCAGCGCAGCATTCTTGAAACCATGGCGCGCCTGCACCTGGCGCCGGCTGAGGCCCTTGGCGTAGGCAGTGGCGATATAGGACTCTTTCCAGACCCCCTGGAAACTGCGTTGCAGCACCTGGGCGTACACCGCCGCGCTGGGAATCGCCAGGGTGATAGCCGGCAGCACAAGGCTCTCAACGCCCCGGCTGCCGGTGGCGGGAAACCAGCCGAGACCGAAGGCAAAGACCTGGATCAGCAGCAACCCCATCCAGAACACCGGCACCGAGAACCCCAGCGATGGCAGGCGCGCCAAGGCTTTTTTCAGCGGTTGCCAACGGATGTAGGCGGTCAGGTAGGCCAGGCCGATCCCGCCCAGCAGTGACAGCACAATGGCCAGGCCGGCCAGGGACAAGGTCTGCGGCAGCCGTTCGGCAAGCAGCTCGGCCACCGGGCGATTGAGCGAGAGTGACTGGCCGAAGTCACCACGCAGCGCCCCTAGCAGCAGGTCGACATACTGTTCGAACAGGCCCTTGTCCAGGCCGTAGTAAGCCCGCGCCTTGGCCAAGTCCTCTACCGACAGCGAGTCGGCCTCCATGCCCGACGCGCTGAGCATGATCGACAAGGTGTCACCCGGCAGCAGATACAGGATGAAGTACGTGATGCTATAGGCCCCCCACAGCACCAGCAGGGCCTGGCCAACGCGGCCAATCAGATAGCGGCTCATGGTGTGCCGATCTCGATGTCGCCCAGCAGCGCGAAGCCCTCGGCGGTCCAGCGGAAGTTCTTCACCTTGGGCGAGGTCGCGGCTTGCCACACGCGCTCATACACCGGGAAAGCCGAGCTTTCGTCGATCAGCAGGTCCTGCAGGTCACCATAGGCCGCCGCGCGCTGTTGCCCTTGGGTCGCGGTGATGCCGGCATCGAACAAGCCCTTGGCTTTTTCCAGCACCGCCGGCTCATAGGTGTTGGTGGCGACCGTGGAGCTGTTGGCACTGCGCGGATCGAGGATGGTTTGCAGGATGATCGGGTCGGCGCGGGTCATGTAGTTGATGGTCAGGTCATAGTTGCCCGCAGCGTTGTTAGCGACCCATTCGGCGCGAGTGACCACGCTGAGCTTCAACTCGATGCCGACCTTGCGCAGTTGGTCCTGGATCAGCACGTCGCCGGCGGTTTCGGCCGGGGTGATGTTGTAGCTCAGTGTCAGGCGCTTGCCGTTTTTCTGTCGGTAACCGTCCGCGCCCTTGGCCCAACCGGCTTGATCCAACAATTGCTCGGCACCGGCCGGGTCATGGGCGAGCTTGTCGCCCTGGCTTTTGAAATACGGGGTGGTCACATCGAAGATGCCGTCTACCACCGGGAACTCGGCGTTGTAGACGGTGCTGGCGTAGCTCTTGCGGTCGAGGGCCTTTTGCACCGCTTGGCGCACGTGCTGGTCCGCCAGGATGCGCTCGCCACGGGTGTTGGGGTACAGATTGAGCGCAGGCCCCGGCAGCGAACGGCTCTGGATGGTCGCGCCCTTGGACTGGAACAGCTTCAGGTCGACTTCCGAGAACGGGTTGCGTGGCCACAGGATGTCGGCCTTGCCTTGCAGGAACAGGCCATTGCGCACGCTCTCTTCGGGGATGTAGCTGATGTCCACCGCGTCCAGGTGCGCTTCGCCCTGATTCTTCATATTGGCCGAGGCCCACACGTAACCCTTGCGCTTGGTCAGGTGGGCGCCGACTTCCGGCGTGTAGCTGGCCAGCACGAAAGGCCCGGTGCCGATGATCTTGCCCAATGAGCGCTCTTTCACAGTCAGTGCGTAGGAGGCGGGCGCCAGGATCGCCAGGTTAGTGGTCGAGGTGGCTTGCAGGAAACCCGCGTTGGGCTTGGACAGCACCAGCTTGACGGTGAAGTCGTCCACCACCTCGGCATGGTCGAAGCCCGCCAGGTAGGTGGCGCCGAAGGTGGCCGGCAGCTGCGTAGCCAGGGCCTTGTCGCTGTCGAATGCGGTTTTTACCGCCTTGGCATCGAAGCGTTCGCCATTGCTGAAGGTGACGTCATCGCGCAGGTGGAAGGTGTAGGTCAGCGCGTCGTCACTCACTTCCCAGCTCTTGGCCAGCCAGGGAATGATCTTGCCGGTGTCCGGGTCCTGGTCGGTCAGGGATTCGGCGACGTTGCGCAGCAGTACCCGGTGCTCCAGCCAATAGACCTGGAACGGGTCGACGCTGACCAGGGTGGTGTTGTCGCCGAAGAACGCGATGTTCAGGGTCTTGCCAGCCTGGGTGTCATTCCCGGGCGAGCAAGCGGCGAGGCTGAGCGCCAAGACGCAAGGGGCCAGCAGACGGCTCATCAAGTTGGAGGTATTCAATGGGGTGCCCTCATGTGGCGTTTCGGGTGCATGCAAGGTGTGGATCAGAAGTCGTAGGCCAGCTTGGTGTACCAATAGCCGCCGCCTGGATAGAACGGCGGGTTGCCGTACGCCGCGAGGCCGAGGTTGCTGTACACCGCATGTTTGTCGGGGCGTACGTCGAAGATGTTGGTGCCGCCGATGCTGACGGTGACGCTGTCGACGAAGGTGTAGCTAATGTCCAGGTCGGTGATCCATTTGGCGCCGAAGCTACGGTCGCCCGTCGGGTTGACGGCCAGGGTCTTCACCGCGCCGTAGCGGGCGGTTTGCAGGTTCACGGCCAAGTCCTGGACCTTCCAGTTGGCGCCCAGGATCCACTTGGTCTTGGGTGACGCGTCGGTCAGGTCGCCTTCGCGGTCGCGGCCTACCAGGGTCACGCCCGAACCCGCCAGCGCACCCGGCGTGTCGCGTGTGCCTTCGATAGTGGTTTTGTTCCAGTTGAAGCCCAGGCTCCAGCGCACATCACCCCAGGCGTCCAGCGGCGTGGTGTGGTCGGCGACCACGTCGAGGCCCTTGGTGCGCGTGTCGAAGGCGTTGGTGTAGTAGTTGACCCAGGTGCCGGTGGGCACGCCCTGGGCGGCAAGAATGGCGTTGATCGCACCGTTGCCGCGGTCATAGAGGTTGCTGGTCAGGGCGATGCGGTCGTCGATGTCGATCAGGTAGGCATCGGCGGTGATGCTGGTGCGTGGCGCTGGCTGCCAGGTGAGGCCCAGCCCCAGGTTGCGGGATTTCTCCGGCTTGAGGTCGTCGCCACCGAGGGCCTTGGCCAGGTTGCTGCCGGACGGCGTCAAGCGTGTAACCGCCGGCACCACGTTGCCATTCACATCGGTCGCCACACGGTTGTCGGCCACGGTGTAGCCGATCTGGGTCAGGGAGGGCGCCCGGAACCCGGTGCCCACCGTGCCGCGCACCGCCACGGTGTCGGTCAATTCGTAGCGCGAGTTCACTTTCAGGCCGAAGGTATTGCCCGAGTCATCGTCGTAATGCTCGACCCGGCCGGCCACGTCGAGAAACCATCGCTCGGTCAGGTCGAAGCCCAGGTCCAGGTAGCCGGCGTAGTTGTTGCGGATCAGGCTCACTTCATCTTCCGGGCGAATCGTCACGGCGGCCTGCGCGCCGGAAGCGGCGGGGTAGGTGCCGGTGATGTACGCCTCAGGGTCGCCCGCGAACGTGCTGAAATGCTCCCAGCGATGCTCCAGGCCCGCCGATACCTGCACCGGCGGCGTCAGGTTGAACAGGCTGTCGTAGCGGCGGGTGAAGTCCAGGTTATTGACCCACTGCTCAAAGCGAAAGGTCGCCAGGTTGTCGAATTTGGTCGGTGATGCGGTGCCCAGCGACGGGTTGATATTCAGGTCGCTGGAGTGGTGCACGTTGTTGCGGCCGTAGGTGGTGCTCAGGTCCCAGTTCCAGTCCGCCAGCAGGCCCTTGCCGCCAAACAGGAACTGGTAGTCGCGGTCCTTGATGTTGTTGAGCGGGAAGTACCCGTCGGGGAACACCTCGGGCACCGCTGCCGTGCCGGTGGGTAAGCGAAAGTAGTTGGCGGCCTCGGCATCACGCTCGCCGTAGGTAGAGAACGAGTACAGCGTCAGGTCTTCCAGGGGCAATTCGGCGTTGTAGGCGAGGTTGAAGGCCTTGAGGTCGGGGTCGCCGTTCTTGATCGCCACCCGGTCCCAGGCCGCTTGCTTGGCCGGGTCGGCGAACGCTCGCACGGTGTTGTCGGCCTTGTCGTTCCACGAGGCACTGCCGCGTTTGCGCGCGTCGGCCGAGAAATGGAAGAAGCCGCCTTGGCCGAGTTCGAAGCCCTGGTCACCCGCCACCTTGATGGTCTCTCCCTGGCCGGAATACAGCTGGCCGTAGCTGGTTTCCAGGTGTCCGCCACTCTTGGTGTTCTTGAGGATGATGTTGATCACCCCCGCTACGGCGTCGGAACCGTACTGTGCCGCAGCGCTGTCCTTGAGCACTTCGATGTGGTCCACGGCACTGACCGGGATCAGGTCGATATCCACCGCATTCGCGCCGCTGTTGTCGATGGAACCGCGCTGGCCCGTGGCGCCGTTATGCCGACGTTTGCCGTTGACCAGCACCAACGTGTAGGCCGGTCCAAGGCTGCGGTTGCTCAATGGGCGGGTAACCGAGTTGTAGCCGGCGATGTTGGTGCCGAAGTTGAACGAGGGCAACAGCTTGGCAATCGCCTCCGACAACTCGGCGCGGCCGGTCTTGAGCAACTGGTCGCTGTTGATCACATCGATCGGTGCCGGGCTGTCGGCCACGGTGCGCTGCTGGCCACGCAGGCCGGTGGAAATCACGGTGACGGTGTCGAGCTTGGCGTCTTCGGCAGCGGTCTCGGCGAAGGAGGGCGCGGCGGCCAATAGCAGGGAGCTGGTCAGCAGTGACAGGTGAAATTTCTTGATAGGGGCGGGGAATGCGATGTCTGGCATGGAGGCAACCTGGAGGCTAGGGGGTACGTCCTCCGCCAGGCATGGGGTCGGTCTGTGATATGAAGATATCTCTATAAAAAATCGCGGGGAAAGTCTTTTTTGGAATAAGCTAATTATTAGAAATTGTTATTTTGAGATTTAATAAGATCAGCTGTTTTTATTATGTTGGTGGTGTTCGTGCTGCATGACCAGCGCGGGTCACTCTATCGGCACCGAGGTGGATACGTATCAAGACGTTTCGCTGCACACGGCGCCGATGCGCGGCCTAGTGCGTATCATTGAGCGGCGTTGTAGCACCATACCTCCAGGGTATCCCTTCAGACCTTATCCATATTGGACGGTCGCCACACCAGGCGTCAGCCTGAGGCCAATAACTATAAAAGAGGCGCAACCATGACCGTGCTATTGAGTGAGCGCAGCCAGATTTTCCAGCGTGCCGATGCCTATGCCGTGTCCGACTACGTCAACCAGCATGTCGGCAGCCATTGCATCCGCCTACCGCCCAAGGGCCGACCGCAGGCGAGCATCAGCCACCGTACCTTTTCCAGCCTGGACCTGTGCCGCATCAGCTATGGCGCGCCGGTGCGGGTCACCTCGGTGGCGCTGGAAACCATCTACCACTTGCAGATTCTGCTGACCGGGCATTGCCGTTCCAACGCCCGTGGCGTGGAGTATGTGTTCGGCCCGGGCGAGATCCTGCTGATCAACCCGGATGACCCGGTGGACCTGACTTATTCCGCCGACTGCGAAAAATTCATCATCAAACTGCCGGTGCGCCTCCTGGAAAATGCGTGCCTGGAGCAGCAGTGGGCCCTGCCGCAGCCGGGCATCCGCTTTGCAACCGGCCGTCACGCGCTCAGCGAAATGGGTGGGTTCGCACAGTTGCTGGGGCTGATCTGCCATGAGGCGGAAAACGCCGCCGAGCCGCATATGCAGGGCCTGTACGAGCGCATCGTGGCGAACAAGCTGCTGGCATTGTTGGGCAGCAATGTGCGGCGCGTGGTGGCCCAGCCGGCCCAGGGTGGCGGCTTCGAGGCTGTGCGCGAGTTCGTCGAGCAGCACCTCACCGAGGACATCAGCCTCGAACAACTGATGGCAGTGGCCAAGGTCAGCGAGCGCTCGTTGTACAGCCTGTTCGAACGCCAGGTGGGCTTGTCACCCCGCGACTACGTAAGGCGGCGCAAGCTTGAGCGGGTGCACGCACGCCTGCAACTGGGCACCGCGCGCAGCGTCACCGAGGTGGCGCTGGACCATGGCTTCATGCACTTGGGACGCTTCTCCGAGGCCTATCGCCAGCGCTTTGGCGAGTTGCCTTCGCAGACCTGGAAACGCCACCGATAAGCGGCGTGCGCCCGGCGGATAGTGATTTGCAGAAAAGGGATATTGGCCAGTAGGACGGCCACGTACGGTGAGGGCGCCTGATACAAGAACAACGGAGGGCCTGCCCCATGACCAGTACACTCGACCGACTCGCCCGGCAACTGCGCGAGTCCGTTCAGGAAGATCCCGCCACCGGGGTGTTTCGCTGCCGCCGCGACATCTTCACCGACCCCGAGCTGTTCGCCCTGGAGATGAAGCATATCTTCGAAGGCGGCTGGCTCTACCTGGCCCATGAAAGCCAGGTGCCCGAGATCAACGACTACTTCACCACCTGGATCGGCCGCCAGCCCGTGGTCATCACGCGCGACAAGCACGGCAGCCTGCATGGCCTGGTCAACGCGTGCGCCCATCGCGGCGCCATGTTGTGCCGGCGCAAGCAAGGCAACAAGGGGTCGTTCACGTGCCCCTTCCACGGCTGGACCTTCAGCAATGCGGGCAAGCTGCTCAAAGTCAAAGACGCCAAGACCGGTGCCTACCCGGACAGCTTTGACTGCGACGGCTCCCACGACCTCACGCGCCTGGCCCGTTTTGAAAACTACCGGGGTTTCCTGTTCGGCAGCCTCAGCGACAACGTGCCGGAATTGAGCGATTACCTGGGCGAGACCCGCGTGATCATCGACCAGATGGTCGACCAGGCACCGTTGGGCCTGGAGGTGTTGCGCGGCAGTTCGGCCTACGTCTACGACGGTAACTGGAAGCTGCAGATCGAGAACGGCGCCGACGGTTATCACGTCAGCTCGGTGCACTGGAACTACTCGGCAACCATGGGCCGGCGCAACTACGAGGCCGAAGGCACACGCACCGTAGACGCCAACGGCTGGTCGAAAAGCCTGGGCGGCGTCTACGCCTTCGAGCATGGGCATATCCTGCTGTGGACGCGCCTGCTCAACCCGGAGGTGCGCCCCGTGCACGCCCACCGCGAGGCGCTCGCCGAACGCCTGGGCCAGGCGCGTGCCGACTTTATCGTCGACCAGACCCGCAACCTGTGCCTCTACCCGAACGTGTACCTGATGGATCAGTTCTCCACCCAGATCCGTGTGGTGCGGCCCATCGCGGTCGACAAGACCGAAGTGACGATCTACTGCATGGCCCCGATTGGCGAGAGCGCCCAGGAGCGCGCCACGCGTATCCGCCAGTACGAAGATTTCTTCAACGTCAGCGGCATGGGCACCCCGGATGACCTGGAAGAGTTCCGCGCTTGCCAGACCGGCTACCAGGGCGCGAGCACCTTGTGGAACGACCTCAGTCGTGGCGCCAAGCAATGGGTTGAAGGCGCGGATGAAAATGCCAAGGCCATGGGCATGCACCCGCAGCTCAGCGGGGTCAAGACCGAAGACGAGGGGTTGTTCGTACGCCAGCATGCGCATTGGGCCCAAAGCCTGCAGCGCGCAATCGAACGCGAGCAGCAAGGCCTGATCGCCAGCGACCGGGAGGTGTTGTGATGAGCCAGTCCCGTGACCGCCTGCTGGATTTTCTCTACCGCGAAGCGCGCCTGCTGGACGACCGCCAGTGGGATGAGTGGCTGGCATGCTACTCATCCAAAGTCGAATACTGGATGCCCGCCTGGGACGATCACGACACCCTCACCGAAGACCCGCAACGTGAGATCTCGTTGATCTATTACCCGAGCCGCGACGGCCTCGAAGACCGCATCTTCCGGATCAAGACCGAGCGCTCCAGCGCCAGCACACCGGAGCCGCGCACCGTGCACATGATCAGCAACCTCGAAGTGCTCGCCGACGATGGCGCGCAGGTGGAGCTGCGATTCAACTGGCACACCCTCAGTCACCGCTACAAGACCACGGACAGCTATTTCGGTACCTCGTTCTACCGCCTCGATACGCGCGCCGAACAGCCGCTGATCACGCGCAAGAAGGTGGTGCTGAAAAACGACTATATCCACCAGGTCATCGACATCTACCACATCTGAGGACACTGCCATGACGTACGCCATTGCCCTGAACTTCGAAGATGGGGTCACGCGTTTCATCGATTGCAAGGAGGGCGAGAAGGTACTCGACGCGGCCTTCCGCCAACGCATCAACCTGCCCATGGACTGCTCGGACGGCGTGTGCGGCACCTGCAAATGCCATTGCGAAACCGGCACCTATGACTTGGGCGACGATTACATCGAAGACGCCTTGAGCGCGGATGAGGCGCAGGCACGCCAGGTGCTGACCTGCCAGATGGTGCCGCAGTCCGATTGCGTGATCGCCGTTCCGGTGCCGTCCAGCGCCTGCAAGACCGGCACCACGCATTTTGCCGCGACGCTGACCGGAATCACCCGCCACGCCGATGCCGCACTGGAGGTCAGTTTCGAACTGGATCAGGCGCCGGTGTTCCTGCCCGGCCAGTACGTGAACATTGGCGTGCCCGACAGCGGGCAGACGCGCTCGTATTCGTTCAGCAGCGGCCCGGGTGAGCGGCGCACGAGTTTTCTCATCAAGCACGTGCCGGGCGGGTTGATGAGCGGCTGGCTGCAACGCGCCCAGCCGGGTGACAGCGTGCCGATGACTGGGCCACTGGGTAGTTTCTTCCTGCGTGAAGTGGCGCGGCCACTCCTGTTGTTAGCCGGTGGCACCGGGCTGGCGCCGTTCCTGTCGATGCTTGAAGTGCTCGCACAGCGTCGGGAAACCTGCCCGATCACGCTGATCTACGGCGTCACGCGGGACCAGGACCTCGTGATGGTCGAGGCACTGCAGGCGTTCAGTGCGCGGTTGCCCGGCTTCAACTTCGTGACCTGCGTGGCCGACCCACAGACCGCGCATCCCCGCCAGGGCTATGTCACCCAGCACATGGCCAGCGAGGTGCTCAATGACGGTGATGTCGACGTGTACCTGTGCGGGCCGCCCCCGATGGTCGATGCGGTGCGCCAACACTTCAGGACGCACGGCGTGAGCCCGGCCAGTTTCCATTACGAGAAATTCACCCCCAACGCCATTGCCAGCAGCGATGCCGCCTGAGGACCTGCCCATGACTCAACGTTTCAACAACAAAGTCGCGCTGGTCACCGGCGCCGCCCAGGGCATTGGCCGTCGCGTCGCCGAGCGCTTGCTGGAGGAGGGCGCCTGGCTGGTGGCAGTGGATCGCTCCGAGCTCGTGCATGAGTTGCAGCATGCACGCGCACTGCTGCTGACTGCGGACCTTGAACAGCACGCCGAGTGCGCGCGGGTGATGGCCGCGGCCCAGGCGCAGTTCGGGCGTATCGACATTCTGGTCAACAACGTCGGCGGGACTATATGGGCCAAGCCTTTCGAGCATTACGCCGAACGAGAGATCGAAGCTGAAGTGCGCCGTTCGCTGTTCCCGACGCTGTGGTGCTGCCATTGCGTGCTGCCGTACATGCTGGCACAGGGCAGCGGCGCCATCGTCAATGTGTCGTCCGTCGCCACCCGTGGAGTTAACCGCGTGCCCTACGGTGCGGCCAAGGGCGGTGTGAATGCACTCACTGCCTGCCTGGCCCTGGAAACCGCCGGCAGCGGCATTCGCGTCAACGCCACCGCGCCTGGTGGCACCGAGGCACCACCACGGCGCATCCCGCGCAACAGCCAGCCGCAGAGCGAGCAGGAGCGCGTGTGGTACCAGCAGATTGTCGACCAGACCCTCGACAGTAGCCCGATGAAGCGTTACGGCAGCATCGACGAACAGGCCGGCGCGATCCTGTTCCTGGCGTCCGACGAAGCTTCCTATATCACCGGCGTGACCTTGCCGGTAGGCGGTGGCGACCTCGGCTGAAGCGCGTTCTACCTGCAGACACTGACTCACAACAACAATAAAGAGAGCACTGCCATGCGTACCCATGATGTCCATTCGATTATTGATAACGCTCCGTTCAACCGCTTCCACTGGTTGATCGTGAGCCTGTGTGCGGTGCTGTTGATCTTTGACGGCTATGACTTGTTCATCTACGGCGTGGTCCTGCCCTCGATCATGCGCGAGTGGGGGCTCACGCCCTTGCAGGCTGGCGCCCTGGGCAGCTACGCGTTGTTCGGCATGATGTTCGGTGCGCTGATTTTCGGCACCCTGGCGGACCGTTTCGGCCGCAAGAAAGGCATTGTGTTCTGCTTCGCGCTGTTCAGCGTCGCCACCGTGATCAATGGCTTCGCCAGCAGCCCCACCGAGTTCGGCATCTGCCGGTTCATCGCCGGGCTAGGCTGCGGCGGGCTGATGCCCAACGCCGCCGCGCTGATCAATGAATACGCACCGAAAAAAGTCCGCAGCACCCTGATGGCGTTCATGTTCAGCGGTTACTCCCTGGGCGGCATGCTGGCCGCCAGCGTAGGGATTTTCATGCTGCCGCACTTCGGCTGGTCGTCGATGTTCTTTGTCGCGGTGATCCCGCTGCTGCTGTTGCCGCTGATTGTGTACTGGCTGCCGGAATCCATTGGCTTCCTGATCCGCCAGGGCCGCACGGAACAGGCCCGCGCTCTGCTCGCTCGCCTGTCGCCGGGCACCCTGATCAACGCCGAAGATGAGTTGGTCGTCACCGGCATCAAGGGCAAAGGCGCCTCGGTGGTGGAGCTGTTTCGCCATGGCCTGGCGGTGCGCACGGCAATGATCTGGACGGCGTTTTTCTGCTGCCTGCTGATGGTCTACGCACTGAGTTCTTGGCTGCCCAAGCTGATGGCCGGCGCCGGTTACAGCCTGGGGTCGAGCCTGTCGTTCCTGGTGGCCTTGAACTTGGGGGGCATGGCGGGCGCCCTCATAGGCGGGCGCCTGGGCGACCGCATGAACCTGGTGACCGTGACGATCGCGTTCTTTATTGCCGGGGTTATCTCGATCAGCCTGCTGGGCATCAACAGCCCGATGCCGGTGTTGTACCTGCTGATCTTTGTTGCAGGGGCGACCACCATCGGTACGCAGATCCTGTTGTATGCGGGGGCGGCGCAACTGTATGGCTTGTCGATACGCGCCACGGGCCTGGGCTGGGCCTCCGGCATCGGCCGCAACGGTGCGATCGTCGGACCGCTGCTGGGCGGTGCGCTGATGGCGATCGAGCTGCCGCTGCAACTGAACTTCATGGCCTTTGCCATTCCTGGTGCCATGGCGGCACTGGCGATGACGGTGTTCGCCCTGAATGAGCGACGCAACCGCGTGGCCTTTCCGACCGCACAGGCGCTGTGACCTGCACCCACCGTCGATAACAATAACTAAGAGCAACGACATGCACACACAACGTATCTGGCTTGCCCTGCTGGGCATGCCCCTTGCGGCGACGGCTGGCGAGGGTGGTTTCTTCAAGGATTCCACGGCCACCTTGCAAGCCCGCAACTATTACTTCAGCCGCGACTTCTCCGACATCGTCGGGGCCAACAAACAATCCCGGGCAGAGGAGTGGGGCCAGGGTTTCATCCTCACCTACAAGTCCGGTTATACCGCAGGCCCGGTAGGCTTTGGCCTGGATGCACTGGGCACCCTGGGCCTCAAGCTCGACAGCAGCCCCGATCGCGTCAATACCGGCTTGCTGCCGGTGAAGGACGACGGGCGCGCCGCCGACGACTACAGCCGGCTGGGCCTGACCTTCAAGGCGCGCCTGTCCAAGACCGAGCTGAAGGTCGGCGAACTGCAGCCCAACCTGCCGGTGCTTGCCTTCAGCGACATTCGCCTGCTGCCGCCGAGCTACCAGGGGCTGAGCATCAGTTCCAGCGAGATCAGCGGCCTCACACTGCAGGCCGGGCACTTGACCAGTACCCGCCTGCGTAACGAGGCCGGGGACGAAAAGATGATCGCCATGCTCGGTCATGTGCCGCAACGCACGGCCGACAGTGATGCCTTCAACTACCTGGGCGGCGACTACGCCTTCAACAGTAACCGCACCAGCGTCAGCCTCTGGCACGGCCAACTGAAGGACATCTACGCCCAGGACTTTGTCGGCTTCAAGCACAGCCAGCCGATCGGATCGTGGGTGCTGGGGGCCAACCTGGGCTACTACGATGCCCGGCAGGACGGTGACCAATTGCTTGGCAAGATCGACAACCAGGCGTTTTTCTCGCTGCTGTCGGCCAAGCGAGGCGGCCACACCTTCTACCTCGGTTATCAGGCGATGTACGGCGACAGTGCCTTCCCGCGTGTGTTTGCCAACATCACCCCGCTGGGTAACGAGGTGCCCACCTACGAGTTTGCCTACACCGACGAGCGTTCGTGGCAAGTGCGCTACGACTATGATTTTGTCGCGCTGGGCCTGCCGGGGCTGACCACCACCGTGCGCTACATCACCGGCGACAACGTGAACACGGGGGCTGGCTACGAGGGCAAGGACCGCGAGCGTGACCTCGACATCGGTTACGCGGTGCAAAGCGGCGTGCTCAGCGGCCTGGGGATTCGGATTCGCAATGTGATGGCGCGTTCCAACTACCGCAGCGACATCGACGAGAACCGGCTGATCCTCAGCTACACCTGGAAGCTGCTTTAAACCCCGCCCTGGCAGGTGCCCATCACCGTGTATTCCACGGTGTGGCTTGTGCCCTGGCTGTCGAGGTAAACCAGGGTGGCGGGCTCCACCTGGCAACTGCCGGGCACCGCTGTGATGGAAACGATGTGCTGGATATCCAGCGGCTGGCTGTCATTGCTGCCGGCGGCGAAAGCCCCGGTGGCGGTGAACAGCAGGATAAGGCTGAGAAATCGAATATTCATGCTGGGGTCCTCTGTCAGTAGGCTCCAGTGTAGTGGCTGCAGCGCCGCGTTAAAGACAGGAACCGGTAAATGACCCGTACGCATTATGTAGCAATAAAGGCCCGCCGCTGATGGACCTGTTCAACGGCATGCGGGTATTTGCCCAAGTGGTCGACAGCGGCAGTTTTGCTGCAGCGGCAGAGGTGTTGAACCTCTCCGGAGCGCAAGTCTCACGACTGGTCGCCGACCTCGAACACCATCTGCAGGCGCGCCTGCTGCAGCGCACCACCCGGCGCCTGAGCCTCACCGAGTCCGGCGAACGCTTCCTGCTGCGCTGCCGTGGCATCCTCGACGACGTCAGGGACGCCAGCGCCGAAGCCAGCGGTGCCCACCTCAACCCCCGCGGGCACCTGCGCGTGCACTGCATGAGCGGCCTGGGCGTACTCATCACCCCCTTGATCGCACGGTACAGCGAACTCCACCCCGACGTATCCCTGGAACTGACCCTCTCCCAACACACCCCCGACCCCCTCGAAGAAGGGCACGACGTCGTCATCTCCATCGCCCACGCACTCCCGGATTCCGCCCTGGTCAGCCAGACTATCGGCCAACTGTTCAGTGTGCCCTGCGCAGCCCCCGGCTACTTGGCCAAGCACGGCGTACCGGAACATCCCCGCCAACTGCTGGAGCATCGACGCCTGCACCTGCAGGACTTCCAGGAGGATGAATGGCTGTTCCAGGACGAGGCGGGCGCCATCAGCATTCCGCCCGGCACCACCTTCAGGACCAACGTTGCCGATGCGATGGTCAAGGCTACGCAAGAGGGGATGGGGGTCAGCCTGCTACCGTTTTTCAGCGCGTACCCGGCGCTGAAGGACGGCTCGCTGGTGCGGCTGCTACCGGAGTATCGGCTGCGTGAGCGGACGATTTTCGCGGTGTACCCGTCGCGGCGGTTTTTGGATGCGAAGGTGCGTACTTGGGTGGTTTTTTTGCAGGAGAGGTTGCCGGTGGTGTTGGGTGGGTGTATTGGGGTAGATAACTAGGAGGGGTGGGCTGGTTTAATTGGCTCCTATCGGCCAATAGTTGACGTTCAAAGCAGGGTAGAGAAATCCGTTCCCTTTCTTCCTTTGGTCTCGTTTCCTGTCATCAGACTTCAGGTTGCTCACCGAGCACTTCGATAGAATCAGGCAATACTAAAATCCAATTCGGCATAGTCCCCAACCCCTCTCCGCCCTAGCATGGCCTCACCTTATATCTTCAGGAGTGCGTCCCATGAGTGCAGAAAAAACCATTTTTATCACCGGCGTGAGTAGCGGCTTTGGCCAGGCCCTGGCTAAGGAAGCTCTCGCCCAAGGCCATCGAGTGATCGGCACTGTCCGCAGCGAATCATCTTTGGCAATCTTCCAGGCGCTCTCGCCTGGTCGGGCCCATTGTGTGGTGCTGGACGTTACCCACTTTAATGCCATTGACGCAGTGGTCGCCGCTGTTGAGGATCAGTTTGGCCCTGTGGATGTGCTGGTTAACAACGCGGGGTATGGCCACGAGGGGATTTTCGAGGAGTCGTCGTTGGCGGAAATGCGCCGCCAGTTCGACGTCAATGTATTCGGCGCGGTGGCGATGACCAAGGCATTCGTGCCGTATTTTCGCCAGCGGCGGGCGGGGCATATCCTTAATATCACGTCCATGGGCGGGTATATCACCATGCCGGGCATTGCTTATTACTGCGGCAGCAAATTTGCGCTGGAGGGCATCTCTGACACGTTGAGCAAGGAGCTTGCACCCTTCAATATTTTTGTCACGGCTGTGGCGCCGGGGTCGTTCCGAACGGACTGGGCAGGTCGTTCGATGCAGCGTACGCCGCGCAGCATCAGTGACTACGATGCGACTTTCGACCCGGTACGAAAAGCCCGTGAGGAAAAAAGCGGCCATCAACTGGGCGATCCACAAAAAGCTGCACGCGCGATGCTGACGATTATCGCGAGCCCCAACCCACCGGCTCACCTGCTGTTGGGCAGCGATGCCCTGGCTCTGGTGCGTGACAAGCTGCACCGGACGGCGGAGAGTATTGAGCAATGGGAGACGCTTAGCTGTTCTACGGACGGCTGAGCATGAAAGGGGAGGACGTATAGTTGATGCAGAAACCCGAGAACCCGAGCACAGCGCGTATCGTGCAGTTGATGAGCCAGCTTGCACCGTTGGAGGGTTACAACCTGAGCCCGCTGGATGATGTGCGTTTTCTGCGTTCCAACCGGCCGCTGACGCGCACGCCGGTTTTGTATGAGCCGGGAATTGTCATTCTCTGTCAGGGGCAGAAACGCGGTTATCTGGGTGATGAAATTTACGTCTATGACGCCCAGCATTATCTGGTGGTGTCGGTGCCAGTGCCTTTTACAATGGAGACCGATGCTAGCGAGGCGGAGCCAATGCTGGCGATTTACCTGCGTCTGGATTTCGCCCTGGCCGGCGAGCTAATTGAGCAGGTAGATAACGTATTCAACATAAGAGTGGCTCAGCCTATGGGCATGTACGCCTCGCCCATGGATGAACCGCTACGCCAGTCCACCCTGCATTTTCTGGAAGTCATGGGCGACCGCACCGACGCGCAAATCCTTGGCCCGGCGATGTTGCGCGAACTCTACTACCGCATCCTCACCGGCGAACAAGGCGGCACCCTACGCGCGGCCATCGCCCAGCGGGGTCAATTCGGCAAGGTGACGCGTGCCATTTACAAAATCCACCGCTGTTACCACGAGCATCTGGATGTAGAAGCCCTGGCCCAGGAAGCGCAGATGAGTGTGCCTAACTTTCATCTACATTTTCGTAAGGTGACGGATTCCTCGCCTATGCAGTACCTCAAGTCGACGCGGTTGCATCAAGCGCGATTACTGATGCTGCGTAATGACCTGACAGCGGCCAAATCGGCATTTCTGGTGGGATATGAAAGTGCTTCGCAATTTAGCCGCGACTTCAAGCGCCTCTTCGGCCGCACACCGATAGCGGAGGTGGTATGGATGAAACAGACTTATGCGTTGCCGGCACCGACAACCCCGTCGCCATTCGTGTCATCACACTGAGCCTTAATCAATCCTGTCTTGCCCGGCGCCAGTAGGCTTGTAAACGCCGTGCTGTTTCAGTCTGCGGAGAAAGGGGAGGAATTTATTTACCCTGCTCTAACGTCTGCTAAGGGTCGTTTCCTGCCCCTAGGGACAGACAGAAAACGTCCCATTGCTGACTGTCGTAACAGTTGCCTGCCTAGCGTGGATATCTTTGCCAGCGCTATTGTGCGCACCATTTACCCACAAAAAAATGGAGCCCAATGATGAGGGCAAAACGCTATCGAGTTCGCTTAATGTTCGAATGGGGCGGAGGCTGCCTTTGGTGTGGAAACACTATTTCCCGGGAAAAATTTTCTGTAGGGCCTATTGAAGAGAGGCTACCACTCAGTAACGAAGTCCAGGCAATGCTTAACGAACTTTCACAGTGGCATGACACCTCGCTGAACTGGGACTATCCACCTGATCCCGGCCCTTGGAGTGCAGACGATTACGCAAGATTTGACGAGGCCGCCGCTAAATTACTGAAATCCGTCCAACAGGAATTGGGTGAAGAATTCGAGGTGGTGTACGAAAAACTTTAGCTTATCGGTGTGAGCCTTCGACCTGATTCTGATAACGAAAGGATGCAGCTATAGATCGGTAGCTCACCTTTGCAACAGGCCGCCACAACCCAAAGCAGACATATTAGCTTCTTGATCAGTAGGTAGCCCCCGCCAGTCCTAAAATCGAGACGGCGGTTCATTTCCAGCTTTGATCTGTGAAAAGACATGGTCTGGATCTGCCTGGCACCAATATCTGAACAGAAGGCGAGGTTCGGTATCCCCAAAATACTGACTCAGGAAGCTCTCGGCGGGGATTAACAATTTAGTTTCTGGCCATTGCTGAGCTAAAACACCTATGTGTTTGCCAGACGAACAAATAATCCACGTCGCCTTGCCTCCACTGATGCCAGGCAGGTAACCCATACCTTGGATCGTTTCGAACAAAGCGCGCAGTGTTACTGCTGGATCAAGCCTGATTGAAGTCCTACGACTTTCCAGATCATCCCCTGCATGCACGCTATCCCGATCAATTTGAATGACCAACATGAATGTTCCTTTTCAGCGTTGTGTGATTACTAGAATGCCAGCGTAGGAATGCCAGCAGCTATCTGTCTACAGTCCGCTTTGGGCCGGTTGCTGCCTTTCGCGACCGGCAGCAATCGACCCAAACCAGTCAGTCGAAACAGACCGGAATCGACCCACAGCGGCCTTTCGGAAACACTGACACCACGGTCGTCACCCCGCCCATTTTCGCTTATGCACTGCTCAACGTCAGAAGTTCTCGAGACTGACTTTAATGCCCGCACGGCTGGCCAACTCAATGGTCTCTTCCACCCGGTCAGCGTCAACAATAAAACCATCGTAATTTTCACCACCGGAGTCCAAGTGAAGATAACGTTTACCAAACCGAACCAACCATCGGTCGAATTCATCAAGCACCTCTGGCATTGATGAGGCACCGTTTCGCACGTAGACGTAGGGCTCTTTCAATTGGTTGGCGCTAACCAGATAAGGAACCTGATATTCAAACCCATCAAAACCTTTCCAATCCAGGCTCATTAAAACGAGGTGTTCAAGTTTTTGTGCCTTTGAACCATCCAACAATCCATCTGTGAAAGCACTGCATGCGTCATCTCCCATCGCGTATCTGCGCATGACGCGCCTGACAAGTCTGGCGCCTTCTTTTTCTGGAACCACCGCCAACAGCGCCAGGGCAAAAGTCTCGAGTGCCTTTTTCTGTGCGGGATCGGGTGGGCCGGGCCGTAATTCTTTCATGATCGCTGAAGCGCTAAGGTTAGTTTCCTCGGGTGGAGGCATGGTAAAGCGCCCACCAAACAACCGATCCAAAATGCCCATACCACTCCTTGGAATACCTTGGGGCAAGCGACTTTTCTTTTACCGGCGACAGTCGCTGCTTGTTTTAAGATTTGTGTTGTAGTTGAGCCTAAGGCTCCAGGTGAGGTTTGTCGATCGACCGCCTTTTTTAGTGCCAAACTGGACCTGATCCGACCGTCCGCTTTTGGCCGATTGCTGCCCCTCACGACAGACAACAATCGGCTACCTGCCGCCAAGCGCCAAATGCGCCCGACTCGGGTACAGCAACGCCAAAGGGCGAGGGGCTGGTCTATGCGGCCTCAGAATCTCTACCAGGCTGACACTGTCCAAATGCTTGGCCACGGTGATCCCAGCGTTACTCTCAAACGCCCGATCCTGGCCCTTTATCGAGAAATGCCAGGGCAAGGTCCTGTTGCTCTGACCGGACAAGAAGTTGACGCCGTGATGGGAGGCCAGGTCGTCGAGTGTCTGTGGTTCGCCATGCCGTACAGGTACTCGAACGCTGCACACGTCACCACGGTGGCCATCGCGATAGGGCGTGCGATCGATGTTGAATCCGGTAGCTCGCCAATACGCAACGTAAAGTCGATACCTTCACCGACAAACTCGACAGCCCGGTCGGTCACGCCAAGAATCATGTTGATGCCCGGATAGGCGGCGGTGAGTGCGACCTTTTAGAGCTGCATGACGGCCAGCGCCCTGCGCAGGGGCTCGTCGGATATCTGGATGGGGCCATGGAAGGGCACATCCATGTCCAACACCAGGTAAACAGACGCTGCGATCAGCAATGACGAGATGATGAACATCCCGATGACCATCGGGTTCCTGGGGGCGCGGTAGCCAAAACTCGCGAAGATCAGCGTCAACCAGGCGGCCAGCATCCCGATCAATGGGCCGGGAATCGCACCCTCCGACTGCTCGACGATCCTCCAGCGTTGCTCGATGAGCGAACGGTATTGCTGGCGAATATCCTGGAGCATCGTTTCGTGAAAACGATCCGGGGGTTTTATACCGGTCAATGACTTCCCGATGTCGTCCAGGTATTTAGCCGCCTCACTGTTACGGTGCTGCAATGCTTCGTCACCGCGATAGGGGGTCTCGATCGCTCGCTCAAGATAAGTGACCAGGCGGCTCCTTGTGTCTTGTGTCGCTTCTCCGTAGGCACGTAGCGTCCGGTCAAAAATGATCAGGCTGGTTGCGTACCCGTGGAAATTCGCATCAATGGACTCAAAGGTGTTCTTGGCGGAGTTGATCATCAGCCCGAAGACCAGTGACGTCATGACCACAAAAATATTCGCGACCAGACGAATGACCGTGTTGGTCTCGTCATCCCTGTGGTGGGCCGCCAGCTTGGGGTACCACTGCATCATGAGCAGTGAAGCAGCAACCAGGCATCCAAAAATGGCCAGTGCGATCCAGAGTGAGTTCATGCGTCAGCGCCCCGATCAAGAGGATTCAAGTCTTGCAGAATAGACTGTCGACGGTATCCTTGTTCTCGATACGTCCGTACAGGTGCGCGTGGCACGCAGTGCAGGCGTGGCGCGGAATGGCTGCGTTCTTGTCCACAATGGCGAGCTTGTCGGCATGTGCCGTGATGCTGACAGCATCGCCCGAGGGATTTGCCGCCCCCGGACCTCACATCAGTACTTGATGACGGTGCGGATCGACTTGCCTTCATGCATCAGGTCGAACGCTTCATTGATGCGTTCCAGTGGCATGGTGTGGGTGACAAAGGGCGCCAGCTCGATTTCGCCTTTCATGGCGTGCCGCCAGCGTTGAGGAAGTGGCTAACATGATCGTGTATGTCTGCTCCACGCAGGCATCGGCGACCACCGGCGCTTCGTTAAGAGTCGACGGTGGCGTAGTGGACGATATCGTCTAGCCGGCCTTCAGGGCTGGCGGGATACGTACAGGTTCACCCCGATACAGACCAGCAAGGCGAACGCAGACAACAGCATTGCGTTCGCCATCCCTTGCGAGAACGACGCCACGTCATCATGCGCAATCAATATTCCCGAGACGGCAACGCCTAACACGCCGCCCAACTGCCTGGCAGAAGCCATCAACCCCGAGGCGATCCCTGCATCGTGCTGGGATACAGACGACAACATCGAATTGGTAATGGACGGCACCGACATTGCGCTGCCAATGCCGACCAGCATCAGTGCGCCATTGAGCAGCCATGGGGAGGCTTGCGCCGTGATTTGCGACAGTACGAGAAAACCTGCGATCTGAACGCTAAAGCCCGTGGTGATGATGCGTGTGGCGCTGAAGCGTTTGGCGAAGCGTGAGGAGAGCAGGGTTGAAAGGGTCAGCACCGCCGTCAAGGGGATGAATGACACCCCGGTTTTGAACGCGTCGTAGTGCAGGAAGGTTTGAAAGTAGATACTGAACACGAACACTGCGCCATAAAACGTCAAATTAATCGCAGCACCGGCCAGCGCCATGCTGCCGAGCACTTTATTGCGGGCAAGGCGTGTCGGTAGCATGGGATCCTTGACGTGACGTTCGATCACAACGAACGCTGCCGCACAGGCCAGCGCAACAGCCATGGCTGTCAGCGTCTCAGCGCTCCAGCCTTGCGCACTCGACTCGGTCAAGCCGTAGGTTAAGGATGCAAGGCACACAGCAATACTGATCTGGCCCGGAATATCGATGTGTTTATCGACCCGAGGGGATGCGGGTGCGTAGCGCAGGATCAGCATGATCGCCAGCAGACCGATTGGAATATTCAGCAGAAAGACACTTCGCCATCCAAAGTACTCGATCATCAAACCACCGATTACCGGCCCGGCAGCCAGCGCTATTCCGCCGCAAGCCCCCCAGAGCGCGACGGCAGATCGACGTCGGTCCGGGTCTTGAAATGACACACGGATCAGCGTCAATGAAGTGGGGATCAGCAACGCGGCTCCGATGCCCTGGATCACCCGCATCGTGATCAGGACACTCATGCTGTTGGCCAAGCCGCAGCCGATGGAGGCTAGGGTAAATATCGCAAAACCCGCCGCGAAGACGGTTTTTGCACCCCACTTGTCACCCCATGCGCCGCCCAGAATCAGCAAGGCAGAGAAGGGCAAGGCATAGCTGTTAATGACCCACTGAAGGCCGGTGAGGTCGGCGTTAAAGGCGGCTTTCAGGGCTCCCAGCCCGACGTTCACTACGCTGACGTCGAGTTGCACGACAAGAAAGCCCAGGCAGGCAGCGATTAAGATGGCGCGTAACGAAGCAGGGGTTTGAATCATGGCATTTGTGTTTCACAGCCTGTGGCAGGTCAGGGTTGAGGCGATTGATCCAGGCCATGGCATGCCTGGCGTGAACCAGGCACGCACAGTGGCGAGGGCTTACACGAACTGCAATACGTCGTTCACGGCTTTACGCGGTTTTTGTGGCCAGTTGGCCGAGCCCGGGTAGCCAACGGTGATCAACATCACAGGTACTTCTTCCTCCGACAGACCGAACTCCTTGGCCACCGCAGCCTGATCGAACCCGATCATGGGGGTCGATACCAGGCCTTGGCCCTTGGCGGCCAACATCAGGGTCATCGCGGCGAGCGAGCCAGAGCGAATGGCTTCGTCGCGCTGCAATTGGGCGTTTTCCTGGTACATGCCTTGGGCCGCACCCAACCACATGTCGTAGATCGACTGGTCAATGATTCCGGCATCCAGGGTCGGCTTCAATGCGGCGGGCAGGGTGACATGCGGGTTCAGGGTGCCGCAGACAATAAACGTCACGGCGGCGTCCATGATCTTTTGCTGGCCGAATGCCAATGGCAGCAGACGCGCTTTGGCTTCGGTGCTGCGTACGGCCAGGAACTTCCAGTTTTGCAGGTTGAAAGCGGAAGGGGCGTGGGTGGCCAGGTTGACCAGCTCGGCGACCTGGGCGTCCGTCAAGGAGCGTTCAGTGTCGTAGCTGTTGGCGGAAATGCGGGACTTAATTACTTCGGCGATAACGGACATGGTGATCTCTGTGCGGGCGGGTGATGCGCAGGACACGGTTGTCACTCTTGAGCCTGCGCCCTGTTTCAACTCAGCGGCTGAAGCCGTCGAATGGCGTCATGTAGACGGCGCCGAACGGGTCCAGGCGCTTGCGGATTTCAGCGTCGGGGGTGCCGTACACCACCAGGCTCTTGATGGTGCACAGCTCCAGGAAACGCTGGCCGAAAGGCGCAAACGTGGTGTCGACGTGGCTTACCACGGCATCGACGTTATAACGCTCAAGGATGTGCACGGTGCTGTTGTCTTCGTTGACGCTGTATTCGTAAACCAGTGTGCCCGGCTCAGCCTTGGTGGCCGCAACGATCGTAGCAATCAGTCGTTTGAATTCAGCGAACTCGGCGGGTTTTACCGCAAGTGAGAACAGGCAGGAAATATAGGGATGCATGATAGTGGTCTCCGGCAGAGGGATGACAAAAACCTGCAAGGCAGCATCGGTGGATTAGCCAGAGCATGCGGTGCAGGTCGGGGCGTCAGGATTTCTCGGGGGCTTCCCCGAACAGCTTGCCGGCGCCTGCCCAATCCGATGCGGCTACGTCTTCGAAGATCACGTAGATGTAACTGGCATCGGTACCGGTGTGTTTAACAATGCTTTCGGTGATATCGGCTGCAACAGCCGCTTTCTGCGCGTGTTCTTTACCTTCGAACCAGCTCACACGTACGACGGGCATGATGTATTCCTTCTAGGACATTGATCTGGAAGCGGTGCGCGAAGTGCACCGTTGTCTGACTGGAATCCATCGTACTGTTGAATACTGTGGCGATAAACGGCCTTCAGCTATAATCTGGGTAGACCAAAACTCTACAATGGCAGTGCGTCATGGTACCTATCGACTCCTTCCAAGGCGTCATCACCTTCGTCGTGGCGGCGCGTTCATCCAGTTTCACCCAGGCAGCGGAGCGCTTGGGCCTGTCGAAGTCTGCCGTGGGCAAGGCCATCGCGCGGCTGGAAGAGCGGTTGGGCACGCAGTTATTTCATCGCACTACGCGAAGGATTTCCCTGACCGCTGATGGCGAGGCCTACTTCGCAGCGTGTTCAACGGCGCTGGAGGAAATCGGCACCGCAGAAAGCGGGCTGGGGCCAGGTGGTGGTGAACCTTCAGGACGTTTGCGGGTTGATGTTCCGGTGGCCTTCGGACGGCGGGTCGTCGCGCCACTGTTGTTTGAGATCGCCAACAAATACCCGGCGCTTCAATTGAGCCTGACGTTTTCCGATCACTTGGTGGACCCGTTTGAAGAGGGTATCGATTTGTTGGTGCGCTTCGGCGAATTGCAGGACACCAGCGGGCTGGTAGCACGGCGATTGACCCGTCAACGCTGGGCAGTTTGTGCGTCACCTGACTATCTTGCGCGCTTCGGCATCCCGCAAACCCTGGAAGAGCTGACCCAGCATCGTTGTATCGTCGGCCATCGCCGCGGGCAACCGCTTGCGTGGAGAGTGATGCAGGCGGGCCAGACCGTCCGTTACGCCCCCCCTTCAACGCATCAGATTGGCGATGGCGAAGCCATGATTCTTGCCGCGGTGGCTGGCGCCGGCCTCTGCCAAATGCCCCGCAGCCTGTTCCAGGATGATATCGAGGCGGGCAGGCTGGTCGAGGTGTTGCAAGCCTATGAGCCTGAAGCGGTGGACGTGCATGCGGTGTGGCCCAAAGTGTCGCACCTGCGCCCCAAGGTGCGTTATGTGGTCGACGAGTTGGTCAAGTTGTGCGCGCATTGGCAGTGAAGGCTGCACGCGCCGTTAATCGCTGAACAGCTCGAACATCAGTTGCCGGAACCATTTATTGGCGGGGTCCCGGTTGTATTTGCCGGGCCAGAATAAGTTGATGGCAATCTCGGGCAAGGGCAAGGGCAACGGGACCGGCAGGCTGGTAAGCCCAAACGGCTGCGCGCAGCTGTTGGCGAACCGCTCGGGAACGGTCGCGATCAAGTCGGTGTTTTGCAGGATATGCCCGACCGCTACAAAGTGCGGTACTTCCAAGCGAATCTCACGTTGCAGACCCGCACGCTGCATATGCGTGTCGATTTCGCCATGCCCGGTGCTGGCCGCAACGATCCTGACGTGCCCAAACTCACAGAAACGTTCGCGGGTCATGGGCTGTTGGGTCAATGGATGGTCTTTTCTGCACAGGCACACATAGCGATGGTGAAATAAACGCCGCTGGTAAAAGCCCGCTTGCAGGTCTGGCAGCAGCCCCACGGCCAGATCCACCTCGCCACTGGCCAGGCTTTCGGATAGCTGGGCATTGCTTCGCAGCGTACTCACCGAAATGCCAGGGGCCAGTTTCAGCAGCGCGTCGATCAGGCGCGGCACGAAATAAATCTCCCCGATGTCGGTCATCGCCACCACAAAGCGTTTTCGGCTGGTCGCTGGATCGAATTCGTCGTGGCGGTTTATCGCACCGTGCAACAGGCCGATCGCTTGGGATACCGGTTCTGCCAGTTGCACTGCGAATGGGGTTGGCTGCATGCCGTTGGGAGTTCGCACGAACAGCTCATCGTTGAACGTGATGCGCAGACGCTTCAGCGCATTGCTGACGGCCGGTTGAGTCAGGCCGAGGCTTTCAGCCGACACAGAAACACTTCGGTCTACCAGCAGTTGGTTAAAGATCACCAAAAGATTCAGGTCCAGCTCGCGCAGATTCATCGTGGGTTCTCTTGGACACATGTGCGGGTGAAGTCATTTTTATATTCACGCTGGTGATAGTTTGTATGGAGGGCAGGGCATTTATCAATGGTTTGTGAATAGTCATGATCGGACTATTCCAAAAACAAACATAAGGTTTTTTCCATGACTAGCCCTCATTCTGTCTTGCAAGTGGGCATCGTCGGCGGCGGTATCGCTGGCGTGGCCTTGGCACTTGATCTCTGCCGTCATCCGCACCTGGACGTGACGTTATTTGAAGCCGCACCTGCCTTCGGTGAAGTCGGCGCCGGTGTTTCGTTCGGTTCAAACGCAGTGCGTGCCATCGAAGGCCTGGGCATCGGCACGCCCTATGAGCGCATTGCTGACCGCACGCCACAACCCTGGCAAGACATTTGGTTTGAATGGCGCCGCGGCGTGGATGCCGGCTACCTCGGTGCCAGCATCGCCGATGGCGTGGGTCAATCGTCGGTGCATCGCGCCGATTTCCTTGATGCGCTGGCCCAGCAATTACCGGACGGAATTGCCCGCTTCGACAAGCGCGCGGTCAGCGTGCATGAGGCAGGGGAAAGGGTCAGCGTTCAATTCACCGATGGTACTGACTACGAATGTGACCTGCTGATCGCAGCCGACGGTATCAAGTCATCTCTGCGCGACTATGTACTTGAGGGGCTCGGCCTGCCTGTGGTCGCACCTCGATTCAGCGGCACCTGTGCCTACCGGGGCATGATCGACAGCGAGCAACTGCGCCAAGCGTATCGCGCTGCCGGCGTCGATGAGCACCTGATCAATGTTCCGCAGATGTACCTGGGGCTCGATGCTCATATCCTCACGTTCCCGGTCAAGCAAGGTCGGTTGATCAACGTGGTGGCCTTTGTTTCCGATCGCTCGACCCCCAATCCTGTATGGCCGCAAGGCACACCCTGGGTCAAAACCACCAGCCAGGCGCAAATGCTGGACGCCTTCGCACATTGGGGCGATGCCGTGCGCGTATTGCTTGAGTGCATTCCCGCGCCGACGCTGTGGGCGCTTCACGAGTTGGACGAGCTTGCAGGCTACACACATGGCCGTGTCGGGCTGATTGGCGATGCTGCTCACGCCATGCTTCCCCATCAAGGCGCAGGGGCCGGCCAAGGGCTCGAAGATGCTTGGCTGCTCGCGCGATTGCTCGGAGACAAGCGGGTGCTGGAAAGCAACGCCCAGGATGTTCTGCAGGTATATGACGCGATCCGTCGTCCTCGCGCTTGCCGTGTGCAGCGCACGTCCTGGGAAGCCGGTGAACTCTACGAGTTTCGAGACCCCCAGGTTGGAGACCGTGAGCCTCTCCTGTCGACCACCCTGGCCAGTCGCTTCGACTGGTTATGGAGCCACGATATGCAGTCGGACCTTGCGCAGGCCCACAGGCAGCTGGGCTGGACCGAAGACGGCGTCGCTACCTGCTCTTTCTGATTGTGCTGCGAGTGTTCTGGCGTCTGCTAAAGCGACCACCCGCCTTGCCGGCCAGCATGAGCCCGCTGGTGGCGGCATGGGAGCATCAGTGTATGACTTTTCGAGCATGGGCCAGTGGGGCATCCTTTTGAAACCACCCGAAGCATGCCCTCAGATGAGCCCCCAATGTAGCAATCCACTGGAAGTGAATGGAGCTACATGGTTTGTGGAAAGGCAAAAATGATCAGAATCACAGCCTGTCCTAAGATCACTACAGACTCTCAGGGTCGCCAAAGAACATCTGAATCCGCGACCGCAACCAACGCTCTCCCGGATCATTATCCTGCGACCCACGCCACGCCATGTGCAGCTCGAAGCTGCGCACCGGCAACGGTGGGTCTTCTGCGCGCAAGCCGCCTGCCGAGGTCAATGCCTCGGCGGCGTAGTCCGGCACGGTTGCCAGGATGTCCGTACCCGCCAGCAACGTGCCGAGGCCGTTGAACTGTGGTACGGCCAGGACTACGTGGCGTTTGCGGTCGAGTTTTTCCAGTTCTTCATCGATGAAGCCGCTCAGGTCGCCGGCGAAGGACACCAGGGCGTGGGGGCGGGCGCAGAAGTCGTCGAGGCTCAAGGAGCCCGGTACGCTGTCGGCGCGCAGCAGTTTGGGCAGGCTGCGGCGTAGTACCTTGCGCTTGGCGTTGGCCGGGAGGTCGGCGGTGTAGCTAACGCCAATGGAGATTTCGCCGGACGCCAGCAGGCCGGGCATCAGGATGTAGTTGACGCGGCGTACCACCAACACGATGCCGGGGGCCTCGGCGCGCAAGCGTTTGAGCAGTTGCGGCAGCAGGGCGAATTCGACGTCGTCGGAGAGGCCGATACGGAACACGGCGGTGCTGGTCGCCGGGTCGAACTCGGCGGCGCGGCTGACGGCAGTGGAAATCGAGTCCAGGGCCGGGGAGAGCAGGGCGAAGATCTCTACTGCCCGGGCAGACGGCTCCATGCTGCGCCCAGTGCGCACGAACAGCGGGTCGTCAAACAGCCCGCGCAGGCGTGACAACGCCGCACTGATCGCCGGTTGGCCAAGGAACAGTTTCTCCGCAGCGCGGGTTACACTGCGCTCATGCATCAAGGTTTCGAATACGATCAAGAGGTTAAGGTCGACACGACGCAGGTCGTTACGGTTCATCTTGTGTCCTGGAAGAGTCAGCAAACTTGACGAGAGCAGCCATGTAAGAAGAATGACCGGCATGAATCTTACGGGTAAAGGCTGTTACTCTGCACAGGAAAATTGAGTTTTCTTACAAGCTCTGAGGTCTATTCCTCAGTTGCGGAATCAATGACAGGCATGTCGACTATTAATGGCGACCGGTGGTCTTACCCGGAAAGCCCAGATAGAGTTCATGGCATTAGAGGTTACTTTGACGAGGTTTGCGATGTCCCGCACGATCCGTTTTCACAAGTTTGGTCCGGCCGAGGTGCTCAAATGCGAAGAGCATGCAGCCGCGCAGCCCGCACCGGGCGAAGTGCAGGTGCGTGTCGAAGCGATTGGCATCAGCTGGTATGACATTCTGTGGCGCCAGAACCTGGCGTCTTCCCATGCACGCTTGCCGTCCGGCCTTGGCCACGAGATGGCCGGTGTCGTGGTCGCCGTAGGCGATGGCGTGGACGACTTGGCAGTGGGCGATAAGGTGGCCAGTTTTCCGGCCGAGAGCCCTAATGATTATCCGGTGTATGGCGAGCAGATCGTCCTGCCCCGTTCGGCCCTGACCCGTTATCCGGATGTCTTGAGCCCTATCGAAGCCAGCGTGCACTACACGCCGCTGTTGATTGCGTACTTTGCCTACATGGATCTGGCACGGGTCAAGCCTGGGCAATTCGCCCTGGTGACTGACGCCAGTCACTGCGCCGGCCCATCCTTTGTGCAACTGGGCAAAGCCCTGGGTGTGCGGGTGATTGCGGCTACCAAGGACAGCGAGGAGCGTGAGTACCTGCTGTCCCTCGGCGCAGAGAAGGTCATCGTCACCGAAGAGCAGGACCTGCTGATGCAAATCAACAAGTTCACCGACAACCGCGGCGTGGACGTGGTGTTCGATGGCTTGGGCGGCCCTCAGATGTCGCTGCTCGGTGATGTGCTGGCACCGCGTGGCAGCTTGGTCTTGTATGGCTTGCAGGGCGGTAACCAGACACCGTTCCCGGCGTGTGCGGCGTTCCAGAAGAATATTCAGTTCTTTGTGCACTGCATTGGTAACTTCACCGGCAAGCCCGAGCTGGGCATTATCCAGGACCAGGTTGCCTTGCAGCGAGCCCTGCGGGATATCAACCAGCTGACGGCCGACCGCGTGCTGGTACCGCTGAAAACCACGGTGTTTCCGTTCAGCCAGTTCGTGGAAGCGCACCGCTACATGGACGAATGCCCGTGCCGCGAGCGTGTCGCGTTGCAGGTTGAAGCTGTTTAGGATGTAGGAATATTCGCAAACGAGTATTCCTGTCACCTGGCGTATGGGGCAAATACGCCATTTGACAGGGCTGAACCCTTACCGCTGTTGTGCTACCTGGTTGTTTATTTAACCCCTGAATCCTGACTTTCCCCCTGACGCCGCCCTGAATTCCAGTGCGGCGTCTTTGTGTGCGCGTCATTTAAAGGTTGGCCGTTATTCATCTGCACTGGTTTTCGGCGGGGTTCTGTATCTATTAATCATTATTCCAGCACTGATAATTGCAGCTTCACTTTCATCTCAAGGACTGAGCAATGATTGAATATCTGACATGCCTGTCACGGGCGACTGAAACTTACGTCGCACGGTATGCGTTGCCCCAGGGAAAAACGTGCGCTCCGCATAAGCCTCAACCCGATAAGTGGGAAAGTTGGTTCAATTGCGGGTCGGACGTTTCTTTAAATAGTTGGTTAAAAGTGCGTAAGAGTTTGTCGGAACGGTCCTAGGACTGCGGCTGGGTTTATTTATACCCAGTAAATTCGGTGGTTTGCGTGCTTGCAGGGCCAAGCCCTTGCCCGACTGCAGCCGTGTCGAAGTGTTGCGCGGTGCTAGTGTCTAGATATTGGCGCACACGGCTGTGCGCGAATTTATTACAGACATGACAGGCCGAACAAACACTGTCAGCAGTTGCTTGAAACTCATATTTCAACTCAGGTAGTAAAACGATGAGCACTATTCACGAACAGGCTATGAATTATGTTTACCAGCAAGTTCTGCAACGCTTGATCGGTTACTTTAATCGCGAAGAACGAACAGCACTCCAGTTATTGGTCCAGCGAATCGTTGTGGCGGCGGGAGGCATGGAGCAGGTCGGGGATTACAAGATACTGGTTGCCCACGGTGGTGGCGAAGTCAGCAGCTACACCCTGGCGATGTTGCGTGCTGCGCAATTGACGATTGCAGGCCGGGCACCGCGCACCTTTCACTTGCGGGTTGCGACATTACGCTACGCGGGGATGACGGAGGGCCGGCTCAACAGCCTCAACCAGGGCTACGGCCGCCTGTTTCTCCACGATGATCCAAGGGTTGAGCTCCTGATGGTGGAAAACCAGGAGGTATTGCCCTTCAACGCCTTGCGACCGGCCTCTGCACTTGGCCGGGAGGCCAGTCAACGCAACATGTTGATGGTGGGTCACCTGAGTGCCGGTGATTGCCGCGCGACGTTGTGCAGTGATACCTACCTGGCACTTGGCGATTTCTACCAGCGCGTCACCACTTGGAACGGCGGGGTGCATGCGCTGGTCAGCGGCGACACGCCACGCAAGCAAGGCCAGTTTCTGGCCTGGCTCAAGAACACGTCACAAGGCGCCGGGGTCGACGTGAGGGAGGCCTGGCCGTCCTCCCTCACAGGGTTGTTCGCGCGCATGGAGGAACTGAGCATGGGGTATTACCGTGAGGTGTACGGCGAACACTATGTTGCCCATGAAAACCCCAGCAAAACGGGTTACCGCCACTTGTCCTACATTGGCGTTGCCGATTTACTGGACGGCGTAGACCTCCCGTCCTCGCCCATGCTCACCGAGTTCATGGCCTTCGCCCCAGACCCACTGGGGTTTCACTTCAGCCATCCAGCCTATTCCAACCCGCTGCTGATGGCGCATCTGCGGGGGTTGCAAGCCCAATGCCTGCGAGACCTGGACTATGAAGAGGGCGTGCAGGGGTTTCTCCAGCAAGCGGCCCACTACCTCAGTCGCATGCGCATGCCTGAGGCGGTGCTCGCCGAAGCGGGTACCCGTGAAGGGCGCATCCAGGCGAGCACCTACGCCCAGCAGTTCTTTGGCCATGACGAGACGCAACTGATTTGCCTGTTGTTTTCGCCGTTCATCCACCATGGGGAGCGTCTGGAAGGCTATCTGCGCCACTGTCATCCTGGCATGCTGGTTGCCCTGCCTGAGCTGCACAAGGTCCTGCAGGGCAAGCCTTGCGCCGACATGCTGCAACAGTGGGTCACCGACACCAGCGGCTTGCCAATGCCCTTGCTACAGCACCTCTACCGCAAGCGTCCAGCGGTTATCACCAGCGGCAAAGACCTGCACAGCAGCGGTGCCCTGGCTTATGACAGCGTCCACGCCTGTCAATCGTCCGGTCGATGACACTGCGCGGCGAACGGCCGGCCGACTTCGCTTATCAGGCGGTTTACCGCTACATGATCAGCCTGATCAACGAAGTCAGCACTGATGCACGGGTGAAACTGCCTTCCCTGCGGCAATTGGCGGGGCGCCTTAAGGTATCGATCTCGACCGTACAGTACGCCTACTCGCTGCTGGAGAAGGAGGGCAGGGTCTATTCGGTGGCCAAATCGGGCTATTACGCCTGGCCCCTGTCGGCCAACCCGCTGGCGTGGGCCGGAGGCGATCTGCTCGATCGGCTCTACGCTGCGGCGCGCCGGCCGGGCATGGTGGTGCTCAGTGGTGATGAACCGGCGTTGCTGGCTTCGCTGGATGGCAGCCTATTGCGCCTGGAGCGGGAGCTGGTACGCCACTACCCGCGCCAACTGCAACCCTGGTCCCAGCCATGCGGTGTCTGGGAGCTGCGTGCCGTGCTGGCGGCGCGTTACACCTCGTCGCCCACGCGTTGTTGGCATGCCGATGACGTCTACATCGGCGCCGACCTGCGCGGTGTGCTGGACATCCTCATCGACGTACTGGGCCTGAGGGGGACTACGGTGGTTGTCGAATCGCCCTGCGACTGGCTGGTACTGCGCCTGTTCCAGGATGCTGGCGTGCGCGTTATCGAATTGCCCTGGACGCTGGAAGGTCGCCTGGACCTGACGACGCTTGACCGCTTGTTATGCGATGAACCTGTGCAGTTGGTGTTGCTGTCAGCACGGGTCAGCCTGCCGTCAGGGCTCGTCCTGTCGACCCCTGAGCGTCTGGCCGTCGCGCAGATGCTGGAACGCTACGGCTGTTGGTTGCTGGAAAACGACACCTTTGGTGAGCTGGGTTTCACAGAGCCCCAGACAGCCCTGCGCGAACTGGTCAACCCAGAGCGACTGATCGTGTTTTCTTCTTTCGAGAAAGTACTGGGTTCGGAAGCGCCCTATGGTTACCTGTTGTCTCGACGCATGAGCGGCGAATTGCAGCGCCAATTCCTGCTGCGGTCCTTTCGGCTGTCGTCGATCCGCCAGCGCGCCATTGCGCGCCTTTGTCAAAGCGGGCGAATCGACGTGCACTTGCGAGCGCTGCGTCTGCAATTGAGCCAGCAGGCACAGGACATGTGCCAGCGCCTGGACCTGCACCTGGGGGAACAAGTGGCCTACCGTCCGCCAACCGCCGGGGCGACGTTCTGGCTGGGCGCCACGCGGGCAGTCGACATGCGCCAGGTGTTCCAGCGCCTGCTCACCCAACAGGTGGTGATTGCGCCGGGTGAGCTATTCAGTCTCAGCGGCTTGCACCAGCAACATTTGCGCTTGAGCCACACTTTTCATGGGCATCCCGACCTGGATGTTGCCTTGGCAGCCATCAGTGACGCGCTGCGTCAGGCCCAGACGTGATGACTACGTGAAGTTTCTCTTGCTGCTGTAGGATCTATAACGTCGCGCAGCAGTCGAACTCTCAGTAAACTGCCATTTTTTCCGAATCCTTCTTTCCGAGGTTTATGCATGACAATCAGTCCTTTTGCGGGCAAGCCGGCGCCAGCCCAGTTGCTGGTGGATATCCCGCGACTGGTCACGGCCTATTACACCGGCCAGCCTGATGCAGCAATCTCCACCCAGCGCGTCGCGTTTGGCACCTCCGGGCACCGTGGCAGCTCGTTCGAATTGAGCTTCAACGAATGGCATGTACTCGCCATCAGCCAGGCCATCTGCCTGTATCGCGAAGCCCAGGGTATCAATGGCCCGCTGTTTGTTGGCCTGGATACCCACGCCCTGTCGACGCCTGCCGGTGCAAGTGCCCTGGAAGTACTGGCCGCCAATGGCGTGCACGTGATGCTGGCGGAGGGCGATGAGTACACGCCGACTCCGGCCATTTCCCACGCCATTATCTGCTACAACCGTGGTCGCACCAGCGGTCTGGCCGACGGCATCGTCATCACGCCGTCGCACAATCCGCCGCAGAGTGGCGGCTACAAGTACAACCCGCCCAATGGTGGGCCAGCCGATACCCACGTCACCAAGTGGATTGAAGCCAAGGCCAACGAACTGCTGGCCAACAAACTGGCCGGGGTCAAGCGGATCACCCACGCGCAGGCGCTCAAGGCCGACACCACCCATCGCCATGACTACCTCAACAGCTATGTGGCTGACCTGGTCAACGTGATCGACATGGACGCTATCCGTAGCGCCGACCTGCGCCTGGGCGTAGACCCGTTGGGCGGAGCAGGGGTGCGCTACTGGTCGGCGATTGCCGAGCACTATCGCCTGAACCTGGACGTGGTGAACACCGAAGTCGACGCGACCTTCCGCTTCATGAGCGTCGACTGGGACGGCCAGATCCGCATGGACCCGTCCTCGAGCTACGCCATGCAGGGCCTGATCGGGCTGAAGGAACGCTTTGACGTAGCGTTCGCCTGCGACCCGGACCACGATCGCCACGGCATCGTCACCCCATCCGGTGGCCTGCTGGCACCAAACAACTACCTGGCGGTGTCCATCGACTATCTGTTCCAGAACCGTCCAGACTGGCGCGCTGACGCGGCCGTGGGCAAGACCGTGGTCAGCAGCGGCCTGATCGACCGCGTTGCCGCACGCATTGGCCGTCGCCTCTACGAAGTGCCAGTTGGCTTCAAGTGGTTTGCCGATGGCCTGTTCGAAGGTTCATTGGGTTTTGGTGGTGAAGAAAGCGCCGGCGCCTCGTTCCTGCGCAAGGACGGTACGGTCTGGAGCACTGACAAGGATGGCCTGATCCCTGCCTTGCTGGCGGCGGAAATGACCTCGCGCAAAGGCCAGGACCCCAGTCAGATCTACCGCGGTCTCACTGATGCCCTGGGCGAGCCGTTCGCGATCCGTGTGGACGCCAAGGCCACTCCGGCACAGAAAGCCTTGCTGGGCAAACTGTCGCCAGACCAGGTGACGTCCACTGAGCTGGCCGGGGAGCGCATTCAACAAATCCTCAGTCACGCGCCGGGCAACAACCAGGCGATCGGCGGCTTGAAAGTGATGACCGAAAATGGCTGGTTCGCTGCACGGCCGTCGGGCACCGAGGATATCTACAAGATCTACGCCGAGAGTTTTATCGGTGAGGATCACCTCAAGCAACTCGTGGAAGAGGCGCAGGTGCTGGTAGACGGCGCGATCTCAGAGTAACGGCGCAATACGCCAGTGGGAGGGGGCATGCTCCTCCCACCGGTGCTTGAAATCAGGCCAAATCGACCAGGACAATCTCGCTGTCCTCAATGGCCGTCACCCGCAACACCTGCTCCTCCTCGATTGCCACGCCGTCTCGGGCGTGTGCCCGCAAGCCATTGACTTCAATCACCCCAGTGGCCGGCACCAGGTACGCACGGCGTCCGTTGTCCAAGCGGTATTCCGCGCTTTCCCCGGCTTTCAGGTTCGCGGCCACCAGGCGTGCATCCGCACGGATGCGCAGGCTCTCGCTGTCCCCGGCCTTGCCACTGGCCAGTGTCACAAAGCCTTCGCGATCGCCTTTCGGGAACGGCTTGGCGCCCCAGGACGGTGGCAGACCCGCCTCGTTCGGGATAATCCAGATCTGGAAAATCTTGGTGGGCGTGCCTTCCAGGTTGTACTCGCTGTGGGCGATCCCGGTGCCTGCGCTCATGACCTGCACATCACCGGCCTCGGTACGGCCTTTGTTGCCGAGGTTGTCGGCATGACTGATCGCACCTTCACGCACGTAGGTGATGATTTCCATATCACGGTGCGGGTGCTGGGGAAATCCGGTGCCCGGCGCAATGATGTCATCGTTCCAGACCCGCAAGTTACCCCAGTGCATGCGCTTGGGGTCATGGTATTCGGCAAATGAGAAGTGGTGATGAGCGTCAAGCCAGCCATGATGGGCGCCGCCCAGGGAAGTGAAAGGTCGAAGTTCTAGCATGATCGTCTCCTGTGGATGGTGCTTATGATCCAGCAGGTCATGATCGATAAAAAGCCTGAAAAGTGCCTGATTCCTATCAGTCGATTAGATTGGTTAGTGGCGTTTTGACTTTCAGTTCAGCGCCTAACTGCATGACAGCAAAGCAATTGGCTGGAACTGAACGTCGATTCCGGCGACCATGGTGCCCTTGTAAGAACCCGCCCATCGCAGGAGTCCGCGTGTCGCAACAAAAGCCTGATCTTCCCCCCGAACTGCGCCCCCTGGCTGACATGCCGTTATTGAAGCGCCTCGCTGCGCGTCTGTTTGGCCATGGCCTGACCCGCCTGCGCGCCCAGCACCGGTTTTCCTGGTTGCACGGGCAGGCTGATGGTTTCCGCAGCGGGCACGAGGCGGGCGTGGAATACGGCTATCGCGAGGGCAAGGCCGATGGCCTTGAGGAAGGCCGCCAGGTGTTGCTGATTCGTGACTATCGCCCGGATGAGCATCGTGCACCGGGGGTGGATGACAGCCTGTTCGATGATTGGCGCCTGCCGCTCACCGCCGACTTGAAGAAGCGCATCAAGGCGGACGTTGCACGTTTGCTGCCGGCCCACGCCCAGCCCAGCGCGGCGCAGTGGAAGATGATTTTCAGCGATACGCCTTCTACCTCAGTGATCGCGGGGGCCGGGGCGGGCAAATCCACATCGTTGGTGCTGCGTATCTTGTTGCTCACCCATTATCTGGGCTTCGAGCTCAGCTCGATGACGGTGGTGACTTTTACCCGCGAGTCGCGCAAAGACTTCATCAACAAGCTCATGGAAATTCTCAGCCTGTGGGGCCAACCCCTTGGCATGAAAGAAGCACAGGCCGTGGTGCGTACCTTTCACTCGCGCATCCTGCCCATGGTTCGCAGCCTGCCAGGCTTTGAGCGCCTGCAAGCGTTCGAGAACCTGAATGCGGGCTTTGAAGACGCTGACAGCAACCCCTTCGACTTGCGTATCAACGATGCCCAGCGCCAGCAGATGAATGCCTGTTATCACCGGTTGCACGGGCAGCACCCACGCTTTCGTGAGTTGATTGCGCCGCTGGCACGCCATGGCCTGCAGCTCAAGGAACTGGAGCGTGATCACCCCGACGTGCAAAAACGCGTTGCCGTGACTGAGCTGGCGGCCAAGCGCGATGAAGAACTCTGCGATGTGATCGAGGACCTGTGGTTCCGGGCCGGCGCCTGGCCGATCAAGGGCATTGAACCCAGTCGCCAGGCGTTGGAAATCAACGGCGCGCAGTTTCACTGTCATGGCTATATACCCGAGCTGGACGCCTGGGTGGTGCTGGGCTTCGATTCGCGGGAGAACGCCCAGATCAGCCGGCCCAACGCGAAACTGTCGGTGCGTGCGGAATGGGCGGTAAAGCGCACGTTGTTTCAAGCTTTCTGCCGTAAGCCATTGATATGGCTTGATAGTTACGATTCTTCGAAGCGGCTTTTAAGCAGTTTGGCGGATGATGCCGCGGCCGGGCCGGGCTTTGATTATAAGGTCAAGGGCGAGTTGGCCTCGGCGCCGTTGCTGGACAGCTTCGTGATGGCCGCCGGGTTTATCGAAAACCTCGGGCTGGACGTGCCCACCGCAGTTGGGCAGATGAGCTTTGCCAAGGATGACCCGGACCGTTTCTTCTTCGAAGCCCTGAGCATCTTCTGGAAAGCCCTGGAAGATCACTTGCTGGACCAGTCGCCACCGATCATGACCTACAACCGCATGTTCTCGCTGTTCGGCGAAAACACCCCGGAAAATCTCAAGCTGCTCAGTGATCCGTTGTTGCGGCCGCTTTCGCACTTGATGATCGATGAATTCCAGGACGTTTCACCGCAAATCGTCTCGTGGATCCGCGCCAGCCTGCGCGAGATCCGCAGCCGTGGCCCGGCGATGCATGTCGGGCGCGGTGCACAGCACTCATCGCTGTTGTGCGTGGGGGATGACTGGCAATCCATCTATGGCTGGCGCGGGAGTTCGCCCAAGTACTTCATGGAGTTCAACAAGGAATTCCCGTCACCTGCCACCACGCGCGTAATGCTGGGTGAGAACTACCGCAGCCACCAGCACATCATCGATGCCGCCGAGCACATCGTGCGTGCGGCGCCGGCGATTCCAGGCAAGAAGGCCAAGGCCAGTGGCACGCATAAGGATTTGGTGCCCGTCAAAGTCCTGGAGCGCGACGACGCAGCGTTGGGGCGGCAACTGCTGGAGCATTATCAACGCGGTGAATCGGTGTTGATGTTGTATCGAAAAAGCAGCGATAAGTTATTGATTCAAGAGCATATTCAGCCTGCAGTTAATGTGGATTCTAACTTGCCGCCCCAGGCGCGCAGGTTGAAGCAGCTGACCTATCACAGTGCCAAGGGGCTGCAAGCCGACGCAGTGTTCCTGCTTGGGGATTGCCAGCACGTGACCCGCTCTCCCTACAAGAACCAGGTGTATCGCATGGCAGGCCTGGGTAAGGATGGCGACAGCGAGCCCTACGACAATGCGCAAAAGGACGAAGTGCTGCGCCTGGCCTACGTGGGCATTACCCGCGCAGTGAGCCATTGCTACTGGTATGTGGAAAAGCCCGAAGGCCAGGCGGTGAATGTGCCGAAGGCGTCGGAGCGGGTCGATGGCAGGAAAACCTTCTTTGACGACCAGCGCAACTGATGGGGCGCCGGAACTGATGTGGGAGCGGCCTTGCTCGCGACTACCAGGGTTCAGCCCCACATGTGCTGGCTGAACCATGGTAGTCGCGAGGGAACCCGCTCCCACCTTTTCACCCTGTTTCCATGGAGAAGTTGAGTCAGGCCCGCAAGGAAAGCGGCGGTACGAACGACTCCAATTCATCCTCCACCGCCTCGATAATCCGCTCCACATCGGCTGCATTCATCACGGTAGCGCAGGGGATGCCGGCGATAGCTATCAGTGTCTCGCCGCTGGCGCGGTCGAACAGGCGCGCGATCATACTGCCAGGGGCGTCCATGCTGCCCTCGAAACCCATCGGATGAAAATGCCAGCGCATCAGCTGGCAGGCGTTGGGGAACGTCACTTTGTTCATGTTGCCCACCTTGGTCATTGAGCGCTTCCTTTAGCTCGCGGTAGGGGGGCCATGACCTTCACTGGTCGTGGCGTCTGAGAGCTTAAAAGTAGCATTCGTTCGCAACCCCGAGGTGAATTTTTTGGTTCCGTTCGGCGGTTGTCTTCACATAAGTTGACGTGGGTCATCTCCTACCCGGATTCAGGCAAAAGGCCATTAGTCAGAAGGTCCATTTGGCCATTGAAGACCTTGGCAAAATTCGGCAATCTCCAGGGTTTACCCGCCCCAGAGCCATTCATGCCCGACATCGCCCCCGCCGATGATGCCCAGCAATCCCAGGCCACACGCGAGCTGGTACTGCGCCACCACCTGTGCTGGCGCCACCGGGACCTGGAGGGCGTGATGTCCTACTACCATCCGGACATCCAGTACCACGACTTTTTCCAGAACCGTGTCATTGGGTTCGCCGACTTGCGTGACTACCTGCAAGCCAGCATGCCGCGCGAGGCCGACGAGGCGATCGAGCACAGCGACCGTATCCGCGCCGATGGCGATACCGCATTCATCCAGTACCGCATCACCTTGCGTGGCGGCCAGGGCCTGGTGTCGTTCCGCACCAGCGAGGCCATCACGGTACGCGACGGGTTGATCTGGCGCGTCAACGAATACGCCTCCCTGGTGCATGAACAACCCGCCCAGGCCGCGCGGCCTTCGGTCAGCCGCCTGGGCCTGTCGCCCCAGCAATTGGGGCACATGGCCAATGACCTGCAGCAGTATTTCGAATGCAAGCAACCCTACCTGGACCCGGAGCTGGACCTGCAACGGGTTTCCAAGGAATGTGGCTACAGCCGCAACCAGATTTCCTACCTGCTCAACCAGGTGCTGGGCCAGAGCTTCTATCGCTATGTGAACCAGGCACGGCTCCAGCATTTGTTGGCCGCCCTGGATAAGGCCGTGCCGCCGTTAAAGATCGACGACCTGGCGTTTGCCGCAGGTTTCAACTCGTTGTCGGCGTTCTACAGCGCGTTCCGCCAGCACACGGGCCAGTCGCCCAAGGCCTATGTCAAACAAATTTCCCTGCGTGCACGCGCGCAAGACAACCCATGACGGCGCGCCCTAGGATCGACCCTATCGAAACGAGGTGGGGGAACCTGGCATGCCGGCATGGCGCACTATCAGTTTATGGATGGACCAGTTGGACGACCCGCTGCACGCGCGGCCGGCCCTGGAGCATGACCTGGACGTCAACGTGGCCATTATCGGCGCCGGTTACACCGGGCTGTGGACCGCTTACTACCTGAAACGCCAAGCCCCCGAGCTGAAGATCGCGATCATCGAAGCGCAAACCGCCGGCTTTGGCGCGTCGGGTCGCAACGGCGGCTGGCTGATGGGCAACCTGCTGGGTGAGGACCGCTTGCTCGCCGGCCTGGCCCCCGAGCAGCGCCGCGCCTCCTTTGACATGCTGCACGCCATCCCTGACGAAGTCGCCCAGGTGCTGGCGCGTGAAGGCATCGACTGCGACTACCGCAAGGGTGGCGCCTTGTACTGCGCGGCGCGCTACCCCGAGCAGGAGGGCAGCCTGCGCCGCTACCTCGACAAACTCTACGCCCAGGGCCTGACCGAAGCCGACTACCGTTGGCTTGGCCCGCAGCAATTGGCCGAGCAGATCCGCATCGCCAGGCCCTATGGCGGCATTTATGCGCCGCACGTTGCAACCATCCACCCAGCCAAGCTGGTGCGTGGCCTAGCGCGGGTGGTGGAGCGCATGGGCGTGGCAATCTACGAAAACAGCCCGGTTACCCACTGGCAATCCGGTAGCCTGCGCACTGCCAAGGCGAGCGTCCGGGCAGCCTGGGTGGTACCGGCAGTGGAGGGCTACGCCAATACCTTGCCACTGCTGGGCCGCTACCAATTGCCGGTGCAGAGCCTGATCGTCGCCACCGAGCCGTTGCCGGCCAGCACCTGGGACGACATCGGCCTGAGCCATGGCCAAGCCTTTGGTGAAAGCAGCCGCCAGGTCACCTACGGGCAGCGTACGGCGGATAACCGACTGGTGTTCGGTGCGCGCGGCGGTTACCAGTTTGCCGGCAAGCTGCGCCATGACTTCGATTTGACCGACAGCGAAGTGGAGCTGCGTCGCTACCTGTTCGGTGAGCTTTTCCCACAGCTAAAGAGCGTGAGGATTACCCATTCCTGGGGCGGCAACCTCGGCATGTCGCGCAATTTCCGCCCGCACATGCTCTGCGATCACAAGACTGGCATCGCGCTGTCCGGGGGATACGGCGGGGAGGGCGTCGGCGCGACCAACTTGGGCGGCCGCACCCTGGCCGACCTGATCCTGGGCCGCGACACGCCGTTGACCCATCAACCCTGGGTGATCCGCGAACGCGGCCTGGACGCGCTCAAGCCCTGGGAGCCCGAACCCTGCCGCTGGCTGGGCTACAACGCGATCATTCGCAGTTTCGTCCATGAAGACCAGGTGTTGGCCAACCCCAACACCGCCCCTTGGCGCCGCAAGCTGGCGACCGGCGTGGCCGGATTCATGGAAGGTTTCATGCACTAAGACGTTTCACTCACACGGGAAAATCCCATGAGCATCACGCAATTCAAAGACACGCTGAACGCCCACCTACCTGACTCGTCGCCCGTTGCTGTGCCGCTGGGCGAGCCCATTGCCGTGGCCTCGACCCTGACCGTCGAGCGCAACGATGGCGTCGAAACCGGCATCTGGGAATGCACCCCAGGCGTTTGGCGTCGCCAGATCAAATCCCAGGAGTTCTGCCACTTCATCCAGGGCCGCTGCACCTTCACCCCTGACAGCGGCGAAATCGTCCACATACAAGCCGGTGATGCACTGATGTTGCCGGCCAACAGCACCGGCATCTGGGACATCCAGGAAACCGTGCGCAAGACCTACGTATTGATCCTGTAACGCTTTGATCCTTGATCGCCTGCCATAAAAACAGCCCTAAAACCGCCAGGAAATCGAACCATGAAAGCCATTGCCCTGTTGCCCTTGATGTTGGTGGCCTCTATCGGCCAGGCCGCCGAGACGGTGAAAATCTACAACTGGTCGGACTACATCGCACCGGACACCACCAAGAACTTCCAGAAAGAAACCGGCATCGGTTTCACCTACGACGTGTACGACAGCAATGAAACCCTCGACGGCAAGTTGATGACCGGTAAATCCGGCTACGACGTGGTGTTCCCGTCCAACCATTTCATGGCCCGGCAGATCCAGGGCGGCGCGTTGAAGAAGCTCGACAAAAGCCAGTTGCCCAACTGGAAGAACCTCAACCCGGTGTTGCTCAAGGCCCTGGAAAACAATGACCCGGGCAATGCCCATGGCTTTCCGTACCTGTGGGGCAGCACCGGCATCGGCTACAACATCGACAAGGTCAAGGCGGTACTGGGCGACAACGCACCGGTCGACTCCTGGGACCTGATCTTCAAGCCGGAAAACATGGCCAAGCTGCAGAAATGCGGGGTGGCGATTCTGGATAATGGTCCGGAGCTGCTGCCCGCTGCGCTCAACTACCTGGGCTTGCCGCACCACAGCAAGAAGCCCGAGGACTACAAGAAAGCGCAAGACCTGATGATGAAGGTGCGGCCTTATGTGGCGTACTTCCATTCCTCGAAGTACACCGCGGACCTGGCCAACGGCGATATCTGCGTGGCAGTCGGTTTCTCTGGCGACATCCTGCAGGCTGAAAGCCGTGCCAAGGAGGCCAAGAACGGCGTGAACATCGGCTACAACATTCCCAAGGAAGGCGCTGCGATCTGGTTCGACATGGTCGCCATGCCCGCCGATGCCCCCAACGAAAAAGCCGGCTACGCGTTCATGAATTACCTGTTGAGCCCGCAAGTGATGGCCAGCATCACCAACTACGTGCACTACGCCAACGGTAACGAAGCCGCCGACAGCCTGGTGGACCCTGCGATCAAGGCCGACACCAAGATCTACCCGAGCCCCGAGATGATGGGCAAGCTGTTCGCACTCGAAGCGATGCCGCTGAACGTTGACCGGGTGCGCACGCGGGTGTGGAACACCATCCGGACCGGGCGCTGAGGTCAACGCAGGCACGGTAGGCGCCCGGCTTGCCGGCGATGGCCATCTCACCGGCGCCATCGCCGGCAGGCCGGGCTTCTAGAGGGTCAAGGATGCTCCAGGTCATGCCCCAACGACTGGATAAACAACGAAAACAGCTCGGGTTGTGACGAGATATCCAGCTTCGCGTACAAATGCCGACGGTGCACTTTCACCGTGTCCGGCGAAATGTTCAGGCGTTCGGCCATGGCCTTGGATGAGAACCCGCGCAGCACCAGGCGGGCTATTTCCAGCTCGCGGTCCGAGAGCACGCCGCAGCCGAACTGACTCAGGGCATCCCTGATCTGGCTGTCCATCGCCGGCGCACGCCGGGTGCTTTGCTGCCAGTGCTGCTGCATCAGCGGCAATACCCAGGCCGCCACGGTCGTCATCAATCCCGTCTCCTCGAGGCTGAAGCGCCGCTGCATGCCCAATGACAGCGACAAGGTCCCCGAGCCGGGCAATTGCAGAATGAATTGCACCTCGTCTTCCAGCACGTTGTCGTGGAAGTAGCTGAGGAAGTACTCACTCTGGCGAAAATGGTCCGGGGCCACTTCCTCCAGGCGGTACACACCGCTGGCATACCCCTCGCGGCAGGCCTGGAAAAACGGGTCGAGCAAATACAAGCCATTGAGGTACGCCAGCATCGACGCCGGCTTGCTGCTGGGCTGGGCGTCGTATTCTTCCAGGGCCTGGGGCGCGCCTTCCAAGGGGTAGTAGATCGCCAGGGCGTTATCGAAGGGCAGGCACTGGTGCAGCAACAGCACGAGCTGTTTCCAGAAACGCTCGGTACCGATGTACGCGACGGTGCGGCCCAGGCCGGCGTGCATCCCGACCTCCCGAAACAGGCTCATGTGTCAGGCTCCCGCCAACAAAAGATTGGCCAAGGGTTCGGCTTTTGCCCGGTGGCGTCAAGGGGAGTACGCCAATAGGGGAATTGGCTGACATAAACCCAATGTTTATCTTCGCCATCATTCAGCGGGAAACATATCCCGTGCCTCTCAGACTTTTCGTTTCTGCCTCACACCAAGAACAACGACAGAGGATAACGATATGAGCACTTCCCCTGCGCCCAACGGCGTGCTGAAACCCACCTTGAGCGTCTTCGAAGTGGTAGCTATTACCGTGTCGGCGGTGACACCGGCCAGTTCCGTGTTCGTGATCGCACCGTTTGCCATCCAGCAGGCCGGCAGCGGCGTGTTCCTGGCGTTTGTAATGGCCGGTTTGCTCGCGCTGATGTTTGCCTTTTGCTACGCCGAACTGGGGCGTGCCCACAACAGCGCCGGCGGAGAGTACGTGTATGCCAAGCGTGTGTTCGGTGGCATGGCGGGCTATGCGACGTTCCTGACGGTGCTGGTCATGTTGCTGTTTATCCCGCCGGTACTGGCCACGGGCGCGGCGACCTACCTCAATAACGCCCTCGGCACGAAGTTCGACGCCCAGACCGTCGCACTGGTGATCGTGGTGTGCAGTTACGCGCTGGGCATCCTCAATATCAAACTCAACGCCTGGATCACCGGCACCTGCCTGCTGCTGGAAGTGGCGGCATTGCTGGTGATCGTGGTGATCGGCTTCGGCAACCCGGTGCAGCCGGCCAGCGTGCTGTTCCAGCCGCAAATCGTCGAAAACGGCGTGCTGCACCTGGCACCCTGGGCACTGGTGATCGGCGCGGTGGGGGTCGGCCTGTTTTCCTACAACGGCTATGGCCCGGCGGTGTTGCTGGCCGAAGACATGAAATGCGGCGGCAAGGGCGTGCACAAGGCAGTGCTGTGGTCCCTGGGCCTGGTGGTGATCATCGAACTGGTGCCGATTACCGCGCTGTTGATCGGCGCGCCCTCCCTGAGTGCGATGATCAGCAGCCCGGACCCTATCGGTTACCTGTTGAGCAGCCACGGCAATGAAACGTTGTCGCGGCTGGTCAGCGCCGGGATCTTCCTGTCGGTGTTCAACGCGATTGTGGCCATCGTGATCCAGATCGGCCGCGTGGTATTCAGCAGTGGGCGCGATGCGCTGTGGACACCGAGCATCAACCAGCTGTTCACCCGCATTCATCCGCGCTGGGATTCGCCGTGGTTGGCTACGCTGTTCCTGGCGATTCCTTCGGCGCTGCTGAGTTTCAGTTCCAACCTGGCCGACCTCACCTCGTTCAGCGTGCTGCTGATCATGCTGGTGTACCTGGTGGTGGCCTTGAGCGCGTTGATGAGCCGAGTGTTGCTGCGTGATCGCGAGCATCCCTATCGCATGCCGTTGTGGCCACTGCCGGCATTGCTCGCGGTACTGGGCGCCGGCTATCTGTTGGTCACCCTGGTGGCCGCCGCCTCGGTGCGGGACATCATGGTCATCATCGGCCTGCTGGCCCTGTCGGTGATTCTGTATTGCATCAGTGGCCGGTCGAGTCCGGTCTTCCAGAAATTGTAAGGAGTGGTTATGCGCGCACGTCAATTGGGCATCACATTGGGGCTGGGCACACCCGGTGAATGGAACGCCATCACCGATGTGCCCGGCGTTCGGGTCGGTCACAGTACGCTCAAGACGCACCATGAGGGCAAGCACGTGCGCACCGGTGTCAGTGTGATCCAGCCACGTGCCGGGGAAGCCCGCCAGCAACCGTGCTTTGCCGGGTACCACGTGCTCAATGGCAACGGGGACGCCACCGGTCTTGAATGGATCAACGAGGCGGGGTTGCTGACCACGCCGCTGGCCATCACCAACACCCACAGCATCGGCGTGGTGCGCGACAGCCTGATCGCGCTGGAGCGCGAGCGTCTGGCAGACCCCGCCGTGTACTGGTGCATGCCGGTGGTGATGGAAACCTATGACGGCCTGCTCAATGATATCTGGGGCCAGCATGTCGGCCCGGAGCATGTGCGCGAAGCCGTGGGCAACGCCGAAACCGGCCCGGTGCAGGAAGGCGCTGTGGGCGGTGGTACTGGCATGATCTGCCATGAGTTCAAGGGCGGCATTGGCACGGCCTCGCGGCGCTTGCCAGCGGAGCAGGGCAGCTGGACCGTCGGCGTGCTGGTGCAGGCCAACCACGGCAAGCGCCAGGAACTGCGGGTGGATGGCTACCCGGTGGGGCGCCACTTGATGGAGATCCCGTCGCCGTTTGCCGAGCAAGGCACGCCGGGCATGGGCTCGATCGTGGTGATCCTCGCCACCGACGCGCCGCTGTTGCCACACCAATGCCAGCGGCTGGCGCAACGCGCATCGATCGGCATCGCCCGTACCGGCGGCGGTACCGAGGACTCCAGCGGTGATCTGTTCCTGGCCTTTGCCACCGGCAACCAGGATTTGCCGCCCGCCGACTACGGGCGCAAGCATCTACCCTTCAGCACTGCATTGCAGATGGTCAACAACGACCACATCTCGCCGCTGTTCAGTGCCGCGGCGGAGGCGGTGGAAGAGGCAATCATCAATGCGATCCTGGCGGGGGAGGACATGCTCACCGATCAAGGCGTCCTGGTGCCCGGCCTCACGGGTGACACGTTATTGTCGGCATTAAGCAAGGCGGGCTGGCATGTGTCCCGGTAATAGGGGCCAGCCGAACTTATTAATATAAGTAATGGCTGTTTAATGTTGCCAATGACACCCTGTCAATATAATGGATCCAATAACTAACGGCGCCGAACACATGCACAAACGTTAGGACTATTTAATATTTAAATAACGGGGCGGTTTTTTTGTCGGACAAACGCGGCGCTGCCCAACAAACATTGATTGATACTTCCTTGAGTTGAGTGTCCGGGGAGTTTTAGTGCAGGAAAAGATGTAGACGAAAGATTTCAAGTTGTGTCAGTTTTCTTACGCCTTCAAAAGAGGCGAGTGATAGGACGATCTCGCCCGCGGGGTTCCTATCGATCAAAGACTGATGCACTTGCAAACAAGGAAGTACGTTTATGTCAAAAGTAAAAGACAAGGCTATCGTGTCGGCGGCGCAAGCCAGCACCGCTTACTCGCAAATCGATAGCTTCAGCCATCTGTATGACCGTGGCGGCAACCTCACGATCAATGGCAAACCCTCCTATACAGTTGACCAGGCGGCCACACAGCTGCTGCGCGACGGCGCCGCGTACCGGGACTTTGACGGTAACGGCAAGATCGACCTGACCTACACCTTCCTGACTTCGGCCTCCTCGAGCACCATGAACAAACATGGCATCGCGGGCTTCAGCCAGTTCAACGCACAGCAAAAAGCACAGGCCGTACTGGCCATGCAATCCTGGGCGGACGTGGCCAACGTCACCTTCACCGAGAAAGCCAGCGGCGGTGACGGCCACATGACGTTCGGCAACTACAGCAGCGGCCAGGACGGCGCGGCAGCGTTCGCCTACCTGCCCGGCACCGGCGCAGGCTACGACGGCACCTCGTGGTACCTGACCAACAACAGCTACACGCCGAACAAGACCCCGGACCTGAACAACTACGGCCGGCAGACCCTGACCCACGAAATCGGCCATACCCTGGGCCTGGCTCACCCTGGCGACTACAACGCCGGGAATGGCAACCCGACCTACAACGACGCGACCTATGGACAGGACACGCGCGGCTACAGCCTGATGAGCTACTGGAGCGAGAGCAACACCAACCAGAACTTCAGTAAAGGCGGAGTCGAGGCCTACGCGTCCGGCCCGCTGATCGACGATATTGCGGCGATCCAGAAGCTCTACGGTGCCAACTACAACACCCGCGCCGGCGACACCACCTACGGGTTCAACTCCAACACCGGGCGTGATTTCCTCAGCGCCACGTCCAATGCCGACAAGCTGGTGTTCTCGGTATGGGACGGTGGTGGCAACGACACCCTGGACTTCTCCGGCTTCACCCAGAACCAGAAGATCAACCTCAATGAAGCGTCGTTCTCCGACGTGGGCGGCCTAGTGGGCAACGTGTCCATCGCCAAGGGCGTGACCATCGAGAACGCCTTCGGCGGCGCGGGCAATGACTTGATCATTGGTAACAACGCGGCCAACGTCATCAAGGGCGGGGCCGGCAACGACCTCATCTACGGCGGCGGCGGAGCAGACCAACTGTGGGGCGGCGCGGGCAGTGACACCTTTGTGTTCGGTGCCAGTTCCGACTCCAAGCCTGGGGCGGCGGACAAGATCTTTGACTTTACCTCGGGTTCGGACAAGATCGACCTGTCGGGCATTACCAAAGGCGCAGGCCTGACTTTCGTCAATGCCTTCACCGGGCATGCCGGCGATGCTGTACTGACCTATGCCGCAGGTACCAACCTGGGCACCCTGGCAGTGGACTTCTCCGGTCACGGCGTGGCGGATTTCCTCGTCACCACCGTCGGCCAGGCTGCAGTCAGCGACATCGTGGCGTAATGCACGGGCGCGGCGCTTCGGCGCCGCGCTTTAAGGCTGGAGCGTGAAGATGCAACGTTTTTTCAATCGGGTCACTTGCATATTGCAGGTGATGTTCGTGTCGGCAGGAGCCCACGCAATGGCGAGCAGTCTTGTATTACCCACCACCGCCCAGTTGGCCGGGCATTGGCAGTTGCACCAGCAGGACCAGATGTGCGCCCTGGACCTGCTGGAGCAGGCCAATGCCTTGGGCGGTGATGTGGCGTGTGTCGCGCAATGGCTGGGGGACAAGCCCCTGACCTGGACGCCAACGCCGGATGGTATATGGCTGATGAATGCCGAGGGCAGCGGGATTACCCACCTCAATCGGCAGAAAGAAGGCGAATATAAAGGTCGCACACCGACCGGCCTTGAAGTGGTATTGCAACGCACACCTTAGTTGCCGTTATAAGCTAATAACTTGATGTCATTAGTTGACCACCCTGTTGTGAGGGGCTGGGTCGACTATTGCGCGCAATTTGCTTCAGGGAAGATCAGAAACCATGGCGAAGTCCCATGCCGTCGCGCCGTTATTCAAGGCGCTGGGTGAATACAAGCGTATTTTGATCAGTGTGGGCTGTTTCACCGCATTGATTAACCTGCTAATGCTGGTGCCGTCGATTTACATGCTGCAAGTGTATGACCGTGTGCTGTCCTCCCAGAACGAAACCACCCTGGTGATGTTGACGTTGATGGTCGTGGGCTTCTTTGCATTTATTGGCCTGTTGGAGGTCATCCGTAGTTTTATCGTGATCCGTATTGGCAGCCAATTGGAGCAACGCTTCAACTTGCGCGTGTACAAGGCGGCGTTCGAACGCAACCTGCAGCGTGGTCAGGGGCATGCCGGGCAGTCCCTCGGCGATTTGACCCATATCCGCCAGTTCATCACCGGACCTGCGCTGTTCGCATTTTTCGATGCGCCTTGGTTTCCCATCTACCTGTTTGTGATTTTCCTGTTCAACGTGTGGCTGGGCGTATTGGCCACGGCCGGTGCCGTGCTGCTGATCGGCCTGGCATGCCTGAATGAGTACCTGACCAAAAAGCCGCTGGGCGAAGCCAGCGGTTACTCCCAGCAATCCACGCAATTGGCCACCAGCCACTTGCACAACGCCGAGACCATCCAGGCCATGGGCATGCTCGGCGCGCTGCGCAGCCGCTGGTTTGCCGTGCATTCGCAGTTCCTTGGCCTGCAGAACAAGGCCAGCGATACCGGCTCGGTGATGACTTCCCTGAGCAAATCCCTGCGCCTGTGCCTGCAATCGCTGGTGCTTGGCCTAGGCGCCTTGCTGGTGATCCGAGGCGATATGACTGCCGGGATGATGATCGCCGGCTCTATCCTCATGGGCCGGGTGCTCAGCCCCATCGACCAGTTGATTGCAGTGTGGAAGCAATGGAGTTCGGCCAAGCTGGCCTATCAACGCCTGGATGACTTGCTGCGCGAGTTTCCCCCGGAGGTCGAGCAGATGAAACTGCCGGCGCCCAAGGGCCAGGTCAGTTTCGAACAGGTCAGTGCCGGCCCACCCGGACGGCGCGTGGCGACCTTGCACCAGGTCAGTTTCAACCTGGGCGCGGGTGAAGTGCTTGGCGTTCTTGGGGCGTCGGGCTCCGGCAAATCGACCCTGGCCCGTGTGCTGGTGGGAGTATGGCCAACGCTGGCCGGCACCGTGCGCCTGGATGGCGCAGACATTCACCGCTGGGACCGCGACGACCTTGGCCCGCACATCGGTTATTTGCCCCAGGACATCGAGCTGTTCAGTGGCAGCATTGCCGACAACATCGCGCGCTTTCGCGCGGCCGACCCCGAGCAGGTTGTGCGTGCCGCGCAGCAGGCCGGCGTGCATGAACTGATCCTGCGCCTGCCCCAGGGCTACGACACGGTGCTGGGAGACAACGGTGGCGGCCTGTCCGGTGGCCAGAAACAACGGGTGGCATTGGCACGGGCCCTGTACGGCGGGCCGCGCCTGATCGTGCTGGATGAGCCCAACTCCAACCTCGACACCGTCGGCGAGGCCGCCCTGGCCAGCGCCATTGTGCAGATGAAAGCCCAGGGCAGCAGTGTGGTGCTGGTGACCCATCGGTCGTCGGCGCTGGCCCAGGCCGACAAGTTGCTGGTGCTCAGCGAGGGGCATCTGCAGGCGTTCGGGCCCAGCCAGGAAGTGCTGCGGGCATTGTCCGGCCAGCAGGAAGCGCCGAAGGAGAAACCCGGCGTGAGTTTCAGTCGTCAGTACCCGGCCGCAAGGAACCCAGGCGCATGAGCAGCATCACTTTTGAACAACGCGACGCCACCTTTTTCGCACGCATGGGCTGGCTGCTGACGCTGGTCGGTGCCGGCGGATTTTTCCTCTGGGCCAGCCTGGCGCCATTGGACCAGGGCATTCCGGTCCAGGGCACGGTGGTGGTGTCCGGCAAGCGCAAGGCGGTGCAAACGCTCAGCCCCGGTGTGGTCACCCGGATCCTGGTGAAGGAGGGCGAACGGGTGAAGCAAGGCCAGCCGCTGTTTCGGCTCGACCAGACCCAGCACCAGGCCGACGTGCAGTCCCTGCAAGCCCAGTACCGCATGGCCTGGGCCAGCGTGGCGCGCTGGCAGAGCGAGCGCGACAACCACGCCAGCATCCGCTTTCCCGCTGAGTTGAGTGCCAACCCCGACCCGGCCCTGGCGCTGGTGCTGGAAGGCCAGCGCCAGTTGTTCAGCAGCCGTCGCGAAGCCTTTGCCCGCGAGCAGGCCGGTATCCGCGCCAACATCGACGGCGCCACGGCGCAACTGGGTGGCATGCGCCGCGCCCGCAGTGACCTGACCGCCCAGGCGCAATCCCTGCGCGACCAACTGAGCAACTTGCAACCCTTGGCCGACAACGGCTACATCCCGCGCAACCGCTTGATGGAATACCAGCGGCAATTGTCGCAGGTGCAACAGGACCTGGCGCAGAACAGCGGTGAAAGTGGCCGCGTGGAGCAGGGCATCCTCGAATCGCGCCTGAAATTGCAGCAGCACAGCGAGGAATACCAAAAGGAAGTGCGCAGCCAGCTGGCCGACGCGCAATTGCGCAGCCTGACCCTGGAACAGCAACTCACTTCGGCCGGGTTTGACCTGCAACACAGCGAAATCAACGCGCCGGCGGATGGCATCGCGGTCAATCTCGGCGTGCACACCGAGGGCGCCGTGGTGCGTGCCGGTGAAACCCTGCTGGAAATCGTGCCCCAGGACACGCGCCTGGAGGTGGAAGGGCACTTGCCGGTGCACTTGGTAGACAAAGTCGGCACGCACCTGCCGGTCGATATCCTCTTCACCGCTTTCAACCAAAGCCGCACCCCCCGAGTGCCGGGGGAAGTCAGCCTGATTTCCGCCGACCAGATGCTCGATGAAAAGACCGGTGCGCCCTATTACGTGCTGCGCACCACTGTCAGCGACGCGGCACTGGAAAAACTCCATGGGCTGGTGATCAAACCAGGCATGCCCGCCGAGATGTTCGTGCGCACCGGCGAGCGCTCGCTGCTCAACTACCTGTTCAAGCCGCTGCTCGACCGCGCCGGCTCCGCGCTGACCGAGGAATAGACATGAAGTACGTGTTTATCGCCTTGTTGTTGACCGGCACCACGGCCCAGGCCGCGATGGGCCCGTTCGATGTCTACGAGCAGGCCTTGCGTAACGATCCGGTATTCCTCGGTGCAATCAAGGAGCGCGACGCCGGCCTGGAAAACCGTGCCATCGGCCGCGCCGGCCTGCTGCCCAAGCTGTCCTACAACTACAACAAGGGCCGCAACAACTCCCAGGCCACGTTGCCGGACGGGCGCGGTGGCAATTATCACGACGACCGCAACTACAACAGCTACGGCTCCACCTTCAGCCTGCAACAGCCGCTGTTCGACTACGAGGCCTATGCCAACTACCGCAAGGGCGTGGCCCAGGCGCTATTTGCCGATGAAAGCTTTCGCGACAAGAGCCAGGCGCTGCTGGTGCGCGTGCTGACCTACTACACCCAGGCGCTGTTTGCCCAGGACCAGATCGATATCGCCCGTGCCAAGAAGCGGGCTTTCGAGCAGCAGTTCCAGCAAAACCGCCACCTGTTCCAGCAGGGCGAGGGCACTCGTACGGACATCCTGGAAGCCGAGTCACGTTACGAGCTGGCCACTGCTGAAGAGATCCATGCGTTGGACGAGCAGGACGCGTCCTTGCGCGAACTCGGCGCGTTGATTGGCGTGCAGAGCGTCAACATCGATGACCTGGCGCCGCTGAACCAAGGCTTTGCCGCGTTCACCCTGACCCCAGCCAGCTATGACACCTGGCATGAACTGGCGATCAGCAACAACCCCACGCTGGCGTCCCAACGCCAGGCCCTGGAAGTGGCGCGTTATGAGGTGGAGCGCAACCGCGCCGGGCATTTGCCCAAGGTCACGGCGTATGCCAGCTCGCGCCAGCAGGAGTCCGACAGCGGCAACACCTACAACCAGCGCTATGACACCAACACCATTGGCGTCGAAGTCAGCCTGCCGCTGTACGCCGGTGGCGGTATCTCGGCGTCGACTCGCCAGGCCAGCCGCGCCATGGAGCAGGCCGAGTACGAGCTTGAGGGCAAGACCCGCGAAACCCTGATCGAACTGCGTCGGCAGTTCAGCGCCTGTCTGTCCGGGGTGAGCAAGTTGAGGGCGTATCAGAAGGCGCTGGTGTCGGCCGAGGCACTGGTGGTGTCGACCAAGCAAAGCATCCTCGGCGGCGAGCGGGTCAACCTCGATGCACTGAACGCCGAGCAGCAGCTCTACAGCACCCGGCGCGACCTGGCCCAGGCGCGGTACGACTACCTGATGGCCTGGACCAAGTTGCACTACTACGCCGGCAACCTGCGGGATACCGATTTGGCCAAGGTGGATGAGGCGTTTGGGCGTTGACGTTGGTTTTTGAAAACAACAATAAGAGAGGCAATACCATGGGTGTTTTTGACTACAAGAACCTCGGCACCGAGGGCTCCAAAGCGTTGTTCGCCGATGCAATGGCGATCACGCTGTATACCTACCACAACCTGGATAACGGGTTTGCCGTGGGTTACCAGCACCATGGCCTGGGCGTCGGCTTACCGGCCACGCTGGTCGGCGCGCTGCTGGGCAGCACGGATTCCCAGGGAGTGATCCCGGGCATTCCCTGGAACCCGGATTCGGAAAAAGCCGCGTTGGACGCGGTGCAAAAGGCCGGTTGGACGCCGATCAGCGCGAGTGCCCTGGGCTACGGTGGCAAGGTCGATGCACGGGGTACGTTCTTCGGCGAGAAGGCGGGCTACACCACGGCCCAGGTCGAGGTGCTGGGCAAGTACGATGACGCCGGCAAGCTGCTGGAAATCGGCATCGGCTTTCGCGGCACCTCCGGGCCTCGGGAAAACCTGATCAGCGACTCCATCGGTGATGTGGTCAGCGATCTGCTCGCGGCGCTGGGGCCCAAGGACTACGCGAAGAACTACACCGGCGAAGCCTTTGGCGGCTTGCTCAAGAGTATCGCCGACTACGCCAGCGCCCACGGCTTGAGCGGCAAGGATGTGGTGGTCAGCGGGCACAGCCTGGGCGGCTTGGCCGTCAACAGCATGGCGGACTTGAGCGCTAACAAGTGGGGCGGCTTCTACACGGACGCCAACTATGTAGCCTACGCATCGCCGACCCAAAGTGCCGGCGACAAGGTGCTCAATGTCGGCTACGAGAACGACCCGGTGTTCCGTGCGCTGGATGGCTCGTCGTTCAACCTGTCGTCCTTGGGTGTGCATGACAAACCCCATGAATCGACCACCGACAACATCGTCAGCTTCAACGACCACTACGCCTCGACGTTGTGGAATGTGCTGCCGTTTTCCATCGTCAACCTGCCGACGTGGATATCGCACCTGCCCACCGGCTATGGCGATGGCATGACGCGCATTCTCGAGTCCGGGTTCTACGAGCAGATGACCCGTGACGCCACGGTGATCGTCGCCAACCTCTCCGACCCGGCGCGGGCCAACACGTGGGTGCAGGACCTCAACCGCAACGCCGAGCCGCACAAGGGCAATACCTTCATCATAGGCAGTGACGGCAATGACTTGATCCAAGGAGGTAAGGGCGCTGACTTTATCGAGGGTGGCAAGGGTAACGACACGATCCGCGATAACAGTGGGCATAACACCTTTTTGTTCGGCGGGCATTTTGGCCAGGACCGGGTGATTGGGTATCAGCCAACGGATAAGCTGGTGTTCAAAGGGGTGGAGGGGGACGTGGATTACCGTGAGCACGGTGGGGATACGATAATCAGTGTTGGTGGGGACTCGGTGACGCTGGTAGGGGTGAGCGGCGGGTTGGGAGAGGTGCTGATCGGCTAGGGCTGGGTTGCGCTTAACCCTGTGGGAGCGGGCTTGCCCGCGATGGCGGAGTATCATGCAGCGCTGTGTATGTGACACACCGCCATCGCAGGCAAGCCAGCTCCCACATTTGATTGGCGGTGTTGCTTAGTCTTCCTTGCGTACGGTGGCGACGTCGTCGGCCTTGACCCGTACACGCTTGCCGGCGATGTCGGTGAATTCATAGAAACCGTCGGCGGTCTTGGTTTTTGGGGTGTCCTTGGTCAAATATTGTGTGCCGTTTTGCAGTGTCACTACGGTTTGCGTCGTGCAACCGGCCACTACCAGAAAAGTGAGTACAACCAGTGGCAGACCCAAATTCTTCATGTTCATAACCCTTACCTTAACCTTGAAAAGTCCCACGCCAGACGCCGTGGGCGACAAATGTTACGCCATCGACTTCCCCATCTGATCACTTTTATGCAAAAAGTTGCAGGCGCCATTTATCTGTTACCGATTGCAACCTGGCATTTGCGACGGCACTCTGTATGCATAACCAGTATTTGATCGCTGCGCGCCATGGCCAATCCCCTCGAAGAACCGCTCTATTACCTGCATAACTTCCGCCAGGTCCTGCAATGGCTGGGGCAACGCTATGCGGATCTGCTCGACGCGGACGAACAGCATTTCATTCAGCAATTTGACAGGTTGCCGCAAGCGTCCCAGGCGCTATTGGTGCGCATGGTGATGCGCAAGGGCGTGCATTTTCGCGCGGGCAAGCTCAATTACGGCGAGATAGGTTGCACCCACGCGGCGGTCGGGCCATTGCTTGCACTGGGATGGGTTGACGACGAATGCCTGCTGGCTTTTGAAGAACTGTTCGCCTTGCTGCAAAAAGGCGAAATCCTCGCTGCGTTCAAGCCTTGGATCGACCAGCCCAAAGGCAAGAAAGCCGACTGGCTGGAAGGGTTGTCGGCGCACTTTACCGACAGCCGCTGCTTTGCCAACTGGTGCCCCGACCTTGCCGACACGTTGTACAGCCTCACGGTGATGGCGCTGTGTGATCGCCTGCGCCTGATGTTCTTTGGCAACCTGCATCAGGACTGGTCCGAGTTCGTCCTGGCTGACCTGGGCATCTACACCTATGAAAAAGTCGAGTTCTGCGCCGAATCCCGTGGCCTGCGCAGCCGTGACGACGTGCATGGGTTTCTGTTCCTGCACCAGTGCCAGCAGGCCTTTGAAGCCGGTGATGCGCTGGAGGAAGTACTGGCACAGGTCGCAACGTTGGAAACGGATAACCCCTGGTTGGAAAAACGCCGCGCCAAGCTGTTATTCCAGGTGGGTCAATATTGCGAGCGCACGGCCCAATTGGCACTGGCGCAACGCATTTATCGCACCTGCGCCTATCCCGGTGCTCGCTCGCGGTTGATCCGTGTGCTGGAGCGCCAGGAGGACTACGTACACGCCATGGCCCTGGCGAACATCGCCCAGCAGGCCCCGGAGAGCGCCGCCGAACAGCAGCACTTGCTGCGTGTGGTGCCACGCCTGCGACGCAAACTCGGGGAGCCGGCATTGCCCAAGGTCAAGCCACGGCCCGTCACGCGCCTGGACCTGGCTCTCGCGTTACCGGAGCCGTCGATGTCGGTGGAGTATTGCGTGCAGGCACATCTGAGCGAGCCCGATGGGCCGGTGCACTACGTTGAGAACGGCTTGATCAACTCGTTGTTCGGCCTGCTGTGCTGGGACGTGATCTTTGCGCCGCTGCCAGGTTCGTTTTTCCACCCGTTCCAGCGCGGGCCTGCGGATTTGCACAGCGAAGACTTCCACCTGCGCCGCGCACCGCTGTTCGCCGCGTGCTTCGAGCAACTGCAGGACGAGCGCTACAAGACCACCATTCGCCAACGCTATGCCGAAAAGTGGGGCATCCAGTCGCCCTTCGTGTTCTGGCACCTGCTCAGCGAAGAGCTGCTGGAACAGGCCCTGGCCTGCCTGCCCGCTGAACACCTGCGCTACTGGTTCGAGCGGCTGCTGCTGGACATCCGCGCCAACCGTGCCGGCATGCCGGACCTGATCCAGTTCTGGCCCGCGCAAAAGACGTACCGCATGATCGAGGTCAAGGGCCCCGGCGACCGGCTTCAGGACAACCAGTTGCGCTGGCTGGAGTTCTGCGGCGAATACCAGATGCCGGTGACGGTCTGCTATGTGCGCTGGGCAGCGTCCGCTTGAGCTACAGCGTTGCCGTGCGTGCACTGTGTGAGTTCACGGCCAAGGTCGGTGACCTGGACCTGCGCTTCACGCCGTCGCCCAGCGCCCAGGAAGGCATTGTCGGCCACCGCACCGTCGCCTCGCGGCGCAGCCAGCACTACCAGAATGAAGTGGCACTCGAAGGTGAGTACCAGCAACTCAAAGTGCGGGGCAGGGCAGACGGCTACGACCCGGACGCCAACCGCCTGGAAGAAGTGAAAACCTATCGCGGCGACCTTGATGCGCAGCCCACCAACCACCGGCAATTGCATTGGGCCCAGGTCAAAGTCTATGGCTGGTTGATGTGCCAGAAGCTTGGCCTGCCTGAGATCGACCTGGCGCTGGTGTACTTCGATATCGTCGGCGAAGGCGAAACGGTGCTCAACCAACGCTTTCAAGCCACCGAGCTGGAACCGTTCTTCAACCAGCAATGCGCACTGTTCCTCGGTTGGGCCCAGCAGGAAATGGCGCACCGTGAAGCGCGCAACAGCGCCGCGCAGAGCCTGGTGTTCCCCCATGTCGGTTTCCGTGCCGGCCAGCGTTCCCTCGCCGAATCGGTGTACAAGGCCGTCAGTACTGGCCGCTGCTTGATGGCCCAGGCACCGACGGGCATCGGCAAGACCATCGGCACGATTTTCCCTTTGCTCAAGGCCCTGGCGCCCCAGCAACTGGACAAGCTGTTTTTCCTCACCGCCAAGACGCCCGGCCGCAAGCTCGCCCTGGATGCCGCCCAAGTGCTGTATGCCAGCAGTCCCCACCTGCCTCTGCGCGTGCTGGAGCTGGTGGCGCGAGACAAAGCCTGCGAACACTTGGACAAAGCCTGTCACGGCGATTCCTGCCCCTTGGCCAAGGGCTTCTACGACCGGTTGCCCGCTGCGCGTATCGCCGCGTCCAAGGTGCGCCTGCTGGACCAGCGCAACCTGCGCGAGGTGGCGCTGGCCCATGACGTCTGCCCCTATTACCTGAGCCAGGAAATGGCGCGCTGGGCCGACCTGGTGGTCGCCGACTACAACTACTATTTCGACTTTGGCGCCATGCTGTTCGGCCTGGCACAGCTCAACCAGTGGCGCGCGGCCGTGCTGGTGGACGAGGCGCACAACCTGGTCGAGCGCGCCCGCTCCATGTACAGCGCCAGCCTGGACCAGTACCACCTCAAGACCCTGCGTGACACCGCGCCCGAGCCCTTGAAGAAACCCTTGCAGCGCCTCAACCGTGAGTGGAACGCGCTGCACAAGGACCAACTTGCGCCGTACCAGGCCTATGCCGTGCGACCGGAAAAACTGCTGCTGGCCCTGAGCATGTGTGCCAGCAGCATGGGCGAGTATTTCAATGACCATCCCGACGCGCTCAGTGGCGACCTGCAAACCTTCTATTTTGACGTGCTGCAATTTGCCAAGGTCGCCGAGCTGTTCAACGAACACTTCATTTTCGACATCAGCAAGCGCCAGCTCAGCGGCAAACGCAGCAGTTCTACCCTGTGCCTGCGCAACGTGGTGCCCGCTGAGTTTCTCCGCCCACGGTTGACCGCGGCCCGCAGCAGCGTGTTGTTCTCCGCGACCCTGAGCCCGCGGCATTACTACGCCGACTTGCTGGGCTTGCCGGCTGACACGGCGTGGGTCGATGTGGAGTCGCCGTTCAAGGCCGAGCAATTGCAGGTGCGTATCGTCGCTGAAATCTCCACGCGTTTTGTCCATCGCCACGCCTCGCTGGCACCCATCGTTGAGCTGATCGCCCGCCAGTACACGCAGCAGCCTGGCAATTACCTGGCATTTTTCTCAAGCTTTGATTACCTGCAGCAGGTGGCGCAACTGCTGGCCGAGCGGCATCCGCACATCACCCTGTGGCAGCAGTCGCGTGGCATGGCCGAGGCCGAGCGCCAGGCGTTCCTCGACCAATTCACCGAACACAGCCAGGGCATCGGTTTTGCCGTGCTCGGCGGCGCCTTCGGCGAAGGCATCGACCTGCCCGGCGCCCGCTTGATCGGCGCCTTCATCGCCACGCTCGGGTTGCCCCAACTCAACCCGGTCAACGAGCAGATGAAACTGCGCATGGGCGCTATCTTCGGCGCGGGCTATGACTACACCTACCTGTACCCCGGCCTGCAGAAAGTGGTGCAGGCCGCGGGCAGGGTGATCCGCAGCCAGCAGGACCGTGGCGTGGTGGTGTTGATCGACGACCGTTTCGGCGAGGCGCGGGTACGTCAGTTGTTGCCCCGCTGGTGGGCGGTTGCATGAGTTATTCCCGCCATCAATGATGCTGGTGGCTGTGTAAGCCATGCTGCACGCTGGGCAACACCTTCGAAAAGGTTATGCCCATGAGCGAGCAACTAATCCACGTCAACGGTATTGAGTTAAGCGTTCACATTGCCGGCCCCGAGCACGGCTCGCCGATTTGGCTGCTGCACGGTTTCCCGGAGTGCTGGCATTCCTGGCGCGAGCAGATTCCTGCCCTGGCGGCGGCGGGCTATCGGGTGTTTGCCCCGCAAATGCGCGGCTACGGCCAGTCAAGTTCGCCGGCCGAGGTCGCCGATTATGATCTGCTGAAGCTGTGTGGCGATATCCAGCAGGCCATGGACTATTTTGGCCATGCGCAAGTGGTGATGGTCGGCCATGACTGGGGGGCGGTCGTGGCCTGGCACCTGGCATTGCTCGAACCTGAGCGGGTTGCGCGCTTGATCACGATGTCAGTGCCTTTCGCCGGGCGTGCACGACGGCCGGTGATTGAAATCATGCGCGAGCTGTACGCCGATCGCTTCAACTACATCCTGTATTTCCAGGAACCAGGCGTCGCCGAGCAGGAATTGAACGCCGATATCGAGCGTACCTTGCGCCTGTTCATGCAGGATCAGGATGTGTTCCTGCAAAGGAAACCGGCGAACGCCACGTTGCTTGAAGGCGTTGCGGCCCCCGGTGCCTTGCCGCAATGGTGTTCCCAGGCGGACCTGGACGTCTACGTCAACACCTTCGTCGCGCATGGGTTTCGCGGCCCATTGAACTGGTACCGCAACTTCGAACGTAACTGGCAACGTACCGAAAGCCTGGCCGGCAAGCAGGTGCTGCAACCTACGCTGTTCCTGATCGGCGACCGTGACCCGGTCGGGGTGTTCGAGGCCCACACGCTCAAGCGCATGCCGGACTCAGTGCCTCACCTTGAGCAGCATGTGCTGCCCAACTGCGGGCACTGGATCCAGAACGAGCAGGGGCAGCGGGTCAACGCGCTGATGCTCGGGTTTCTAGGGAGAACATAAAGGTCGCCCCATGGCCTGGGCGGTCCACCAGGCCAATGCTGCGCCCGTGCAGTTGCAGGATGCGGTGCACGATGCGCAAGCCCAGGCCACCGTCGCGTCGCGCGCCACCGATGGTAAACGCCCTCAGGAACAAACCTTCGCGCAGTTCGGTGTCGATACCCGGGCCGCTGTCACTGACAGTGATGGCGACTGCGCAGGCTTGCGGCGACAGGATCACCTCGATTTCGCCATTCACCGGTGTATGGCGCAGGGCGTTATCCAGCAGGTTGGTCAGCACCCGTTCGATCAGGCCCAGGTCAGCGAATACCGTCGGTACCTGCGGCGGCAGGGTCGCGGTGAGCGTGATGGCCCGCGCTTCGGCGGTCAGTTCGAATTTCTGGAAGATGTCCTGCACCAGGTCCGGCAATGAAAAACCTTCGATCACCGGCTGTACGAAGCCATGCTCCAGACGCACCAACTCCAGCAGCGACTGGGCCAGGCCGCCGACCTTGCGGCTCTGGTCCAACGCAATGCCCAGATAGCGGCGACGCTCCTCAGGGCTCAGGCTCGCATCTTTGAGTGACAGGGTTTCCAGGTAGCCGTGCAGCGAGGCCAACGGCGTGCGCAGGTCATGGGAGATATTGGCGACCATCTCCCGCCGTTCCTGGTCCTGGTGGGTGATGGCGCGCCATTGTTCGCCGAGGCGGTTTTGCATCTTTACAAAGGCGTGGTCGAGTACGGCAATTTCGTCGCCGCTGTTGAATTCGCGTGCAGTCGGTTCGGCGGGTTCGGGGGCGCCGTTGATGTCAAACTGGCCCACTTTGTCGGTGAGCTGGCGCAATGGCCGGGTGATCCAGGCAAAGGCAATCAGCCCGGCCATCAAGCAGAGCAGGGCGACCAGGCCGATGGACCACAGTGCGATCTTCAGCGCCATGCCGGTGGCGTCCTTGGCGTCGTACACGTCATGGGCTTCGCCGAGCAGCACTACATACAGGAAACCGGCTTGCTGGCCGCCGACCTTGAGCGGCGCCGCGCTGAATACCTTGCGGCCATCGGCGCTGCGCGGGTCGTCCCCGAGAATCGGCAGCATGGCACCGCTGAGGAAGCGCCGAATGGGCGCCAGGTCCACGTGGTCACGCCGCATATGCCCGCTGGGCGCTGCGTTGCCGACCACGCGGCCATCAATGTCGAGCAGGTACACCTCGACGCTGGGGTTGACCAGCATCAGTTGGCTGAACAGATTGCGCACTGCGTCGGGCTTGAGGCCGTCGGCGTCCATGAGCTGGGTGTCGCGGGCAATATGGGCTGCCAGGTCGCGGGACAGGCCTTGCACCACCTCCAGCTCGTGCATGTGATTGGAGCGTACCTGCAGCCAGGCGGAGGTGCCGCTGCAGATCAGCAGCAACACGGCGAACACCACCGACAGGCGCTGGGTCAGGCTGAGCTTCATGGCGGGCTCTCGGCAAACTTGTAGCCACGGCCCCACACCGTGAGGATGCGTGCCGGATTGGCCGGGTCGGCCTCGACCTTGGCGCGCAGGCGGTTGATGTGAGTATTGACCGTGTGCTCGTAGCCTTCGTGACTGTAGCCCCACACCGCGTTGAGCAGGTCCATGCGCGAAAACACCTTGCCTGGCTGGCGAGCGAAGAAGTACAGCAGGTCGAATTCCCGTGGGGTGAGGTCCAGCCGTTGGCCTTGCAAGGTGACGTCGCGGGTCAGCGGGTTGATGAACAATTGGCCGAGATCGAGGCTGCCGGCGTCCATCTTCAGGTTGCGCGCCATGGCGTCTACGCGGCGCAACAGGGCCTTCACGCGGGCAACCAGCTCCGGCAGGGAGAACGGCTTGGCCAGGTAATCATCCGCACCCAGCTCCAGGCCGAGGATGCGGTGCAATTCGCTGGAGCGCGCGCTGGTGATGATGATCGGTGTGTAGCGCGTCATGGCGCGGGCACGACGGCAGATCTCAAGTCCGTCGACGCCGGGCAGCATCAGGTCAAGGACCAGCGCATCCCAACCGCCTTGCTCCAGCAGGCGCAGGCCTTCGTTACCGTCGGCACTGTGCACCACTTCGAACTGTTCATCACGCAGGTGCAGGCAGATCAGGTCGGCAATATGCGCATCGTCCTCGACCACCAGGACACGTTTGGGCTGTTCCATGCAGGGAAACCTTCGCTTGTCGTCCGCCTATTGTGCGGCTTTTGCAACCGTGTAGTTATCACGAATTGTTTAACTCTGCGTGAGGATTCCGCGACCGCCATACGCGCATGATCACCTCACTGCCAACAGTGAGCACTGCTCATCACGGGTGCCTTGCCTGCCATGAATGGGAGAGCCCCATGGACTCACGCCGACAAATCCTCCTGGCCAGCGGCCTGCCCAAGCAGCCCAACAGGGTCACCGAGGCTTAAGCCGATGTTTTTTCATTCGTATAAGGGAAGATCCCATGTGGCTGCTGGTTCTCGCGTATCTGGGCGGTGTGCTGACCATCGTCAGCCCGTGCATCCTGCCTGTTCTGCCTTTTGTCTTCGCTCGCACCGGGCAGCCGTTTTTGCGCAGTGGCTTGCCGCTGTTAGCGGGGATGGCGGTGACATTCGCCCTGGTGGCCTCGCTGGCGGCAGTGGGCGGCGGTTGGGTGGTGCAAGTCAATCAATACGGGCGCTGGCTCGCGTTGCTGTGCGTTGCCCTGTTCGGACTCACGCTATTGCTGCCGCAACTGTCGGAGCGCCTGACGCGCCCGCTGGTCGCCGCCGGCAGTCGCCTGTCGGCAGCCGCCGGGGCCGATGCCAGGCCGCGACCGGGGGCGTCGTTCCTGATCGGCGTGGCCACCGGGCTGCTGTGGGCACCCTGCGCCGGGCCGATCCTGGGGCTGGTGCTCACCGGCGCCGCGCTGCAGGGCGCCAGCATCGGTACTACCTTGCTGTTGCTGGCCTACGCCGCCGGTGCTGCCACCTCCCTCGCGCTGGCCTTGCTGGTCGGCGGTAAAGTCTTTGGCTTGATGAAGAAGTCCCTCGGCGCCGGCGAATGGCTGCGCCGTGGCTTGGGTGCGCTGATGCTGGCCGGTGTGGCCGCTATCGCGCTGGGCCTGGACACCGGCGTGCTGTCGCGGCTATCGACCGCATCCACCGGTGGCCTGGAACAGAGCCTGGTGGACAAGCTCAGTGCCAAGCCGGAACAAAAGGGCGGGGCGATGATGGCCGCCGCCAACCACAGCGACACGCTGCCGATCGAAGGCACGCTGCCACCGCTGGAGGGCGCGGTGCAATGGCTCAACAGCCCGCCACTCACTGCCGAAGCGCTCAAGGGCAAGGTAGTGCTGGTGGATTTCTGGACCTATTCCTGCATCAACTGCCTGCGCACCTTGCCGTACGTGAAAGCCTGGGCCGAGAAATACCGCGACCAGGGCCTGGTGGTGATTGGCGTGCATGCACCGGAATTCGCCTTTGAACGTGACTTCAGCAACGTCACCAAGGCCATGCAGGACCTGGGCATCACTTACCCGGTGGCGATCGACAACGCCTATAAGATCTGGCGCGCGTTCGACAACCAGTACTGGCCGGCCCACTACTTTGCCGACGCCAAGGGCCAGATTCGCTATCACCACTTTGGAGAAGGTGACTACGCCGAGTCCGAGCGTGTGATCCAGCAACTGCTGCGTGAAGCCGGTGCCAGGAATGTCGCGGGTGGCTTGATCCAAGCCGATGCCAAGGGCGTACAGCAGGCGCCGGACATGAACGAAGTGCAGTCGCCGGAAACCTACCTGGGCTACCAGCGCGCCGAGAACTTTATCAGCACGGGCACCCTGGCCACCAACCAGGTGGCGAACTACCCGGCCGCCGGCAACCTGGCCTTGAACCACTGGACCCTGGAAGGCCAATGGAACGTCGGTGGCCAGCAAGCCACCCTCGACCAGCCGGGTGGTCGCATCGTTTACCGTTTTCACGCCCGTGACCTGCACTTGGTGCTCGGCCCTGGCGCCGATGGCAAGCCGGTGCGGTTCAACGTCACGGTCGACGGCCAGGCCCCCGGTGATGCCCACGGCACCGACGTAGCACCGGATGGCAGCGGCACCGTCACCGAACAGCGCCTGTACCAACTGGTGCGACAGCCAGGGGCGGTGCAGGACCATACCTTCACTATCGAATTCCTCGACCCGAACGTGGCGGCCTACGCCTTCACCTTCGGCTGACCCACTCGAAACATGAAGTGAAGACCCAACCCTTGTGGGAGCGGGCTTGCCCGCGAAAGCGTTAGAAATGTGAATACGTCTGTGACGTTCAGACCGCTTTCGCGAGCAAGCCCGCGCCCACAATTTGGCCCCATTTATTCAGTTGCACTGGAGTGACTGCGATGAAACTTCTGAAGTATTTACCCGTGTTTGCCTTCGCCGCCTTTATCGGCCAAACCCCAGCGTTCTCCTTCGGCGCCTCCGAGGATGTCGTGGCGATCGCCCCCCCTGCGCTGGACCTACCCAGCGACTCCGGCAACCTGCAAACCGCTGTATTCGCGGGGGGGTGTTTCTGGGGTGTCCAAGGGGTTTTCCAGCACGTTCAGGGTGTAAAGAACGCCGTCTCCGGCTATGACGGCGGCGCCGCGAGCACCGCGCAATATGAGTCCGTCAGTGACGGCGATACCGGCCATGCCGAGTCGGTTGCAGTCACCTACGACCCGAGCACAGTCAGCTACGGCAAATTGCTGCAGATCTATTTCTCGGTCGCCCACAACCCAACCGAACTCAACCGCCAGGGCCCCGACACCGGCACCCAATACCGCTCGGCGATCTTCGCGCAGAACGCCGAACAGCAAAAAGTCGCTCAGGCCTACATCGCCCAACTGGACGCGGCCAAGGCCTTCGATAAACCCATCGTCACCCAGATCGAGATGGGCAAGCCGTTCTACCCGGCGGAGTCCTATCACCAGGATTTCCTCACCGAGAATCCGGCGTACCCCTATATTGTGATCAACGATTTACCCAAAGTGGCACAGCTCAAAAAACTGTTCCCCGACCAATACCGCGCCGAGCCCGTGCTGGTAAAGAACCAGTAGGCACACACGTCCTGCAGGCGTCCGGCTTGCCCACGCTATCGCCGGCAAGGCAGACGCCTGCAAGGTTGTGGTCTACACGACTTCCAGATACGAACTGTGTATCGCCCGTGCCAGCTCGCGCACCATGTCGATGAAGTCCGTGAGGCGGCTATGCAGCCCATCCTCCAGGATCTCATCAATGCCCGTATACCTCAGTCGAGCTTCGAATTCGGCGGCGAGTCGCTGCGCGGTCCTGCCATAACTGCCGGGTAGATCGGCCAGGATATGGCTCAATTCCTCAATGCACGCATGCAACGAACGCGGCACGTCGCTGCGCAGCAACAGAAGTTCCGACACTGATCGCGCATTCAACGCGTTCGGGTACAGCTCGGTGTAGGCCTCGAACGACGACAACGCGCGGAGCAGGGCACTCCACTGGTAATAACCGCGTGCCGACAAGTCGCTGACTTCTTCCGACTCTTCGCCAAACATCTCGTAACGCGCGTCCAGTAACCGCAGGGTGTTATCCGCGCGTTCGACAAAGGTGCCCAGGCGGATAAACCGGTAGGCGTCATTGCGCATGATCGTCCCGGAGGTCGCTCCGCGAAACAGGTGCGAACGCTGCTTGACCCAATCACAGAAGTGGCTGATGCCGTGCCGCGCCAGGCCGCCAGCGGCGATGCTGCGCATTTCCAGCCAGGTGGCGTTGAGGTTTTCCCACATGTCGGCGGTGATGCGCCCACGGACCGCGTGGGCATTGCCGCGTGCGGCGCGCAGGCAGTTATAGATGCTGGCGGGGTTTTCTTCGTCGAGGGCGAAGAAGTGCAGCATGCGTTCGGCGTCCAGCTGTTTATGACGCTCCAGGTAACTGTCCAGGGTGCCGCTGCTGAGCAACGACATCGCCAGCTCATCCAGCCCATCGCTGCGCCCGGCCTGGGGCATCAACGACAGCGAGTAACTGACTTCCAGCATGCGCGCCAGGTTCTCGGCACGCTCCAGGTAGCGGGACATCCAGTACAGATCTGCGGCGGTTCTACTCAACATACTCAGCCCTCCACCACCCAGGTGTCCTTGGTTCCGCCGCCCTGCGACGAGTTGACGATCAACGAGCCTTCCTTCAATGCCACGCGGGTGAGGCCGCCGGGCACCAGGCGGGTTTCCTTGCCCGAGAGTACAAAGGGCCGCAGGTCGATATGCCGTGGGGCGATGCCGTTTTCGACAAAGGTGGGGCAGGTGGACAGGCTCAAGGTCGGTTGGGCGATATAGGCATGGGGACGGGCCTTGATACGCTGACGGAAGTCCTCGATCTCGGCCGCGGTGGAGGCCGGGCCGACCAGCATGCCGTAGCCGCCGGAGCCCTGGGTTTCCTTGACCACCAGTTCTGGCAGGTTGGCCAGTACGTGGGACAGCTCGTCGGGCTTGCGGCACTGGAAGGTCGGTACGTTTTGTAGCACCGGTTCTTCATCCAGGTAGAAACGGATCATTTCCGGCACATAGGGGTAGATCGACTTGTCGTCGGCCACGCCGGTGCCGATGGCATTGGCCAGCACCACATTGCCGGCGCAATAGGCGGCGACCAGGCCGGGCACGCCGAGCATCGATTCGGGATTGAAGGCCTTGGGGTCGAGGAAGGCGTCGTCGATCCGCCGGTAGATCACGTCCACCGGCTTGGGGCCATCGGTGGTGCGCATGAACACTTTGAGGTCGTGCACGAACAGGTCGGCGCCTTCCACCAATTCGACGCCCATTTCCCGGGCCAGGAACGCATGTTCGAAGAACGCGCTGTTGAAGCGGCCGGGCGTCAGTACCACCACGTTGGGGTTGTCCAGGCGGCTTGAACTCTTGAGGGTCTTGAGCAGCAGGTTGGGGTAGTGGTCCACCGGCGCGATGCGCTGCTTGGCGAACACCTCGGGGAAGAGGCGCATCATCATCTTGCGGTCTTCGAGCATGTAGCTCACGCCGCTGGGGGTGCGCAGGTTGTCTTCGAGCACGTAGTAGGTGCCGTCGCCATCACGCACCAGGTCAACCCCCGAGATATGGGAATAAATGTCACGGTGCAGGTCCAAGCCGACCATCGCCTTCTGGTAACCCTCGTTGCCCAACACCTGGTCCGCCGGGATGATCCCAGCCTTGATGATGCGCTGGTCGTGGTAAATGTCGGCAAGAAACATGTTCAGCGCGTTGACGCGCTGGATGCAGCCGCGTTCGATCACGCTCCATTCGCTGGCGGGGATGCTGCGCGGGATGATGTCGAAGGGGATCAGGCGCTCGGTGTCCTGCTCGTCGCCATACAGGGTGAAGGTGATCCCGGCGCGGTGGAACAGCAAATCGGCTTCACGGCGACGCTGGGCCAGCAATTCCGGCGGCGTATTGCCCAGCCAGCGGGAGAAATCCTGATAATGCGCACGGCACACGCCGTCTGCATCATTCATTTCATCGAAGAAAGATCGAGCCATTCCAGTACCTTGTCAGTGCCGAGGGAAGCTTGGGTGGCACTGCCGTTTCAAAAAACGCATTTTTATAAGGGCCGTGGCTGAGGGTGCCCACGGGCCTGGTCCTTACTTTCTTATGGGATCGGCTCTGGGTCGGGGGGTAACGAATGCTCCTGAATCCGGGCAGATGAAAGGATAAAGCAATGCCTGTGCCGGAATGCCCATGCACGCTGTCGATTACTCGCTGCAGGGCCAAGGGTTTTGGGGCGGGGCCCGGCTTGCCGGCGGTGGCGGTGTCACGGCCGCCATCGTCGGCCAGCCGGGCGCCTGCAGTGGGTATACCGCACATTGCCATAACGGCGCATGGCTCGCACCAAGGCAGTGCACGAACAAACTTGAACTTCACCGCCCCCCCATTCTTCTAATAGGACTCGAACCTGCGTGGAGCACTGTCGTGCCCAGAATCATCTCTCCCCACACGCCGGAAGCGGCCCTGGACGACCACAGCGAGCATAATGCCAAGATCTTCGGCTCGCCCAAGGACCGCCTGGATTTCTACCGGCGTGAAATCCAGTACGAAACCACCATCCTGGCCAACCGCACCGACGCCTACCTCACGGCGCAGTCGTTCCTGGTCATCGCCTTTGTCTCCGGCATGGGCAACCTCAACCCGGAGTGGGGCAAGCTGTTCACCCTGGTGGTGCCGGTGTTCCTGGTCTCGCTGGGCATTCTCAGCTCACTGAATGCCTGGCCAGGCATTCGGGCCGCGTACGAAATCATTGACCACTGGCATTACAAACAGAGCGAACTGCTGCGCAGCGAGCCGGTGATGGGTATGGCCTACGATGAATCGCCGCTGTTTTCCGAAATGGAGTCGTCCCACAAGGGCTATCGCAAGTCGCTGCTCTTCTCCATGCGAGCCCCCTGGTTGTTCATGGTGTTCTGGCTGCTGCTGGGGATTTACGCGTTCTATATCCAGGTCGACAACCCGATCCGGTGAGCAATCGAACGGAACTTCACCGTTCGGCGCGGCGCCTTACCTTCAGGCCCTGCTGATTTCCCACCGGCCTGCCAAGAGGTGACCCATGAGCACAAGCAAAGACCCGCAAATCGATGACCGCAACGATCCTGCCATCGACGGTGGCGAACCGGCCCCCGGTACCGCTGCAGACGCGCCCAAGGACCCGGTCCCGGCCAAAGACCCCAAAGCCAAGGAAAACGACTACAGTCCAGACTTCAAGCCTGAGCGCGAGCCCAAGCCTGAAACCGATGCTGATATCGACACCCAAGGCGGTTAGAGGAGACGATCATGTCAAAAGAACTCGATGACGAACTCAACGACCCGGGCAATGAAGATCCCGGATCGCTGATGGATGATGCAGAAGTGCCGCTCAACGATCTGGATGATGCGGCAGACTTCGGCAATACCGAGCGTCAGGACTGAGCTTTCGCCTTGGCTCGTCGTTCATACCACACCAGCATCGGCTGGGTACTCAGGCCATGAACGACGATGCTCAGGGCTACCACTGACAACGTCAGGTTCACCGCCACCGCGCTGCTGGTGCCGATCAGCCCGTGATTGAGCGCGTAGAACAGGTAGTAAATACTGCCGATCCCCCGAATGCCGAACCATCCCATCAGCCCGCGTTGGCGCCTATCGATCAGGCTGCCCCAAGGCATTGCCAGCACGCCTATCGGGCGAATCACACAGAACAGCAACGCCGCCACCGGCAGTGCGCGCCAATCCCAGTGGCTCACCAGTACGATGCCCAGCACCGTCACCAGGAACACCTCCATCGAACGCTCCACCAGGCTGCCAAACGAGAGCATGTCGCCCATCATCACGCCGGCAGCGATCTGGGTATCCTTCAGTTCGCTGACATCGCCTTGCAGCGCGCGGTCGGGCTCGACCTCCAGGTGGCCCACCACCGGCAGCGCGAGATGCTCCGACGGCGTTGTCGAATGCCCCGTGGAGCGAAATTCCGCCTGCCGCAACCCCAGCCCTGCCGCAAACACCGACAGGAAGCCATAGCCACCCACCGCCTCGGCGACCACGTAGGCCAGCGCGATCAGCGCGAGCGTCAGGTAGTCATTGGGCGAGAGCGTGCTGTCACTGTTGGTGATGCGCAGCCACAGCGTCACGCGGCCAATGCCGCGGCCCATCCAATAGCCAATCAACAAGCCGGCCGGCACTGCCCACAGCAGGTTTTTCAGCACCCAACCGCCCAGCCAGTCACCGTCGAACCCGCCATGCTGCATGAACAGCAGGGCGAAGATCACGAAGGGGAAGGCGGTGCCGTCGTTCAACCCCGCTTCGCCGGACAGCCCAAAGCGCAGTGCGTCATAGTCCTGGGCATTATTGACCTGCACCAGGCCCGCCAGCACCGGGTCAGTCGGTGCCAGAATCGCGCCCACCAGCAGCGAGACGCCCCAGGACATCGCAAACAGGTAATGCAGCGCCAGGCAGATGCCGAGGATGGTCAGCAGCATCACTGGCCCGGCCATGCCGAACGCGATGCGCCAGGTGCGGTGCTTGAGCGGCAGGCGCAACTTCAAACCGCTGACAAACAACGAAAACAGCACGGCGACTTCGGTCAGGTGCTCCATCCAGCGCGCGGAGTTCTTGATATCCAGGTGCAACAGGTCAACGCCCAGCGGGCCAATCCCCACGCCCAGCAGCAGGCACACTGCCGAGGTGGTCACTGGCATCCAGCGCAGGTAGGAGGAGGTGAGGGCAAGGGTGAGCAATACGGCGCCCAGTACGGCCATCCATAGAATAAAAGTCATCAAGCGTGCGCCAAGGCCGTGGTCTGTTCCGGTTGGAGGACCATAGCCGGTCACGGGTTCAATGTGATTGGGCCAACTGCGAGCCGATGGTTTTCACACTGGCGCAGCCCCGACTGCGACAGCGGCCTGCGCCCGGGCATCTTTATCGCGCTCAATCACGTGGCGCTCTTCAAGTTCAACCTCGGCGCGGCCGGCGAGTTGCCGGGTTGTCGCTGCGGCCTGATGAGCCAGGTGCGAATCCGCAGGAATCACCACAACGACCTCTTTGGACGATAAACGACACGGGGCTGGATTTACCCATTGAACGACTGTTCAGTTTGAACTATGTTGACCGCATCCACCCCTTGCACAGCAACGGGGTCGCGCTTTTTCTTCTTGAACGAGAGGCTCTGGCATGCGGTTTTCCCCCTTCGTCGATCGAATTGCAGGGCAGGGCGTAGCCGCCTGGGACATCCACCATGCTGCATTCCAGGCCGCCAGCCAGGGCGAAGACATCATCATCCTCAGCGTCGGTGACCCTGATTTCGCCACGCCCTCCTTCATTACCGATGCCGCCGTCACGGCCTTGCGCGAAGGCGACACCCATTACACCGAAATCCCGGGGCGCCCGGCGCTGCGCGAGGCCATCGCCGCGCGCTACAGCAACACGCTGGAGCGTGCGCTCAATGCTACGAACGTGATCACCGTGGCCGGTGCGCAGAACGCCTTGTTCGTGACGTCCTTGTGTCTGTTGCAGGCCGGTGACGAGGTGCTGGTGCTCGACCCGATGTACGTCACCTACGAGGCCACGCTCAAGGCAAGTGGTGCAACACTGGTGCGCGTGCCGTGCTCGCCGGCGTCGGGTTTTCGCCTCGATGCGCAACGGCTCTGCGCCGCGATCACGCCCCGGACGCGGGCGATTTTCTTTTCCAACCCGAACAACCCGACCGGCGTGGTGCTCAATCCGCAGGAGTTGCAAGCCATCGCCGACCTGGCCATCGCCCACGACCTGTGGGTGGTAGTGGACGAGGTCTACGAAAGCCTGGTGTTCGACGGCGACTACCACAGCCTCGCCGCGCTGCCGGGCATGGCGGAGCGCTGTGTCGTGATTGGCAGCTTGTCCAAGTCCCACGCCATGACGGGGTGGCGCATCGGCTGGATTGTCGCGACGCCGCAAATGGTCGCCCATGCCGAAACCCTGGTGTTGAGCATGCTCTACGGGCTACCCGGTTTTGTGATGGAAGCCGCGACCGCGGCGGTGCTGGCCCATGATCAAGTGACCCAGGGCATGCGCGAGATTTACCGGCGCCGGCGCGACCTGGTGGTAGCGGGGCTGAGTGCATGCCCTGGAATCAAGGTGCAGGCGCCGCAAGCAGGCATGTTTGTGCTGGTGGATGTGCGCGATACCGGCCTGGGCTCCCTGGATTTCGCTTGGCGCTTGTTTCGCGAAGCCGGGGTTTCAGTGCTGGACGCTGCCGCGTTCGGCGAGCCCGCCCAAGGGTTCGTGCGGTTGTCGTTCACGCTGGGGGAGGAGCGCCTGGCCCAAGCCTGCCAGCGCATCGCAGGGTTTGTCGCCAAGCTGGCCGGTGAACCGCGTGCCGCTGCTGCGCCCAGGATTGAAGTGGTGCAACCCTTGGCAGCCAAGAAGATGATCGAGGTCATCGACCTGCATAAGCGCTTCGGCAATATCGAGGTGCTCAAGGGCATTTCCCTCACCGCCCACGAAGGCGATGTGATCTCGCTGATCGGCGCCAGCGGGTCGGGCAAAAGTACCTTGTTGCGCTGTATCAACATGCTCGAAGTGCCAGACCAGGGCAGCATCCACGTCGACGGCGAAAGCATCAAGCTCAACTACGGTCGCCCCGGCGCGCCCTTGGTGGCGGACGCCAAGCAACTGGTGCGCATCCGCTCGACCCTGGGCATGGTGTTCCAGAACTTCAACCTGTGGCCGCACCGCACGGTGCTGGAAAACCTCATCGAGGCCCCCACCCAGGTGCTGCGCGAAAGCCGCGCCGAGGCCATCGAACGCGCCGAAGCGTTGCTCGACCGCGTCGGCCTGGCCGCCAAGCGCAATGAGTACCCGGCGTTCCTTTCCGGTGGCCAGCAACAGCGCGTGGCGATTGCCCGTGCGCTGGCCATGCGGCCCAAAGTCATGCTGTTCGACGAACCCACCTCGGCCCTCGACCCGGAACTGGTGGGCGAAGTGCTGCGGGTGATCCGCTCCCTGGCCGAGGAAGGCCGCACCATGATCCTGGTCACCCATGAAATGGCCTTCGCCCGGGATGTGTCGTCCAAAGTGGCGTTTCTGCACCAAGGCATGATCGAAGAAACCGGCTCGCCGGATGCGGTGTTTATCGACCCACGCAGTGAGCGTTGCCGGCAGTTCGTCAACGCGCATCAAACTCGCTAACTCCAGAAAAAGACGGGGCAAAATCATGAAATCCAAGCGTATGGCAACGTGGTTGAGCAGTGCAGTGTTGATGATGGCCGCAGGTTTCACATGGGCGGCAGACAAACCGATCGTGTTCGCAGTGGCGGCCGAACCTTACCCTCCGTTTACCGTGAAGGGCGGTAACGGCCAGTGGTCAGGGTTTGAAGTCGACCTGATCCACAAGCTCTGCGAGGGCATGAAAGCCGAATGCCAGATTAAGGAAGTGGCGTGGGACGGCATCATTCCCTCATTGCTGGCGAAGAAGATCGACGTGATTTTTTCATCGATGTCGGTGACCGATGAGCGCGAAAAACAGATCGCCTTCAGCCGTGCCTACTACGACTCGCTGCTGGGTGTCGCCGGGCCCAAGGGCAGCGAAGTCGAGATCTCCCCGGCGGGCCTGAAGGGCAAGTTGATCGGCGTGCAGATCTCCACCGTCAGCGCCAATTACCTGAAGAAGTACTACGAAAACATCGCTGACCTCAAGTACTACGATACCCAGGAATCGGCCAACGCCGACCTGATCGCCGGGCGTATCGACTACATGATGGCCGACGACACCGCCATCGCCATGATGGTCAAGACCCCCGAGGCCAGCGGCCTGGCGCACATAGCCAGCGTGCCCTACGACCCGATCATCGGCCGTGGCGTCGGCGCCGGCTTGCGCCAGGAAGACACCGCGCTCAAGGCCCGGTTGGACAAGGCCATCGGCGAGCTGCTGGTGAGCAAGGATTATGACGACCTGTCGCAGCACTACTTCGGCCTGTCGGTCAGCCCGTGCAAACGCACCGACACCCCGGCGTTTGTGAGCAAGACTTGTGACAGCCCGTACCAACAAGTCGCCCAGAAGAGCGAATGATGTTCGACCTTCTCAGCTTCGGCGAACAGGGGTGGGGCAATGCATTGCTCAAGGGGTTATGGATGACCCTGCAGATCTCCGCCGGCTCCTTTGCGGTGGGTTTGCTGATCGGCCTGGTGGTGGCCTGCGCGAAGCTCAGTGCGCCGCGCCCGATTGCGCTGCTGATGCGCGGCTACACCACGGTGTTTCGCGCGGTGCCGGAACTGCTGCTGATCCTGCTGCTGTATTACGCAGGCTCCATGGGGCTCAACGCGCTGATGCTGTGGATGGGCGTCGAGCAGGTGAATATCAGCGGCCCGCTGGTGGCCATCCTGGTGTTGGGCCTGGTGCAGGGCGCCTACGCCTCGGAGATTTTCCGCGCGGCGATCCTCGCGATTCCCCACGGACAGATAGAAGCGGCACGGGCTTTTGGCTTGAGCGGGTTCGGCCTGTTCCGGCGGGTGACCCTGCCGATCATGGCGCCCTTCGCCCTGGCCGGCATGTCCAACCTGTGGATCAACCTGATCAAGGACAGCGCCTTGATCAGCGTGGTGGGCACCAACGAGCTGCTGTACACCGCCAAGCAGGCGGCGGGTTCCACGCGCCACTACCTGCTGTTCTACCTCACGGCCGCCGCCCTGTATTACCTGGTGACGCTGGCTTCCAATTACCTGTCCGGGCGCCTGGAGCGACGTATCCGTCGCTGGATGCCGGTTGTCGAGTGAGCGGCCCATGCCTGAATGGATAAGCTATTACGCCGGCCTAATCGCCAAGGGGTTGCAGACCACCTTGTCGCTGCTGGTGGTGTCGGCGGTACTCGGGTTTGCCCTGGCGGTGCTGGTCGCGCTGGCGCGGTTGTCACGGCGCAAGTGGCTGGCGCGTGGGGCGTTGGCTTACACCAGCGTATTGCGCGGTACGCCACTGCTGATCCAGATCTACATTTTCTACTACGGCCTGGGCAGCCTGTTCGCCCAGTTCCCGATGATTCGCGCCAGCGTCCTGTGGCCGTACCTGCGCGATGGCTACTGGTACATCGTGTTTGCCCTGGTGCTGTCGGTCGGCGCCTACGTGGGCGAGGTGATCCGCGGCGGCCTGCTGGCCGTGCCCAAGGGTGAAATGGAAGCCGCCTCGGCGTTCGGCATGACCCCACGCCGGGCGCTGCTGCGGGTGCGCTTGCCACGCGCGATGCGCCTGTTGCTGCCGACCCTGGCCGGGGAGACGGTGATGCTACTCAAGTCCACCGCACTGGCCTCGACCATTGCCGTGGTTGACCTGCTGGGCGCGGCCAACGTGGTGCGGGCACAGACCCTGCAGATCTACCAGCCGCTGTTGCTCGTGGCGGGCGTCTATTTGTGCCTGACCTTCCTGATCGAAGCTGCATACGCGATTGCCGAACGGCGTGGCACGCCACTGCGCAGGTCGGCCGGATGAAACAGGACCGATCGCTGCAAGGGATTGCCCTGTGTTCCCTGGCCTACGCGTTCTTGGCGTTGCAGGATGCGGTGATCAAATGGCTGGTGGCCGATTACTCGGTGTTCACCATCCTGTTCTGGCGCAGCCTGGTGGTGGTGGCCGCCTGCGTGATGGCTGGGCGCATGGGGCTGTTGCGGCGCGCGTGGACCTCGGCCAGCCGCCGCTTGCTGATCATCCGCGGGCTGTTGTCGTTGCTGGCATGGTTGCTGTACTACACCGCTGCCAAGGACCTGAGCCTGGCGGAAATGACCACGCTGTATTTCTCCGCACCGATCATGGTCACGCTGCTCGCGGCGCTGATCCTCAAGGAACGTGCCAGCCGCGGCCAGTGGATCTCGCTGGTCATCGGCTTTGTCGGCGTAGTGATCGCCTGTCGCCCCAGCCAGATGATGGACCCGCTGCCCATCGCGCTGACCTTGGCCGCGGCCTTGTGCTGGGCGTTTACCTACATCCAGTTGCGCCAGGTCGACCCGGCCACCTCGGTGCTGGAGCAGATGCTGATCACCAACGTGGTGTTTGTGCTGTGCATGGCGGTGACCTTGCCCTGGACCCATACGCCGTCGCCCACCCCAGCCTGGCTGGGCATGTTGGCGGCGGGCCTGGTCGGCGGGGTTGGCCAGTTCCTGCTGTTTGCCAGTTTCCGTCGTGCCACGGCGACTTTGCTGGCGCCGTTTGAATACACCGGGTTGATCTGGGCGTTCCTTTTGTCGAGCCTGGTGTGGGGCACGCTGATGGATGGCTCGCTGATTGTCGGCGCAGTGTTGATCGCGGCCAGCGGCACCCTGGCCATGCTCAGTGCGCGGCACCCGGTGTCACAGGATGTGGTCGGCGCCGAATGCTCCGTGACGCAACCCCTGTACCCAGCAGCGGCAGATGTGCAGGCCGTTGGCGGGGCTGAAAGTGCCGGGGTTGAGGCACCCCTCGAGCCAGAGTCCGTCGAGCATCGCCGATAGGCCAATGGCGGCCAGGCGGCTGTCGTGGATCACCAGGTTTTCGCTGCGGGCCAGGTCGTCCAGCAGTTGTTGGATCAACGCCAAGTAGGCGTGGTAGCTGTTTTCGTGGGACTGGTTCACGTGGGGCGAGTGGCGGATCAGGCTCCAGAACACCACCCACACGCCCAGCAGGTCGGGGTCCATGACCCTGGGCGAGAACGAGGCACTGAGAAACGCATCCAGGCGCGCGGCGGCGCCTTGAGCCAACTCGACCTGTTCCCACAGGGCGCTGGTCAGCTCGTTGGCCAGCTTGTGGTAGGTCTCGGCGATCAGTGCGTCGATGGTGCCGAAATGGTGGTTGAGCAACCCCACCGACACCCCGGCCTCGGAGGCAATGCGCCGCACGGAAATCCCGGCGTGCCCATCGCGGGCCAGGCAGGTGAGGGTGGCGGCAATCAGCAGGTCCCGGCGTTCGTCGGGGTTGGTGCGGCGCAGTTTGGGAGGGTCGATGGTCATGGGCAGGCCTTGGATGAAATACCACAGTGCTCAGGTTAGTTGAACATGTGTTCAATCTCTACCGAATAGTTGATGAGAGGAGGGCAAGGCATGGCAAAAGACCTTTCGTGGCAGGAAACCGGTGATGCTGGCAACGCGCTGCACATCGGCGCCTGGCGTTTCGACGGCGACGGTAGCGGGCCCAAGGTGCACCTGCAAGCGGGTGTGCATGCGGATGAAATCGCCGGCATGCTGGTCCTGCATCAGTTATTGCCGCGCTTGCAAGCGTGCCAGGATCAGGGCCGCCTGAAGGGCAGTGTCACCGTGGTGCCCCAGGCCAACCCATTCGGCATCGGCCAGTTCCGCCAAGGCCGATTGCTCGGGCGCTTCCATGAGGCCACCGGGCAGAACTTCAACCGCGCGTTCGACCACTCCCTGGTCATGGAACGTCCGGCAAGCAACCTGGCGCACTGGCAGAGACGCCTGGTGCAATTGGCCGCCGAGGCCGAACTGGTGCTGGACCTGCACACCGATGACGAGGCGTTGCCGTACCTCTATATCCACCGTCGCTTCTGGCCCGACCAAGGCCTGGCGCTCGCGGCGGCCTTGCAGGTGGACCTGGTGATTGTCTGGGATGAGGGCGGCGATGGCTCTTTTGAAGAAACCATCATCAACCACGCATCGCCGCAATTGGCCGCCACCATCGAGCTGCGCGGGCAGGCCGACGTCAGCGACGCCCTGGCGCAGCAGGACGCCGATGGCCTGTGGGCCTGGTTGTGCGTCAATGGTGTGATCGACGAGGTGGCAAGCATCGCCCCATGGCCAGGCGACGTGGTCGACATGGGCTGCATGGAAACCATACTCGCGCCGTGCGCAGGAGTGCTGGTGTTCGAAAAGGGGTTGGGTGATTACGTCGAGGCAGGCCAGCGTTTTGCGCGCATCATCGGCCGACCCGGCGACCCGATCTCGGAAGTGACCCTGCACGCCGCCCAGACGGGGCGCATGATCACCCGGCACCGCGAACGCCTGGTTGCCCAGGGCTCGGTGGTCGCCAAGTTCACCGGTACACGCTTATCCGACAGCTACAGTGGCGGTGTGCTCGACCCTTAGCGGCGCCTGCAGCTGTAACCATTCACGCGGGCTGGTGCCGGTCTTGCGCCTGAACGCACGGGCCAGCGCCGAAGGGCTTTCGTAACCGACCTCATCGGCAATCAGGGCGATGGGCCGGCCTTCACGCAGGCGTTTCTGCGCCAGGCTGACGCGCCAACTCAGCACATAGTCGGCCGGGGTCTGGCCGACCACCTTATGGAAGTGCGCAGCAAAACTGGCACGGGACATGTTCGATTCCGCCGCCATTTCCTGCACGGTCCATGGGCGCTCGGGGTGGTTGTGCAACAGCGTCATGGCCCGCGCCAGTCGCAGGTCTGCCAGCCCCGACATCATGCCAGTGGTCATGCTGTGATAAGCCATCATGTGGCGCAGGAACTGAATCACCATCAGCTCGAACAGGCGGTTCATCACCGCTTCGCGTCCACAGTGTTCGGCAAAGGCTTCGCTGAACAGCCAGTCGAGCGTCCCGGCGATCATCGGGATCTGCTTGAGCGGCATCACGATGGTGTCGGTCAGCGCCACTGACAACGGGTTATCCAGGCCACCATCAAAACGCAGGGACGCCGCCACCACCTGGGCACGGTCTGCTTTTGACGCCAGCAGGCGATGGGGCAGGGGGCGCGGCACCAACACCAGGCTGGGCTCGGGGAGCCGCAGGGTGCCGTCGGGCATCTCCAGGCTGGCCTGGCCCTCCTTGAGCAGGTACACGCGGCCGCGCTGCTGCACGTCGCGGGTGTCGAGCACACCGTGCAGTAACCCGCTGTGAAAGGTCTCGGCACCAATGCCGAAGTGCACCAGCAGTGTGGACAAACGATCCATGACTCACCTGAGCGTGAAAAAGCGCTGTTGTTTAGACGATCTGCGCCATATCGTCGACTATTAGCCTCCATTTGTAAAATGCGTTTCGGCATCATGGCCTCACGTTCAACGCCTTGAGCGCCTACCCTAACGGAGCAAACGTCCATGAAAACCTTCAAGTTCTCCCGCGTCGCCGCCGCCCTGATCACCGGCGCACTGGCCCTCGGTGCTGCTACCGCCAGCTTTGCCGCCCCGCAAAAAGCCACCGTGGTGCTGGTACACGGCGCCTTTGCCGACGCCTCCAGCTGGAACGGCGTGATCGCCGGGCTCAAGGCCGAAGGCTACCCGGTGGTCGCCGTGGCCAACCCGCTGCGCAGCGTCAAGACCGACTCGGACTACGTCGCCGACATCGTCGAACACACCCCGGGCCCGGTGATCCTGGTCGGTCACTCCTACGGCGGCTCGGTGATCTCCAACGCCGTGCACGACAGCAAGAAGGTCAAGGCGCTGGTCTACGTGGCCGCCTTCGCCCCGGAAAAAGGCGAGACCGCGTTTGAACTGTCCGGCCGCTACCCTGGCGGCACCCTGGGCCCGACCCTCGACAAACCAGTGGTGTCCAAGGACGGCGTGACCGACCTGTATATCCAGCAGGACAAGTTCAACGCCCAGTTCGCCGCTGACGTATCACCCAAGGACGCCCAGTTGATGGCGGCCGGCCAACGGCCGATCACCGAGGCTGCACTGAAGGAACCGTCGGGCGACCCGGCCTGGAAAACCGTGCCGTCCTACTTCATCTACGGTTCGGCAGACAAGAACATTCCCGAGGCTGCGCTTAAATTCATGGCAGACCGTGCGGGCTCGAAGGAAACCGTGGATGTCAAAGGTGCGTCGCATGTGGTGATGGTGTCGAACCCGGCGCGGGTGGTGGCGATCATCAACGATGCGGCCAAGGCCAACGCGCAATAACCAATCGCTGTAGACGCAGGCTTGCCGGCAAGCCTGCGTCTACAGATATCTGCGCTTGATCCTAGGCGCCCCCGGCAGGGATCTGGATAGGCGCTCAGGTCACCAGGTCACTGATCAAAGCGCGATCCCAACCCCCTCAGTCGCCGCATGGCACTGTCCAGATGCGCCCGCGCACTCGCCGGGTCACCCTCACGCATCTGCTCATATGCCAACTGCGCCACCGCTGGCTCGATTGGCTTGAGCGGCTGCCCACTGGCCATGGCCTTCAGCTGCACCTCGGCCGCGCGCTCCAGGTAGTACAAATCGTCCCAGGCCTCGGCAATGTTCGGCGCAGCCACCATCACCCCATGATTCTTCAAGAACAGAATATCGGCATCACCCAACGCCGCCGCGATGCGCTGGCCTTCGCGGTTATCCAGGGCCAGGCCGTTGTACGCTTCATCCACCGCCGTGCGCCCATAGAACTTCAACGCCGTCTGCCCCAGCCACAGCAAGGGCGGGCCTTGTAGCAGGCACAGCGCGGTAGCGTTGGGCATGTGGGTATGGAAGGCGGCCTTGATGCGGGGCTGGCACTGATGCAACTGTGCATGGATATAAAACGCGGTGGCTTCTGGCGTGCCATCGCCGTCGATCACATTGCCGGCGAAATCGCACACCAATAGATGGGAGGCGGTGATCTCCTCGAAGGCGTAGCCGAACGGGTTGACGAAAAACAAGTCGTCATGCCCCGGCACCGTCGCCGAGAAGTGATTGCAGATGCCTTCTTCCATGCCATGCAGCGCCGCCAGTTGCAGGCACGCGGCGAGTTCCATCCGCGCCTCGATGGCCGCGAGGCTGTCGAGGTTCAAGCGCCCGGCGCGCGGGCCCAGGGAAGAGGGCGTAAAGGTATGGGCCATGGTTCACCACCCCAGGGATTTGAATAATTCGGGCACGCCGTCGAGGGTTGGCAGGATGGCGTCCGGGGTGTAATCGGCCAACAACTGACGGCCGGTGCCACGGTCGATCCACACACAACGGAAACCGATATCCCGCGCCGCGGCATGGTCCAGATGCGGGCTGGCACAGATATGCACCACCTGGTCGAGGCTCACGCCGAGTTGCTCGTGAGCATAGTCGAACAGGCGACGATTGGGCTTGTAGGCCCGCGCCTGCCCGGCGGTAATGACCCGGTCGATATGGCCACCCAATTGCGCCACGTTGCCGGCGATCACGTCATCGTCGGTGTTGGAGACGATGCACAGTTTGTAACCCTGATCCTTGAGCTGCTTGAGAGTCGCCACGACTTCCGGAAACGGTGGCATGGCACTGATGCTGTCCGTCAGGATCGCGCCGTCGTGCTCATTGGTCGGCAGACCCAGCTCTTTCAGGGCGAGCTGCAAGCCCAGACCCGCAAGGGTGCGGAAGCTGCGGTGCGGTGGGGTTTGTTCCAGGGCGTGTTCGTGGTGGTCGTAAACGCTGATCAGCGTTTCGCCGTCGACATGATGTTCGCCTTTGTCGTCGAGGATCCGGTCAACGGCGGCACGCAGGCCCTCATCCCATTGGATCAGGGTGCCGTAGCAATCAAAGGTCAGCCACAGGGGGCGAGGGGAGTGGTCGAGCGACATGGGGCACCTTTAGCCAAGAATGGGCGACCGCTGCAGCATAGGAAACCTGGCGTTCAGTTGGAAATTAAATTAGCCTCTGTGTCACAGTTGAATTTCCGATAAGTGGGTGGCTACCATGTTTGACCTCGAACTCCTGCACACCCTGGTCTGTGTGGTGGACGAAGGCAGCTTCACCCGCGCCGCCGAGCGCGTACACCGCACCCAGTCCACGGTGAGCCAACAGATTCGCAAGCTTGAAGAAAGCGTGGGGCAGGTGCTGTTGGTACGGGACCGCTCAGGCCAGCAAGTCAGCGCCACCGAACACGGTGAGGTGCTGACCCAATACGCCCGGCGCTTGTTGAGCTTGTCTCGGGAGGCCCGCGATGCCTTGAACACCGAGGCCAGTGTGGTGCCGGTGCGCTTGGGCGTGCCCGAAGATTTTGACGCAGCGCGCATGGCCTCGATGCTTTCCGGCTTCGTCCGTGCTCGCCCAGAAGCGCGCCTGGAGACGGTCAGCGGCATGAGCACCGACCTGCGCCGGCAACTGGAAAGTGGTGAAATCGATATCGCTCTGGTCAAGCGCGAGGCCGGCAGCGGCGAATGCCACGCCAGTTGGCCGGAGCCGTTGGTGTGGGTGTGCGGCCACGGCCAGGACCTGCAGGCCGAGACCTTGCCCCTGGCGCTGTTTCCCCAAGGCTGCATCTACCGCCAGCGCGCTATCCGCACCCTGGACAAGGCCCGGCGCAGTTGGCGCGTGGCGTTCGGCAGCCACAGCCTGACCGGCATCCAGGCGGCGGTGACGTCCGGCCTGGGCATCAGCATCTTGCCAAAAAGCGCGGTACTGCCCAGCCATCGGATCTGCACGGAGTTGCCTGCCGTACCGCCCTCGGAACTGGCCTTGGTCAGTGGTGCGGAGCGGTTAAGTGCGACCCACCGAGGGTTGATCGAATGCTTGAGCGTGGAGATTTCACGGACGGTCTAGGCGCTCCAGCAACAAGCGCTCCAAGGTCTCCACTGGCAGCGGTCGGCTGAACAGGTAGCCCTGGATCTGATCGCAGCCGGCGTCTTTCAGGAACGCAAGCTGCGCCTGGGTTTCCACACCTTCAGCCACGACGCGCAGGCTGAGACTGTGGGCCAGTTCAATGATGGTGCGGGTGATCGCCGCGTCCTGTGGGTTGCTGGTGACTTCGCGGATAAACGCGATGTCGATCTTCAGTGTGTCGATGGGAAACCGTCGCAGGTACGCCAGGCTCGAATAGCCGGTGCCGAAGTCATCGATGGAGATCTTCACGCCCATGGCGTGCAGGCGCTGCAGGCTGTCGATGGTGTGTTGGGTATTTTCCATCAGCGAGCCTTCGGTCAGCTCGACTTCCAGCCAATGCGGCGCGACCCCATGTTGTGCAAGAAGGCGTGCGATGTCGGCAATCAGGTCGCCTTCGATCAATTGATGGCCGGAGACGTTCACCGACACTTCCACTGCGCCAATGGCACCGCGTTGCCACTCGGCAATCTGTTGGCAAACGGTGTCGATCACCCAGCGGCCCACCGGAACGATCAATCCGATGCTTTCCAAAACCGGTACAAACACTCCCGGGGACACCGCGCCGTAGTCCGGCCGTTCCCAGCGCAGCAGCGCTTCGAGGGCGCAGAGCCGGCCGTTGGCAACTTCGACCTTGGGCTGGTAATGCACGGTGAATTCCTCACGCTCCACAGCCAGGCGCAAGGCCTCCTCCAGGTCCTGGTGGGCCAGGTCATGCACGTTCATGCCGGTTTGCTGTCGCGTGAGCTCGCGTGAAGGGTTCACCCGGTCGCCGCGTGCCTTGAGCCGCAGCAGGTTGCGCACCCGCAACCACAGCTCGACACGCTCCACCGGTTTGCTGATGAACTCCTCGGCACCGGTCTCCAGGCCACTGACCCTGGCGCTCGGTTCACTGAGGGCCGAGAGCATGATGATCGGGATGCCCGCCGTGGTTTCGTCGCCTTTGAGCTGGCTGGCGACTTCGTAGCCGTCCATGCCCGGCATCATGATGTCCAGCAGGATCAGGTCCGGGGGCTGTTGTGCCACCAACTGCAAGGCTTCTTCACCGCTGCCGGCGCACACGGTCTGGTAGCCCTCATGTTGCAGCAGGGTTTCCAGCAGCTTGCGCACCTGGGGTTCATCATCGACGATCAACAGCGTTGCGGGTTGGCTGGCCATGGAGAGGACTCATATAAGAGGGCGGATGTGCTGTTGCAGCAATGTGTCGATCACTTGGTACAGCTCTTTGTAGCGTAGCGGCTTGATGATGTAGGCGTCGCAGCCGGCCAGGCGGGTCTTTTCGCGGTCCTCTTTCATCGCCATGGCCGTCAGGGCGATCACCGGGATGTGCGCGGTGAGCGGGTCACACTTGAGCAGCGCGGTGGCGGCCAGGCCGTCCATGCCTGGCAGTTGGATGTCCATCAGGATCAGCGCTGGCTGTTGTTCGCGGGCCAGGGTCAGGCCGGTTTCGGCATCGGGAGCCCACAGTACGCTGTGACCCGCATTCACCAGCAACAGGCGCGCCAGGCGCATGTTGGCTTCATTGTCTTCGACGATCAGGATGTTGGCCATGCGGCCTCCGGCGCGCGGTGCAGCGGCAGCCAGGCGACAAATCGCGCGCCCTGGCCCTCACGACTGGCCACGGCGACGCTGCCGCCATGCAGGTCGGTCAGGCGCTTGACCATCGCCAGCCCCAGGCCGGTGCCTTCGAATTTGCGCGCCAGGCTGCTGTCGATCTGGCTGAATGCCTTGAACAGCTTGCCCATGTCGTCCTCGGCAATCCCTATGCCCGTGTCGCTGACGCTCAGTTCGAGGAACTGCTGATGGGGGCTGTCTGGCAGGTCGAAGCTGTAAACCGGCCAGTCGCCTGCAATATGCCCGACCTGTTCGCGGGCCACTTCGCGTACCGTCAGCGTCACTGAGCCTGCGTGTTCGCTGAACTTTACGGCGTTGGCCAACAGGTTGTAGACGATCTGCTTGGTCTTGCGCAGGTCCAACTCCAGGCAGCCGAGGTCCTCGGGGCTTTCCAGTTTCAACTGGATGCGTTGCAGTGCGGCTTTTTCGCGCACGATCAGCAGGCTGTTGGCCAATAACCCCGCCAATTCCACCGCCTCAAGCTCAAGCTCCATCATCCCGGCCTCCACCTTGGAAAGGTCGAGGATGTCGTTGATCAGCGACAGCAAGTGCTGGCCGCTGGTGAAGATATCGCCGATGTATTCGCGCTGCGTGTCACTCATGTCGCCGACCAGCCCATCCTTGAGTGCCTCGGAAAAGCCGATCACTGCATTCAACGGTGTGCGCAGTTCGTGCGACATGGTCGCGAGGAATTCGGATTTCATGTGGCTGGCGTGTTCCAGCTCCAGGTTCTTTTCTTCCAACGCCCGCTCGAAGCCTTTGCGCTCGGCTTCTTCCTGCTTGCGCGCGGTGTTGTCGGTACCGATCAGCAGGTAGCCGATGATGGTGTCATGCCGGTTGCGCAGGGCGGTGACCGACACCATGGCCGACAGGCGACTGCCATCCTTGCGGATATAGGTCAACTCGTAGATGTCTTCGATGCCACGGGAGGCCTTGAACACCAGGGCTTCGAAACCCGGCGTGATCGGCGTTTCCAGCTCGAGGCTGAGGGCGGCGGCGCGGGTAATCAGCTCGACAGGGTCGGAAATGTCGGCAGGGGTGATGCGGTTGACCACGTCGGCGGCGGCATAGCCAAGCATGCGTTCGGCGCCGACGTTGAAGATCTGGATGACACCTTTCTCGTCAGTGGCGATGCTCGAGAAGTAGGCGCTGTTGAAGATCGCGTCTTGCAGGGCGCCGGTCTTGAGCAGGGTTTTCTGCCGTTTGAACTCGACGATTTTTTCGGCGCGTGATTGCAGTTCAGGTGAGGTACCGATGACTGGTTTGTCCACTGCGTAGCGTTCCGTGCAGATCGGGCCCGGACGCGTCGATGACACGGCCGCAGAGCATGCTCACAGAAAATCGCTGGAATGCGATCAGGAGGAGATGAGGTCCTTGGACAATAGCAGATACCGTGCCTCGCACGGTACGAATACACTCAAACGGATGGGTGTCGGTACCGGGCGGCGTGTAGCCTGCGAACGGCTTACCCATCCACAGGTATTTCCAGGGTCGCTCTCAGGCCACCGGATGCCAGGTTTTCCAGGTGCACCCGGCCGCCGAGGTGTTGGGCGATGGTGTGCACGATGGTCAGCCCCAGGCCAGCGCCTTCGGCATTGCCCCGGCTGTAGAACAGTTCGAACAGGCGGTCGCGCTCGCTCTCGTCGATGCCTGGTCCCTGGTCATCCACGGTCAGTACGAAGTGTTTGGCGACCTGGCCCAACCTCACGGTGATGACCCCGTGTTCCGGAGAGAAGTTTGCCGCGTTGGTCACCAGGTTGGTCAGGGCAATGTTGATCGCGCCAGCATCGGTCGTCACGCGGCAGGGGGCAGCGTCGGCGTCGAACACCAGTTCGAGGCCTTTGCTCAGCAACCAGGGTGTTAGCTGGATCAGTGTTTCGCGCACGGTTATCGCCAGGTCGATCGTCTGTACCGTCAGTTGCCCGGCGCTGGGTTCCAGGCGTGCCATGGTCAGCAATTGGTTGACCAGGCGGCTGGTGCGGTCGACGCCTGTGATCAAAAAGGCCAGTGACTCACGCCGTTCGGCTTCGGTGCCGGCTTCCTGCAGGTTTTGCGCGTGCACCCGCAGAACCGCCAAGGGCGTGCGCATTTCGTGGGCGGCGTCGGCAATAAAGCGTCGCTCACGGCCGAGCATTTCCTGGATCTGCGCCAGCATGCGGTTCAACGCCGCCTGCATCGGCTCCAGCTCCGTGGGCAAGGGCGTCAATTGCATCGGCTCCAGTGAGCCGGAATGTCGGGCCCGCAACGTGCTGGCCATATCGGCCAGCGGCTTGAGCCCCCAGCCGATGGCGAGCCAGACCATTGCTGCCAGGACCAGGCTACCCAACACGTTGGGCCACAAGGTATGTCGCACGATCCGCTGCACCAGGTCGGAGCGCACGTCGTCGCGCTCACCCACCCAGATGCGCAGGCCATTGTCCTTGTCCTTGAGCACGAAACCGCGCCATTGCCGGCCGTTCAGGTCGTCTATATTGCTGTACCCCGGTTGTGCGGGGGGCGTGGCGAATGACGGGGCGCTGGCGGTAAACACCAGCAGTTCGCCTTTTGGGTTCCACACCTGGAAAGCGATCTTGCTCTCGTAAGGGTGCCCGTCCACCCGGGGCATGGCCTCGCCCAGGGCTTTATTGAAGGCGCGATACAGGTCCGCCTGGTCTTTGCTGGCCAGTGGCATGCTCATGACCCCTTGGAGCAGGCGCGCGTTCTGCGCCAGTTGTGCATCGTAGACTTCGGCAATTTCGTGGTTGCTGTCATGCAGGTTCAGCACGCTGATCACCAGCAAACCGGTGAGCAGCAGGCCGATGATCAGCGTCAGGGTGCGCCGCCGGATCGAGGTCATCGGTGCTCCTCCACCAGGTAGCCAACGCCGCGAATGGTACGGATCAGCTCGCTGGAAAACTTCTTGCGCAGGTGATGGATATGCACTTCCAACGTGTTGCTTTCGGCTTCTTCGTTCCAGCCGTAAAGCAACTGCATCAACTGGTCACGGGTCATGACACGGCCGGGCGGTGACAGCAATTCGTGCAGCAGTTGATATTCCTTGGGGGTCAGCAACACCGTTTGGCCATGGTAACTGACGTGCTGCGTGCTCGGGTCCAGGCAGATGCCCGCGTGTTCGATCACCACCCGTGCACGGCCGGCGCTGCGGCGCAGCAGCGCGCGTAGGCGCGCCTTGAGTTCGGCCAGGTCGAACGGCTTGATCAGGTAGTCATCGGCACCGGCATCGAGCCCGGCGATGCGGTCCTCGGTGGCATCGCGTGCGGTGAGGATCAGCACGGGCACGGTGGCGCCGCTGTCGCGCAGGCGCCGAAGCACTTCCAGCCCGTCCATGCGTGGCAGTCCCAGGTCCAGCACCACGGCGTCAAAGGTTTCGCTGAGCAGGGCGTGCAGGGCACTGCTGCCGTCTTGCAGCCAATCGACGGTGTACCCTTCGCGAACCAGCGCCTGGTGAATACCTTCCCCCAGCGCCACGTCATCCTCGATCAGTAATAGGCGCACGCAGACTCCTTGTCAGCTGAGTTTTTTAGTGGTGTCGGCCAGCAGGCTTTCGATCTCTTTGCGCCGTCCGGCATCGGCTGTTTCCCGACCGGGGCGTGGCGCGGCCAGCAGGGCTTTTTGCAGGGCATCGCGGGCTTCGCCATAACGTTTTTGTCGGTAGAGGTGGTCACCCCAGAAGTACAGACTATCAATGCCCGTCGGGTTGAGTTGCAAGGCCTGTTTGAGCAACTGCTCAGCCTTGTCAGCATCGCCGAAGCCGATCGGCCAGCCAGGTACGCGGTCGTACAGGGCCGCCAGGCTGGTGTAGGCCGAGCCTTGCAGGGCCTTCGGATCCAGGGCGAGCGCGTTTTCCAGGTCAGCCTTGGCCGCCTTGACCTTGCTCAAGGCGCCGAGCCCGCCCTGGGCGCCAGCCCAGCTGCTGGTGACAATCCCCGACCAGATCCACGCCTCGGCGGCCTGTGGTCGGGCCTGTGTGAATGCTGTTGCCTGGGAGGCCAGCCGTTCGAACGCTTGGGTACGCTGCTCCTCCGGCAGGTTGTACTGGATATGGGCCCAGCGCGTCTGGATATCGTTCAGGCGCTGCTGGTCGGCGGCGTCCAGCGCCCAAGTGAAGGGGCTCAGAGCACTGAGCAGCAGCGCGGCAACTAGTCGTTTCATGGGTTCAGGTCCTTATTCGCGGGTTTATTGCTGAAGCGGCGTATCAGCGGCAGTTGTTTACGCAAACCGCGGTCAACCAGGTTTGGCAACACGCTGTTGAGCTTTACGAAGAAGCGTTCTGGCCAGCCCAGGTAAAGGTCGCGACGTTCGTTGGCAATTGCCTGGACCACCGCAGACGCTACGGTGTTCGGGTCGTCGACGTTGGACTTGAGCGCATCATTCAAGGCCTGCGCCGCTGGACTGTTCATCTGGGTCCGGGTCGCGCGCGGCGCCACGTACAGTACGCCGACACGCGTGTCAGCCAGCTCCCGGCGCAAGGCTTCGGAAAACCCGCGCAAGGCAAACTTGGTGGCGCAGTACGTGGCGTAGCCGGGGTAACCGATAGAGCCATAGGTCGAGCCGACATTCACGACCATGGCGCTTGGTGCCTGCTTGAGCAGCGGCAGCAGCAGGTTCGTCAGGCAGATGGGTGCGCCGATGTTGAGCGCCAGCATGCTGTTGATTTCGTCATCGTCCAGCTGTTCGAGCATGGCAAAGTGGTTGATGCCGGCGGCGTTGATCAGCAGGTTGACACCCCCAATGGCTTCGGCGGCGGCCAGCACTTTACGGCGGTCGGCGAGTACGGTCAGGTCGGCACCTATCCAGCACAGTTGCTGCGGGTAGCGTTCAAGCAAGCCCTCCAGCGGCACACGGTGACGAGCGACGGCCAGCACCTGCGCACCACTGGCGCACAGGGCAGTGGCGATGGCCAGGCCGATGCCACCGCTGGCACCCGTCAGCACTACGCGGGCGTCAGATAGGCGCATGGAGCGCCTCCCCGATACGCGGCAGGCTGCGAAACATGTCGGTGTAGAGGGCGTACACCACTTTGGATGCGCGGATTACCGCAGCCTGGTCGTCGGGGTCTTCCAGGCTGTTCATCAAGTGGCGATAAGTGTCCATGTGGCCGATGTCCAGGGACCCGTGCGAGCTGAGGTAGCTGAAGGCTGTGGCCGGCAGTTGCAGGCGCTCACGGATGCTGCCAGCCGCATGGGTGGCAAGGGCGATGCTGGTACCTTCCAGCACGTTGACCATGCCGAACAGGCCGACCGGGTTGTCACGGGCGATCAGGTCGTAGAGGTAACTGACCATCAGCTCGATGGGCAAACCCGGGCGGCCGTCCCGCACCGCGTCCTTGTCACCGCCACAGGCGGCGATGTCATTGAGCACCCATTGCTCATGGCCATATTCGTCCTCGATGTAATCGCAGACGGCCTTGCGCAACCATTCCAGGCGGGTTGGCAGGCGTGCACCGCAGCCCATCATCAATGGCACGGTATGCCGCACGTGGTAGTAGGCCTGGGTCAGGAACGCTCGGTAGCTTTCCAGGCTGACCTGGCCTTCCAGGGCATCGCGAATGATCGGCAAATTGAACAGCGCCTGGCGTTCCTGTTGGGTGGCTTCTTGCAGTGTGTCGAAAAAATTCACGATGAGGTTTCCTCGGTGAGTGCAGGGGCAAGTTGGGCTTGATAACGGGCGACGATGGCATCACGCCGTGGGCGACCATTGGCGGTGAGCAAGCCATTGGCGGCGGTAAAGGGTTCTGCCAGGCGCGTCCAGCGATGCACCTGGGCGTAGTCGGGCAGGCCGGTGTTGGCCTCGGCCACGGCGGCGGCCAACTGGGCATCGCTGCAGTCGGTACGCAGTGGCCAGAGCAGGGCGTGGTTTTCCGGCAGGGCTTCGCCATAGACGAACGCCTGGGCGATGGTGTTGCCCTGGGTCAACTCGGCCTCGACCCAATCCGGGTTGACGTTGCGCCCGTAACTGGTGACGAACTGATGTTTCTTGCGGCCCTTGAGGTAGAGAAAGCCGTCCTCATCAATGTCGCCGAGATCGCCCGTGGGCCACCATTGTTCGGGTTGGCCGGGCTGGTCCAGATAGCCGAGCAACGTCGACCCCTTGATCAAGACCTCATCGTCTTCGGCCAAGCGGATTTCAACATGCGGCAGCGGCCGCCCGACACTCCCGGGGCGCTGCGCCTCGGGGCGATTGAGGCACACCACAGACGCGCATTCCGACAGTCCGTAACCTTCATAGACCGGCATGCCCAAATGGTGGGCGCGTTGCAGCAAGGACCGGGACACGCGTGCGCCGCCGACGGCGGCAAACCGCAGGTTCTGTGGGCTGAAGGCGTTCTGCTCGGCGGCGATCACCAGCATCAACAACAATTGCGGTACGAGGATCAGGCTGTGGGGCTGGCGTGTCGCCAGGCAACCGAGTAATTGCGCGGCGTTCACGGCACTGGCGCCTTGGATACCCAGGCGCTTCTGGCTGGGCAAGCTCAAGGTGGCACCGGCATACAGCGCCGCGTAGCAGCCGAGGTTTTCCAGCAGTATTGCAATGGGTAACAGCGCCAGGTGATGGCGTGGGTCAGCGGAATGGCTTGCCTGGTATAACTCGCGAGCCACCCGCAGCAGGCTGTCGGCGCTCAGGCAGACGCCCTTGGGCGCTCCAGTGGTGCCGGAGGTAAACGTCACCTTGGCGGTGCCCGAAGGCATGGCAGGCTGATGGTCAAAGGTGCGGCACCAGAACTCGCCGTTCTGACAGTAACCGCTGGCCAGCAGTTCTGCCTCCAGGTAGGGCTCGGCGATTACCCGTTCGGCGTGACTCTGTTCCAGGCAGTGGGCACGCTGGGCGGGGCTGAAGAACGGCGGTAGTGTCAGGCAGGTCAGCCCTTCGAACAGTACCGCAAGGTCCCACAACATGGCGTCGACGCCGTTGTCCAGAGCCAGGGCCACCACCTTGACGCCTTCCTCGCGCAGGCGCTCCTGTCGATACGCCACTTCGGCGAACAACGAGGCGTAGTCGATCTTCAGCGTGTCCCCCCACAGGGCGACGGCGCCATCGTTGCGTTCGGCATGGCCGCGCAACACGGCGTGGAAACGGCGGGTTTCAGGCGACATGGCTGGCGTCCTCGAGGGTGGTTGGCAACCCCAGGCGCGCGAACAGGCCCATGTTGCGCAAATGGATGAAGCCGGCGCGGATGTTGCCGACATGCACCCAGGGTTGGCTTTCGTAGTAGCTGCCCCAATGGTGGCGATCATCGCCGAGGCGCTGCGGGTCGGCCGCACAGAGGGTGACGGGCTTCAAACCCAGGCGATGGAAACTGTTGACCAGGCCGATGTTGCCGGTGAACGCCACCCACTCCAGGCCGCCCATGGCGAGCAACCAGGTAATGGCGATGATGCTCAGGCGTGCACTGCCGGTATCGCTGGCTGCGAGATTGCCGACTTCGGCGATGGCGCTGCGCTCCACAGGGTGTTCGGCGGCGGCACTGATCAGTGGATCGATCGCATGGTCCAGATACCGCTCCAGGAACAACCGCTCGACACTCGCCAGGCGTACGCCAGCGACGGCGCACAGGTCGCCGTTGGCCTGGCTCACGCCAAATAACTGCGGCATGAAATGGCGAATATCGGCACCGTGCGCGATGCGAAAACGGTGTTGGATATACGCCTCGAAAGCCGGTCGCTGAGGGTCGTGGGGCAGGGCGCGAGCCAGGCGCAACGGTGCGCTGTCGGCTTGGCCAAACAGCAGTGGCAATGGAATGTTCCAATCGATATCGGGCATTGGCGTTGCGCCTCCCCAGTGAAGTTGGGAGGAGTATCAAAGGCATTTCTTAACGAAGTCTGAAGGTGACGAAAAATCGGCGCATTGCCGACCTTCAGATTGGCTTAAGACTCCTAGGGCAGGGTGGCGCCGACGCTTTCAGGCCGCGTGAGGCCACCCTCCTGCACAAGGTATCTTTTCCATGGACAACTCCCTGATGACGCAGCGCTATGCAAGGCTGTCGATGACCCTGCACTGGCTGATGCTGGCGCTGTTCATAGGCGTGTATGGCTGTATAGAAACCAGAGGCCTGTTGCCTCGGGGCCACGCGCTCAAGGGCGTGTTACTGGGCAGTCACGCACTGTTCGGCATGGGCATTTTCCTGCTGGTCTGGCTTCGCCTGTTGGGGCGCCTGGCGAAGCGGCCACCGATCGTGCCGCGCCCACCCGCCTGGCAGGCGGGTGTATCGCAGCTCATGCACCTGGCGCTGTACGGCCTGATGATCGTGACGCCATTGCTGGCGTGGATGATGCTCAATGCTGCCGGCAAGCCGGTGCCTTACTTTGAATTCGCATTGCCCTCGCTGGTGGCACCAGACCCGGACCTGGCCAGGCAGTTCAAGCACTGGCATGAGTGGCTGGGCAATGCCGGTTATGCATTGATCGGCCTGCATGCAGCAGCAGGATTGCTCCACCATTACTGGGTCCGCGACAACACGCTCATGCGCATGCTGCCAAAACGTTAGAAAGGGGGGAATAGCCAATACGATGCTTGATGAAACGTTTCACTAGTCGACAAACGGAAGAAGCAAGCGCTTGCGTAAGCAAATGTATCTGATTAGAGTCGGTGGCAATCGGCTCTGATCCAAGGGGCCCGAATACAAAAATAATAAAATCCAGGAGCTCATTCATGAGCCTTGAACCCTTGCTTGAGATGCAGGGCATCAGCAAAACCTTCAATGGTTTGCGCGTGCTCAAGAATGTCGGCCTGAAAGTCTACCCCGGCGAAATCCACGCCTTGATGGGGGAGAACGGCGCTGGCAAATCGACGCTGATGAAGATCCTCTCTGGCGCCTACCAAGCTGACCCCGGCGGTGAAATCCGCATTGCTGGTCAGCTCGTTCCCTCCTTCGACCCCGCTACCGCCAAAGCCCTCGGCATTGCCGTGATTTACCAGGAACTGAGCCTGTGCCCGAACCTGAGCGTGGCTGAGAATATTTACCTGGGCCGCGAACTGCGGCGGGGCTGGACCATCGACCGCAAGGGCATGGAGGCCGGTTGCATCGAAGTGCTGCAGCGCCTGGGTGCCGAGTTCACTCCGGCAACGCGGGTCAGCAGCCTGTCGATTGCCGAACGCCAGTTGGTGGAAATCGCCCGCGCCCTGCATGCCCACGCCAAGATCCTGGTGATGGATGAACCCACCACCCCCTTGTCATCCCGCGAGACCGACCGCCTGTTCGCGCTGATCAAACAGCTGCGCGGCCAGGGCCTGGCGATCATCTATATCAGCCATCGCATGGCCGAGATCTATGAATTGTCGGACCGCGTGTCGGTGCTGCGCGACGGCCAATACATTGGCGAACTCACCCGCGATGCGCTGTCGGCCGAAGTGCTGGTAAAAATGATGGTGGGCCGCGACCTGTCGGGTTTCTACAAGAAGGAACATGCCGCGTATAACCCCGGCAACGTGGTAATGCGGGTGCGCGACATGGCCGATGGCAAGCGCGTACGCCACTGCAGTTTCGACCTGCACGCCGGTGAAGTGCTGGGTATTGCCGGCCTGGTCGGGGCAGGGCGCACCGAACTGGCGCGCCTGATCTTTGCCGCCGACCCACGCACCTCGGGCACCCTCGAAGTGGTCGGCAAGCACGTCACCCAATTGCGCACCCCGGCGGATGCGATTCGCGCCGGGGTCGTCTACCTCACCGAAGACCGCAAGGCCCAGGGCCTGTTCCTGGACATGAGTGTGGCGGACAACATCAATGTCTGCGCCTGTGTACCGGATGCCCACGCTGGCGGCGTGCTGGACCGCGGGCATGCGGCGCAACGCGCCACGGATGCGATCAAGTCGCTGTCGATTCGCGTGGCGTCGGGCAAGGTCAATGTCGGCGCCTTGTCTGGCGGCAACCAGCAGAAGGTGCTGCTGGCACGGCTGCTGGAGGTCAAGCCGCACGTGCTGATCCTCGACGAGCCCACACGCGGCGTGGACATCGGCTCCAAATCCGAGATTTACCGCATCATCAATCAACTGGCCCAGGCCGGCGTCGGCATCGTGGTGATCTCCAGCGAGCTGCCGGAAATCATCGGCACCTGTGACCGCGTGCTGATCATGCGCGAAGGCCAGTTGGTGGCTGAAGTCGGCGGCGCGTCGGGCCAGGTTATTTCCCAGGAACGCATTATTGACCTCGCCACCGGTGGCGATCAGGTGGTTGCCCATGGCTGAGTTGAATGTTGCTACAACCGGTAAAGCTGAACGCGCACGCGAGTTGATGCGCACGGTCGGCATGTTGCCAGTGCTGATCCTGTTGCTGGTGGGCTTTGCCCTGGCCAGCGAGAACTTCCTGACGGTGCAGAACCTGTCGATCATCACCCAGCAGGCTTCGGTGAACGTGGTGCTGGCGGCGGGCATGACATTTGTGATCCTGACGGCGGGGATCGACCTGTCGGTGGGCGCGATCCTCGCGGCCTCGGCCGTGGTGGCGTTGCAGGCGTCGATGTCGCCACAGTTTGGCATGTTCGGGATTGCCGCCGGCATTGGCTTCGGGCTGTTGCTGGGGCTGGTCAATGGCGGGTTGATCGCCTTCATGCGCTTGCCACCGTTTATCGTCACCCTCGGTGCGCTGACGGCCATGCGCGGCCTGGCGCGCCTGCTGGCGGACGACAAGACCGTGTTCAACCCGGACCTGCCGTTTGCATTTATCGGCAATGATTCGATCCTCGGCGTGCCCTGGCTGGTGGTGATCGCCGTGGCGGTGGTGGCGCTGTCGTGGTTCATCCTGCGCCGCACGGTGATGGGCGTGCAGATCTATTCGGTGGGCGGCAACCCAGAGGCGGCGCGGCTCTCGGGCATCAAGGTGTGGAAGGTGCTGCTGTTTGTCTACGCCATGTCCGGTGCGTTGGCCGGGCTGGGGGCGGTGATGAGCGCGTCGCGCCTGTTCGCCGCCAATGGCCTGCAGCTGGGGCAGTCCTATGAACTCGATGCGATTGCCGCAGTGATCCTGGGCGGCACCAGTTTTACCGGCGGTGTCGGCACTATCGGTGGCACGCTGATCGGTGCGCTGATCATCGCCGTGCTGACCAATGGCTTGGTACTGCTTGGCGTCTCGGATATCTGGCAGTACATCATCAAGGGCATCGTGATCATTGGCGCGGTGGCGCTGGATCGGTATCGCCAGTCCGGTGCGCGGACCTGATTTCACTCCTACAACAATCACAAGAGAGACCCGCATGAAACTGACCCGCATGTTTCCCGTCATTGCCTTGGCCGCCCTGATGTCCCACGTCGTCGAAGCCCGCGAGTTGAAAGCGCTCGGCATCAGCATGGGCTCGCTGGGCAACCCGTATTTCGTGACCCTGGCCGATGGCGCCACCGCTCGTGCCAAGGCGCTCAACCCCAACGTCAAGGTCACGTCGGTGTCGGCCGACTATGACCTGAGCAAGCAGTTTTCGCAGATCGATAACTTCATCTCGTCCAAGGTCGACCTGATCCTGATCAACGCCGTCGACCCCTCCGCCATGGCCTCGGCGATCAAGAAAGCCCGTGATGCCGGGATCGTCGTGGTGGCGGTGGATGTGGACGCCAAGGGCGTGAACGCCACCGTGCAGACCGACAACGTCGAAGCGGGCAAGCTGGCCTGTCAGTACCTGGTGGACAAGCTCTCCGGCAAGGGCAATGTGATCATTCAGAACGGCCCGCAAGTCACCGCGGTGACCGACCGCGTCAAAGGCTGCAAGGCCGCGTTGGCCGGCGCACCGGATATCAAGGTGCTGTCCGATGACCAGGACGGCAAAGGCTCGCGCGAAGGCGGCCTGAACGTGATGCAGGGTTACCTGACGCGCTTCCCGAAAATCGACGGCCTGTTCGCGATCAACGACCCGCAAGCCATCGGCAGTGACCTGGCGGCCAAGCAGCTCAAGCGCAGCGGTATCATCATCACCTCGGTGGACGGTGCGCCGGATATCGAGAACGCGCTGAAGACCGAATCGCAGATCCAGGCATCGGCCAGCCAGGACCCTTGGGCCATGGCGCAAACCGCGGTGAATGTCGGCAATGACATTCTCAACGACAAAGCCCCGGCTGAAGCGGTTACCCTGCTCACGCCAAAATTGATCACCCGTGACAACGTCGCTACGTACAGCGGTTGGTCGAGCAAACATTGATTCACTGAAGGGGAAAGCGTCGTGGTCACCATGGATGACGTGGCAAGCCGGGCGGGGGTGTCGACGTCGACGGTTTCGCACGTGTTGAACGGCACCCGCAAGGTCAGCCCGGCGACGGTGCTGGCGGTGCAGCAAGCGATCCAGGCGCTGGGTTACATCCCCAACACCCTGGCGCGTTCGCTGGCCCGCTCGAGCACCAGCACGATTGGCGTGGCGATTTCGGCGCTGTCCAACCATTACTTCAGTGAGACCGTGCACGCGATTGAAACCGAGTGTGCCAAGCACGGTTACATGATGCTGTTTGTCGACACCCACGACGACCCGGAGCAGGAGCTGCGGGTGGTCACGGCGCTGCATCACCGGCGGGTGGATGGGATATTGCTGGCACCGTCCTCCGAGTCCAAGGCGCTGGAGTACCTGCAGGCCAATGAGGTGCCTACGGTGCTGGTGGACCGCATGATGAGCGCGCAATTCGACCAGGTCGGGGTGGAGAATACCCAGCCGACCCAGGCCTTGGTTGAACATCTGATTGCCCATGGTCACCGCCGGATCGGCTTTATCGCCGGGCGTGAGGGGTTCAGCACCACCGACGAGCGCGTTGCCGGCTATCGGGCTGCGTTGCAGGCGGCGGGGCTGGCGTTTGATCCGCAACTGCTGGTCAACGGCGGCTCCAATACTGAGCCCGCCCGCCAAGCCACGGTGCAGCTGCTCGGCTTGGCGCCACCGCCCACGGCGATCATGGCCGGTAACAACCTGATGACTCTCGGCGCCATGCAGGCGCTGCGTGACGCCCGCATCGACGTGCCGGCGCAGATGGCCCTGGTGGGCTTTGATGATTTTGACTGGGCGGATTTTTTCGTGCCGCGCCTGACCTTGATCGCGCAGCCGGTCCAGGCCCTCGGCGCCCAGGCCGTGAACCTGCTGTTGCAACGCATGGCTTCGCCCGGCGCGCCAACCCACAGCGTGCGCCTGACGCCGACCCTGCAAGTACGTAACTCATGTGGCTGTATTGGATTGGAATGACCCCCGTATGAGCAACCCTGTTTCCCTCGGCATTGACCTCGGCACCTCGGAACTCAAGGCCATTTTGATGGACCTCGACGGCAAGGTGCTGGCCCACGCCGGCGTGCGTCTGACTGTGTCGCGGCGCCACAGCGGCTGGTCAGAGCAAGCGCCGGAAGCCTGGTGGCAAGCGTGCGTGCAGGCGCTGACCGAGTTGCGCGGGCACGCGGCGTTCGCCCAGGTGGCCTGTATCGGGCTATCCGGGCAGATGCACGGCGCGGTATTGCTGGGGGCGGATAACCGCGTGCTGTACCCGGCGATCCTGTGGGACGACTCCCGCGCCATCGCCGAGGCCGGGCAGTTGGGCGCGGCCTTCGCGCACGTTACCGGCAGCTTGCCGATGGCCGGGCTGACTGCGCCAAAACTGCTATGGCTGCAACAGCATGAGCCAGAGGTGTTCAAGGCCATCGACTGTGTGTTGTCGCCCAAGGATTACCTGCGGTTGCGCCTGAGCGGTGAGCGTGTCAGCGAGATGTCGGATGCTGCCGGTACGTTGTGGCTGGACGTGGCCCGGCGTGAATGGTTCGCCCCTATGCTGGGCGCAACGGGCCTCGCGCCGGAGCAGATGCCCAGGTTGGTTGAGGGCGGCGCCGCCAGCGCTGTGTTGACGGCGCAGGGGTTGGGCTTGTCGTCCTCGGTCGTGATCGCCGGCGGCGGTGGTGACAACCCGGTAGCGGCTGTGGGTATTGGGGCGATCAATGCGGGCGACGGGTTTATCACCCTGGGCACCAGCGCGGCCATCGTCGCCATCACCGATCATGCTGCCGGCAACCCCGCGAGCGCGGTGCACAGTTTCTGCCATGCATTGCCTAACCGTTGGTACACCATGGGCGCCATGTTGGCGGGGGCCAGTTGCCTGCGCTGGGTCACGCGACTGACGGGCACTGCGGATGAGCAGACCTTGCTGGACCAGGTGACCGCACAATTGCCGATCACGCAGGCAGTGCCGCTCGGCACGCCCTTGTTCCTGCCCTACCTGGCGGGTGAACGCACACCGCATAACGACCCGCTGTTGCGCGGTGGTTTCATGGGCCTGGGCCATGACTGCACACCCGCGATGCTCGGTTATGCAGTGATGGAAGGCGTGGGTTTCGGCCTGTTGGATGCGTTGCACGCCGTACAATCAGCCGGTGCCGACGTGGGGGCCTGCGCATTGGTAGGCGGCGGGGCGCGCAGCGCGTATTGGGCGCAGTTACTGGCCAATATCCTGCAGCGTGAAATCTTCACCTTGCACGGCAGTGAGTTGAGCGCGTGCATTGGTGCGGCGAAGCTGGGGTTCCTGGCGATTGGCCAAGGGGCGGCGTTGGTGCAGGCGGGGATGCCGGTGAAGGCGCGGTACGTGCCGGATGCTGGGCAGCACGCGGTGTTGGAGGCACGTTATCGCAAGTTCCGGGGTTTACTGGGAGCAGCCCAGGCATTGCACGACTGAACGACGAGGCTTGATAGGGGGGAGCGGGACCGCTACCTGACGGTAACCCCGCCCTCCAAAAAAGTGGGAGCTGGCTTGCCTTCGATGCCGGCGACTCGGTACATCAGGTAGGTCGGGGCCGAGTTGTTCGGTGGCAGGTTCAGTGGCTCAGTTCACGCAAGACTGTCAGCAGCGTCGTGTTGCCCTTGAGCACTTTGTCATGCTCGAAACAGATCCAGCCCTCGTTGAACCCATCCACCATGCGCATGCGGGGCATCGGGTTCTGTGCGCCCTGTGCACGCAGCAGGGTTTCCCAGGTATCGCGCGCGACCACTTCGGCGCGTACGTCGCGTTGCAGCAACTGGGCCAGGGTGCGGGCGATGTCGTTCGGGCTCACCCATTCGCCTTCCAGTTCCACCACGCGTTGGCCTGTCCAGTCTTGCTGCAATAACTGTGCGGCCACTGCGCCGATGTCCGCCGTGGCGATCATTGGCACGGCCTTGTCCAGCGGCTGCAGGAAGCTGTGGATCACTCCTGTTTCACGGGCGGCGATCACGTCGTACAGCGCATTCTCCATGAACCAGGCCGGGCGCAGGAAGGTAACAGGCATGTCGAGTGCGCCGAGGGCTTGTTCCATCAAGGTGCGCTGGGTCAGCAGGTTGAGCGGCTCGGCCTGGGCACCAATGGTCGACAGGCACAGTACCTTCTTCGGCCCTGCGGCCTGCAGCGCCTGGCTGACGGCACTGATCACCGCGCGGGCTTCGGGGAAGCCAGGCAGAGGATCGAAGCCTGGTGGCGGCAGGATAAACACGCCAGTCGCGCCCTTGAACGCGGCGGTGAGCGCCTGGGCATCTTCCATGTGTGCAAACGCCACGTCGCAACCCTGGTCAGCCCAGTAGGCCGCCTTGGTTGCATCGCGCATGACCGCGCGAACGGGTTGGCCCGCCTTGATCAGGGTATGCGCCAGGGCGCCGCCGACTTTGCCTGTGATTCCGGTAATGACGTACATGAGCTGTTCACCTGTTGTTCTAAAGAGTGGAGCCAGGATAAATACCGCCCAGTCGTGACAGAATACCTATTCAGGCACCGCGCTGATGACGCGCAATCACTAATCCCCCAAGGGTGGCAATCGGCGTTTCACCGGGGTTTTCTTGACGATGGCCGTGTTGGTTTCGGCGTAGGCGTTAAGCCGGTCGAGCAAGCTGTCCAGATGGTCCATGGTGCGCACATGCAACCGTGCGATGAAGCAATCATCGCCGGTCACCTTGTCGCACTCGGTGAATTCGGGGATCGCCTGGATCTGCCGCTCCACCTCGTGCAACTTGCCGGGCAGCGGGCGGATGCGCACGATGGCTTGCAGCAGGTAGCCGAAATGCCTGGGGTCGATGTCGACGGTGTAGTGGGTCAGCACTCCGCGTTCTTCAAGACGGCGAAGGCGCTCGCCGACACTGGGCGAGGACAGCCCCGTGATGCCCGCCAGGGCCTTGAGAGACAGGCGCGAGTCGTCCATCAAAGCGGCGATCAGTTGCTGGTCGATGGTGTCAATCATGGTATTCGCCTAATAAGTAAAGGTAATCCAGGCGTATGGCCTATTTTAGTCGCTGGAGCCGGTCGCAAGCAGATTGCCATAATTGAGCCTCACTTGAGGAGCCTCAAACATGGACACATCCATCCGTCGCGGGTCGTGGGAAATGATCGCCGCCATGCTGATCTCGGGCACCATTGGCTGGTTTGTACTGGTGTCTGGCGTGTCGGTGATCGAAGTGGTGTTCTGGCGCTGTGTAATCGGCGGGCTCACGTTGTTACTGGTGTGCGCGTTGCTCGGTTACCTGCGCCTGGACCTGCTCAGTTGGGCCAAGCTCGGCCTGGCGATGCTCAGTGGCGTGGCGATTGTGGGCAACTGGCTACTGCTTTTCGAATCCTATTCCCGCGCGTCCATAGCCATCAGCACGGCGGTGTACAACGTGCAGCCGTTCATGCTGGTGATGCTGGCGGCGTTGTTCCTGGGCGAAAAAATCACCGTGCAGAAACTGGCATGGCTGAGCGTGGCGTTCCTGGGGATGCTGGCGATTGTCACCGCCCACGGCGATCAACACACCGGCGACGATTACCTGGTAGGCATCGCATTGGCGCTGGGCGCGGCGTTCCTGTATGCGATTGCGGCGCTGATCATCAAGCGCTTGAAAGACGTGCCGCCGCATCTGATGGCGTTGATCCAGGTGAGCACCGGCGCGCTGTTACTGGCACCAATGGTGCCGTGGGATAGCCTGCCGGCCACGACCAACGCCTGGGCGGCGTTGGTGACACTTGGCGTGGTGCACACGGGTTTGATGTATGTACTGCTGTACGGCGCGATCCAGAAACTGCCGACCGCCCTGACGGGCGCACTGTCGTTTATCTACCCGATTGCGGCGATCTTCGTCGATTGGATCGCCTTCGGGCATCGCCTGGGCTGGCTGCAATGGCTGGGGGTGGTGGCTATTCTACTGGCGGCCGCCGGGTTGCAGCGGGGCTGGTGGTGGCCCCGCGTTCACAAGGTCAGTGCGTGCCCTGAAAGATGATGTTTTCCGGGTTGAAATGCTCGACCACGCTGCCCGGCTGCGGCAGACCGAGGATATGCCCCTTGATCTTGCCAACCACGTGCATCTCGCAGGGCTTGCAGTCGAACTTCAGGGTCAGCACTTCATCACCATGAATCAGTTGCATCGGCGCAACCTTGGTCTTCACGCCCGTCACGCCCTTGGCCTGTTTGGGGCACAGGTTGAACGAGAAGCGCAGGCAGTGCTTGGTGATCATCACCGGGACTTCACCGGTTTCTTCGTGGGCTTCGAAGGCGGCGTCGATCAGCTTCACCCCGTGACGGTGGTAGAAGTCGCGGGCTTTCTGGTTATAGACGTTGGCCAGGAACGACAGGTGCGCGTCCGGGTAGACCGGTGGCGGCGAGGTCTCGGCCTTGCGCCCACCGCGTGGGTGAGCGGCTACGCGCGCAGCGGTCAGCGCTTCGATCACTTCGCGGCGCAGCGCCTTGAGCTGTGAGTTGGGGATGAAGAACGCTTGCGGCGCATCCAGCTGGATATCGGTGGCGTGGTACTCGGTAGTACCCAGTTGGCCGAGCAGGTCGCGCAGGGTATCGAGCGCCTGTTCCGGCTTGTTGGCCACACCGAACGGGCCGGGCAGGGTGACGCTGGCGCTGATGCCTTCTTCGCTGGTGGCGATCACTTCAAGCTGCTCTTCACGCAAGCGTGCGACCCAGGCCAGGCCGATACGGCGCTCGGCCGAGGTCTTCAGCAGCGCTTGTTGCCAGTTGTGGTCGAGGTTGCGGTTGAGCGGGTGGTTCGGACGCAGTTGATGCAGGCCGACCGGCATTTCGTTCGGCTCGACGCGGTAGCGGTAGCGCTTCTCGCCGTCTTCTTCGAACTCGCCTTTAGGCTCGGCGATGTTGGCGCGGAAGCCGACCACTTCGCGCTTGACCAGCACGTTCAGGCCATCGCCGTTGGACAGCGGCTCATGGGTGACCACCTGCAAGTCGCGCTTGCCGGCTTTTTCCACCACACCCACCGGCAGGCCGGTGAAGGTCGGGGTGTCGAAGGCGCCGATATCGATCTTGCGGTCGCTGACGAAATAGTCGGTGCTGCCACGGTGGAAGGTCTTTTCCGGGTCGGGCAGGAAGAAGTGCGCGGTGCGGCCGCTGGAGGCACGGGCCAAATCCGGGCGGTCTTCGAGGATCTCGTCGAGGCGCTGGCGGTAATAGGCGGTGATGTTCTTCACATAGCCCATGTCCTTGTAGCGGCCTTCGATCTTGAACGAACGCACGCCGGCTTCGACCAGGGCGCGCAGGTTGGCGCTCTGGTTGTTGTCTTTCATCGACAGCAGGTGTTTTTCAAAGGCCACGACGCGGCCTTGGTCGTCCTTCAGCGTATACGGCAGGCGGCACGCTTGGGAGCAATCGCCACGGTTGGCGCTGCGGCCGTTCTGCGCGTGCGAGATGTTGCACTGCCCGGAGAACGCCACGCACAGGGCGCCGTGGATGAAGAATTCGATGGCGGCATCGGTTTCGTCGGCGATGGCGCGGATTTCCTGCAGGTTCAGCTCACGGGCCAATACCAGCTGCGAGAAACCGGCCTGGTCGAGAAACTTGGCGCGGGCCAGGGTGCGAATGTCGGTCTGGGTGCTGGCGTGCAGCTCGATGGGCGGAATATCCAGCTCCATCACGCCCAGGTCTTGCACGATCAACGCATCGACGCCGGCGTCGTAGAGCTGATGGATCAGCTTGCGCGCGGGTTCCAGTTCGTTGTCATGCAGGATGGTGTTGATGGTGGTGAAGACGCGTGCATGGTAACGGCGGGCGAATTCCACCAGTTGAGCGATGTCGCTCACGTCGTTGCAGGCGTTATGGCGCGCGCCGAAGCTCGGGCCGCCAATGTAGACGGCGTCGGCGCCATGCAGGATAGCCTCGCGCGCGATGGCGACATCGCGGGCAGGGCTGAGCAATTCCAGGTGATGCTTGGGCAAGGACATAGTTTTTTTAGTCAGGCTTGTCACGGTTGAGACGCGCATTGTAGCTGTGAAATGCCTGACCGGCACCCACTCAGGCTTGAGCGGCCATCGCAGTGACTTCGACGCGCATGCCGTCTACTGCCAAAGCAGCTACGCCAACCGCCGCGCGTACAGGCCAGGGCTTGGCAAAGAAGCGTTTGTAGACCTCGTTGAAAGCGGCGCGGTCGGCCATGTCCGTCAGATAAATGGTCAAGTGCATCACCCGGTCCATGGAGCTGCCGGCTTTTTCCAGGGCGACTTTCAGGGCTTGCAGGGTGCATTCGCTTTGCTGGGTGATGTCGCCCAGTTCCAGGCTACCATCGGCTCGGGTTGGAATCTGGGTGGACACCAGGATGCCGTTGAAGCCGATCACATCCGAAGAAATCGAGTCGGCATCGGGATCGGGGGTGTAGTGCAGGTCGTGGTTGGCCATGGGCGCCTCTCGTTGGCAGGTTAAGAAAGGCGCCATGGTCCCTGAAAATCACAGCACGGGCAAACTACCCCCAGCGGCGGAACAGCACGCTGGCGTTCACGCCGCCAAAACCGAAGCCATTGGACAGCGCGTATTCCATCGGCATCGACCGGGCTTGGCCACGCAGCATGTCCAGGCCATCGGCGAGGGTATCGGGGTTCTCCAGGTTGAGTGTCACGGGCGCCACCTGGTCGCGCAGGGCGAGTACGGTAAAGATCGCTTCGATACCGCCTGCAGCCCCGAGCAAGTGACCGGTAGCGGACTTGGTCGAGCTGATTGCCGGGCTGCCGTTGGCACCAAAGACCGTTCTGATCGCGGCCAACTCACCCTTGTCACCCACTGGCGTTGAGGTGGCGTGGGCATTCAAGTACTGCACCGCAGAGGCTTCTATTCCTGCCTGGCGTAATGCCTGCAGCATCGCACGTCGTGCACCGTCGCCGTCTTCCGGGCCGGCGGTCATGTGGAAGGCGTCGGCACTGGTGCCATAGCCGACCAACTCGGCAATCGGCTGCGCACCGCGCGCCAGGGCGTGCTCCAACGCTTCGATGACCAGGATGCCGGCACCTTCGCCCATGACGAAACCATCACGCGCCTGGTCGAATGGCCGTGACGCCAGCTCCGGTCTGTCATTGAAGTCACTGGACAAGGCGCGCGCTGCCGCAAAGCCGGCCAGGCTGACCCGATGAATCGCCGCTTCGGCACCGCCGCACACCGCCACATCGACTTCACCGGCGCGGATCATGCGCGCAGCGTCGCCGATGGCCTGCACACCTGCCGCACAGGCGGTCACCGGCGCGCCCAGCGGCCCTTTCAAGCCGTAGTTGATCGACACATGCCCGGCGGCCATGTTGCTCAGGAAGGAGGGGATCGTGAACGGCGACAAGCGCCGTGGGCCCTTGCTGTCGGTGGTACGCACCGCATCGGCAATCGCCGGAAAGCCGCCCACGCCCGAGGCGATGATGGTCGCGGTGCGTTCCTGCTCGTGCGCGGTCTTGGGTGCCCAGCCGGCCTGCTTCAAGGCTTCATCTGCCGCTGCCAGGGCGAACAGGATGAAGCGGTCCATCTTGCGCTGTTCCTTGGCCGCCAGCAGCCGGTCGGGGTCGAAGCCGGCTTCGGGGTCCTGCAGCACGCTCTGTACCTGGCCGCCGATGCTCACGGCCAGGTCGCCGATCAGTGTTTGCGGCAGGCGACGAATGCCCGACTGGCCGGCCAGCAGGCGTTGCCAGGTTGACTCCACGTCCGCGCCGAGGGGCGTCAGCGCGCCCATGCCTGTCACAACGATGCGTTTACTCATGATCAATCGACTCCGGTTGCGGTGAGGGAACAGACCCTATGGACGTCACTATCATAATGAAAGTAACATGGGGGCACGCAAATTTGCACTGCCACACAGGAGCCGCCATGCAACGCAAGTCCCTCACCCGCGACGAATGCCCCATCGCCCGCAGCCTTGACCGGGTAGGGGAGTGGTGGAGCATCCTGATCATGCGCGATGCACTGCAGGGCCTGCGTCGGTTCGATGAGTTTTCCCGCAGCCTGGGCATCGCGCCCAATATGCTCACGCGCCGCCTGAACGCCTTGGTGGAGGCGGGGATGCTGGAGCGCCGCGCCTACAGTGAGCGGCCGCCGCGCTACGAATATGTGCCGACGCCCAAGGGCGAAGATTTCCGCATGGTGCTGATGTCGCTGTTGGCCTGGGGCAATCGGCACTACGCCGTGGAGGGCACCAGTGTGGAGTTGGTGGAACGCGAGACAGGCTCGCCGGTGCAGCCGATGTTGGCCCGTGCGGATGGGCAGTGCGTACCGCTTGACCAGTGCGCGTTGCAGGCCGGTCCGGCGGCCAGCCCCGGCATGCGCGAGCGCCTGGCGTCGCTTGATGCAAAACGCTGACCGCGCAAGTCGTTGACGCCAGAAAATAATCCCTGCAGGGCGCGTAAAGTCGCGTATTTCCCAGCCGATAGCGAATCGAGACACAGGGTTTCTCCGCACGGCTGAGGGTACGTCCATGTTCAACACAGCACTCAAGACAGAACTGTCGGCCAGGACGGCCGAAGTCACCGAGTACAAAGGACTGATCGCCGCACTGGAACGCTCAATGGCCGTGGTCGAATTCGACCTCAATGGCAAGGTGCTGCGGGCCAACGACAACTTCCTCAAGACCCTGGGTTACAGCGCCGGTCAATTGGCCGGTAAAACCCACCGTGACTTTTGCTTGCCGGCGCTGACCAGCAGCTCGGCCTACAGCCAGTTCTGGAGTGATTTGAAGGCGGGAAAATTTGTCTCCGGCACCTTCAAGCGTGTGGACAGCAGCGGCAACACCGTCTGGTTGGAGGCCAGTTACAACCCGGTGCTGGATGAGCGCGGCCAGGTGCTCAAAGTGGTTAAGTACGCGCTGGACGTGACCAGTAAGGTCGAGCAAGAGGCAGCCACCCGCAGCAAGCTGACGGCGCTGGACCGGGCGATGGCGGTCATCGAGTTCGATTTGAGCGGCCAAGTGCTGGACGCCAACGCGAATTTCCTCAACGTGATGGGGTACACCCTGGCGGAAATCAAAGGCAAACAGCACCGTCTGTTTTGCGAGCCGGCGCTGATCAACAGCACTGAATACGCCGACTTCTGGCGCCGCTTGAACAACGGCGAATTCTTCACCGGGCAATTCAAGCGCGTGGGCAAGCACAGCCGTGTGGTATGGCTGGAAGCCAGCTACAACCCGGTGTATGACGGCGACGGCAAGCTGATCAAGATCGTCAAGTTCGCCAGCGACATCACCGAACGCGTGGAAAAATTCGAAGAAGACTCGCGAGGCGCATCGCGGGCCTACCATATTTCCTCCGAGACCGAGCGCTTTGCCGAGCATGGCACCCAGGTGATCCAGGAGACTGCCAGCGAAATGCGCCGCATCGCTGACAACATCGGCGCCTCCGCGCGCCTGGTGGGGCAACTGGGCGATCGTTCCGAGCAGATCACGGCCATCGTCAACACCATTCGCGGTATTGCCGACCAGACCAACCTGTTGGCGCTCAACGCGGCCATCGAGGCTGCGCGTGCAGGCGACCAAGGACGCGGCTTTGCGGTGGTGGCCGACGAAGTCCGGCAACTGGCCGGGCGCACCAGCCGCTCGACAGCGGAAATTGCCGAGATGATCGGCATGATCCTCTCGGAAACCCGCGACGCGGTGACCAGCATGAATGCCACCCAGGAGGGCGCGCAACGCGGTGTCAGCCTGGCCGATCAGGCAGGGTCGGTGATCCTGCAGATTCGCACCAGCACCAGCGATGCGGTGCAGGCGGTGAGCATGTTCGCGTCGAAACTCGACGAGTCCGAGGTCATTCCCAAGACGGCCATCGGCTGGGTAGGTTAAGACTCTTCTCCCTGCAGGCGCGAGCAGGCTCGCGCCTGCAGGGAGTGCGGCGTTTCAGAGCAGGGTAAACGGGTAGTCGACGATCAGGCGCAGCTCATTCAAATCACCATCGCGCTGGTCGGCGTTCGACGCGACGATCGCATCGCGCACGCGCAATGACAGGTTTTTCGCCGGGCCGCTCTGGATCACGTACTTGGCTTCCAGGTCGGTCTCGTGGTGGGCGCCATCGGCACCGTAGTCACCCACGTAGGCGCTGTGGTCGGGTGTGTGGGTGCCATTGATGTCCGAGCCATTGATATAGCGCGCCATGAAACTCAGTCCCGGCACGCCATAACTGGCCACATTCAGGTCATAGCGGATGCCCCAGGACTGCTCGCCCGGGCCGTTGAAGTCGCCCCACTGGACGGAGTTGGCCAGGTACACCGAATCACCGCCTTCGCCTGCGCCGTTGTTGCCGGTGCCGATGTAGTCAAACGGTGTGTCGCCATGCACCTTCTGGAACGACAGCGTCAGCGTGTGCGCTTGCAGGAACGAGTAGGCCGCCGCCACCGAATACGTGGTGTTGTTGATGGCCCCGGCCTTGGCGCTGCCAGTGTCGAGGGTGCGGTACAGGTTGCCGTCCAGCGCCAGGGACTGGTCATGTGGCAACGCGATCACATAGTTGAGGTTGGTGTAGTACTGGCGCCAGATATCTTCCAGCTCACCGGCATACAGCGTTGCGCTCAGGGACGGTGTGAAGGTGTATTTGCCGCCGACGAAGCTTGCACTGTTGGCGGCGACGTTGGCGTAGGTGGCGTAGATATCGTGGTCATGGTTGCTCGTCATGCCGCTGTTGGTGCTGGTGAAATGCCCGGCCTCCAGGTCCAGGCCGGCGATTTCGCTGCTGGTCAGGTCGAAACCGGTGGCGGTCTGCGGCAACAGGCGCGTGCCGCCGGTGGCGAACACCGGCGCGGTGGGCTGCATGTCACCAAATTTCAGTTGGGTCTTGGAGATCTTTATCTTCACTGCCGCGCCCACCGAACCGTAGGCATCTTCGGGATCGCCATGCCGATCGGTTGGCAGGTTGCCCGTGCCGGCGTCCGCGTGGGTGGCATCAAGTTTCAGCCCGCCGTAGGCGTAGGCGTCCACGCCGAAGCCGATGGTGCCCTGGGTGAAGCCCGAGGCGTAGTTGAGCATCGCGCCCTGGGTCCAGTCGATGTTATCGGCACGGCCGCCCTCGCGATTGCGGTTCATGTAGTAGTTGCGCAACAACCCGGTGACGCTGCTGCCCTCGATAAACCCCTTGGCATCCGCCTGGTCGCTGACGGACTCGGCAAATGCCATCTGGCTGATACCGGCACACACCGCCAGCGCTAACAGGCTCGACTGTTTAATCATGTTATGACTTCCCCGGATAATGAACGCGCGCGCAGAGACACCGCACTTATTGGATGGCGCACAAAGATGTTTGGGCAGGTGGTTACAGGTGAGCGATTACGGTTTTTATTGTGTTCGGCATGGTTGCCGAGGCTGATTCTAAGCACAGTCGACGTGGCCTGCAGCCCGGCAATGGATGAAACTCGATTAATTAAACTTCACTCTATTTAAGCGGCCGCAGGTGTAGCGTTGGCCCTGTCTTAGCCGCTCTGCTTCGACAAAATCCTTTGGTTGCCGCCGCAGATTCTGCGGCGGATTTTTTTTGCGTCGCGCACGCGGCAAACATGAATTTTCATTTCACTTAGTTGCTCGTGCGTCGACTATCAGAAATAACAGGTGCGGGAATGTATCGATCAGTTGTTGCCATGCGCGTTTGATCAGCACCCGGAATGTCGACGCCCAGGCCGAGCAGTGGCTGGGGAGGAGGGCAGTGCTGGCTTCAAATGTGATGTGCCGGTGGTTGCCGGGCGGTTTGGAAGGTCTTGTCGACCAGGGCGCCGCGAGTGAAAGGAAGGAGGGGCGTTGCACCCCTCGTTCCGGTTTGAGTTTTACTCTTTGACGTCCATGAACTCTTCAGCCCAGGCCACGTAGCTTTCCGGCAAGGTATACGTGTGGGTCAGCTCGGTGGCACTGAGGTTATCGGTGCTATGGGTCAACTGGCGCTGGGCGCGCAGGCTGTCGTAGGTCGCCTTGATCGCGGCGAAGTAAGCACCGTGGCCGGCAACCACCACGCGCACGCCGAGGCTGGCCAGACGCTGGGCGTCGTTCAGTTTAGGGTTGCCATACGTCACCAGCATCAGCGGCACCGTGAGGTTCTCCGCGATTTTCTCCAGGTGCTCGAAATCAGCCACGCCGACCATGCAAATCCCATCGGCACCGGCTTTTTGATAAGCCTGGGTGCGCTCGATCACGGCTTCGGTCGGCAGCACGCCGGCGTTGGTGCGGGCAATGATCGACAGCTGCGGATCAACACGTGCCTCCAGCGCAGCGCGAACCTTCCCGATGCCTTCGTCGATGGAAATCAGGTCAGTGGACTTGCGCCCGAATTGCGCCGGCAGCAACGTGTCTTCAATGGTCAACGCGGCCACACCGGCACGCTCAAGCTCCTCGACCGTGCGCATCACATTCAGCGCGTTACCGTAGCCGTGATCGGCGTCGGCAATGAACGGCAACTGGGCGACACGACCGATGCGGGTAGCTTGCTCAACGAACTCACTCAGGGTGATCAGCGCGAAATCGGGCGCGGCCAGTACCTGCAACGAAGCCACGGAGCCACCGAGGATGCCGACTTCAAAACCCAGATCAGCAGCGATACGCGCCGACATCGGGTCAAAGACGGACGCGGTTTCAACGCAGGTTGGGGTGGCAAGCAATTCACGGAATTTGCGGCGCAGGGCTGAGTGAGAAATCTTTGGCATGGGCTTTCCTGGTTCTGGTCATCGTCTTGTGACGATCAATGTCTATTCGTGGTGGTGCGAGATTAACATGCAGGCGAGCCAGGGATGATGACGTTTCAGCTGTAAGGGTCGTCAGATAAGTGGAATTGCATAACTATATGAATTGGTTGAGAAAAAATAGACGCGATCGACATAGAGTGGAATTTTTTATGGATTTTCCACCGATTGGCTTAAAAATATGGCGTTTCCACTAATTGTCGAAAATATTGACAGCCCACAATTGCCTACGACCCCCATCGTTCAAAATGGGGGGGGGTAAATTTTTAGAGTTTTTTGGAATTAAAATCCACATCATCTGCTTGTGATTCAAGTCTGAGATTTTATACGCCTCGTAGCATGTTGAAAGCTAAGCAATTAATTTATATATGAATAGATCACGCGCAGGGGGGCGAGAAAGTTGAGTAGGGTCAGCGGGAGAAGACGAAATTAATAGCTTCAAAAAATTAAGAAAATGACCCTGAAATCACATCAATAATGACCCCATTCGAACAATTGCGTATTCGTTTCGCACATGATTTCAGCAAAATGAACGGAATTTGCACTACGCCATCTACTGCCTATATAGACATTTGACGAGGAGGATATTCAGGCGCTGCATGGTTTGGTGGGCCACTCAAAGTGGCTTGAGTTTTCCAGAATCCGCTCTTGCAAAGAGATTAGCAATATTGGGCAGTTTCGATAAGCGCCCGTTCAGAACTCCGGAGAAAAATCGCCCCGCACAGTTTATTTTCTAGAAAGAGTGTAAGCACTGGGTCACTTCAAGCGAAGTCACGGGGTCATTTTTAAACCGTTAAAACTACGTAGATTCACAGCAACATCTTGATTGACGAACCCGCTTCCGTGGTGTTTTATCCTAAGCAACTGGGGCTGGTTGATTTGGATGAGTGCATTTCGATGGGGAAGTTAGATAAGCTTTCAAATCCTAAAGAAACAGCGCGCCACCGCCTGGCTATGGAGCGCTATCAAACACTAAAATTGTTCGATAGTGGCGAAATTAGCTCGGACGATGCCATGGCGACGCTGCGAATTAAAAAAAGCCGATTCTACAAAATATTATCTATATACAAGAAGAATAAAAATCACCTTGCTTTAGTTCCAGAAATACCAGGACCGCCAGCGGCCGGTTATAAATCGCTGTCTCCATGCATAGAGAGTATTATTGAGGAAATGTATCAAAAGCACTATAGAGGTGCTTCCGCGTCTTTCATGGAGGTCTGGCGCCAAGTACAATTAAAAGCGCAACAGGAACTTGTGCCATGTCCAAGTTATCACGCGGTAAGAGAACGGATAACCGCAAAAAAGGAAGCAGAAAGATTCCTGAAGAAATATGGTAGAGAAGCGGCGAATCAAAAATACGGAGTTAAAGCTGGTAGGAAAGTATGCGTGCGTCCGCTGGAATGGGTGCAAATTGATCATACGCTAGTGGACTTGATTCTGGTGCAGGATGACGACAGGTCGAAAATCATTGGACGCCCATGGATTACGCTAGCTATTTGTTTGTATACAAGAGCAATTGTGGGGTTTCATATATCGTTACTGCCACCCAGTGCTATAAGCGTTGCGATGGTCATAGCAAATGCAGCATCTTCGAAAAAGACTCTATTAGAGTTTCTTGATGTAAAGTTCGATTTATTACCCATGTTTGGCAAGATGGAGACCGTGCATACCGATAATGCTAAAGAATTTGTTTCTGATTTACTGCGTGGAGCATGCATGTCGCACGGTATTGACCTGAAACAACGACCTATTGGAAAGAAACACTTCGGCGGACATGTCGAGCGCCTGATTGGGACAATGATGACCACACGCGTTCACTTTTACAAAGGTACAACGCTCTCCAATATCAGGCAGCGACGGGGGACATCACCCGAATCAGCAGCTAATCTGACCTTCAGAGAGTTTTTCAAAATTATGGTACTAAATATCAAGATTTATCACGACACCCAACATGCCACGTTAAAAATGTCTCCTTCAAAAAAGTGGGATAATTATTTTCAGCATCACCCCCTAGTCAACCAAATTAAAGAAAGCGAAATAGAGGCATTCCGCTTGGATTTTTTCCCGGAAGAAATCCGGAAAATTCATCCCTATGGCTTGGAACTACTCAACAGGAGGTACTACGATTCTAGACTTACAGATTATGTTGGGGCAAAAGTCCTTGTGAAATTTGATCCGTATGATCTAAGTCATGTGTATGTGCTGATCAAGGCGCAATACGAAAAAATAGGTGTGTCGCACAACTCTTATAATCGGAGTGACATATTCGAGCAATATCGTCATCAGCGCGCGTGTAGCGGACTACGACCAGGAACGATTACTACTGCGGAGGCGCTGAATTCGTTGGATGAAATAAATGGTATTCGGGATAAAGCCGAAAACCAGAAAAAAACAATGGCTAAACAAGCTAGAAAACATCTTGCAGAACGAAAGCACAGCGAATACAAAAATACGAGCAGAGGAAACTCGCTACCTGAGGTAACAAAACCTAAAAATGGCTTGAACAAATACATCGATTTGTATAAAGGTGCGCAGGAGCATAGTTTAATCGATTTTAGTACAGAGCCAACACTCTACGAGGTGGATCGTAAATGAATTCAAGTGCCTATGTTCCCCTTTATCAAGCGTGTCTGCTACAACTGTTTGCTAAATGTTGTCGGCGAATACTGTGGGTTCGTACAGCAGTGTCGAAGATCCAATTAAGAATGTTTCGATATTTCACAATCAACGGCCAGTTCGCTTTTCACTCTCAGATCTGTCGACCGAGAAATCGGTTCGCTTAGCAAGTTGCAAGATGGTTGCCGTTATCAGTTTCCGATATCTATGGTTTTGTGGCCACTCAGCGCCGATCAGGTCGGCACTCCAGCCCCTCGTGCTCTGTCAGTTAATTGGAATAGCACCGGATGTGACGGCAACTTATCGAACAGATATCAGAAATGGCATGCTCTCCATTCATTTTAAACCGCTTTGGGCCTAAGTGATCGCGGCATCTGACATTCTTGAATATTTTTCACCCAAGGAGAGAACCATGATTCCATACGGTCATGTTGATGTACATCGACGGTACCTATTCGACTTGCCGGATAGTGAACGCAGCGCTGCATGTAAGCATGACCTATGGATTAATGCACCCCATGTGGAGCAATTGATAAGCAAGATTGGCTTGATGTTAAAGGTCGAAAATAAGGTGCAGGCTCCTTGTTTGCTTGTGCATGGCAGAGGCGGTGCGGGTAAAACCAGTGTCGTTCAACGCTTGCAACAAATATACAGCGGCGCCAATGAAAAGCTCATTTTTGTCAATATGCGACAGAACCCGAATAACTACAACTTTCGGGAATTGCTGTTCTCTCAATTTGGCATATCGGTGAGCAAGCATGCCCGAGCGACTGGAGATGTATCCGCACAGCTACAAGTTTTAATTGCTAGTCAAGGGATCAAAGGCATTGTAATCGATGAAGTGCACGATGCGCTTACCCTGACCGCACTTCAGCAAAGAATTAACCTGTCACTGTTAAAAAACCTATCAGGCGCAGATTTTAGAATGTCGGTTTTTGCTTTCGGTACTGAAGATGCGCATCAAGTCCTTCGTGCAGATCCACAGCTAGCTAGGCGTTATGCAATGCATCATTTGTCTGATTGGGAATGGGGGGCGGCCTTACGAAATTTTATTGCTACTTTCATTACCAACCTTCCCCTTAAGAATAAGACAAATACATCTGACGAAGTTTTATTGCTATCCATATTTAAGCAATCGGGTGGAATTATGGATAATGTGGTTAAATTGCTTCAAGTTTGCGCCGCGGCAGCAGTTTTAGATGGTACTGAATGCATTGATCTCGCTCTAGTTGAAAATACGCCGGAGTTATGTGATGCGTTTGGCGTAGCTTGGGGTACTTTATGAAAAAAATTGTCGACAGAACTATTCTGTCACACGTTTTATCAGTGGAGCCTTATTGGCTGCTACTAGACGGACATGATAAAAATATTTATGCCCTAGAAAGTTATTTGGATGCCAGTCAAGCCATATCTTTTGTGCTGATGACAGGTCCCCCAGGGAGCGGTGTGACCAGTGCAATGATCTCTATGTTTAGAAAAGACCCACGCCGCAGCATATGGGTAGCGCCTAGAGTGATTTTTGAAAAAGCATCTTTCGTGCAATTTTTGACTGCCTCGCTACACTTGAGCTCGCCTGATTTTGCGGATCGCTCAGTCCCAGAGTACCTTCTACAGGTGATCGCTTTGAGAAAAACCAAAGCGATCTTTATCGATGATATCGATGCTTTCTCCAGTTCTAGCAGTTTCATGTTCGAGACTTTTGAAATAATAAACGCTATACGCGGCGGCGTGCCTTGCTTAAAGTTCGTAATCTCGATAAGTTCACCGCAAATGTTGAGTGCGGCCAGAAAGCAGTTGGCAAGTATCGAGCACAAAGTATTGTATTTCACGGCGGTGACAGCGATTGAAGCTGACAAATTGCTAAGGGCGTATGTTAAGCAATTGAATGATAAGACGGGAGCGAACATTTTAGTGGAAGGCTTCCCAGAGGATCTGATTTTGTCGGCAGGTGGTAACATCGCTGAAGTGGTAGCTTGGTCTCGCCTCGCATATATCTTGACTGCTTTCAGAAGTGAATCAGTTCTGTTTTATTCTCCCATACGAACTTTTTCATCTCTTTGGAGAGATATCGATGAACTACTATTCTGAGTCAAGCATTTATGATGAAACACTTTCATCTTATGCCTACCGAATGGCCGAGAATGCCGTAAATAAGCGATTGGTTTGGCGTTTATGGAATGCTTTTGAAAAAATGGGCGCATGCGATCCTGACTTTTCTCGAAAGGGGGCATTGGCGCAATTACTGATTAAAGAACAGATGATCAATGAGCAAATTTTGGATCACAGATTTTTAATACGTGGCGCTCTGGTAATCCCGCGCTATGCGCGTAGAGCCTACTGCATCCACTGCATGAATGAAGATATAGCGAATCATTCGTTTCCTGCTTGGCGCAGGACATGGTGCCTGATATTGCGCCCATTTTGTGATATCCATTCAGAGTTACTACTCGATGCGCCTAGCCGTTACGCGAATGCGCTAGATATGTCTGGCCGGGTTTACATGTGGCACTATCAATGCTCCGCTTATCTGAGAAGAGGTGTTTCCCTTTCTGAAAAAATCCTTTCTATTAAGGAGCGCGCATGGGTCGAAAATTCTTTACGAGCTCAACGATACTCCCGTGCTCTGTATCACAAGCGGTTGTGGATAATGGTGTTTGTAGCGATTTTGTGCTGTCGCAAGGCCCTCTTGGGTCAGTATTGTGATCGATTAGATGGAGGCCATTTTCGACTTATCAATCTTCATGGACCAATCATAGCGGTCGCACTGGAAACTGCTATAAACTCATCGAGTTTAGCGCGCGCGAGGGCTTTGTATTATTGCGGGCTGATCTTCGGGTTGTATAAGGTAGAACACCCAGATGACGCGATTTTCTATGCGTTCCCTGCGGATCCGAAGACCATTGGAAAAGTTCTAGCTCGCGAGCAACCACATTTAGCCCGCGCAATTATTGAGTGCAGGTCGGTTCAGCCTGTACAACAACGCGCTGTTTTTGACGAGTTTTTGTCAGGTTTAAAAATGTACACGAAATTTATTTCTTAAGAGCGTTGGAGACCACGCATACCTAACAGCAGGTAAACCTCTCATACGTAGTACTCAGTCAGTACTATTTGTCGATGTGCGGGATTAGGGTGGAGTGAACCAAATTACCTGATGATCCCGGCAGAAGGTATTGCGCGCACCTTCATCTTCGTAATATTTATCCTCGTTGGTCATTTTGTAGATCAGGCTTAGCCTTTCGGATGACCGCACTTGCGCGATTTCACTCAGTTCATCCATACGCCAGCATCCGGTACCATTCAATTCTCCAGGGCTCACCAGAATCACCTGAGTGATCCTCAGGTTGTGACTATCGCTCCGATGTAACTCCTGCAGGTCTTCTAGCGTAGAAATCAATAAGGTGGTAGGCGTCCATTCATCGTCGCTCAGCTCAAGGATGCTTACGTAGAACCAAGGGCGCGCTGGCCGATATTCGACATAACGCCACACGTGCCCGCCTCTCATGAGGGCTCCACCCGGCGCCTCAGCATGCTCGAAGGTCAAAAACATACGCATTCCTCTTAAATGAACACTATAGATTGTAGCTCTAAAGTGTTCGTTGGCGCCTTATCGTTCCTTTTGTTAGGTAGAACAAATGGAACTCAACGTCGCCTTTGGTTTGGCCTTAAAGCGCATCCGGAACGCCCGCGGTAAAACACAGGAGGATTTTTCGGATGTCAGCAGCCGAACCTACGTCAGTACGCTTGAGCGCGGCTTAAAATCTCCGACGCTCGACAAACTCAGCGAGATCAGCGGTGTACTGGAGATCCACCCACTGACCTTGGTCGCAGCGGCTTACTTGATACAGCAACCAGATAGAACTGACGTCACTTTGGCCTGGCTGCGAGACGAGTTGGCTTTGTTTGGCTTCGATGTTGCTGGAATGAAGTAAGGTCAACCTCGTTTGAAAACGACTCTTCTCAGGCTGCCAATTCTGTCGATGGGCTCTTTTTAATGTCCTGTGGCCGTGTATTCGCTTCAGCTCACAAAGCAGCGGAAAATGAGTGGCGATTGGATGTCGTTGAAGGAAGCTTTACGAGCTAAATTCGTCCGTACCTTCCATCAAAATGGTCGCGCGACTGTTCAGCAGTGATCCTGCCTGGAAGTACCCCATTACCGTACTAATGCTGCGGTGCTCAGTCATCGCCATCACTTCGCCCAGTGGAACGCCTTGGCGTCCGGATTCGGTGACGAAGCCCGAGCGCAGGCTGTGAGCTCCCCAGTCCCCGTCCAAGCCCGCTAGGTTCGCACGACGCTGAACTATCCGCGCTACTTGGTCAGCAGATAGACCTGCCGTTCCAACTCTGTCGCCTTTGTACATACGCCGAAACAAGGGCCCTGACTCTGCGGGCGCAGCCTTTAGCCAAGCTGTTAGCGCCTCGGCCGCAGTTCCGCCGAGAGGTTTTTCCCGACGAATCCCGCCGGTATCGGTTTTGGTCGCGCCCAAGGTATAGAGCCAGGTGTCAGTATGCAGCTGTCGGACATCGCTAATTTGTATACTTACCACCTCCGAACGCCTCCGACCGCCACCGCTCCAGGCAAGGAGTAGCAGGGCGCGGTCACGAATGCCACGCACACCGTCGTCGCAGGTGGCGAGCAGCGCCTGTAAAGGCTCGAGCACGATGGCGGTCTTCTTACGCACCGATAGCCCCTGACGTGATTGCGCCTTGCGTGCTTCGCGTAGCAAGCTCTTGAGCGCCGATGCATCGGTGGGGCTATCCCAGCTATTCAGTCGATGCTATTTGCCCAGCACCGAAAGTCGATGACTGACGGTGTTATAGGCCAGTCCACCCGGCTTGGCTTTGACCTTTGCGCGGATAAGCGCAGCATCAATGGACGCTGGCAACAAATGCACCCATTCGCCGTCGGCCGTTGGACGAGCAAGGTGATCAACCACAAACTGCACCGCCACTGTGGCGGGCAAGGGCGCATCCCCGAGCACATGCCCGTAGCGCAGTTGCAACTATGCCGACCAGTCGGCGAGGGCGCTGCGATAACTGCGCACGGTATCTGCTGCGGTGCCGGCAGCAATAAAGGCGGCGGCCGCCTCCTGGGCGTTGAGCGCCAGAAAATGCGGATTCAGCGGCGTTTCGTCGACCAGCAATAACTGATCTGTAATATTTAATACGTTCAACGTATTGTTAATCCATATTTTGAAAAATAAGGTCGGATAACATTCTATTATCAGACTTAATATACGCTGAGGTGAGCCGTGCCGCGCGCCAGGCCAAAAGAAGCGCCCTTGATTCAATCGCCGGACCGCAAGCCAAATCCCCACTCTGTCAACCGGAGCGCCAATCGCTTGAACGTGCTGGTACATGACGGCTTTGGAATATGGCTGGCGGCGCGCCAGTTGAATCAAGGCAAGTTCCACTGACCTAGCATGCGCCATGGCTCTGGAATGGAACTGGATACCGAGCAACTTCAGGCATTAGTGCTGGGTCTGCCAAGAGTATCGGCGAGGACGTCAGTGAGAGGCTGGACTAAACGTCTGGCGTATTTACCGTTGAACGTCATGTGCGTGGCAAGTTGGCCTGGCGATCCCACGCTCAACCTTGACCCAATGGGTCGGTAAGACTGGGGTTCAGTTGCAGCCGCTGGCTGATGCGCTGCGCGACGTGGTGCTAGGGGTATTCAGTATTCTTGTTGCTGTAGCGTCTCTGTACGAGTTAAATAGCCGGAGAGTGACGGGGAGTGCGATGACAATTCAGACACCACACGACACCGGTGACCAGAAGTGCAATCGCCGCAATTTCATATGAGTCGGGCAGCCGATGCTCCCATAGAAATCCAAAAACCAGCGCCGCTAACGTCTCAATCACGAGCACTTGTCCGCTTAGTGCCAGTGGTAGAAGTCGGCTCGCCTGATTCCAGCACGCATTACCCACAACCGAAGATAAAAACGCTACGCCACCGGCTACCATGACAAAGTGTAGCCATTCGGAGTTGCCATGCGTTCCGACCTGCCTGCCCAGGACAGGTACCGCCAAAAGCAGTGACTGAGCGCCAGTCATGACCCCTGTCAGCAGTGCCCAGTCATGGGCGGAAACACTGGCTACCTGAACCAGCCGCCGAGCGTTGCTCACTGCGAACCAACTCCATGTCACTAACGCGCCCGCTGCGCATAGAATTCCGGCGAGGTTTGTCAGTATATCTGGCTTGTCGCCGTTGATCAGTGCGTGCCAGCTGATGAGTACGACCCCGCCCACAGCGCAGAACAGCGAGGGAGTGAGCTTGCGCAAAGAAATAGCGTTGACGTCATGACGACCTGCCAACGTGACGAACACCGGAATGAGTCCGACGATCAGAGACGTTGTGGCAATCCCAACCAACTGCACACCGGTGCCCACTAGCGTGTAGTAAATGAGATTCCCAATCAGGCTAAGCCAGAAGAGTGACTTCCAGTCGGCGATAGTGAGATTGGCGCAAACGCGCCTCCAGCGGGGCATAAGCAAGGCCACCGAAATTGCGCCGTAGCAGAGAAATCTCAGAACGGCGAATTGCAGGCCGCTCAGCCCCGGGGTGAGCTGGGGGCCGAGGAAGATCACTCCCCAACACAGGCCCGCGCAAACTCCGTAGACAATGCCGTTTAGCAGTAATCGATCAGCAAACATTTCATCCGCGCTCCAAAGCGTTATGGGTAAAGTCTGGAGCAACTGATTCGGGGAGTATTGTCGGTAACTACGGGATTTTTTACCCAGACTGTTTTTGCGTTTTACGATAAACCGCCGGGGTCGTGGCCCTCACGCGCTGCATTGCACGGGTAAGCGATGCCTGGTCGCAAAAGCCGGCACGCAAGGCAATCTCGGCTATGGTCAATGAGGTTCCACGCAACCATCGTTGAGCTTCTTGCAGGCGTAAATCAGTCAACCAAGCTTGCGGACTCATCTCGAACATTAGCCGGAAACGTTGGTGCATCTGACTGATGCTCATTTTTGCTACTTGAGCCATGCTTTCATTGCTCCAGTTCGCTCCAGGATCCGCCTGAACACGAGCGATCAACTGCTTCATGGGGTCTGGAAAGCGGGAGATTCCCGGATTTAGGGACGACAAAAGCAGAGGCCCCAATTGGGAGGCCGCGATGGACAACTGTGCGTTGCCGATTAGCTCAGCGAACTCTATAAGCCGACGAGTTGCGGGAGAAATGGGCACATATATTTTCTGAGCAAGACGCTCGATCTGGAGCGTTTCAAAAGTCGTCGGCGCACAGTCCAAAACTAAAAAACGGCTATCGAGGTTAGTCTGCTGCGAATGGATCGAGCCAGGTGTCACAAGCGCTGCCAATGACTGATCAATGCAGCCGCCGCAACCGTTTACGTCAATTTTCATTTCGCCACGAATCGGCAGTACCAATTGAGCATGCTCGTGGTGGTGGTGACGGTCTTCCCTCTCATAGCTGCGAACTTCAAGACTTAGAAACATTACTGCACCTTCCGGCCCGTCTGGTTATCCGAGATTGACGTTCCACAACGTCCAGTGCGAACCCGCGTCAGGTCAGGCTTGCCACTGATTCTAACATCTGCGGATCAGACCGTTGATCCCACAATCTGTATTGGCCATACGCTTACGTCTAGCTAGACTTCGGCAATCATAGGTTGGCCCACCATATTTATCCATCAGACATTACGAACCTGACTATGGAGCGATAGAAGGCCGAATGCCAGAAGCGGTTCTGATGGCTGAACTGTCTTATGTCGAAGTGCTTGACCTCAAGGACCCGCTATACCGCAAAGGACGAATACCTGGCTTGGCTGTTTGGTATATCGATTTAGGTAAATGTCGTCCTGCGCATGTTCACTAAGGTAGCGACCGCAGCGCTTCCCCCCTAAAGAGCTCTTTTGAAACGGTGATGGCTCGACGACATCACTGCTCTCAAGGGGTTCCAAAACTGTACAAAAATAAATATCTGTACAAGTTTTCATAAAGTTCTCAGTCTCAATGCCGACAGGATGTCTGAAACGTTTAATTACATAAAACGTGATTAGCCGAATGAGCCAGATAGAGCCAGGCATTCGAGAAAATGGAGTGTTCTCAACTACACATCAACTACAAACCGTCCCATCCGGGCTGTGAGAACTCCATGAACATCCTTGCTCCTGCCGTACATCTGGCTGACCGATTACGCTTCTCCACGAAATTCGGTGTGCTCGCAATCATTGTCTTCATCCCTCTGGTTCTACTCGGTACGCGCGTCATCCATCAGATAAACGAGAGCCTTGAGGTTATTCGCTCGGAACAATTGGGCCAGCGCTATCTGTTGGACGTCACACCTGTGCTGCGCTTATCAATGTTGCAACGCGCACTCACCAACCGCTTGCTCAGCGGGGATAAAACCGCTCAAGCCGATCTGTCGGCCAACCAGTTGAAGTTGGAGGACGCGTTTTCGAAACTGGCTGCAACCGACCGACAACTCAACACACAGCTGGAAACCGGTGATCGAGTGCAGCGTCTGCACTCTGGGGCGCAGCGTTTGATTGAGCTGGCGAAAGCGGATGCCAACCAGAGTGCCATCTTCGACGACTGGAACGATCAGCTCACCGAGACGTTGAACTTCGTGTACTACGTATCGGCCACGTCGGGCATGGTGCTGGATGAAGATTACGCATCGTTGTTCATGATCGATCAGAGCACCTTGAGGCTGCCACGACAAATCAATATCGTCGGGCAATTGCGCGGGCTGGCCAGCGGGCTGCATGACGGGCAAACGTTGAATGCGGGTACGCGCAGCGTCGTCAAGTCGATGCTCAAAAATGAGTTACTCATCCATAAAGAACTGCAGCAAAGCCTGGCACTTTTGCGTAGAAGAGAACCCGCCCTCGCCGACAGTATTCAGGCGCCGATCACCCGTGCTTTTACCAGCCTGGACAGCTTCCGCGCCGACCTCGAAGTATTGATTGACGCGCCAAGCGACATCATCAGCGGCGTGCAGAACTTGCCGGGCAAGGGCAATGCGGTGGTGGCTGAGTTGTACAAAGCGCAAGACACGCTGCAAGACGCACTGCTGAATGCGCTTGAACGCCGAGTTCAGGAAAAAACGTCGGAACGCCTATTCATTCTCGGCATGTTTGTCGTTCTTGGCCTGTTGCTGGTGTATGTGTTCAGCGGCATCTACAGCGCCATGCGTCGCACTATCAACGATGTGTTGATTGCCACCCAACTGATTGCTCAGGGCGACCTGAGCGTGCGCATTCAAGTGCGTGGCAAAGATGAAATGGCCGATGTGGGCAACGGCCTTAACCATATGGTGCAGGCCTTTAGCTCTTCGCTGGCTCAGGTCGAGCGCAGTTCACAATCGGTCTCCGATGCGGCGCAGCGCATTGGGCTGTCGATTGACCGGGCTAAACGCGCGATGAGCGCCCAGCAAAGCGAAACCGAACAAGTCGCTACGGCTATCAACGAGATGACAACCAGCGTTGCGGACGTGGCGCAAAACACCGAGGGTGCCGCCCACGCCGCTGGGCACGCCAGCCAGTCCTCAAACACCGGCCTGGCGAAGATGCAGGAAACTCGCGTGACTATTGAAGCCTTGGCCGATGAGGTAGAGCGCAGTGCGCAAAAGGTTTCGGCACTTGCGCAACACAGCCAGCAGATCGGCGGCGTGATTGAGGTGATCCGTAACATTGCTGATCAAACCAACCTGCTGGCGTTGAACGCGGCCATTGAGGCGGCCCGCGCCGGTGAGCAGGGTCGAGGATTCGCGGTGGTCGCCGACGAGGTCAGAACTCTGGCCTCGCGCACACAAAACTCAACCGAAGAGATTCGCCGGATTATCCAAGAGCTGCAACTGGCGACAGGCGACGCCGTCGAGCAAATGAAAGCGGGCAAACTGCGCGCGCAGGAATGCATCGAATCCGCTGATCAGGCGTCGACTAGCCTGGATGCAATCAATGACGGCGTTGAGCAAATCGTAGGAATGAACACCCAGATAGCCAGCGCGGCGGTTCAGCAGCACGCCGTTTCGGAGGATATCAATCGCAATGTGACCGAGATTCGTAACGGTAGCGTTGCGCTGATGGAGGGCATAGAGGACAACGCTGTGACTGCGGAGGAGCTCACGCTGCTGGCAGGGGAACTGCGTACTGTCGTTTCGCGTTTCAAGCTGTAACGCGACGGAGGGGGAGCCCAATTTGTTGCCTCCCCCGGCTTTTGCTTACGCGCCTACCGATAGGAATACTCACTCGATTAAGTTGCACCATGGAGCAGGCCAAGGTTTATGGATAATCCAGCGCTCGATCACCCGGCAGCCTGCGTTTCGTTGGCAATGATGGCAAAGTCGTCGTGAATGAAAAACCGAAGTGTTGCCTCACTTGATCTGTGAATCGTTGACTATGGCGGTTTGGCAGAGCTTGTGTCGGCTACATTGATCGAAATTACGCTCACCGCTCCGAGTGCAGTAAAGCGAGTGCAAAGTATCTCGCTTGGGGATGGCTAAAGCACTTACATGCAATGGGAATACCTTGTAAATAGTCTGCTGGACTTATTAATTTTTAAGCACTAATTGAAAATTTTCATTTGATACCATCGGCATGCCCTGAATCCTAATTTTGGCGACTTTTCGGGATAAGGCTTCAGCTTTACATCTAGAAACACAATACATCGAGTAAAAGGCCAACCTTTCCGGGCTAGATCGTATTGCTCGACGAACGGTACTTAAGAGAGCCTGAGGATTGACGACACAGCTTGTAATTCAAAAGAGGCTCTTATTATGATACTGCGCAAACTCAACCTTGCTCCACGTTCGGCTCTGTGCTTTGGTTTATTTTGCCTTATGATTATTACTCTGGGGATCATTGCCCTCAAACAGGCTTCAAGCTTGAAGGACTCTGAAAGCTTCGTTGAAATAAATGTTGTTCCCAGCATATCTATACTTGGGGTGATTGACAGAGAGTTTGTAAGCATAAGAGGTAGCAACGCACGTTTGCGTAACCCTGTAGAGCCCGCAAGTCGCAAAGCTCAAGCTCTAGAAGAATTAAATAAGGCTAGAGTTAATATCCAGAATTCGCTGTCGAATTTGCAACCTCTCATCGTAACCCCGATAGGCAAGCAGAAAATTGATGAGCTTTCAAAAAGCCTTGCCAGCTATCAATTGGTGCAAGATCAATATTTGTCTTTGATTTCTTCAGGGAGTTTAGATGAGGCAGTCAAGCTTTCCAGCGAGTCGATGAAACAATCTGCTGACGTTGTTGAAAACTATATCAAAGAAATAATAGAAGTGAATAATAACAAAGCTAAACGAGCCGGGGAGGAAGCTAGCAGAACCTATGAGCAAGCTAAGTTGGCAGTTGGGGCATTTATATTGATCAGCATCTTGGCTGCTATTGCATTAGCTCTGATGTACACACGAAGCATTACCAGCCCGATAAGCCAATCACTCGCTATTGCTGAGCGCATTGCTAAAAACGATCTCACCGGAGTTATTGAGGCTCAAGGTCACGATGAGGTTGCTAGGCTTATGCGGGCTTTAAATGTAATGCAGCAGGGTTTACGTAATACTCTTTCTTTGATATCTGATTCCTCCAACCAGCTGGCGTCGACTTCTGAAGAAATGCATGCTGTCACCGAAGACGCAAATAAAGGCATGCTGCGTCAAAACAACGAAGTTGAAATGGCCGCAACTGCCGTTACTGAGATGAGTGCAGCGGTAGAAGAGGTAGCTAGAAATGCCTCGCAAGCGTCTGAAGCAGCCAATCGATCCAACTCCGCAGCGTTGGCTGGTCGTGCACGCGTCGATGAAACCGTGCAGGCCATCAGCCTGATGGTCGCAAATGTTGAAGACGCATCCCAAGAGGTACAAGGGCTCGCAGTAATGGCCACCGACATCAGCAAGGTTTTGGATGTGATACGTGCTATCGCCGAACAGACCAATCTTCTTGCGTTGAATGCGGCTATCGAAGCCGCTCGCGCCGGTGAGGCGGGTCGAGGCTTTGCAGTAGTCGCTGATGAAGTCCGAGCTTTAGCTCATCGTACTCAGCAATCAACCAGTGAAATTGAGCAGATGATTAGCTCAATTCAAAAAGGCACTGGCTCTGCTGTGTCTGCAATGACTCACACAAACACCCAAGCCCAGAAAACGCTGGACACTGCTCAAGGAGCTGGTTCCGCGTTGGTGGAGATTACCGAATCTATCGACAATATTACTGAGCGCAACGTCCTGATTGCGACCGCTTCGGAAGAGCAGGCCCAGGTTGCAAGGGAGGTAGATCGCAGCCTGGTGAGTATCCGTGATCTTTCATATCAAGCGGCAGAGGGCTCAAGTCAGACAGCTATTGCGACGTCCGAACTCACAAAGCTAGCGGTCGAATTGAACAGGCTGGTAAAGCAATTTCAGATGTAGTGATAGCCCTCTTTACTGGATGGGTGCATTCATAACCTAACGACATCTACCAGGCAGCTCTCAACTTCGAAGTAAGAATCCGGTGTTCCGTGTCTTCGGAGCATCGGTAGGATAATTCTTTGATTTTAATCTTTTCGTTGCCATCCTTGGCTGGAGCGGAATGGGTGTGAGCGTCCTCACAAGTCCTCCGTCTGCAGCGTGAGAGCTCAAATAACCACCAATCCAATGCCCTTAATGTAAGTGCCTTAGCTAAGTCCGACTTTAAGGAATGTTCATGACCACCATGAACGAGCCCCATGAATGACGTTTCGGTAGATCTACAGCTCTGTACAGCTGGCCGATGGCGAGCAACTGCCTTCGCCATCAAATCCAGTATGCGATAAAAGCTGCCGAACTCAAGAAACACTGTATCGCCGAGGTTCCATTGCAGTTGCTCGCTCCACCTGCGACCTTGCAAGTGGGACGGGAAGGGCTGGCGGGTCTGCTTGATCGGGGCGTCAGCACTGATGTGTTGGTGTGCGGCTCTGACACCGTCGCGCAGGGGGGGGCTGGCTGAGACAGCAGTTCGATCGCTGGTAGCGGTGACTCTGACGCCGAATTAGACCAATACATGCCATTTCGTGGACTGCTCGAAAGTGATCGCAGAGCGGCAATCGATTTACGCAGTCATTTAAGTTGATTATCCGCGTGAAGGCGCCTCGCGTTTGTGGCGCCAGCGGGGAAGTAGGAATCAGAACTTGAACCGGCCCACCAACCTCTTGAGCTGACCGGAGATATCGGTCAACCGACTCGCTCCGGTCTTCGCCGAGACGGCAAAACCCTCGACTAATTGCGCATCGGCATGGATCTGCGCGATGTGCCGGTTTATTTCTTCGGCCACCAGGTGCTGCTCTTCAGCGGCGGTGGCGATCTGGGTGTTCTGGTTACGGATCGAGTCTACCGAGCCACGGATCTTGTCGAAGCTGTCGCGAGCTTGGTGAATGCGTTCTACGCTGGTGTGAGACACCAGCAGGCTGCCTTGCATTTGCTGTGTGACTTCCAGGGTACGACGGGCTAGGTTGCCGAGTAGGCTGTCGATTTCGCCGGTGGAGTCGGCGGTGCGTCGGGCCAAGGCGCGGACTTCGTCGGCGACCACCGCGAAGCCACGGCCCTGGTCACCGGCGCGTGCGGCCTCGATGGCAGCGTTGAGCGCCAGCAGGTTGGTCTGTTCGGCAATCGAACGGATGGTGTCGAGGATGGTGTTGATGTTCTTGCTGTCCTGCTCCAGCAGTTGCATGGTTTGGGTCGACTTCTGCAGGTCTTCGCTGAGCTTGAGCACGCTACCGGTGGCTTCGCCGATATGCTGTTGGCCGCCGTGTACGTCGCGGTAACCTTGGTCGGCACTGACGGCGGCGGCGCTGCAGGAGCGCGCGACTTCGTTGGCGGTGGCCACCATTTCATTGAACGCCGTGCTCACCAGCTCCACGGCTTCGCGTTGACGGCCGGCAGCCTGGTTCAGGTTATGGGCCACTTCGCTGGTTTCTGCGGCGGCGGTCTGCAGGTCCGAGGAGGCGTTGCCGATGCGCTGCACTAGTTGGGCGATCATGCCCAGAAATTGATTGAACCAGCCGGCCAGGCTGGCGGTTTCATCCTTGCCTTGCACCTTGAGCTGGCGGGTGAGGTCGCCTTCACCTTCGGCGATCTCTTGCAGGCCGTCGGCCACGTCGCGAATCGGACGCACGATCATGCTGGCGAAACTGGCACCGACAATGGCGAACACCACGGCAAATGCAGCGGCGATGGCCGCGATCAGCCAGGTCAGCCGGGTGGCGCCGGCCATCACTTCATCGCGCTTGATCAGCCCGATAAAGCGCCAGCCCAGGTCTTTGGAGCTGACCACGTTGGCCATGTAGGCCACGCCGTCGATGTCGATCTGGGTCACGCCGTCGCCGCGCTTGGCCAACTCAGCGTAGTTGGGGCCCAGGTCGGCTAAGGGCTTGAAGTTGTGCTTGGCATCGCTGGCGTCCACCAGCACGTTGCCGTTACCCTCCACCAGCATCAGATAGCCGCTGTCGCCTAGCTTGAGCTTTTTGACCAGTTCGGTGAGTTGATTGAGCGACACATCAATTCCCATTGCCCCCACAACTTTGCCGTTCGCGTCAATAATGGTGTGCACGGTGCAGATCAGCGTCACGTCATCGGGTGCCCAATAGTAGGCGTCTGTACGCAGGGTACTGCCCGGTGCGCTCATCGCAGTTTTGTACCATGGACGCAAGCGTGGATCATAGTTGGCTATGGTCTTGTCATCAGGCCAACCGGCGAAGCCGCCGTCATCCGTTGCGACGGATAAATACGCGGTGTTCGGATGGCTTTTGGCGAACCTGTCGAAGATTTCCAATAGCTGTCGATTGGTTTCAGTAAGGGGGATCTGTGCAGCGCCGGCACCACTGTAATTTTTCAGGTCCCTGGCCGCGATGACCCGCGGATCCTTGGCGAAATATTCCACGTTCTGGCTGATGCCGTCGAAAAACTGCTTCATGCCATTGTCGATCTGGCGGATCTCGCGGCCGCTGCTGTCGAGGAAGCTGGTCACGGCCCCTTCACGCAGATTCAACACGACCAGCACGGCAACCAGAATGACCGGCACGCACGCGATAGCGGCAAACGCCCAGGTCAGCTTTTGTTTGATATTCATGACTTCACCTGCAGGTATTTATAATTTTAGGAGGTGTACTCATGCGTACCCCTGTATCGACTTTGGGGGTATGCGGATTAAAAACATAAACGCTCATTTGCTTCGGACCTCCATTCTTTATAGGAAGGTCTCTCACCGATTTTTACGGTGACTTGTCTCGACAAGCCCACCACCAGTGTCGTTTTGACAATCGCTTGCGCTGGCCTTGCTCCATTTCTTCAGTTCAATCAGGCCTGTATTTTGGCCTGATGCTCGTCGCTACTTGTCAGCAAAAAAATGGTTTGTGTGGATGACCGCGTAAGCTGCTTAATCCTGCTGGACGAGGGCCAAGCTAGCCAGTGGAATTGGTTTGACCGGTGCTTGAGCGGTATAGGCACCCGTCTGATTGACAGCGATATTTCGTTCAGCCGACACCAAATGGGCAACAGTGTGTTGGCAATAACGACCTTGGCATGGGCCCATGCCGCTGCGGCAGGCGAGTTTTACGCTGTTGACTGAGGAAACATGGGGATGCTTTTTGAGAAAATCGCACACTTGACCGGCGGTTACGTCTTCACATCGGCAAATCAGCGTTTCGCTATCAGCGAGTTTGGTGAGTGCATCCAGGCGAGGCGCAAAAAAAGTCGCAACAGTGTCTGCGAAAGGCTTTGCACGTCCGAGTGCCCTGCGAGCGGATATTGCGGATAGAGTAGAGTCAGGCCTCAGCGCTGCGACTATGGATGTGCCCGCCAGTCTACCTTGGCAATGAGCCATTTCGGCACCCGCTACACCGCAAGGTTCTCCGGCGACGTAAATATGCTCCAGAGAGGTGCGCATCGTGTCGTCATGATCGACAACCCATCCACCACGTTCGGGATTCCAGTTGACACTGCAACCGGCCTGACGGGCAAGTTCGGTACTCGCCAGTAAGCCATAGCCGATGGCGAGTCCGTCGACAATATGATGGCGTTCGGTACCTGGCAGGCTGGCCCAGTTGGTATCGACGCTGCTTAATGTAACGCGCTCTACACCTTCCTTGCCTTGAACCCGGGTGACGATAGTCGAAAAGCGTAAGGGCACCCCTTTGCGCCACAACTTGAAGAGTATTCCTGCAAGTTGACCAAACATTCGCCAGTGACCTGGTAGTGCACGCCAACCTTCCAATAGTTCACAAACCTTTGGTCGAGGTCGCGCGATCGCTACTTCCTCGATCTGCGCGCCGGCGTCTACGAGCTGCCCCGCCAGCAACAGCAACAACGGGTGGGATCCGGCGAGCACATAACGCTGTGCCGAACAAAGAAACTGACTTTTAAGAAGCGTTTGGATTCCTCCAGCCGTCATTACACCAGGGAGAGTCCAGCCAGGGAACGCTACGGGTAAGTCATACGCGCCTGTAGCGATCAGTAGTTTGCTGCAGTCAAGCAAATAAGAGTGTTCTCCCTCGACAATCGCCAGTTGAACTCCACCTTTTTCAGGATGGAAGACCCCCCAGGCACAGGTCGAGAAATACCATTTTATACGAATGTCGTTGCGTGCCTGCTCAAGCAGTTTTTTTCCGAATGGGTAACTGGCAAATGCACTACTCGGAGGGGCGTTGAAGGTCGAGGGAGGCTGGCGAAAAATCTGTCCACCGGGCGCCGCCTGCTCATCAACGACTGCGACGTGCAATCCGGCGTCACTGGCCAGAAGTGCCGCTGTCAGGCCCGCCGGCCCTGCGCCGACCACTACAAGATCATAGTTAAGGGTTTCAAGCTTCATCGGTCACCTCTATGCACATTCCCGGACTAACGAGGGTCATACAACTGCGTTGGGCTTCCAGTCCGTTAATCTTGACCATGCATTCGTAACAGACACCCATGTTGCATACCGGTATGCGCAAGGTGTCGGTCACACTACGGCGGAAGCCGCGAATACCGGCACCCAGTAATGCGGTCGCTACGGTTTCACCCGGATAACACAACGTCTGATGACCATTCACGAGTATTTGGATGGGAGCAGGGCGTAAATCCGCCACGAGCTCAATGCGTCTGGAATCAGGCAAGGGTCAGGCTCCCGAAGCGACGTGGATCGAAAGGCGTGATGTCCAGCGTTGCGGGTCGGCCGAGAATGCGTTCGGCGAGCAGTCTTGCGTAGGTGGGGCCCAACGTAAAAGCTGACCCTCCCGTGGCAATGTATAAGCCGTGACTTTTGGGAACTTCACCCAGCAACGGAAGTTGATCCGCTACCAGGGCCGTAGTACCGGTCCATACCCGCAGGATAGAAAGTTTTTTCAGCGCGGGGACCACTGCCAGCGCGGCACTCATATTGCCAGTCAGTGAGCTGATCAAAAGCTCGGGTCGGCGATCCAGGTCGATCACGCCATTAACATGATGCAAACGTGCAGGCCAGCCGCCGCCGATGAGAATGTTACCGTCGCCGGTTTGCTTGAGCGAAAGACGACGCCCGGCGTGTTGAATCAGATGGTTGATCATAGGAGAAGTGCGCACGGTCGTGGTCATGGTCAGCGCGACTGGACTGACAGGCAGGCTGATGCCGGCCATGGCCGCTAATCTTCCTGACCAGGCGCCGGCGGTAATGGCCAGTGTGCGAGCCTTGCATTCGCTGCCATCACTGAAATGCACTCGCCACACACCTTGTTCATAATTCAGTGTGCTTACGCCAAGGCCGCTATTGATGCGGGCGCCAAGGCGGGCAGCTGCCGCAGCATAGGCCAGAACGCAACTGCGCGGATCCGCTTTACCCTCTGTTGCACAAAATGCTGCGCCCAGTATTTGTTCACTGAGGTAGGGCGCACGGCTACGCACTTGAGCTCCATCCAGCAGCTCTACGTCCAAGCCACTGGCGCGTTCGAGCATTACTTTCTGCTTCAAGGTTTCGATCTGTTGAGGCGTCTCTGCAACCATGAAACCACCGTGCTGAGAGACGCCCACTGGCATGCCAAGCTCCTTCTCCAGGCCGGCCCAGGCGTTTTGCGCATCAAGGTGCAACGGCATCGCCTCTGCTGCCTTGCGGGCGGCTTCGGAGCCATTCTCGATCATGCGGTATTCGAGCTGAAAGTGCAGGCTGCCAGCATTCTGGCTCGACGCTGCGCTGTTCAGTTGCGCGCGCTCGACCAGGCGCACTGTGGCGCCGGCCTTCGCCAGGTAGTAGGTCACCGCGCTTCCCAGCAGGCCGCCGCCAATCACCAGGCAGTCAACCGTATCCTGTGTCTCGGCCTGTTTGGACATGACAGTCATTAGCGCGTTCACTGTGCAGTCGGGTTAACGATTTCGATGCCCAGACTGGTCAAGGTTGCCGCCACCGACGCGACTTCAACCTCGTTAAGCTCCATCAATGGCCGACGCACGAAGCCTGCCGGCACCCCACGCAGACGCAAGGCAGTTTTGAGGATGGCTTGGGCACTCCCGAAGTTCCCGGCAAAATCCTTGTTGAACCACGCTTTCATGATCACCCGATCACGTTCGCCCAGCTCGATTGCGCGGGTCTTTTCGCCAGTGCGTATCAGGTTCCAGAAATCCGGGTGGTCGCTTCCCAGAACGCCGCCAGCGCCCATCAAGCCGTCGCCGTGCCCTAGTTCAACCAGGTCCGCCCCGAGCTTTGAGGTTGGAACATTGAAGTAACGAACCTTGCCCGACAGTCGATAAAGCCCGTCGAGAAAAGCCGCGAAATTCGGTGTCGAATTCTTGATGGCAACTACATTTTCGATGTCGGCCAGACGATCCAGCAAATCGACATCCATATCGACAACACATCCCCGCGGCCAGTTGTAAATACACATCGGCATATTGGTAGCGTCGGATACGTCTTGGTAGAACTGCACCAGCTCATTGGCACTAGGAACGATGTAGGGGGGAGGGGTCAGCAGAATTCCGTCCAGCCCGGCGCGTTCGGCGGCATGGGCGTGGCGGATGGCTTCAGCCGCAGTGAAGGCATTACAGCTGCCAATCACGGTCATTCGGCCGTCGATGGTGCGTGCAGACTCACTGAACAATTGGGCCCGTTCCGATTCGCTCAGGCTGAACCATTCTCCCGAGGTGCCCGCCAGCACCACACCATGCATACGCTGTTGAATATACCATTCGAGCTGGCCAGCCAAACCATTCAGATCTAAGTCGCCTTCACGGGTAAAGGGGGTGGTTATTGCCGGGATGTAGCCGTACCAGTCGACATCGTTTCTGTTCATCTGCAAACCCTTCGGATGGTCTCAAAATATCAAGGAACCGGAGGGGTGATCGACATGATGATCTCCACATCCTCTTGTCCTTCGTTCATGTATCGATGTGCAGCGCTAGCGTCGAATGTGATGCTTTCACCGGTGGTGACGACGTAAGGCATGTCGCCAATGACGGCTTTGAGCGTACCTCGAACCACGTAAACGCTTTCGAGCGACGGATGCCTCAGCGGGATTTCAGACGAAAACTGACCCGGCTGAAAAACCGCCCGCAAGACTTCCATTTGCCCGTTTCCCCGGGTCAGGCGTTCGTAGCTCACGCCACCCTTTGGGCCGATGAGAGTGGTTCGATCGCCTGGGCGACTAATCCACACGCTCGGGGCGCTTGGATCGGAGAAAAGAGCCGACATGGACTCTCCGAACACACTGCTGAGTCTGCGCAGGGTCATGAGACTGGGTTCAGTCACTTCTCTTTCAATCTGACTCAGCAAAGTCGCAGACAATCCTGTCTCGGCAGCCAAGGCTCGCAACGACAATCCGCGCGAGACACGCAACTCATTCAATCGTTTTCCTAGCACGCTCTGTTACTCCAAGCGATAGATGTTTTGTACGGTATGAGTGCACGATAATCAAGTTTTTTGTGCAGTCATGCTGCACATTTGTGCTGATCTAAAATATTTATCCATTTTTTCACGGGTTTTATCCAGTATTTGCTTAATTCTTCCACTTTTCATCAGAAACGTTTTGACAGGTAGGCAGCTTAGCCTTACGTTCCAGGTGTGCACTGTGACTGCACAATAATAAAAAAGGTAATCGATCATGACCGAACGCGCCTTACCGCTCATACGCGATCGCAAAAGCAAGCGCCCGCATCTGTGGATGCTTTGTTTGCCATTCTTATGGCAAGTGGCTGCAGTGCCATGGGCCAACAGTGTTGACTACGCGCCTCTAGGCCTACCGTTTCCGATGGTCTGGCAAATGCTAGGGGTGATTTTCTCCAGCGTCGTATTCGCCGTCATTTTTCATTTGGATCGCCGTGCAGGCGTCGATGATGAGGAGCAGGCATTTTTGCTGGCACAGACCCACTCAAACGTTGAGTAGCATCGATGAAACTATTGATTGTAAGTCTTATTCTAATAATAGCGGTCGTAGGTTCCATCGTTTTTGGTCGTGTCCGACAGGCTCGCAAACGTAGCCTTGCCGATTGGGCAGTGGGGGGACGTAGTCTTGGTGGGTTGCTGTTCTGGTTTGTGAACGCCGGTGAAATCTACACGACATTTGCGGTGTTCGGAATTGCCGGCTACGCATGGGCTCTGGGCGCGCCTGCATACCTGGCTTTTTGTTCGGTGTCTTTGTCATACGCCATTGGATACTGGCTGATGCCCAAGATCTGGAAAGCCGGACGTTTACGAGGCCTTATCACTCAGGCTGATTTTTTCGCCAACCGCTATGACAGTCGCTGGCTCGGAATTACGACCGGTGTCATCGGAATAGGTGCACTAATTGTCTACGTGCAAATTCAACTGGTCAGCTTGGGGCTGATCGTTTCCTTGACCTTCGATGGTGCACTTTCCACTACCGCTTCGACTATCGTAGCGGGCTGCTTGATGGTTGCATTCGTTTTGTTCGCCGGGCTGCGTTCCGCTGCTTTTGCCGCGGCAGTCAAAGATATCTTGATGATTGTGCTGGTCGTGGTGCTTGCCTGGACGGTGGCAGACGCGGTCGGTGCGAGTTCTTTGATCGATATCTTTACGAAAGCTGAAGCTGCTCATCCAGGTATTGGAAAATTTCCAGGACTGGATCTGAGCTCTCCAACGACCAGTGTCTGGCTGATGACGTCGGCCATCAACATTGCATTGGGCAATTGGGTTTTCCCTCACCTGTTTCAGGTTTCCTATTCGGCTAATAGCGCGACGTCTATTCGTCGAAACGCCATCTGGCAACCGATTTACTCACTGGCGTTCGGTTTCATTATTCTGCTCGGATTTGCCGCACTGGTAGCGGGAACTCAACCACCCGATGGCAACATGAATGCTGTACTGCTGCAATTCGTGACTGACAAATACCCGCAATGGGTCATAGGCCTATTGGCCGGAACAGGCTTCTTGTTGGCGTTGGCACCAGGATCGGTATTGCTGCTCACCGCGGGCTCGATCTTCGGGCGCAACATCGTTGCTCCTTTTAAACCGCAACTCAGTGAAAAACAGTCGCTGCGTATATCCCGTACCAGTGTGGTGGTTTTTGCGGCGATTGCCGTCGCCATTACCCTTACACAAAAAGGTTCGCTGGTTTCGATTCTCCTGAGCGCCTACTCAGCTATCGGAATGCTTGCACCCGGCGTATTCCTGGGCTTTTTGTGGAGGCGGACCTCGGCCGCGGGTGTTGTATGCGGGATTATCGTAGGTTTCATGATCTTGCTGCTGCCTTCGTCGAGTGCTTACCTGGCTACTGCGCTACCAAATTGGGAGCCAGGCTTGATTGCCATGTTGGCCAATGCATTGGTTGTGATGGGGGTTAGCGTGTTGACCAAGGCTCCGTCTGCCAAGCATGTGGAACTGGGGTTAATGACACCTGCTGGTGGCCACTTTATTGCACCTTAAGAGGAGTCCGGTCATGGGTAAGTCTCTCATTGGTTTTTGTCGGGTCGATCACGCCTCCTGGACCGTCTCGGAGCTCGAACCGGTCATTGAGTTTTACACAAAAGTTATCGGCGCCCGGCTTCTGTATCAAATGGGACCGCTGGATGCGGAACAGATGCCACGCGATGCCGCCGGGCGGGATTGGACCGATGCGCACCTGGGAGTCGCCATGGCCCGGTTCAGCCTGGCAATGCTCGAATTTCCCGATGGCTTCAAGGTTGAGCTCTTTCAGTATGAGCGGCCGGTAGGCACCAGCGCCGCGCCGCTGAGTAGCAATCACGTTGGTAGCCATCACATGGGTATCGAGGTGGAGGACCTTGAACAGGCCGTCAAGGTATTGAAAGAGTACGGCTGTACGGTAATGGAGCGTATTGAAATGGATTCTGGTCCGACTGAGGGTAGGAGTTTTCGTTATTTCAAAGATCCTTGGAAAAACATTTTCGAGCTCGTCGAAGTTCGCGCAACAGCCCCTGTAACCGTTAACTAACAGTCGAGAGCAACCATGAGCAGGCGTGCAATTAATCCCAAGTCAATGTACCCAAGCGTACCCTTTGGCTTTTCTCACGCAGTTGAACAACAACCCGGTCGCACTTTTCACTTGGCCGGGCAGGTAGCGTGGAACGCCAAAGGCGAGTTGGTGGGTGCACAAGATTTACTTGCGCAAACCCGTCAAGTGCTGATGAATTTGAAAGAAGTACTGCATTGTGCGGGTGCTGTACCGGCGGACGTCGTGCGCTTGCGAACTTATGTCGTCAATCACTCACCGGAACATCTGGCTGATGTGTGCGCGCTGATAAGCGAATTTTATGAAGGCGCCGAACCGGCAGCCAACTCTTTTATCGGGGTGCAGGCGTTAGCACTACCTGAATTTTTGATTGAAATAGAGGCCACTGCCTGTTTGGACTGATTAAGTTGTTACGCTGAAGTTGCCTGTAATCAACAGGAATGCCTTTCTCTTTAAGCACCCGCTGGACAGTTTGGTAAGTAAAACGGCATCGTTCCCTAACAATAATAAAAAGGATACAACATGAAAGTAATCATGTGGAGTACGATTGCGCTCGCTGTAAGCGCGAGTCAGATTCAATGTGCATCGGCTGCGGCCTATGTCACAGATCAGGCTGAATCCAAAGGCTTTATCGATGACAGTAAGCTTGATCTACTGATGCGTAGTTATTACTTCAATCGGAACAAAAAAGACGGTGCGGTCGACGATAAAGACTGGACGGGAGCCGTGCAGGGCGTCTATAGCTCTGGTTTTACTCAAGGAACAGTAGGTTTCGGCATCGATGCCTTTGGTTATATGGGCCTGAAGCTTGATGGTCAGGACAAATACGCCGGATCGGGCAACTTGACGACCACTACCAACAGCTTGGGGCAGATTGATGGCAATCATGATAGCTATGGTAAAAGTGGTGCCGCGCTAAAAATCAGAGTCTCGAAAACAGAGTTAAAAATTGGTGACATGCAACCGTCAACCAGTCCGGTTTTTGCGGTGGGGGGCACACGTCTGACGCCTCAAACAGCAAGCGGTATCAATCTAATGACCAGCGAAATCAAGGGGCTGGACCTGGAGGCTGGACACTTCTATTCAAGCACCAGTCAGGATCAGACGAATCGCGATGGCGAACTGTGGGCTACATACGCCGGTGTCAGCGCCAAGAGCATTGATTTCGCGGGAGGTCGCTACGCTGTTACTGATCGCCTCACGACATCTTTGTATGCCTCGAAATTGGAGGATATCTGGGGCCAATACTACACTAACGTTAACTACGAACTCCCTATAAGTGAGTTTCAATCGTTGAACGTTGACTTCAACTACTACCATACCGCAGATGAGGGGCGCGCCAAAGCCGGTGCTATTGATAACAATACCTACTCGTTAGCGGCTGCCTATTCGTTCTTATCCGCACATCGCCTCACGCTGTCCTTTCAGAAGGTTAACGGCAATACGCCATTTGACTATATCGGGGTTGGCGACAACAACCGCGGCGGTAACTCGATGTTTCTTGCTAACTCCATTCAGTACTCTGACTTCAATGGCCCTGGAGAAAAATCCTGGCAGGCACGCTACGACTTGAATATGGCTTCTTATGGGGTGCCGGGTTTGAGCTTTATGGCTCGATATGCTAATGGCTTCGATATTGATGGCAGTCACACTCCGGCCAATAGCCCTTACACCGGCGAGTATGGTGCTGACGACAAACATCACGAAACTAATCTGGAGGCCAAGTATGTTGTTCAGGCTGGCCCTGCCAAAAATTTATCGGTTCGGCTGCGTCAAGCCTGGCACCGTTCCACCTCTACCCAAATTGATGGTGATGCGGATGAGTTTCGGGTGATTATCGATTATCCACTGTCTATTCTGTAATTTCATTACGCAGAAACTTCAGGGCTACACGATGAAAACGTTTGGCCCTGTTCGTATTCTGGCGGCGGTAGGCATCTTACTACAAAGAGATCGAGTGGCCGTAGCATCTGGAATATTCGGTACACCTGCCGGATGCCCCAGGGTCAGCAATGCAGGCATCAGTTGTATAACCATTTAACCCAATGGCCGGAGAGTTCTTGATGACAACCTCAACTACAACAATATTGTCAGCGCTGACGGCGCAGCTAGCGGGTGGCGAGCTACGCGTTGTCGACCTGACACAAACCTTGTCGCCTTCCTTTCCAAGCTTGCAACTGCCTGCGCAGTTTGGCCAGGTCCAGTCGTTTCAAATCGAACGTATCTCGCAGTACGACGAAGCCGGGCCTGGCTGGTACTGGAACAACTTCACTTGCGGGGAGCATACGGGCACTCACTTTGATGCGCCGGTGCACTGGATCAGCGGACGCGATTATCCTAATAACAGCGTTGACACGATAGACGTGGAGAATTTTATTGCCCCTGCTGTGGTACTCGATGCCAGCGCCGAAGTGGCGGGTAATGAGGACTGGTTATTGACCGTCCCGTTCTTGGAAGCCTGGGAGCAATGCCATGGCCGCATCCCGGCCGGAGCGTGGGTGTTTTTGCGTACCGACTGGTCGCTACGGGTCGATGATGCGGCGGCATTTCTCAATATGCGCGAGGATGGCGCCCATACACCCGGTCCCACGCAGGAAGCTGTCGAGTGGTTGATTGAGCGGCGTAACGTACACGGTTTTGGCGTCGAGACAATAAATACCGACGCTGGCCAGTCTTACTCGTGGCCTATGGCTTACCCCTGCCACACGTTAATGCACGGTTCTAATCGCTATGGTTTGCAATGCCTGAAAAACCTTGACCGGTTACCGGCACAGGGCGCGTTGATCATTTCTGCTCCGCTGAAAATCGAGGGTGGTTCTGGTAGCCCGCTGCGGGTTCTGGCGTTGGTCGCATAGGAGATAAAGTGCCTGCTTGATCCTCAGGTTATTTTCGTCGGTAGTGGTATCAATTAGCTGGTAGGAGCAGCGCTGTTAGCTATGCGATGTAAGCGAGTGCTGATGCTTGAGCGCAATAACCGGCCCGGCGGCTGTATTCGTACAGAGCAGTTGTTTGCAGGCTATCAGCATGAAGTGTTGTCCCTCATGGCATCCGCTTTTTGTCGGTAGCGTGCGTATGCCGAACTCAAGCCCGCGTTGGACAGAGTCGGTCTGCAAGTGCTGTCCTGTGATTACTCAACGGGCCTGGGGCCAGGCGATCAAGGTTATGGCCAAGAACATGTTCGGTCGTGATGGTCCGCTGGGTAAAAAACCGTACGCTCTGCGGCTGCTCAAGGTGTGTGTGTTCGCCGGATCAGTTTTTTTGGCTGCGGCCCTTCGCCAGTGCAGGGCGAGCTCGCGCGAATCGGACCTCAGTAAAAAATCTGTTTCATATCGGCGCTTCCATCCAGCCCGGCCCTGCGATTAAACGATCACAGTGCCGAACTGCGTTTGGACTAGAGAGCGGCCTTTGCCATAAATCGCCTGGCGGCTTCGCCCATTGGATGGCCGTGCTTGCTCACTCCGAGGGGGCCTGCGAGCAGGCGAAACCCGAGTATAACGACATACCAGTCAATGGCCGCATCGACTTCGAGAACCGTGAGTCCGATATGTGGGGCAGTAAATTACTGAGTGGCCAAAGTGGAACCTCCAGAAACGCGGGAATCAGGGTTGTTGGTTTAATGGCGACGCAAGGTCTGGCTCGGTGTTTCGCCGTAGCGTAGCTTGTAGTCGTTGCTGAACCGGCCCATATGCGTGAAGCCCCAGCGCAGCGCGACGCCCCCGATGTTGGTGACTTCCCCACTGGTCAGCTCGGTATGCACCTGTGCCATGCGCAGGTCGCGCAGATAGTGCATTGGACTGACGCCCAGGAAGTCCTTGAAGCCGGTGTAGAGGCTGCGCAGGCTGACTCCGGCGGCCAACGCCAGCTGTTCGGCAGTGATCGGCTCGTGAGCATGGGACTGGAGGTAATCCTGAGCTCGGCGTACATGCCGGGGCAGGATGGTGCTGCGCCTCGCCGGTGCGGTTTCACTGTAGTTGTGCTGGTGGGTCATCAACAGGGTCGAGGCGGTCAGTTGCTCGATTTGAGTCATCACCAGCTTGTGTTGCGTGAGCTGAGGGTAATGGGTCGCGCAGTCCAGTAGGTAGGAGAGCAAGCATCGCCAAGGTGCGCACTCTTGCCAGCGAAAACCCAGCTCAAAGCGCAACGGCTGTTCCAGCGGATGGCCTAAATACCCAACCAATGTGCGCTCAACCAGTGAGCGCGAGATGCGCAACATGATCTGATCACTGTCCCCATTCCAGTGCATTTTTGCACTGTCGCCAGGGCTCAGGACCGAGGCCAGCTCCAATGACGATTCAATGCGCTGACTGCCGCTTTCGACGGCAGCGACACCCTGCAGGGGCATTTGCACCAGGAAGCAGTTCTCCAGGGCGCCGCGCTCGATCTGGACACTCGCGCCATAGCGCAGACGACTCAATGAGATGTCGCCCAGGGTCAGGTAGTGCATGCGTGCGTCCAGGCGTTCGGCACCATTGGTTTGCTTGAGGTGATGGTTGGCGATGACCTGACCCACCATTGATCTGACCTGGTCCAAATCCGTGGACGCGAACAGCAGCCGCTCCGGCTCGCACAGTGCTCGCTCTACAGAAAAGCTTGCGGTCTTGCTATGTGTGGGTGGATAGGTCGAGGCTTGAATGTTCAGCACGGTTTATACCCCTCGCGGAGTTTGGCTGCTTTGCAGCCTGATTATTTTTATATGAATATTCATATTCTACCTCGTAGGAAATATATTTCTCATGGTTTGCGGGAAAAAGCAATGCATGACCTTCACTGTCGATAGACGGCGTGCGTCCTCAGTCGACGGATGACTACGAGCGGTTAACGATCAAGCCTTTTCAGCAGCAACGGGTATTTTTTTGCGCCGCTTTGCACGTTTTTTGCTGCACCCGTTTTGATGAGCTTCCTTCTACTAAAGGCTGCCAGCCAGTCCTCTCTTTATCCTCGTACCGCTATCCATATCCGAATTTGGCTACAAGATGGTTTGCATGATTAATCATGCATTGACGCATCGTTTTGTCCGTATGAAGGTAGGGGACATAAGAAAATTTGTTAAACAGATCTGAGAGATAACCGACATGGCCGAACGATCCTTTGTCCAGGAAGTGAAGAAGTTACGCGCTGGCGCCGGAGAGGTTTTCAACGGCGAGGGCATCCTGGCGGTAACCAAGGCGTTACTGGAGTCGGGCGTGGCTTATGTTGGGGGATACCAGGGCTCTCCCATCTCGCATTTGATGGACGTGCTTTCTGATGCCCAGGACATTTTGGGCGAGTACGGAATTCGCTTCGAGAACAGTGCCAGCGAGGCGACAGCGGCGGCGATGCTGGCAGCCTCGGTCAACTATCCATTGCGCGGCGCGATTACATTCAAGGCGACCGTTGGCACTAACGTGGCTTCCGATGCTCTGGCCAACCTGGCGTCGGGCGGTGTGACCGGGGGGGCGTTGATTATTGTCGGCGAGGACTATGGCGAGGGCTCCTCAATCATGCAGGAGCGTAGCCATGCGTTTGCCATGAAGTCGCAAATGTGGCTGCTTGATCCTCGTCCCAACCTGCCGAGCATCGTACAAGCGGTCAAGGACGGCTTCGATCTGTCCGAGGCGAGTAACACCCCAGTGATGTTGCAGATGCGGATTCGCTCCTGCCACTTGCATGGCCAGTTTTTGACCTCCGATAACCGTCCGCCAGCGTTTACGGTCAAGGATGCGATGGAGAGTCCGGCCCGAGACATCGACCGCATTGTATTGCCCCCGGCGAGCTTTCGGCATGAGCGTGAAAAAATTCAGCTGCGCTGGCCAGCGGCTATTCGGTTTATCAAGGAGCGCCAGCTCAACGAGTTTTTCTCCGAGGACGGTGCCGACGTTGGCATCGCGTTGCAAGGAGGCAACTACAACACGCTGATTCGTGCGTTGCAAAAGCTTGGTCTGTCGGATGTCTACGGGGTCTCGAAAATTCCTCTCTACGTCATGAACGTGGCCTATCCGCTGGTCGACGAAGAGTACAAACGCTTCTGCAAAGGCAAGCGCGCGATCCTGATTCTGGAGGAGGGCCAGCCCAATTTCGTAGAGCAAAACGTCTCGGCGATTTTGCGACAGTTGGGGCTGGATATTGCGCTGCACGGCAAGGATATGTTGCCGCTCACAGGGGACTACAACACCGCGACGATCCTTGGCGGGGTGCGGGCTTTTCTGGAGCGCTATGGCATCGTCGAGCCCAAGGCCCCGGTGGTTGACCCTCTGAGCCTTGGCATCCCGATTGTGATGCTACCGGTTGAGGCATCTGCTGGTCCGTCGCTGGATCAGATCGTCCACCCTCGACCACCAGGATTGTGCACGGGGTGCCCCGAGCGGCCGATTTTCACGGCGATCAAGTTGGTTGAGCGTGAGCTGGGTAAACATCACATCAGTGCCGACATTGGCTGCCATCTTTTTTCGATTTTACCGCCGTTCAACCTCGGCAGTACGACGATGGGTTATGGCCTGGGCGCGGCGAGTGCGGCTGCCTTCAACGTGGCGCCGGGCAATGCACCCTCCAGCAAGCGCGCCATTTCGCTGATGGGTGACGGTGGCTTTTGGCACAACGGTTTGACCAGCGGGATTGCCAACGGCGTCTTCAACCGCAGCGATAACCTGACCATCATCATCGACAACAACTACGCCTCGGCTACGGGTGGCCAGGACCTGTTGTCGTCGCGGGCGGTCAATGCCTCGCGCAGTACGGGTCATGAGATCGAACGCGCGGTCAAGGGCGTGGGGGTCGAGTGGGTGCGCACGATCAAACGAACCTATGACCTCAAGGCGATGGTCTCGACCCTGCGCGAAGCCTTAACCACTCAAGAAACCGGACCCAAGGTCCTGATCGCGCAGAGCGAATGCATGCTCAATTTGCAGCGGCGCGAGAAGAAGGTGGTGCGCAAAGCCATCGCCGATGGCAAGCGTGTGGTGCGCGAGCGTTTCGGCATCGACCCGGACACCTGTACCGGCGATCACTCGTGCATTCGTTTGTCGGGCTGCCCCTCGTTGTCGATTCGCGATAACCCGGATCCGCTGCGACTCGATCCGGTGGCAATGGTGATGGACAGCTGCGTGGGGTGTGGGAACTGCGGCGAGGTCGCCCATGCGGCGGTGCTCTGCCCATCGTTTTACCGCGCCCAAATAGTCAGTAACCCCACACGTTGGGACATCTTCAGCCAACGCCTGCGTTCGGCGGTGATCGGCTGGTTGCAGAGCGCTGATGCCCGGCGTCGCTCGCGGTATGCGTTCTGATGAGGGATGCCATGAACCACGATCAGCCGTTGATAAGCACCGTCGGTGTGCCAGGACATTTGTCTGCACGTTACACCTTTCACGTTTGCCCGGAGTTTTTCCATGTCCAGTGAGCCTATCAAAATTTCCATCCTCGCCATGGGGGGGGAAGGCGGCGGCGTACTCGCCGACTGGATCGTCAACCTGGGTGAAGAAAATGGTTACTTCGCGCAGACGACGTCCGTTCCCGGGGTCGCGCAGCGCACCGGGGCCACTATTTATTATGTGGAGCTGTTCCCTGGCGCCGATGTACCGCAAGCACGTGTACCGGTGCTTTCGCAGGCTCCGCTGCCGGGCGATGTCGATATCGTGCTGGCCTCGGAGTTGATGGAAGGCGGGCGCGCAGTGCAGCGCGGTCTCGTTACCAGCGACCGCACGACCTTCGTGACCTCGACTCACCGGGTGTATTCGATTGCCGAGAAGTCAGCCATGGGCGATGGCCGGGTCGATAGCGCTGCGCTGTTGCTCCAGGCCCGTCGAGCGGCCAAGACGTTCGTCAGCTTCGATATGGAGAAGGCGGCCGAGAGCGCCGGCAGCGTGATCAGTGCTGTGTTGTTTGGCGCTCTCAGCGGCACCGGGGTGCTGCCCTTCAATCGGGCGCAATTTCAGCAGACCATTGAGCGCGGCGGCGTGGGAGTCAAACCGAGTCTCAAAGCGTTTGAGCTCGGTTATGCCATGACGCGCGAGACGCAGGATCAGGAGCGAGCACCGAGCGTTTCAGCCAAAGTCAGCCCTGCTATTGCTGCGCAGCCCCAGCACCCAGTGGTTGCCGGCTTGGTTGAGCGTGCACGGCGTTTACCGGTTGCGGAGCTTGCCACAGAGGGCGTGCGGCGGCTTATCGATTACCAGGATCCGGCCTATGCGCGTTTGTACCTGGACCGTCTTGAAGCACTGGCCGCTGCTCCCGGCGGCCAGGATGTCGAGTTGCTGCGTGAGACCGCTCGTTACCTGGCGCTGTGGATGTCCTATGAGGACACCATTCGGGTGGCAGACCTTAAAACTCGCAGCAGCCGCTTTGATCGGGTGCGGGGTGAGGTTCGTTCCCGTGATGATCAGGTACTCGATATCGAAGAGTACATGCACCCGCGCATCGAAGAAATTTGCGAAACCCTGCCCGCAGGCCTGGGCCGCTGGCTGGCGCAACCGAACTGGGCGCACCGCCTGGTGGCTCGTTTCACCCAGCAAGGGCGAACGATCAAGACCAGTGCCTTGAGCGGTTTTCTCCTGCTTTACGGCTTGTCGCGCGTGCGTCGCTGGCGCCGTGTGACGCTGCGTTACAGCCAGGAAAACAGCCGTATTGAAACCTGGTTGCAGCGTCTGCATACGCTGGCTGCGTTGGACCCTGCGTTGGCGCTTGAAGCGGCTCAGTGCCAGCGTCTGGTCAAAGGATACAGCGACACCCACGCCCGAGGTTTGAAAAATTACGAAACCGTGATGGCGGTGGTGGATAAGCACCTGCGGCTCATGGCGCCAGCGACTCTGCGCGAACTGCGCGACGCGGCGTTGGCCGATGAGCACGGTCACAAGCTGCGCGAATGCTTGCAGCGCCACGCCTTACCCCTCGAAGGATAGTTGCTTATGAATGCGAGCACATTTACCCGCAAACACCGCATCCGTTTCTCAGAGTGCGACCCGGCCGGCATCGTGTTTTACCCGCAGTACTTTGTGATGTTCAACAACTTGCTGGAGACCTGGATCGACGAGCTCCTGCCTGAGGTGGGATTCGCCGGCTACATCGGCAAGCTGCATTTCGGGTTGCCGACGGTGCGGCTTGAAGCCGACTTTCGGGCCATCAGCCGGATGGGCGACGACGTTATTCTGAGCCTTGAGGTGGTCAGGCTTGGCGGTAAGTCGTTGACCCTGGCACTGGCGTGTACGGACCTTGAAGGTGAGGTTCGGATGAGCGTCACACAGGTGCTGGTATCGACCTCGCTGATTAGTCACCAGGCCATTGAATTGCCGAGCGTGCTTCGCCAAGCGTTGAGCGCTTCCCCTTCCCTTGAAAAAGACAAAAATGAAAGGAGCGCAATGTGAAAATTGCCTGCATTGGCGGTGGTCCCGCCGGCTTGTATTTCGGCCTGCTGATGAAACTGCAGAACCCGGCCAACGAGATTGTTGTGCTGGAGCGCAATCGACCTTACGACACCTTTGGCTGGGGCGTAGTGTTCTCTGATGCAACCCTGGACAACCTGCGCGAAGCCGATCCGGTGTCGGCGCAAACCATCGTTGATGAGTTCAGCCGTTGGGACGACATCGACATCCATTTCAAGGGTCGCCAGGTGCGTAGCGCAGGCCACGGATTTATCGGAATCGGTCGAAAAAAGCTGCTCAATATCCTGCAGGCGCGCTGCGAAGAAGTGGGGGTGAAGCTGGTTTTCGAAACCACGGTGCTAGACGATCAGGAGGTCGCTCGTCAGTACAACGCTGATCTGGTGATTGCTTGCGATGGTATCAACAGCCCTGTGCGTACGCGTTATGCCCAGACTTTCCAGCCCGACATCGACCAGCGAGATTGCCGTTTTGTCTGGCTGGGTACACACAAAGTGTTTGACGCGTTTACCTTTATCTTCGTGCAGACCGAGCATGGCTGGTTCCAGGCCCACGCTTACCAGTTCGAAAATGGCTTCTCCACATTCATCATTGAAACCACGGATGCTACCTGGCAGGCATCGGGTATCGAGCAGATGTCTCAGGAGGAGGGCATTGCCTACTGTGAAAAACTGTTTGCGCCTTGGCTGGACGGTGAACCGCTGATATCTAATGCCTCGCACCTGCGCGGCGCGGCCATCTGGATTCGTTTTCCGCGAGTGATCTGTAACAAGTGGGTGCAGTGGACGCAGCCTCTGGGTGCCGACGGTGGCGACGTACCGGTGGTGCTGATGGGGGATGCCGCACATTCCGCACACTTCTCTATCGGCTCGGGTACCAAGCTGGCGTTGGAAGATGCCATCGAGTTGTGCAACACCCTCAAAGCCGGCGGCGATCTGCGTGAGCGCTTGGCGCATTACGAGCAAGTACGCGGCATTGAAGTGTTGAAGATCCAGAATGCGGCACGCAACTCCACCGAGTGGTTCGAGAACGTAGAGCGTTACGCCAGCCTGGAACCGGAGCAATTCGCCTATTCACTGCTCACCCGCTCGCAGCGTATCTCTCACGAAAACCTGCGTCTGCGCGACGCCCAATGGCTTGAAGGTTACGAGCGTTGGCTCGCGAAGCGTGCTGCGGTGGCAACGCGTGAAGACGAACGACCACGGCCACCGTTCTTGACCCCTTACACCGTGCGCGGTGTGACGCTGAAAAACCGCGTCGTGGTGTCTCCGACGTTGCTGTATTCCAGCCAGGATGGGGTTCCTGGCGACTTCCACCTGGTCCATCTCGGCAGTCAGGCCCTGGGTGGTGCAGGCCTGGTGCTGGCGGAGGCCACGGCCGTGAGTGCCGATGCGCGAATCAGCGCGGGGGACCCCGGCTTGTGGAACGCCGAGCAGGTGTCGGCGTGGAAGCGCATCACCGATTTTGCCCACGCTCAAAGCAGCGCGCGCATTGGCGTTCAGCTCAATCACGCGGGGCGTCGCGGGTCTACTCAGTTGGGCTGGGAAAAAACCGATCACCCGCAGGCTGAAGGTAATTGGCCGCTGCTCAGTGCCAGTGCGCTGCCCTATCTGGCAGGCGTTTCTCAAGTACCTGCCGAAGCTACGCACGCTGACCTGGCGCGTATCTGTGAACAGTTTGCCGAGGCTGCAAGTCGCGCCGCACAAGCAGGTTTTGACTGGCTTGAATTGCAGGCCGGACATGGATTTTTGCTCTCAAGCTTTCTATCGCCGCTTACCAATCAACGCAGCGACGAATACGGCGGTTCGTTAGCCAATCGCCTGCGTTTCCCTTTGCAAGTATTGGCTGCGGTGCGTCGAGCCTGGCCTGAGCACTTGCCGATCTCGGTACGGATCTCGGCCACTGATTGGGCGCAGGGTGGCACGAGTGTTGATGAAGCCGTGGAGATCGCCCGGAGCTTGAGCGCGGGCGGTGCGGACATGATTGACGTTTCTTCGGGCGAGGTGGTGCCGGAGCAGCAGCCGGTTTATGGCCGTATGTACCAGACCCCCTTCGCTGACCGCATCCGCAACGAGGCGGGCGTGCCGACTATCGCGGTGGGTGCGATTACCGAGGCCGATCAGGTCAACGGCATCATTGCCTCGGGTCGTGCCGACCTGTGCGCAGTGTCTCGACCGCACCTGGCGGACTCGGCCTGGCTGCTGCGAGAAAGCGCCCGGTTGGGCTGGCATGACGTCGAATGGCCCAAGCCCTTGCTGTGGGGCAAGGACCAGCTTGAGCGCAGCTTCACCCGGAGCAAGTCCTGAGGTCCGAGAGCCCACTGCATCCTTGAGAAGGAGAAGATTATGACAAACTCGTATGACCAATACCGTGAAGGCATCGAAGGGCGTGCAGACGTGGAAGACACGGCTGAACTGGTAGCTTACTACCGCGAGCTGGACCAATTGCAGACGGGTGCCCTTTGGACCGTGGCCAACAAGATTGAGCCTTGGGAGCCCAAGTCGAGTTCAGTGCCGGTGATCTGGCGCTATCGCGATCTGCGCGAGCATGTGCTGCGTTCAATTGCACTCGTGACCCCGGAAAAAGCCGGGCGCCGGGTGATCTACCTGAACAATCCAGGACGCACTGAGGTTTCGGCAGCGGTGGGCTGGCTGTACTCGGGCTTGCAAGTCATGAATCCGGGCGAATGCGCCTCGGCGCATGCACATTCGGCCTCGGCCTTGCGCTTCATCATGGAAGGGGAAGGCGCCTACACCGTTGTCGACGGCCACAAAATGACCTTGGGCCGAAATGACTTTGTATTGACCCCCAACGGCACGTGGCACGAGCACGGGGTGGAGGCGGGTGGCCAGCCGTGTATTTGGCAGGACGGCCTGGACATCCCGCTGGTGAATGCCATGGAGGCCGGTTTTTATGCCGTGCATCCAGACTTGCGGCAGGCCGTCGGCTATCCCGTCGATGACTTGGTGAGCCTGTGGGGGGCTGCGGGTTTGCGCCCCGACAACATCGGCTGGACCAAGCCCTATTCGCCGCTGTTCAAGTACCAGTGGGAGCCGACCTACGAGGCGCTGCTGCGCTACTCATCTGCCCGCGACGACAACCCTTTCGATGGTGCGTTGATGCACTACACCAACCCTGTGGATGGCGGCCACGTCCTGGCAACGATCGGCGCCAGTATGCAGTTGCTGCGTCCGGGATTCGTCGGCAAAGCGCATCGTCATACCGGTAGCTTTCTGTATCAGGTCGCCAAGGGCCAAGGCTACTCGATCATCAACGGTCAGCGCTTTGATTGGCAGGAGCGTGACATTTTTTGTGTGCCGTCCTGGGCCTGGCATGAGCACGTCAACACCAACCCGAGTGAAGACGCCTGTTTGTTCTGCTTCAGCGATTTGCCGGTGATGGAAAAGCTCGGCCTGTACCGCGAAGAGGCACTGGCGGACTTCGGCGGTCATCAGCCGGTTTTGCCATCGGCCTAGCGCCGGAACGTTGAATCAACCCTGAATTTTTTATCTGGAGATTTTCGATTATGCGACTCGTAACCTATCGCGCCCACGTAAACGCCGCCGCTCGACTGGGGGCCATTGTGGGCGACCTGGTCATTGACCTGCAGTACCTGGGGGCTCACGCCGGCCAGGCATTGCCGGCGGATATTCTGGACTTTATCGACCTGGGGCCGCACGCCGTGACGAGCACCACGGCGTTGCTCGAGAGCTACGCCGGCAAGTGGCCACTGAACAGCGCTTTACCGTTGGTTAACGTCAAGCTGTTGGCGCCCATCCCCAAGCCGCGCAAAAACATCTTCGGCATTGGCCTGAACTATGTTGAGCACGTTGAGGAATCAAGCCGCACGCTGGATACGTCCAAAGAGCTTCCCAAGCAGCCAGTGATTTTCTCCAAACCGCCGACGACAGTGATCGGTCCGGGCGATGCGATCGAGCACAACGAAGCCATTACCCGCCAGATGGATTGGGAAGTTGAGCTGGCGGTCATCATGGGCAGCCGCGCCAAGCGTGTAGGTGAGGGCGACGCGCTGAACTATGTGTTTGGCTACACCGTGCTCAACGACATCAGCGCGCGGGATAACCGCCGCGCCGGTCAGTGGATCTACTCCAAGGGGCAGGACACCTACGCCCCGTTGGGGCCGGTCATCGTCACAGCGGATGAAATCGGCGACCCGCACAACCTGAAGCTCACCCTCAAGGTCAACGGGGTGGAGAAACAGAGCTCCAATACCCGCCACCTGCTGTTCAATATTCCGACGCTGATCAGCGACATCAGTGCCGGTATCACCCTGGAACCGGGCGACATTATTGCCACCGGTACCCCGGCAGGCGTGGGCGCCGGACGTACGCCGCAAGAGTGGCTGTGGCCGGGCGACGTGGTGGAGGCGTGGGTCGAAAATATTGGCACGCTGCGTAATCCCGTGGTCGCGGTCGGCAACGAACCCCGCACCGGCAAGAGTCAGTAAGCATCGGGCCGGTCCAGATGGACCGGCCCGAATTCTCTGCGCATTTCGGATGAATCGCCATGCTTAAACTACCTAAATTCAAGGCAGCAGCCGTACAGACGGCCCCTGTTTTTCTGGACACTGACGCCACAGTAGACAAAGTGATTCGTCTCATTGAGGAGGCCGCTGGCAACGGCGCGCAATTGGTGGCCTTCCCTGAGGTTTTCGTTGCGGGTTATCCGTACTGGAGTTGGATTGGCAATCCGATTGAAGGCAGTCCCTGGTTTGAAAAACTGGTGCGCTCAGCGATCGAGATTCCAGGCCCCGAGATCAGCAAGATCGCCCAGGCTGCTGCACGTCATCGCATCAATGTGGTGGTGGGCGTCAATGAGCGCAGCAGCAAAGGCATTGGCACTATCTACAACACGCTGGTCACTATCTCCGATGAAGGCCGGATTCTGGGTCGCCATCGCAAGCTGGTGCCCACCTGGGCCGAGAAACTGACCTGGGCGCCGGGCGATGCTTCAGCGCTGCGCGTGCATGACACCTCTGTCGGCCCTCTGGGTTCCCTGGCCTGTGGTGAAAACACCAACACCCTCGCACGTTTTGCCTTGATCGCAGAAGGCGAGTTGGTGCACGTCGCCAGCTACATTTCGTTGCCGGTAGCGCCGCCCGAGTACGACATGGCCGAGGCGATCAAGGTACGTGCGGCCGCCCACAGTTTTGAGGGCAAACTGTTTACGGTGGTGTCCTGCTCTACGGTTTCTGAAGAGATTATCCAGGCGCTGGAGCCAGACTTCCCGAAGGCGCGCGAGTTGCTCACACGTCGCAACAGCGCATTTTCCGGCATCCTCGGCCCGGATGGGCGCGTGATTGGCCAGCCGTTGATCGACGAGGAAGGCATCGTCTACGCCGATATCGACCTGTCGCGCTGCATTCAGCCACGCCAGATGCACGACATCTCGGGTCATTACAATCGCTTTGACATCTTCGATCTGCGGGTCAATCGCCGTCCGTTGCAGTCCGCTCGTTTCGAGGATGCAAGTACCGTGGACAATTTCGATACACCGGTCGATCTCAATCAGGAACCGCAGCCATGAGCGCCCCACGCTATTACCGTATCGGCCAGATTGTGCCGAGTTCGAACACCACGATGGAAACCGAAATCCCGGCCATTTTGCGTGCACGCGAATTGATCTTGCCCGAGCGATTCACCTTCCACTCAAGCCGCATGCGGATGAAAAAGGTAACCAAGGAAGAGCTGGCCGCCATGGACGGGGACAGCGATCGCTGCGCGCTTGAGCTTTCCGATGCCAATGTGGATGTGCTGGGTTATGCGTGCCTGGTCGCGATCATGAGCATGGGGAACGGCTACCACCGTATTTCCGAACAGCGCCTGCACCAGCGCACCGTCGAAAACGGCCATCCGGCGCCCGTTGTCACCAGTGCCGGTGCATTGGTGCAAGGCTTGCAGGTGATCGGTGCGAAGAAGGTGTCGATTTTGACGCCTTACATGAAACCCCTGACGCAGTTGGTGATTGATTACATCGAAAGCGAGGGGATCGAAGTCGTGGACAGCATCTCGCTGGAGATTTCTGACAATCTGGAGGTCGGCCGGCAGGACCCGCGAGCACCGATTGAAATCACCCGCAGGCTCGTCACCACTGGCGTGGATGCAATCGTGGCGTCCGCCTGTGTGCAGATGCCGTCGCTGGCCTCGATCCAGCCCATTGAAGATCGAGTTGGGCTGCCGGTGATTTCGTCTTCGGTGGCCACGACGTATCAGATGCTCAAGAGCCTGGGCCTTGGCACTGATGTGCCTGGGTTTGGTTCGCTGCTGTCCGGGAGGTATTGAGGTATGGCGCGGGGTAGGGGTAATTCCCCCCCGCATGAGCCAAAGCAGATAGAATCGTCGCCGGTTGAGAAAGAGGACGAGGCGGCGATTGGCATGGCGAAGACGAAGGCGTTTGTAGACAATTATTTGCCCGCACTCTTGGGGCAGGCCTGGTACTTGGTATCCACCCAGTTTCATGCCGTTGTTGAGCAGCACGGGCTTTCCGTGTTGGAGTGGCGAGTGCTGTCTACGTTGGCCCGTGACGGTGCAATGACTATTTCTTCGCTGGCTCAGACCACCGTGAGCAAGCAGCCGACGGTCACTCGGCTGTTAACGCGTCTTGAAGCGCAAAAGTATGTAGAGCGTTCCATCAGCCTTGATGATCGTCGCTATACCCTGGTGCGACTCACTCGTTCAGGGCGACGTTTGGTGTCCGGTTTGGTTGTCCTGGCCGAAAAACACGAGCGTGAGATTCTTGCTCCTTTCGAGGCAAAGAAGATCGAAGCGCTCAAGGAAGTCCTGCGCGAACTCATCGATCAGCATAGCCCGAGACTTTGAATCTATAGGGCGCGCGTCTATCACCCGACAATACGCAGGTGTTTTGTCGAGTGATGGTGGGCTGTCAGACCATGGGCTTTAACCCGCTGTGAAGGCGCATGAAAAAGTGATTAGTGGGCGTTGCGTGACGACAAGGGGGCGGGCTCGCCAGTGACTACTTGGGCCGTGTCATGTGAAACAGTCCTTCGGGTAGAACCTGGAAGTAATCGGCCGGACCACCGCCTCGCAAGATATGTTGTGCTCGGCTGGTATCGTAGATGCCGTCACGAAGACTTGCATGATCGATGTGCGCCACAATCACTTCACCAAAGACCATCCAGGTATCCAGAGGAGCACCATCCAGGCCGACCAGCTGTTGAACCTGGGTGACTTTACATTCCAGCGCAACTGGGCTCTCCATGACGCGCGGTGCTGCGACTTCAAGCGAAGGGACCGGCGTCAACTCTGGCAACGCAAACTCATCAACACCGATTTGCTCTGTACTGCTCAGGTTGACCCGTTCAGCGAGCGGTCGGGTCGCCAAGTTGTAGACAAACTCACCGGTAGCATCAGCGTTGCGAACGCTGTCCTTTTTACCCACGCTGGAGAAGGCAACCAGCGGCGGGTGATAATTGAAGATGTTGAAAAAACTATAGGGGGCAAGATGCCGCGGCAAGAAAGCGAGGCATTTGCCGACGCAGCGGGTGAGCGAGATTGACAAGTTGATTCCGCATTAGTGGGTTAACCGGCCAGAAGCAGTCACTCGTTAAAGCACCTTTAACAGACCCTTCCTGCCGCTGGACCTAATCCAGGCCTCGGAATGGCTAGACGTCATTGAGCAAATTGGTCATAGTATTTTTCGATTAGGCCAAAGCCTCATTTTCCGTCCGAGGCACTACGAGACAACATGTCTAACATTGCAATCACCGATCTAATTGTGCCTTGGGACGTCGACAGCGTCTCGCGCCCCGTCGTGGCCTTGAGTGCCACATCAGTAACAAAGGACTGGGAAAATGCAAGGCATCAGCACCGCAAGGCGCAGCTGATCTACTCTCTACGCGGCATCCTCAATTGCGAAATTGAAGACGGCGTCTGGATCGTGCCGCCGCAGTGCGCCATATGGATACCGGGAGACTTGCCGCACGCGGCGCGGGGGACGGGTGAGACGGAATGCTACTGCCTGTTCGTCGAGCCAGACGCCGCACCGGATCTTCCGAAAGTCTGCTGCACGATTTCGGTATCACCATTGCTACGCGAGTTGCTACTGAAGGTGGCAGGCTTTCCTGAATTGTACGTGCTGGGGGGACGGGAAGATCGGCTGATTGCCGCCTTGCTCGATGAGTTAGTGGCGGCGCCAGTGGAAGATCTGCATCTGCCCATGCCGCGCGACTCCCGATTACGTCGCCTCGCGGAAATGATGCTTGCCGATCCCAAGGACAAAACCTCGAAGGCCGATTGGGCTACTCGTATTGGCATGAGCGAGCGAAGCATGAGCCGTCTTCTGCTGCACGAAATTGGAATGAGCTTCGGGCGCTGGCGCCGGCAGTTGCATGTGATCCTTGCGCTTCAACATTTGACCAAGGGTGAAAGCGTGCAAACGGTTGCATTGGAGCTAGGGTACGAAAATGCCAGCGGGTTCATCACCATGTTCCGCAAGGCAGTGGGCAAGCCTCCGGCACGATATCTCTCGGATCGCATGAGCGGCGCGGAGATTGATTCCGTCCCCAGCATTATGCTCCCAGATGAAATCTCACCCTGATTGGGTCAGGCCTTTTTAGCCTGGGACTTCCGACCGCCCTGCATCGTCTGCTGCCCTTCCTTGCAGAATTGCCGACATTTCGCACACGTCGTGGTGATGGTGAAGACTGACTCCTCGTCGAGAGCGAAGCCCTCCTCGGACGCCAGCGACTGCAGGTGTTCATGCAACGCCAGGTCTTCAATGAAAACCAGCCGCGCACCACAATGACATCGCAGTGTGTCGTGCTGGTCGTTTAGCGCCTTCGGTTTGATTGCATAGAACGCGCCCCCACGTATGCCGTCCGTGCGAACCAGCAACTCAGCAGTCCATAGATCATTCAGCGTTCGGTAGATCGATCCCGGCGCGAAGTTGTTGAATTGCGAACTGAGGATACGAGACATCTGGTTGGCATCTAGACAGTTCGGGGTCGCCTTTTCCAGCGCGTTCAAAATTCTGGTACGAGCGATCGTCGGTCGCAGTCGGCTCGCCAGCAACCGTTGTTCCTGAGACGATGTCGGCGTTCCGGTCTCTGGATTGGCTGCTGCGGTGTGCTTCATCATGTGTTTGCCTGACGTCAGGTTCTTGCTACCGAATGATGTAATCAGGTCAATGATCCGGGGTGGCCCATCGTGCGGTTCCATCTCTGTATTCCTTCGCTATGCCAGATATGAGATTGCAGTGTGACAATGCGGAGCGGGGCGGCTAATCGTTGGTCTCGGACGTGGGCGCGATGTTAGGGCCGTCACCGCGATCCATGTCCGTAAGAGTTACTGCGCAGTAACCTGTTCCCATCCGCCGCCAAGCGCCTTGAAGACGCTGACCCGCGCGGAACCTACGCGCTGGTCAGCAACGGCTACCTGCGACTTGGTGTCGATCAGACTGGTCTGCGCGACGATCACGTCGAGGTAACTGATAGACCCGGCGTGGTAACGCTGGTCTGCCAACTGGAAGGATTTTTCGGCCCGGTCGCGCGCTTCGATCAGTGCCTCGCGCTGCTGCATCGCAGCGCCGTATGCACTCAACGCTTGTTCTGACTCCTTCAAGGCATTCAGTACGGCGCCGTCGAAGCTGGCCAGCGATGCCGCGTTTTGCGCCTTTGCCTGTGCGATGCGGCTACGAGCGACCATCGTGTTGGGAAAGCTCCAGGAGATCAGCGGCCCGAAGGAGAACGACCAGGTACGATTGCCTTTTAGGTAGTCGTTGCGCAGGTAGTTGCCGGAGGCGCCCAGCGTGACGCGCGGATAGAGGTCGGCAACGGCCACGCCGATGCGGGCGGTATCGGCGGCCAGTTGGCGCTCGGCCTGGCGCAAGTCCGGGCGGCGGCGCAGCAGCGCGGTGCCATCACCGATCGGCAGCGCCCCCGCGATCTCAGGTGTCTGGGTGCAGTTGCGCGCCGACTCGGGTATTTGCGACGGCGTGCGGCCCACCAGCGCGGCCAGTTCGAACAACGCGGCATCCCGCTGACCCTGTAACGGCGGCAAGGCGGCCCGGGCCTGGGCCAGCGTGACACCGGCCCGTTCCACATCCAGATGCGACGCCGAGCCGGAGTGTTCCTGGCGGCTGACCAGATCCAGGCTGCGCTGAGCCAGGTCAATGGATGAGTGTGCGACCCCGATGGATTCGCCATAGGTGCAGGCGTCCACATAGGCACGTGTCGTCTCGGCGACGACGACGACCTTGGCGGCATCATGGGCTGCGGCGACGGCATCGGTGTCGTCGCGTGCGGCCTCGATGTCGCGCCAGACCCGGCCGAACAGGTCGAGTTCGTAAGAGACGTCGAGGCCACCGCTGTAGCTCCATTGTGTGGGCGCCTGGCCGGTACCCGTCCACGTGGACTGGTCGCGGCCATAGCCTGCGCCCGCCGACACGTTGGTTGAGGGGAACAGGCCACCGCGCGCTTCCTTGTAGATGGCCCGTGCGCGGTCGAGTTTGGCCAGCGTCACGCGCAGGTTGGTATTGGCCGACAGGGCTTCCTGCACCAGATTGTCGAGTGCCGGATCGTCATACAGCTTCCACCAGTCCGCCGGCAGTGACACGGTGGACTCCGTATCGGCGGGTTTGCTGACGAAGGGGCCTGCCGCGGTTTCCGGCGTGGCCGGAGCACGATAGTCGGGGCCGCTGGCGCAACCTGCGGTTATCAACGCAATGGCAATGGCCATTAAGGCAGCGCGCCGAGGGAAAAACATGGCTGGATGCGAAGCAGTCGTCATGGCAGCAATCGCTTTAGAGTCAGACATCGGGGGCCTCCGCAGTGGCAAGTTCGCGGGCGCGGGGACTTTCCGCTGCCGCCCGGTGATCCTCGGCGAGGAAGCTGTATATGGTGGGCAGCACGAATAGCGTGAAGAAGGTGCCGACCAGCATGCCCATCACCACCACAATGCCGATGGAGAAGCGGCTGGCCGAACCCGCGCCATTTGCGAACAGCAGTGGCACCAGGCCGGCGACCATCGCCGCGGTGGTCATCAGCACGGGGCGCATACGCACCGCCGCGGCCTTCTCGATGGCCTTGATGCGGCTCAAGTTTTCGTGATGCTGGATGTGGTTGGCGAAGGTGACCATCAAGATACCGTGCTTCGAGATAAGGCCGATCAGCGTAACCAGTCCGATCTGGGTGTAGATGTTGAGCGTCGCGTAGCCCAGCCATAGCGGCACCAATGCGCCACAAATCGCCAGCGGCACCGTCACCAGGATCACCAGCGGGTCGCGCAGGCTCTCGAACTGCGCCGCCAGTACCAGGAAGATGACCACCAGCGCGAAGCAGAACGAAACCAGCAGGCGGTTGCCTTCCTGCACGAACTGGCGGCTGTCGCTGAGCCAGTCCACGCTGGTGCCGGGCGGCAAGGGTTGCGATTGCAGGAACGCCACGGCGTCACCCATGGTCACGCCCGGGGCCGGCAGCATTTCCAGCGTGGTCGAGTTCATCTGGCCGAATTGGGTAAGCTGGTTGGCCTGCGAACGCATTTCGACGCGGGTCACGGTTGATAGCGGTACCAGTGCGCCGGAGGTCGCCTTGACGTAGAAGCGCCCGAGGTCTTCCGGTGTCATGCGTTCGCCGCCGCGCACCTGCGGGATCACGTCGTAGGAGCGGTCGTGGAAATTGAAGCGGTTGACGTAGTTCTCACCGACCAGCACGGCCAGGGTGTCGGCGATGGACTGCATGGTCACGCCCATTTCGCTTGCCTTCGCATTGTCGATGCTGATGTGCGCCTGCGGACTGTCGTAGGACAGGTCGTTCTGCACGTAGAGGAACAGGCCGCTGGCATAGGCGGCGAACTTGATCTTCTCGCCAGTCTCGTAAAGCGTCTTGAAGTCGTCCGGCGAGCGCAGCACCATCTGCACCGGCAGGCCGCCGCTGGAACCCGGTAGCGGGGGCAACTGCACGGCGGTCAGCGTCTCGCCGTCAATGGCGCCGCCGGCGGCCTGGATCTGGCCTTGGATTTCGGTGGCCGATCGCTTGCGTTCCGACCAGTCCTTGAGGATTGCACCGCCGATCATCATGTTCTGGCCGCCGGCATAGTCGCCGATATTCATGAAGCTGCTGTCGAACTCCGGAATCGACTCGAACAGCTTTTCGATCTGCTGTGCATAGTGGGCGGTATAGCCCACGCCGGCATACTGCGGCGCCTTGGTGACGACGATGACGGCGCCCTGATCCTCGGTCGGCGCCAGTTCGTGGCGGATGCCGGTGAACAGCACCACGATGGCAGCCAGCACGGCCGCGCCAACCAGCAGCACGGCACCGCGAGCGGCAAGCGTGCGGGCCAGCAGGCGTCCATAGAATGCGGTCAGACCTTCCATGGTGTGTTCGACGCGCTTCGCCAGCCGCCCCTCGCTTTGCTTGGAACTGAGCAGCATCGAGCTCATCAGCGGCGAGAGCGTCAGCGCAACGATCCCCGAGACGATCACAGAACCGGCCAGCGTGAACGCGAACTCCTTGAACAGCGTTCCGGTCAGCCCGCCCATCATGCCGATCGGCGCATAAACCGCCGCCAGCGTGATAGTCATGGCGATCACCGGGCCGACGATTTCGCGTGCGCCGAGCAGTGCCGCACGCACCGGTGTCAGTCCTTCCTCGATGTGGCGATGGATGTTCTCCACCACGACGATGGCATCGTCCACCACCAGCCCGATCGCCAGCACCATCGCCAGCAGCGTCAACAGGTTGATCGAGAAGCCGCAGGCGAGCATCAGTGCCGCCGTGCCGACCAGCGACAGCGGAATGGTCACAACCGGGATGATGACGGCGCGGAAGGTGCCGAGGAACAGGAAGATCACCACGATCACGATCACGATGGCTTCGATCAGCGTGTGTTTCACTTCCTCGATGGAGGCGTTGACGAAGCGTGCCACGTCGTAGTTGGGTGCCACCGTCAGTCCCGGCGGCGCCATCGCACGGATCTTGGGCAGCAGTTCGTTGGCCTGCTTGACGATCTCCAGAGGATTGCCATCGGGCGTCGGCTGGAGTGCAACGAAGATCGCGGGGACGCCGGTAGCGAACGAGAGATTGTTGTAGTTCTGGCCACCGACTTCCATCGTGGCGACATCCGACAGCCGCACTACGCCGCCCCCGGGGCTGGACTTGATGACCATCTGGCGGAAGTCCTCGACGCTGCGCAGGTCGGTGGAGGCGCTGATGTTGGTGACCGTCAGCGCGCTCTTGAGTTGGCCTGGCGCAGCCTGCACGTTGTTGGCGCGCAGTGCGGCCGAAATCTCGCCGGCCGACAGTCCATGTGCGGCCAACCGTACCGGATCGATCCAGACGCGCATGGCCAGCGCCTGACCGCCAAAGACGTCGGCCGAGGCCACGCCGGGAATGCTCGTGAATAACGGCTGCGCTACCCGGGATGCGAAATCCGTTACCTGTGGGATCGACAGGGTCTTGCTATAGAAGGCGACGTATTGCACGGCGGTGCCGCCCTCGGTGGACTTGGCGATGACCGGATCGGTGACGCCGGCCGGCAACTGGTACTTGACCTGCTGCACCTTGGCGAGGATCTCGGTCATCGCGCGATCGGCGTTGGCGTTGAGTACCAGCCGCGCCTTAATCTCGCTCTTGCCCTGCGTGGTGGTCGAACTGAGATATTCGATGCCGCTGGCCGTGGCAATGGACTGCGCGATCGGGTTGGTGACGAAGCCCTGCATCACGTCCTGGGTCGCCCCCGGAAGCGTGGTGCTGACCGTGATGGTGGCGTTTTCAAGATAGGGGTACTGCCGCACGGGCAGCAGGAACAAGGCGGTGGCGCCCATCAGCAGGATCAACAGGCTGACGACCAGCGCGAGAATGGGCCGGCGGATGAATATGTCGGTGAAATGCATGGTGCCGTCCTCTATCGTGCGCTGGCGGCGGAGGCGACCGCCGGGGTGGCGGGCGGCGCTGCGGCGGCAGGCGCGGGCGCGGGCGTATTGATCTTCACCGTCGCACCGGGCGGCAGTCGATTCTGACCAGCCATCACTACGATGTCGCCAGGCTTGACGCCCTGGGTCACGAGGACTTCCTCGCCGAGCCGGCGACCAGTGACGACCGGCACGGCGACCGCCTTGCCGATGCCCTGCGAGTCGACATCCCGCACGAGCACCACACTGTCACCGGAGGCCGAAGTCTGGATCGCCGTCAGCGGCAACACGATGGCGTCGGTGGTCGCGGGCAACGCCAGCCGCGCCGTGGCGTACATGCCGGACTTAAGCAGCCTGTCGGCATTGGACAACAGTGCCTGCACGGCCACATTGCGGGTTTCGCCGTCGATGCGTGGTTCGATGGTGCTGATCTTGGCGTTGAATACCTGACCTGGTGCTGCATCTACCGTCACATGCACCAGTGCGCCCGGCGTCAGCTTGGGCAAGTCCTGCTGGGGCAGCGTGAAGTTTACGTAGAGCGGGTCAAGCTGGGTCAGCGTGGCGATCACATCGCCGGCATTGAGGTACTGGCCGGGATTGATGCGCCGGATGCCGAGCTGGCCGGAGAACGGCGCACGGATGGCCTTCTGCTGGATGCGCGCGTCCAGTTGCCGCACCGCCGCAACGTCCTGGGCGGCTTGCGCCTTACGTTGTTCGAGCAATTCGCGTGGCTCGGCGCCGGTAGGGGCAAGTTCCTGCGAGCGACGTAATTGCGCCTGGGCAAAATCGGCCTTGGCTGCAGCAGCGGCACGATCCGCTTGCTCGGGAGCGTCGTAGAGCTGAACCAGCACCGTCCCTTCCTTCACGGACTGGCCGGCGTCGAAATGAATGGCTGTCACGCGGCCCGACGTGTCGGGGGCCAGCAGCACTTCGCGAACGGCTTGCAAATTGCCGACGGCCTGCAACTCCTCGGCCACGCCGCGAGGTTCGGCGCGGATCGTCGAGACGGGCATCGGCGGCATAGCGTAATGTTCCGCGCCACCGGCGCGGGTGGTGCGCCAGGCATATAGCATGCCCAAGACCATGACGAGCGCAACAACGCTTACGACGATGGGTTTGGCACGGGAGATAACATCGGTGCTCATGCGTTCCTCCCGATGACAATGGAGATTGGGGTGGCGCGTGACCGGCGGTGCGGGGCCGACCCACCAAAGCAAAGTGAGTGCATAGGGGGAATTTCCTCGGAAAGAAATGGGGAATCGGCCCGCCAAGCAAGCTGGATTGAGGCATGGCAGACCACGATGAAGCGCAGCCTATCCGCCTGGACACACTTCTACATTGCGTAAAAAGGTCAATTTATTTCGCAATACAGCCAAAGGTATCAAGCAGTTGAAATTGGCCTAATTGAATAACAATCTGGCTTGATTTAGCCATGCATACTCATCCAGCTCTATTGTTAAATACGCCACCTAAATGCAAATGAGTATTGTTGATGACCACCCTCACAACTACTGGGAAATCTCGTCGGCCAATTGATATACACGCAGAGCCCGCCTTCTATTCTCATTTGGATGGGCCGTACAAGGGCGCAGCCAGGAGCGCGCCCCTCACCGTGCTGGGCTCGGCAGTCGCTGCGGCAGTTCTCATTAGTGCGCAGGGCGCATTCGCGGCCGAGCCAGGGCAGATTCAGACCAAGGCCGGTGGAACGCCTCAAGAGGAGATAGCCTTGCCGGCCATCACCGTAACGGGGCCTATGGATACGGCGACCACCGAAGGTACTGGTTCCTACACTACGGGTCAGACATCGGTGGCGACGCACCTGCCACTTTCGTTACGAGAAACACCGCAGTCGGTGACGGTGATCACCCGTCAACGCATGGACGACCAGCAACTGAACTCGGTGCAGAGCGTGCTGGATAACACCACGGGCGTCTCGTCGTACCAATCCGACAGCGAACGGACGAGTTTCTATTCGCGTGGTTTCTTGATCAACAACGTTCAGTACGATGGCATACCCACCGTCGTCGGCGACATCGTCAGCGGGAGCGGGATCAGCTCCCTAGATACCGCGTTCTACGATCGTGTCGAGGTCGTGCGCGGCGCCTCTGGCTTGCTGACCGGCACCGGCAATCCCTCGGCCGCCGTCAACCTGGTGCGAAAACGACCGACCCGCGACTTCTCGGCGTCCGCCTCGCTCGGTGCAGGGAGCTGGGATACCCACCGGGAAATGGCCGACGTATCGACTCCGTTGACCGAGGATGGCCGTATCCGCGCCCGCATGGTCGGGACGTCCCAGGAAGGAAACTCGTACATTGATGGCTACAAACCGCAGAGGAGGGCGTTCTACGGCATCATCGAGGCAGATCTGACACCAGACACGACGGTGAATCTGGGCTATGACTACCAGGACAGCACGCCGAAGGGCTCCACCTGGGGAGGTTTACCGCTATGGTTCAGCGACGGCACGCAGGCCGAGTATTCACGCTCCAAGAACTACGCGCAGAAATGGAGCCATTGGGACAACACCCTTAAGACCGCGTTTGCCGGGGTCGAGCACCGCTTTGACAACGGCTGGAATCTCCGGGCCGTCGCTAATCAATACCGCACGGAATTCGATGCCGAACTGCTCGGCCTGGTCGGCCGCCCCGATCGCGCCACGGGACTGGGCTCTTTTCCCAACGGGGCTCTTCCGGTGGCACTGGCGTCCGAAGGTAGCAGCCGTCAAAACACCTTCGACGTGATGGCGAGCGGCCCCTTCGAACTGCTCGGCCGCCAGCATGACTTGGTGTTGGGGGCGACGAGTTCGCGCCGCACCTCCAGCCAGGAAGCTATCGCTCCGTTCTATGCAGGCTTCACGCCGGTCAATGTCTATCAACTGAGCCCGGCCTTTCCCCGTCCCAACTTCGATGTCATGGCTTCGATACCGACTCGCACCCTGATCAAACAGAGCGGTGTTTATAGCGCAGCCCGGTTCTCGCTGTCCGAGCCTCTGAAACTGATTGTCGGCGGCCGCTTCAGCAACTACGAAATCGACGACGCGGTCGGCGCCTCGTCGTTGCACTACAAGAAGAGCAGTGAATTCACCCCGTATGCTGGTTTGATCTACGACATCGATAAGACCTATTCGGCCTACGTGAGCTACACGGGCATATTCAATCCGCAAACCGACTATCGAGACAGCAAGGGCAACGTGCTCACGCCGACAAAGGGAAAAACCAAGGAACTCGGCCTTAAAGGCGCTTACTTGGATGGGCGTCTGAATGCGTCGGTAGCCTTGTTCCATACCGAGCTGGACAACGCTGCACAGATGGTCGCAGGAACCTATACGCCAAGTGGTGCCCAAGCCTATATGGGTTCGGATGGGACGAAGTCGCGGGGTATCGAGCTGGACTTGCAGGGCGAGCTGGCGCGTGGCTGGAACATCTATTCAGGCATCGCCCATTTCACGGCACAAGATGGCGATGGCGTCCGCTTGAATTCGCAAATACCGCGCACCACTGCCCAGCTTTTCAGCACCTACCAGTTGCCGGGAGAGTGGAACAGATTGACGCTGGGCGGAGGCGTTAAATGGCAAAGCCGCTTCTACGAGGCGCCCAACACCGGCACCAGTTCGTTGGGCGGGGAACAAGGCTCTTATGCGCTGGTATCCGTGTTGGGGCGCTACGCCGTCACGAAGCAGATCACCGCGGCAGTCAACGTCAATAACGTGCTCGACAAGAAGTATGCGTTGCAGAAGGGCGATTTCGACACCGTAGGTTATGGCGCCCCCCGTAACTTGATGGTGACGATGGATTATAAGTATTGATGACCCGCAGGCGGACGCTTCACCCGTTAAAAGCCCCCACACCTAGAACAGCCCATTAATTATCGAGAACGCTCCTATGTCTCTTCAGACTACCCTGCACTCCAGCGAAGCGCTGGTCGTGAACAACGCAAACAGAGTCGCCTTGTTCTGGCTGACCACCGCCGCGGGTGCCGTACTTTTTGTCACTTTCCAGTTATTTTTCTACGTAAACGACTTTGCGAGAGCACCCGGAGCGATACCGGCGATTACGTTTGAGCCCGATGTACTGTGGATGTTTTCAGCATTCTATGGCTCTTGGTTCGTAACGGTGCTTATCGCTCTGAGAGGAACCCGTAAGGCTCAGTGGGTTACCCTGGTTCTGGGCAGCCTGCTTGTCGCCCTGAATACCCTCGGGGGAATCACTGACGGGCTGCGCGACGGTTGGCACATTGCCTTTTCTGCAGCGTTCTTCATTACGTTGCCCGGCGTGTTTGCCATTGCGGCCACCTGGCGTAGCATCAAAAGCAGAGGAAACGGCCATGTCGGTGAATAGTTCTGACTTCCCTTATGTCTGGATGAGCCTTACGCAAGAACCCGGACACGATCACCAAAAGGACTTCGCCGAATTCGAGGCCAATCTGCAGCGCGGGGAGTCCTTCGTAATTTTGACCGATACCGTACCTGCCGAAGACCACGAGCACTCGCCGGAAGAAAAGAAACGCACCGCGCTTTGGATGAAAAAGCACAAGGTCGAATTGCGAAGGTTAGTTCTGGCTATGATCATGATCGAGCCCAACTCTGCAAAACGTCTTGGTTTCAGGGCATTCGCGATCGTTTTTGCCAAGTTCTGGGGCTACCCTTTGCTTCTCGCTGCTTCACGTGAGCAGGCAATGGAGATGGCAAAAGAACTGCTCTCAAAGGATGGAAAGCCATCTCACTGATGGCCCATGCCGGCATCCGATTTCCCATGAGACTCTGCCGCCTCGCAATGTGGCGGCGAGCTACTGCCTTAACTGTAGTGGTCAACTAATCCCCGACACGACGTGAAATTTTTCCTCGGGCCGCGCTGGTGCCAACCCATCGTTGAATTGATGAGGCCGAATCCAGTTGTACCGATGCATCAAAAAATGACTGATATCGCGCTGTGCTTCCTGCGCAGTTCGATAGCCCACGGTCGGTATCCATTCTGTTTTCAAGCTGCGAAATACGCGCTCCATCGGTGTGTCATCCCAGCAGTTTCATCGTCGACTCATGGTCTGGCGCATTCGGTATCGCCACAACCGCTGGCGAAAGAGTCGGCTTGCATATTGCGATCCCTGCCGAGTGGAATAGCAGATCGTCACACAAGTAACGATCATCAACCTCGACGACACGCCGCCACCTGAATGGTACGGCCATGAGAGCCTTCGCTACTTGGACATCCAGTACCAACTATGGGTTGAAAGCTGGCATCTGGTGCCTGCTACTTGCATTCCAGCACCTACGCGTGTTGGCTCATGTACTACCTGGTGTGCTTGCCGCTGCATCGGTGTTGGAGCACCCATGTCGCCCCCGCAACTAGAACGTGCTCCACTCTAGCCAATGTCTGCGTTTGCTGAACGGCTGCTTTTGGCCGAATCTGTTGAGAAAGTCGGCTTCGAATTCCAAGCCAGAAAAGTACGCGCCTGAGATTGAAATCTGAATTTTTGGCAGGCGGTTCAGTACTCGGATTTTACGTAGCAGCGGGCAACAGATGTTTTTCATCCATCAATATTCGAGTGCTTTGGGAAAACCGACTTTTTCAACACAATCGGCCAGAACCGGTCATTCATGCGCGTCTACCAAGTTGGCATTCAGAACGGCGCGACAGGCTAGAACCCACTATTCAGTGCAGTCGTCCTGTAAATCGCTCTTCAGGGAATCCGGCAGTTGCAACGGCTTCGGCTTTTATCAGCGTGCCATCGAAATCTGCCGGCTTATCTAGCCCTATCCGTGCGCTGGTGCAGTAAAGCGTTTCATAACCAGCTCCCGCTAACACCGGGCAAGTTGTCTGAATACACGGGGAGTCGATCACGCTGTCAACTTTGCCGTCAGTCGCATAACGCACGACTCTGCTACCGCCCCATTCCGCATTCCAGAGAAAGCCCTGCGCATCAATACAAGAACCGTCTGGAGCACCCTGACCGTTGACTGTAGTGAATACACGCTGGTTTTCTAGCGACGGGTAATCGCAGCAGAAAATGCATCCTTGCAGGGAGTCCGCGTAATACATGGTGGAACCGTCCGGGCTAAAACAGATGCTGTTCGGGATCGCCACATCGGGAAGGTCCAGCGTTTCTGTCTCGAGCGTCGCGGCATTGAGCTGGTGAAATCTGCCTATGGTTTGCACCGGCACGCCGGTGTCCATAGTGCTGAATACGAAGTTTCCCATACGGTCGCAGCGGCCATCATTGATCCGGGTTCCTGCCACGCCAGGGGTGGCTGTGATTTTGCTGAAACGACCAGTGCTCAGGTTGTAGTAGCCCAGGCAGGATGCCAGTCCCATCAGCAATATGTCTTCGTCTGACGTGAGGGCAAATGACCCTAGCGGCTCTGGCAGGGACCAACGCTGCACTTCGCCGCTTTCGGGGTCCAGAGCACGCAACTCGCAGCCGGGGATGTCGGTCCAGAACAGGCGTTCGGTTCTTTCACACCAGATAGGGCACTCGCCAAGAAGACTGGTGGTGCCGATTAGGGTTTTAAACATGGTTGCGTCCTACGAAACAGGATGGGGCAAACAAGACTGTCAGTTGGAGAAAAGCGCTGACCACCTGTCACCGAACAGGGCGATAGCCAAGCCTGCTAGCATCACCATCGACCCGGCCAACTTGACGAGAGACACCGGCCTTTCCGATGCCCCCATCAATCCGAAATGATCGATAACCAGTGACGAGATAATCTGCCCTGCTATAGCGAGGCCCAGAAGGGCTGACAGACCGATTTTTGGCGCAAGCACCACATAACTAAGCAAGGCACCGGCACCCAGCAGACCGCCCAACAGGCTCCACCAGGGCTGGGCAGGTATAGCCGCCAGTGAGGCCACTATCCCGCCGCGCATCAATGAAAAGAAGCCCAGGCATACCGCACCGGCAGTAAATGAGAACAGCGCCGCCGCTACGGAATCTCCACCCACACCTTTAGCGAGTTGACCATTCAGCGTGGTCTGCAGGGTTATGCCAAGCCCTGCGGAGATGGCCAGCAGGTAGTAGGCTGCGTTCATCTCGCGTCTCCTTACTTGGCTGACTCAAGCGGCATGAATGTCTCGGCAAAAATGTCCGGCTGGTAGCCTGCGGCAGCAAACAGATGCTCACGGGACTCGTCGATTGCTGCACGCAGCCTTGCGCTGTCCACGCCCAGCACCTTGCCGCCGCGCTTGACGATGCGCCCGCCAATCATGACTGTGTCGACATTGCTGCGTTCGGCCGCGTGTACCACGGTGCCGAATGCGTTGCCTGACGGGTAAAGGTTGATGTCCTGCGTGTTTATAAGGATCAGGTCAGCCTGTTTGCCGGGGGCCAGGCTGCCGACATTGTCCTGCAATCCGGCGCAGGTAGCGCCGTCGAGAGTGGCGGCTTTGAGCAGGCCATGAGCAGGCAGGGTCACCGGATGATGTTCTGCACCGCAGCAGCGCTGCTGGTGCATGCCCATGACGCGTTGCAGGTAGAACGCCACCCGCATCTCCATGAACATGTCACCGCTGTAGGAGGTTTCGTTATCGACACTCAGCCCCGGGCTGATGCAGTGGCGCTGGGCCGACTGCATGGCGAACATTCCATCTTCAATGCCGTAGTGGGCATCTGAACGCGGGCATACGTTGACCCGCACGCCAGCCTCGCTAAGGATTTTCCAGCCGGCGTCCGGCAGCGAGGTGCAGTGGTTGAAGATGTTATCGGGACGCAGCAGGCCCTCGCGATGCAAACCCTCCAACTCAGCTGCCATGTCCCCGCCAAAAAATTCGGTGATGATCGGCAGCCCCAGACGCCTGGCCTCAGCCCACAGCTCAGGTTCAAGCTGTGCCATCACCGCCAGCGAGAGCAGCGGGTTGTCACCGTTATTGACGTATTTTTCCTGGAGACGCTCCAGGTTGCCGGGCCAGTGGGCTTTGTCCCACTCACCGGAAACTGGCGCACCGGAGGCGTGTACAGACCGGATACCAGCATCGAGCAGCGCCTCGACCGCGGCGTCGGAGTGCGCGCCGGTGCGGCTGTTGTGCGAGTTATCGACCACGGTCGTGATGCCCGCATCGATGCACCCCAATGCAGTCAGTAGATTGCCGATATACATGTCAGCCGGGCGATAGTATTTGGCGAACGAGAAGTGCGTTGCGTTGCAGTAGTCTTCCAGGGTTTCGGCATTCGGATTGATTCGACGCAGTTGGCCCTCCCAGGAGTGACGATGCGTATCGACCATGCCGGGCATGGCAATCATGCCGGATGCCTCGATAACCATAGCGTCGCCGGCCTCGATGTTTTCACCTATGGCCGTGATGGTGCTGTCTTCGATAAGGATATCGCCGCGCGCCAGATTGCCGATATCACCGTCCATGCTCAGCACAGTGGCGCCGCGGATAAGGGTGCGGGCGGCCGGAGCGGCCGGGGCCTGCACAATGCTGCGGTTATATTCAGCCATTTTCTGTACACCTCTTCAAATTTCGTTGGAAGCAATGTACGCAATGCGATACTGCGGGAAAAAGATGGTTAAACTGTTTTTATTATTCAATATCTACGAATAATAACGACTTTACCCGATCACTGCTTTGAGGCTGCTAACAGTCATGGACCGTATTCAAGCGATGCAGGTTTTCGTACGTGTGGCTGAAGCAGGAAGCTTTATCCAGGCGGCGCAGACGCTCTCTCTGCCGGCCTCGACAGTTACCAGCAGCGTCAAAAATCTTGAGAAGTACTTGCAGGTGCGCCTGCTGAACAGAACAACGCGTCGGGTCAACCTGACCTCTGAGGGCGCACAATATCTGGCGCAATGCCGGGAAATATTGGAGCTGATCGAACACACAGAGACCAGCCTGACGGATTCCGTAAAACGGCCACAGGGGCGTTTGCGTGTCGATATGCCGGGTGGCATTGCACACTTCATCGTCATGCCAAACCTGCAAGACTTCTACAGGCGCTACCCGGATATCTACCTGATGATAGGCGTCAACGATCGGCAGGTTGATCTGGTTCAAGAGGGTGTCGATTGCGTTATTCGTACAGGCGAGCTCGATGACTCAACGCTCGTTGCGCGCCCACTCGGTCGGTTTCGCTGGGTAACCTGTGCGTCTGCCGCCTATCTCGAAGAGAACGGCACTCCGCAAAATCCGCAAGATTTGTCTCACCACCGGGCCATCCATTACTTCTCGGGCCGCGCAAGGCAAGCAGGTGAAATGCGCTTTGCCCGTGGTACCGAAAAAATCTCAGTCCCGGTGAACGGCACAGCGGCCGTCAACGAGACTGGGCTTTACATCAAAATGTGCCTTGAAGGCTTCGGGCTGGTGCAGCTCGCTGAGAATGTGGTCAGCGAGCATCTGCGAGAAGGGCGACTGGTCGAAGTGCTTGCTGGCTGGCAGCCCGCATCGGTTCCTGTGCACCTGCTATACCCGCATCAGCGCTTTTTATCGCCAGCTGTGAGCGCATTCGCTGACTGGATTGCTGGGCTTGTTCGCGACGATGATTCAGCAGATTCAAGTTGAACGTTGCGCCCGGCCAGCATGCCGGTGAATGCGCCGGCTACGGAGATTGCGGCTGTGATCAGCAGCGGTGCTGTCCAGCCACCGGTCCAGTCGTGCAGTTGGCCCAGTAGCAATGGGCCTGCGGCTGCCATCAGGTAGCCGACGCACTGCGCCATTCCTGAAAGTGCCGCCGTGTCACCGACATTTTTTGTGCGCAAGCCGATGAAGGTCAGGCCGAGCATCATGCTGGCACCAGAGCCGAAGCCCAGGACCACGGCCCACAACATGGCGTAGTCTGGCGCGTAAATGAGCCCGATCAGGGATGAGGCGGTTAACAGGCTGACGGTAGCGGCTGCCAGTTTCTGGTCTTTGAGACGGCGAAGCGTGGCCGCCAGAATCAAGCCGGGAATTGCCGTGGTCAGTTGAAGCGTGCCGTGTACCGTGCCTGCTTGCTCCGGGGATATGCCATGGTCCATCAGAATGGTCGGCAGCCAGCCGACGGCGACATAAAAAGGCATCGCGTTCAGCCCCATGAACAGTGTGACCTGCCATGCCAGCGGCGAACGCCATACGGCCACGGTTGGCGCTTGTTTCGGACCTGACAGATTTACGTGTTCGTGTTTTTTCAACTGCGGCAGCCACACCACCAGCGCCAACAACGGGGCTGCGACCAACAAACTCAGGGCAATCGGCCATCCCCATGATTGGGTCAGCGGAATTATTACGGCTGAACCGACAGCGCCCGCTGCACCCATCGTGATGGAATAAGCGCCGGTCATGGACGCCATTTTTGTCGAGAAGTCGCGTTTGATCAGGCCGGGCAGCAGCACGTTGCCCAGGGCGATCCCAGTGCCTATCAATATCGTACCGGCGTACAACGCCCACGCGCTGCCTGCGGAGCGGAGCAGGATGCCCGCTGAAATGACCAACAGTGCACCGAAAAGCGTGCGCTCGATGCCGAACCTGCGGGCGACCGATGCGCTGAGCGGGGAGAAGGCTGCAAAGGCAAGTAATGGCAGTGAAGTAAGCAGGCCTAGAGCTGAGGCGCTCAAGCCAAAATCATTCTGGATCAGCGGCAAAACGGGCGCGATGCTGGTAAAGGGAACGCGCAGGTTCACGGCGATAAGCAGAATGCCTGCGACGAGCGCGATGGCATGCCACTTGTTTTTTGTATCTGACATATTCTTTATCTGTCCTCTTAAAAGAAGACAACTGTAGAGAACTTCAGAACCGTCTAATATAGATATCAAGACACCTGATATCTAAATTATGCCAAGCTCAAAAAATGTCGTTTCCTCGCCGGAAGATTTCGATTCAGACCTTTTCGCCCAGGCAGCGATTGCCCTCAAGGTTGCGCCTGACCTCAATGATTCGGGTGCCCGTCCGCATGATCATCGCAAAGGCCAGCTGATCCTGTCTTTGCATGGCGCAGTGAGCTGTGAGGTGCAAAATGCACTCTGGCTTGTCCCTCCCCAGCACGCCGTATGGATCCCTGGCGGCACGCCGCACAGTTGCCGAGTGACCGCAAACGCCCGGACCTGCTTTCTGTTCGTTGAGCCCGGTGCGGCAGCCATGCCTGAAGAATGCTGCACGGTTGCCATTACGCCCCTTGTTCGGGAGATGGTCCTGCATCTCGCTGAACAGGAACCTGCTTACCATTCCGAGGGCAAGACAGCTCGGCTGGTTGCAGTGCTGCTTGAGCAGCTTTCCGATGCCCCGCTGAAAGAGCTGCATTTGCCGATATCAGACCACCCCAAGATCAAACAAATCGCGGATACGCTCTTCTCAGATCCAGGCGACCGAACCACGTTGCGCGAGTGGGCCACTCGGCTTGCAACCAGTGAACGAACGCTGGCCAGGCTTGTAGAAAGCACGACCGGGCTGAGCTTCGGACGCTGGCGTCAACAATTGCATTTGATGATCGCACTGAGTCATTTGGCGGAGGGGGTTTCAGTGCAACGTGTGGCAGGCATTCTGGGATATGACTCTGTTAATGCCTTCATCACGATGTTCAAAAAAGCCCTGGGTAAACCGCCTACTCAGTATTTTTCCTCGCTGCGTTGATGCTCCGGTGGCTGATATGATACAGAGCGCCAAGGTTGTAGAGTGATCACGGTATGTCCGCTTCTGGCCGATTCTGTTGAAAAAGTCGGCTTCGAATTCCACGCCAGAAAAGTACGCGCCTGAGATTGAAATCTGAATTTTTGGCAGAAGGTTCAAAACTCGGATTTTACGTAGCAGCGGGCAACATAGATGTTTTCATCCATCAATATTCGAGTGTTTTTGGGAAAACCGACTTTTTCAACACAATCGGCCGATTGCTGCCCGCTACGACAGGCAAAAATCGGCCAAGAGCGGACGTCTGTAAAGAGCAGACTCAAACTAAAGTTTATGATCCCAATAGCGGACGACAGCTCGATAGTCTGATTGGACTCGGGACGATACCACCTACCTCATGAAGATCAATTAGATCGCCTCGCGAAAGCGCGGTTTTATAGAGATTTCCCATGACTACCTTTACGCCTCTGTGCAGTTGTCGGAACTAGTTCAAGCCGCCCTGACACAAGTATTTGATGTGCATGTAGTCTTCCAGGCCGTAACGTGAACCCTCACGGCCATACCCCGACTCTTTGACACCCCCAAACGGCGCGGCCTCTGCGGCGATAGCTCCTTCGTTGATGCCCACGATGCCGTACTCCAGCGCCTCCGATACGTGCCAGACGCGTTTGACATCCTGGGTGTAAAAGTAGGCCGCCAACCCGAATGGAGTGTCGTTGGCCAGTTCGATCACTTGCGCTTCAGTCGCGAAGCGGAAAATGGGTGCCACGGGGCCGAATGTCTCTTCATTGCAGAGTTCCATGTGCGAGGTCGCATTGATCAACACTGTCGGCGCGTAGTAGTTCGGACCGTCTGCGACAGCATCGCGAATACGTCGACCGCCAGTGGCGATTTCTGCGCCTTTAGAAACAGCGTCATCCACGTGGCGGGCGATCTTGTCGATGGCGCGCCCGTTGATCATCGGACCAATCTGAGAATCGCCGTGGGAGGCTGGCCCAACCTTCAGCGCACTGACTCTTGCTACTAGCTTTTGCACGAATTGATCATGAACAGCGCTCTGCACGTAGATCCGATTGGGGCACACGCAGGTCTGACCGCCATTGCGAAATTTGGAGGCCATGAGGCCGTCCACTGCAGCATCGAGGTCCGCATCGTCAAAAACAATGAATGGGGCATTGCCGCCCAGTTCAAGCGAGCACTTTTTCAGGGTGTCGGCTGACATTCGGGCCAGATGTTTGCCCACTGGCGTCGACCCTGTAAAGGTTATTTTGCGCACCCGTGAATCCGCCAGCCAAGCGTTTACCACTTCGGGGGTACGTTCGCGCGAAGCGGTGACGATGTTCAGTGTTCCTGCCGGAAAACCTGCTTCTTCTGCCAGGCGCACAAGCGCCAGGGACGTCAGTGGCGTGTCTTCGGCGGGCTTGCAGACGACGGTGCAACCGGCTGCCAGTGCTGGCGCGATCTTGCGGGCAATCATCGCCGCCGGAAAATTCCAGGGGGTGATCGCTGCGACCACGCCAACAGGTTCCTTGATTGCAGTCATGCGGCGACCCGAGACCGGTGTCGGGATCACATCGCCATAAGAGCGCGTCGCCTCCTCGGCGAACCACTCAACATAGCTGGCGGCGTAGATCACTTCGCCGCGCCCCTCTGCGAGCGGTTTTCCCTGCTCCAGCGATATGAGCCTGCCCAAGTCTTCCTGATGCTCCAGAATTAGATCGTTCCAGCGTTTGATCAATTGCGCGCGCTGCTTGGCAGGGGTGCTTCGCCAGGCAGCAAAAGCCGAATGAGCGGCATCGACAGCTTCACGCGCGTCAATGGCGTTGCTGTCGGGCACTTGGGCGATATAGCTGTCGTCAGCCGGGTTAGTGACAGTCAGCAGCGCCTTTGGATCTCTGGTGGCCCAACGACCAGCGATGAAATTCTGTGTGCGGATCAGGTCAGTGCGAGTCAGTTTCAAGCTCATGCCGAGGTTCCTTAATATGTGTAGGCGGTTTGGATCACCTGACGATGCCCAGGCACGAGCTCGTGATCCCAAGTTCCAACAACTCGCTCTTGGTCGAGGCGCCTGAGGCCGCTTCCAGGATGTGCATCGAAGATGCGTTGTCCCATCTGCTCAACCGATAACTCATCGTCCAGAATGAGGCAGCAATTAATGTCGCTATTCTCGGCTTCAGACCGCAGCAGTGATGGCCTTGCCCAGCGATTCAGTGTTGCCGGTGCCACCGATGTCGGCGGTCAAGGGTGCATTCTCCGGACCCATCGCAAGCACGGTTTCGATCGCTGTCAGCACGGCGGCGCCGGCTTCGGGATGGCCCAGGTGCTCGAGCATCATCGCACCGCACCAGATCTGCCCGATCGGGTTGGCGATGCCCTTTCCGGCGATGTCGGGCGCCGAACCATGCACCGGCTCGAACAGGCTCGGGAAGTTGCGTTCCGGGTTGATGTTGGCCGAGGGCGCAATGCCGATGGTGCCGGTGCAGGCCGGACCCAGGTCGGAAAGGATGTCGCCGAACAGGTTGCTGGCCACCACCACGTCGAACCAGTCCGGGTGCAGGACAAAGTTCGCCGTAAGAATATCGATGTGGTACTTGTCGACGTTGACGTCCGGATATTTCTTGCCCATTTCCACGACGCGCTCATCCCAGTAGGGCATGGTGATCGCGATGCCGTTGGATTTGGTGGCCGAGGTCAGGTGCTTCTTCGGACGGCTTTGCGCCAGGTCGTAGGCGAACTTGAGGATACGGTCGACGCCGACGCGGGTCATCACGGTTTCCTGCAGCACGATTTCGCGATCGGTCCCGGGGAACATTTTGCCGCCGACGCTGGAGTACTCGCCTTCGGTATTCTCGCGCACCACCCAGAAATCGATGTCGCCGGGCTTGCGGTTCGCCAGTGGCGCCTTCACGCCGGGCATCAGACGGCAGGGACGCAGATTGACGTACTGGTCGAATTCACGACGGAACTGCAGCAGCGAATCCCACAGGGAAATATGGTCAGGCACCACGTCCGGCCAGCCCACGGCACCGAAGTAGATCGCATCGTAGCCCTTGAGGGTGTCGAACCAGTCGTCCGGCATCATCTTGCCGTGCGCCAGGTAGTAATCGGCGCTGGCGAAGTCGAACCAGTCCCATTTCAGCTCGAGGTTGAACCGGGCAGCCACCGCATCGAGCACACGCACGCCTTCGGGCATAACTTCCTTGCCAATGCCGTCGCCGGGGATCACTGCAATTTTGTACTGGGTTCTGCTCATGGATTCGACTCCTGGGTTGACTGGGGCATGGATTTCGGTGTTTGCAGTGTCTTTGGATTAATAATTAGTCTTGCTAGAAGGCCAATCCTAGTTTTTAGGAAATCTATGAGTATGCTCGATGACCTTAGTTTCTTTCAGGTTCTGCACTGGCGTACTCAGCGACCTAGAATGGCTACCAACAGATCACAAGCTCTGCGCGACATCGGATTGGGCGATTTTTTGTCGTTTAATCGTCAAACAAACTATACAAATGAGAGGGTGGCAGGACTGTTTCTGGCATGGACTTGCCGACAGAAAGGAAGCGATGCCCGGTGCTCCCAGAGTTTCAGAATTGCATCCATGCAAGCGCTGCTGGCGCGCGCGACCTGGCCTGCATCCTCAGCATCCTCAAGCTCGCGCATCAACCAGGCGATGTAACTGGCTAGCCACCTGGTGAGTGGATCGTCGTTTCGTTCCATTAAATCGGCGGTCAGATCAGCGCCGAGCTTTAAACAATGGATTTCATTTTCCAACAGCATGACCATGTCTTCACCTCCTTATACGCAGGCAAACGGCTTGCCTGTGTCAGATGGTTTGTACTAGAAGACCCGGATCAACGTCCGACGGCATTCAGAAACTGATACCAGCCCGCAACGATCCGAACCACGAGTACCCGTAATGGATAAAAAGGGATTGGGCGAGCTCGGTCCGCCCACATCTACCCCAACTCCGGTGTGCTTCCTGTAACTACTTCAGCCACGTGTTTGCCGATGTACGAAGACATCGCCACACCCGTGCCGTTGTAGCCCATCGCATAGACGACCCGATCATCCAGATGCACCACCTGGGGTACGCTGTCGACCGTCAAAACCAAAAGTCCCGACCATAGAGACTGATCGCAGTTATCAGGTCAGGTAGGACCTGCGGGGTTAAACACCACATAGATCTTTCTCAGCGTTTCCTGAATCTCCCAGACACCTGAGGTATTTCGAGGAAAAAACAGCGTATCTCCGCCTTTTATAGCTAGAGGTTCTCCATCAGTGGGTGTAAACGTACAAACCCCCGTCAGGATATGCATGACCTCAGCTTCGATTAATTGACGCTCAAATCGTCCCGGGGTGCATTCCCATATTCCCGTTTTGTTCTCAGACGCACCTTCAAGGTGAACCTCCATGCCACTCATGTTCTGGGCAGGTGTGCTCAGCGAACTTGAAGGCGCGCCAAGAGACTCCAACCCCTGTGCGGCAGACGATTGAGCAATAATTTTTATCGTCATGGGCAGCCGATCGATTTGAATGATGAGTGGATGGCTGAGCCGTTTCTGAAACGGTTCTGCCCCAGGGAGGGAAACGATGCCCGGTGCTCCCAGAGCTTCAGAATGGCGTCCACGCAAGCGTTGCTGGCTCGCGCGACATGGCCTGCATCCTGCGCTTGCTCCAACTCGCGCATCAATCTCGCGATGTAACTGGCCAGCCACATGGCGAGTGGATCATCGTTTAGTACCATTAACTCGGCGGTCAGATCAGCGCCGAGCTTTAAACAATGGGTTTCATTTTCCAACAGCACTACCATGTCTTCACCTCCGTATACATAGGCAAACGGGCTGCCTGATTAGATGGTTTGTACAAGAAGACCCGGATCAACGCCCGATGGCATCCAGAAACTGATACCAGCCTGCAACGAGCCGAACCACCGGCACCCGTAATGGATAAAAAGGGATACGGCGAACTCGGTCCGCCCATACCAATCCCAGCTCAGGTGTGCTTCCTGCGACGACCTCGGCCACGTGCATACCGATGTACGAAGACATCGCCACACCAGTGCCGTTGTAGCCCATCGCATACACGATCCGGTCATCCAGACGCCCCACCTGCGGCACGCTGTCGACCGTCAATGCCACCAGCCCCGACCATCGATGGCTGATCGTAGTCTCGGCCAACGTCGGGAACTGCTTAATCATCGCCCTATGAAGCGCCTCGTATGCGGTACTCGAATCATCGGTACCAAAAGCTCCGCGACCGCCGTACAGCAGACGGTCGCCAGCCATGCGAAACCAGCGCATCATTCGGCGGGTTTCGGTGTAGCTGCGAGCATGCCTCAGCAACTGCAGCTTCTGCCCTGTCAGAGGCTCCGTCGCCAACATTGCTGAGCGAAAAGGCACCACACACTTGCGAACTGCATCTGTTGCAGAGGTCAGCGTGGAATATCCATTGGTAGCCAACACCACCTGCTTTGCGGTGACTGTCCCGTGCGAGGTGTGCACTACGACGCCATTCGCAACCCGGCGTATACCCGTGACAGGTGATGACTCACTTAGCGTTATTCCTTCTGCCTGCAGGCCACGGGCAAAGCCTCTTGCGAAATTCAGCGGGTGAAGCAGACCTCCGCCAGTGTCCAGCACCCCGCCGACAAAGTCTGGGGAGCCGGTTTCTTCCTGCATCTGCCTGGCAGACATAACGTGCAAAGAGCGCTCGCCCAGCTCGGCAGCCAACCAATGCGCCTCCTTTGCGCAGTACTCCAGAGAAGTCGCGTTGTGCGCGCAATGCAGGCTGCCATTCTTGCGATACTGCGCAGCCTCCAGCGAGTAAGCCGCCACCAGCTTTTCGATGTGTTCCACTGACTCAAGGGACAGCCGCCGCATGATCTGCGCCATCTCAAGGCCATGGCGCGCGGCGACTCGGCTCAGAGGCAGGCGGTATTTAGCCGACACCACACCTCCGTTACGACCACTCGCTCCCCATCCGATCCGGCTGGCCTCCAACACAATCGGAGACAGTCCTTTCGCGGCCAGATACCTCGCTGTAGACAGTCCGGTGTAGCCACCACCGACGATCACGACATCGTATTGATGATCTCCCTCCAAAGGCTTGAGGGCCGGTGGATCGATGGCCGTTTCCTGCCACAGTGACGCTATATCTGGGAACAGGGCGCGCGCAGTCATGACGGGGCGTCCTTAAGAAAAGGCGGCGGCGGGGTTAGCCAGTTCCGCTTCGACAGCATCTGCAAACTGCTGCATCGAATGGAAATGGAAGTCTGGCTTGGTGACTTTCGGAGGGACCGGCGTTGCGCCATAGCCTCCGATGTCATGGCGACGCTCAATCCAGCAGGTTGTGTAACCCGCTTCGCTCGCCACGCCGATATCGTGATACTGGCTCTGAGCGACATGCAGGATGTCGCGCTTCTGGAAGCCTGCTGCCGATTGACGCCCTTCGTTGAACGCGAAGTACAACGGATCGGGTTTGTGAACGCCGGTCTCTTCCGAGGTCAGGCTGTCGTGAAACGGGTGACCCAGTGTGTACTGGTACGCCGAGAACGACGTGCGGTCGACGTTGGTCATGGCCACCAGACGAAAATGCTTGCGCAGGCGTGCCAACGCATCCACCGAGTCGGCGAAGGCAGGCCAAGACACCACCGACGCCTGGAAACGATCACCTGCCGCCTTGTCGCTGATCAAGCCCAGTTCGGCAGCGAAAGCCTGGTAGATGTCGCTCATGGTGTACATGAAGCGATTAGGTGCACGCATCTCCCCCCGATATACATCATCGGCACGCTTGTAGGCATCGAAGATCGCGTCATCCGAAATATCATGGGCCTTGGCCCCGCCAATATTGCGCACTGCGGCAAGGATGCCAGCTTCGAAGTTAATCAGTGTGCCAACGACGTCGAACGTCAGTACTTTAAAATCTGTCATTTTCATGATGTATCTCCTGGTCAGAATGGTGGGGTTTGCCTTTGAAGCAGTGAATTGCGGGCACAAGAAGGCGTCACAACGGCGCGACCGTGTGCTAGGTGTCGATTCAAAAGGGTTGAAGCATCAGGCTGGGCGTAGTGCCCCGGTCAATTGAACATCGCAGCGAAGCGCGCTTTGTTTTTGAGGTAGTAAGCGTCCACAACCTTATCGGCGGAACTGTCCTTAGCCTCCATCTGCATCGCTTCCAGATCGCTCAGCGGTAGCGTGTAGTGCCGCAGGAATGTGGCGACCTTCGGTTCGTCCTTGGTGAAGCCCAAACGAGAAACCACGTGAATGTGTTCGGTGCCACCAAAGATCTGTTTCGAGTCGATGAGGTAGCGAAGCTTCCATTTGGCGAACATCCAATGGGGGTTCCACGCGTTGATGATCGACCATTTTTCGCGACTCTGATCTCGCGCAAGCTCAGACAGCATGCCCGCCTCTGAAGACGCCAAGAGTTTGTAGCCCTTCAGGCCGTATTCGGTGATCGCCTTTTCCGACAATTTGTACTGACCGTTGCCGGCTTCGGCCGAGAGGATGCGATTACCGAATTTCTCGGCGATGCCGGGTTTATTCAGGTCCTCAATGCTCGACACTTCACTGGCTGGAATGCTATCGGGTATGGCCCAGCCGATCTTTCCGTCGTATATCACGCCGAGATCTTCCACCTGACTGCTGTATTTCTCCCAGTAGGATTTATGAGCGCCGGGCAGCCACACCATTGGAATGACATCGACATTCTTGTTGGCCAGCGCCTGAAACTGGATGCCCAGATCAGCCATGACCAGCTTGACCGACCGACCGGTCTGATCCTCGATCACTTTTGCTGCCAGCTTGGCGGTGATCTCCGCGTCTGCCCAATTGATCCAGCCGATTCGGATCGGTGGCTGCTCAGCGCTGGCTGGCATCACGTGCAACACTGAACACGCTAAGACACCCAATAAAACCTTGAACGCTTGCTTTACGCGCATTTGCTTATCTCCAAAAATTAAGATACTGCTTGGTAATGGCACGGAGGCAGATCGAATAGTGGGCAACGTAAGCATGGGGGGCGTGCCTGCCGCCCTGATGGCTATCTGGCCATGATCGAGACGGCGGAACAAACAATTAATTGATCAGCTTTGGATGACTTCTGGTAATGGAAAAACTTCGGCGTCGCCTTCCCCCTCTAAATGGCCTCGTGATTTTCGAAGCGGCCGCGCGTCTTTTGAGCTTTACCGCAGCGGCCAATGAAATCTGCATCACGCAAGCAGCGGTTAGCCGTCAGATACGACAGGTCGAGGATTTTCTCGGCCATGATCTGTTCGTGCGCGAGCATCGCAGGGTCAGCCTCACGGCCTCCGGTCGGAGGCTTTATGCTGCAGTAGATCAGAGCCTTGAGCGTATCGCCCAGACCGCGAACGATATTCGCAGCGGCACTCAGGAAGCGTTGACCATCACCGCCACCATCGGATTTTCGACGTACTGGCTGATGCCGCGCCTGGAGGCGTTTCAGGAAGCGCATCCCGAAGTGCCGATCCGCATCCTGGCACTGGACCGCGAGGTGAGTTTGCGCGAGGAACAAATCGATGTGGCGTTCACCTGCGGTGATGAAGGCCAGTCTCAACACATCCGAATGACTCGGCTTTTTGACGAGAACATGGTGCCCTTGTGCAGCCCCGCTTACCTGCAAGGCAAACGTATCGAGAGCCTGGAACACCTTGTAGGTGAGCGACTATTGCATCTGGATCACGAACACTGGCGGGGCTTCAACTGGCCGGTAGTGGACTGGTCGACCTGGTTGAGTCAAATGGGCTATGAGGGACCGCTGCCGCCGTCGCGCTTTGCCTACAACAATTACGCACAGCAGATCCATGCCACATTGTCGGGACGGGGTATCGGGCTCGCTTGCGTCGGGATGCTCAAGAGCTATATCGACAGCGGGCAGTTGGTTCAGCCATTGGATCTGGAGCATCGCACTGCACGGGGTTATTACATGGCGATCAATGAGGCGAGTAGCAATATGGCGGCTCTGAAAATCTTTAAGACTTGGTGGGATCTATCAGTGACCGAGCAATTGCCTTGATCGCAAGTTATCGGCATAGGGCTGGCCTATTGCTATGCTACAGATGCGTAATTGTTGACGCCGATGCCGTGGTGACCCAGTTGCTGAGATTTCTCTGCCCCATTTGACTCCTCGTAAATCACTGTCTGTGGTTTATTTTTGCAGGTTTGAAGATGGGCAGTCTTGCGTCGGGAGCTAGTTCAATCTAGGGGCAGCGCCAACAGACCAGATCTCTGCCACCTAGTAATCCCTGAAAAGACGAGGCACTCCTAGGGTGGATCTGGCTAATGTGAAGTACAGCAAACGACCAACTTCAGCCTGCCTCGAGCGGCCGCTTTGGGTCGAGAGCTGTATGCCACGAAAGGCAGCAATTGGCCGACCACCACCCCTCAGGACGGCAGATTGCCAGGCAGTTGCCTTCGCATAAAAATAATCATGCGCGCTAACGGCCCCAACAAAATTTCACCGGTTACGCAATGCACCTGCTTTCTCGTCGTCCCTACCATCACTCCGCAAAAGGACAGGCACCATGTCGATACGCTCTGCCAACGCTGCCGCCGTTCGCAGGCTGCCAGTATTTCCCCCACTCCGAGCACTTCACAGCCCCAGAAAACGAGCTTAACCCCGCGTGGATACGCATCGTCAACTCCACTCAGTACGCCGAACTGTACCAATACGAAAACGGTAAGCGTTGGGCGGCGTCATTCGCAGTGGTCCGCTTCCGTCCATTCGCAAGACGCCACTTTGGTCCGGGACGCCGTCACTTGGCAGCGTGTTTGGTTCGAACTGGAAATCATCAATGGGGCTGCATTGGCGCAATGGGACATCAGGGCAGGCCGAATGATTGGTCATGCGCCTGGAATAACGAATATCGACAAGAAGCGGCCACTCTGGCGACTGAACTGATGGCCATGCTTTGCGATGCATATGACTTCTGAATGCACGAAATCAAAATCGTCTATCACGTCGCTACCGATACGTTGCCAAGAGTTCGGATCCAGGTATACACACGTTCCCCAAGACTCTTTCCGAACTGAACACGAGTGCGGACGATGAGCAGCGTAAAATCACCGTCGTGGGTGTTCTTCTACCGGCGCAGCGGGTAATGGTTTCCACCTGCCCACACAAAAACCGCACTGGCTTCAGGAATGGGGGCCTTTTGAACATAGGCGGTGTTATCAGAAGTGGTTGTATGTAAAAGATATTTTCGAAATTCAACGGAACAAAAATCGGATTCCCGTATCTTCTACAATATGTAATATTTTGTAGAGGGTTTCTATGTCAGCCAAAGACGATTTGCTCGACTGGAGCAGCCGATGGCGAATTTCTAACAACGTCGTATTCTGCAAGTCCTGCAATTCACAGCAGCAAGAAAATGAGGGCACTCAGGTGTTTTCCCACGCCAAAGGATGTAGCTACGAGAAAAACAAGTACAGGCCATGGGAGGAGCTGAACGCAATCTCTAAAAAACTGCGCAGCTCATAGACTCTACATTGAGATTTGCGAGATGAAGGCCTGCAGCCAGGCAACCCAGTCCTGCCTGGCGTCTGTACTAACTTATATAAACGTCAGTTCATGCAGACGCTTTTCAAGCGCCATCCGGAAGACAACTCCAAGGTTGGCTGAGTCGAGTTGGGCCAGCGCCCCGTGAGCCTCAAGGTCCCATAGAAGGGCATGAGATGAATACTCAAGTTTGATTGCTTCGATCCGCGTGGCTGCCGTTCCAATATCTGCGAGCAGACAAAACGCTTTTCGACTGCCTGCATGAGCATGGTTTCCGTCGTCGATCATAATTCGTCCTACGCTCTCACCGCTGATTAACGATCTAATGACGACTGTACGCTCATTTGTACAGGTAATACCCTCGCTTTTTAATGGATTAGTGCGCGCACTCCGGCATAATGACGCCGATGTGAGCGGCGCCCCGTCAACACGTACAAAAGATCAACTTCAATCTCAGCTAAGCGCGCAAGGTACACCGCGCTCGGGCTTCGTAAACCCGCCTCATATTTATGCTGCGCATTTGCCAAGACACCCCCCACTGCAGCGAAAGCAGCCTGCGTGTACCTCAATCGCTGGCGCTCTTCCCTAAGTCGCTCACCGAGCTTATCCATACACGTCCCTCTCCTGATCAGATAACGCTGTGGGCACTGATCGCCCATATTAGTAATTAAATGATGTGCGCTAGGCGATTTTCAAGCCATGTCACCACGCTCGTCATTTCGCACCAAAATAGTGCGCCGTTACCATGGCGGTCCCCTAGGCCCGTTTTTAGTACGTAAAAAACCACGAAACCCAGACTTTATCCAGTAAAATCATGGGCTTGTGCTTTATCAATTTGGCGGTGAAGGAGAGATTCTGACCCTGATCAATTCAGGCGTCCGCAGCGTACGATTCACCGCCTAAGCAATGAATGCTATTGGCCGATTGTGTTGAAAAAGTCAGTTTTCCCAAAACACTCGAATATTGAGGGATGAAAACACCTCTGGTGCCCGCTGTTACGTAAAATCCGGGTACTGAACCTTCTGCCAAAAATTCAGATTTCATCTCAGGCGTGTACTTTTTTAGCGTGGAATTCGATGCCGACTGTTTTCAACAGAGTCGGCCAAAAGCGGTCATCATGAGCGACCGTTTGCGAACCAAAGCTGTGCGCGTCCAGGTGACACAACCGAACGCTTCTGACCGAATTTGTCTGTCGCGAAGGGTCGAAGTCGGCCAAAGCGGGCGTGATCGTATTTTGTACTATCTGCGTCTCATTCAACTGCAGACCTGTCTGATACCTGCCCTTAAAGACGGTAAGTCGATTCACGGGTTTATTAGCCCCCTAACTCGAGAACACAAAAATTGCGAAGTAAAGGGGGGAGGGGGTGACCCTATCGATTGTACAGGAGCCTCCGTCAGCCAGCTTCAAAGCCACCGTCGAAACCCGTGGCACCTTTATCTACCCTAACCAAGGCGACGCTGTCGTAATATCTATTGATGCGCGATCGCCAACAATTATTTTTTTGTGCACCAGAAAAATTCTATATATTCTCTAAGCGCTGACTTTTTCAGCATCTGGATGATCTAAATATCATGATTCTCATCAAACAACTTACTCATAAAACCTTCAGCATTAGAAAAGTAACTTTTCATGATGAGATAATTCTCCGTATCTGTATAATGCTTTTCTACCAATCCAATCTCGGTAAACTCCCAAATTCTTGCGCCGGGATAAGCAATTAAAACCGGTGAGTGCGTTGCAATGATAAACTGAGACTGCTGTTTTGCGAGTTCAGCTATACGAACGAGCAGAGATAGTTGACGTTGGGGAGATAGCGCAGATTCAGGCTCGTCTAGCAAATACAATCCGTTTCCTCTGAATCGATGTAAAATCAGATCCATAAAAGCCTCGCCATGAGACCTCGTATGAAGATCGTTACCCCCGTATGAGTCCTTAATGGGTGGCCCGCCAGGCCCGCAATCCAAATTGTTCATCTCGGTAATTACATTATAGAAACTTTCTGCGCGATAAAAATAGCCATCTCGAGGTCGCTTCGCTGTGCGTGACAAACGCAATGCCTTAGACAGTAAAGAGTTTTCATCGCTGGAAGAAAATCTAAAATTCTTACTGCCTCCCTCATGATTGAAGCCACATGACAGTGCAATAGCCTCAAGCAAGGTTGACTTACCACTACCGTTTTCGCCAACGAAAAAATTTATTGTGGGGTGGAGCTCGATCTTGCTAATTGATTGAATTGAAGGCAGATAGAATGGAAAGCTATTTTTTTCTCTATAACTCTCCAGGATTTCAATATTTTTAATATAAGGCATTAATATCCTGGCTGTAGCTTTCTTATGTAGTGATTACACTTATATAAGTGATGGGTAAGGCTATCATAAATAGCCTTTCTTTAGGGCGGACATTTTTTTACAAGCGCCAGATATCTCCAACACTCTGCGCTCGGGTCAATTATAAAGTTAGGTGCGCACTAATGCGTTCGGCTAGCATGATCGTAGTAAGATTTGTCGCCACCGACGGGATATCCGGGATGATAGAGGCATCCACAACACGCAGCGCCGCGATACCGCGCACCGCGCCCCAATTGTTGACTACGGCGGCCTTGTCACCGTCCGCGCCCATCGGCACGCTCGACGTGGGGTGCTGATAGCCGGCGACATTGTTTACGATGTTTTGTCGCAAAGCCTTGCCTTCAAGTACGCTGCTACCCGGTGTCATTTCATGGTCAACCAAGTCAGCAAACGGTGCACTGCGGCCAATCTTGCGAGACAGTTCTACTGCTTCGACCATGCGATCCAAGTCATTTTCCTGTTCAAAAAAGTTGTACCGAATGTTCGGCGCAACTCGGGGGTCACGGCTGGTCAAGCGTACGCTACCGTTGGATTTAGGTAATGTGACGGCGCATGCCAGCACTATCGCACCGCCGGTAGGGCTTGCCTTTGGGTCGATCAGGTGTGTACCGGAGATATGTAAGTCCAGATCGTCCGGTGCGGCGTGTTGCGAGCGAGTCCAGGCGATGGCGCCGCCGGCTGGGGTCATAGCAATTGCGGAGGTCTTCAGCGCGTAGACGTTGAAGAAAAACGGATGTTCTTGCAACCGTTCACCTACCGGTAGATCAGCGACGGTGGCGATTCCCATCTCGCGAAGATGGCCTTGTGGGCCTATACCGGAGCGCAGCAGGATAGCGGGGCTGCCTATGGCACCGGCCGACAAGATCACTTCGCCGGCTGGAACCATCTCGCCGTCTACTAGCAATACACCTATGGCGCGTTCTCGTTCTATCAGGACGCGGTCGGCTTCAGCGTGGCCGCGGATAGTGAGGTTGGTGCGAGCCCGCACGTCTGCACTCAGGTAAGCCATGCCGGTATTGATTCGGGTGCCGTTGATGACATTCAACGGGTAGGGACCTACGCCGTGCTGGCGTGCGCCGTTGAAGTCATCCACGTGCGGCAGTCCAACTGACTCGGCAGCCGCCACAAAAGCACGCATTGAGACAGTATTCTGCGCAGCAGTGCGCTGACGCACTGGAAATGGGCCGGTACGGCCATGCCATGCATCTTCGCCAGTGGGCGTGTTTTCCATCGCTCGGTAGGCGGACAGCACTTCCGGCCAAGCCCAACCGTCGATTCCGCGGCCGGCCCAGCGCGCAAAGTCGGCAGGACGCGCACGCATCGCCACAGCAGCATTGACCGCGGAGCTACCACCGATCACTCGGCCGCGTGGGATGGCTATGTCGTGACCTATGCGAGCTGAGTCGTCACTATGGTAATGCCAGTCGTATTCGGGAGAAGCGGCAACTAGGTCGGCGTTCGTCAGCACTGCTGGATACCGGTCGGGCGCAAAGTCGGGACCTGCGTCGAGCAGCAGCACACTGCGCAGCGGGTCGGCACTGAGACGTGCTGCAAGGACGGCACCGGCAGATCCACCACCGACGATCACCACGTCAAACTGCTTGCCAGTCCGAGGGTTCTCTTTAGTTTTACTGGAGCTGCGCGTTGCACCAGAGGCAAACGTAGCAGCGCCTGCCGTCATTGCAACCAGCACTGCCTGTGCTCCCAGAGCTATCGCGCCGCGTCGTGTGATTGTCAAAGTCATAGATTCCAGATCAGGTATCGTTAGTGCCGTCGAGGATGAGAGGCAAGAAACCATGGTAGGAACGCGTACCTGACCCAGCAAGATGGGGTTTCTGGAATCTGTGTCCGGTGGAATGGACGTCGAGAACTCCCCCTATCTTCGGCGCCTACCCGCTCGGTAGTGCCGCCGTAGTTGCTGTATTCGGTAAAAAAATGTGCTGTATTCATGGAGAAGCCGCTGCAACGATTTGCCCAGCGTATTAAGGATGGCTTTACAGCTAGAGGATCTTGGGAAACTCCGAAGCCAAGTGATCCAAGAAAACACGTACTGACGGCAGCAATCCTTTGCGGGAAGGTACCAGTGCAGTGATCCTGGCATCGCCAGCTATCCATTCGGGCAGAACTCGATGAAGCTCACCACGCGCAACGGCCGCCCGCGCGATGTAACTCGGCAGGGCCACAATCCCAAGCCCGCTGATAGCCGCATGTTGCAGGCTGAGCATGTCCTCGCTTTGCAGCCGCGGCATGATGGGCACAGCAATTTCTTCGATCGATAGAGTGACATGGCGCAACCGCCAGTTCATGGGGGCATTAGCTCGCGCAAAGAAAATCGAGGCGTGGCTGCTTAGCTCCGCTGGCGTGGCCGGTGCGCCATGTTCGGCCAGATAGCTTGATCCGGCGAACAGAAACCAGGGAGCGACCCCGAGCATGCGCTGGACAAGATCGGAGTCCGGCAATGGAGCCTCATGCGCCCGGATGGCGACGTCGTAATTTTCGCCAACAATATCGATGGTTCGATCGGCCGCATGAGCGACCATATTGATCTTGGGATAGACACGAAGGAAGTCAGCGATCATGCCCGCCATGGCGAAATTCATGGTCGCGACTCCAGCGGTACACCGGATGGTCCCGACGGGCTCCAACAACCGCTGACGCACTGACATTTCTGCCATCTCTGCTTCTCGCAGCGCGGCCAGCGCGTGTTGGTAAAACTCTTCTCCTGCCTCGGTCATACCGAAGCGACGCGACGTTCGGCTGAGCAAACGCACACCTAATTCGCCTTCCAATTGTTGCATGCGGTGGCTAAGCGTTGACTTGGGCATACCGGTACTTGCAACTGCGGCAGTAAACCCACCGCGATCGACCACGTTGACAAAAATAAACAGATCGTTCAGGTCCAGCCGATTCACGTATGGCCCAATCATAGGAAGGCAATTTTTAATCTTGAAGAGTTCCAAGGGTACCGTCTAGAACTATGTGGTTTTTTGGCAATGTTTCGCTGGGAAGGAGCGTCCAATGAGCGGGAAGTTGAATCTGGCCAAACCGGCTTGTTGGGGGGAGGCCCAATACCTAACATCCGGTGAATAGCCAAACCCCGGAGCAGAGAATGAAATCAATAAATGGCAAAGTCGTCCTCGTTACTGGTGCCTCATCGGGATTGGGGCGCGAGTTAGTGCATCAACTGCTGGAAAAAGGTGCGCTAGTCGCAGCCACCTTTCGCAAACAAGAAGAAGTTGATTTCTATAACGGTAAACATGCCGCGCAGGGCATGGGCGTTTTGGTAGACGTGACAGACGATGTGGCGGTCAAAACGGGTGTGGCCCAGGTGCTGGCTCACTTTGGCCGTATCGACATTGTCGCCAACTGTGCGGGTGCTGGCACAGTGGGTGCAGTTGAAGAAATGACGGATCGAGAAGCGCGGCGTGTATTCGATCTGAATTTCTTTGGCGGCCTGAACATCATTCGCGCTGTAACCCCTGCGATGCGCAAGCAGCGCAGCGGGCACATCATTCAATTCTCCGCAATCGGTGGCTTCATTGGCTACCCGGGCATGGGCGTGTACTCGGCCGCGAAGGGCGCTACTGACATCCTGGGTGAAGCACTGGCAGGTGAACTTGCACCCTTTAACATCGCCACGACTGTGTTGACCATCGGTGTATTCGAAACCCAATTTGCGGGTCGCTCATTGGCTTACGTCGAGCAAAAAATCGATGACTATGAAGGCACACCCGTCGGTAAGTTCCGTGTAGCTATAGGCGGTCTGCAAGGTAAGCAGCCGAATGTTCCAGGAAAAGGGGCTTTGGCGATTATCAACCTGATGGAGGCGGATCATCCACCCGTACACGCGGCCTTAGGTGCCGATGCGATGGGCGGAATGCGTGCAAAAATGGCCAAAGTCGAGCAGGAACTTGTCCAGTGGCAGGGCAACGCAACCTCTACAGAACGCAGCATCAACGGAATCTGATCATGCGAATGACCAACAAAGTTGTACTGATTACCGGCGCATCGCGCGGGCTCGGATTATCCCTGGCACGTCGTTTTGCCAGAGAGGGGGCTTCCGTTGCGTTGACGTACAACACTGACGCTGCCGCAGCCGGCCGAAATGTCGAGGCGCTCGTTGCTGAGGGTGCTCAAGCAATGGCCATCGGGGGAGACATCAGCGACCCGGACGCTGTCAAAGCCATATTCGCAGCAGTGCTGGCTCGATTTGGGCGCATCGATATTGTCGTGGCCAATGCCGGGCGGGAGCTTATCGACACACCGATCACGGAAATCGATAACGCGATGTTCGAGGCTGTCACCAAAACCAATGTGTTTGGCACCTTCTATACGCTTCGCGAAAGTGCGCGACATGTTACCGATGGCGGGCGCATCATCGTGATTTCGTCCACTACGACGATCGTACCGAACGCAGGCTTCACCGCGTATGCCGGAAGCAAAGCCGCTGGCCGGCTATACGTTGAATGTCTCGCGCAGGAAATGGGCAAGCGTAACGTCACGGTGAACGGTGTGGTACCGGGGCCGCTACGTGACGCCGGTGTCATCGCTAACCTTCAGGAAAATGACTATCAGGCATTGGCACAGTTGTCGCCATTTGCGCGCTTGGGCTCTGTCGCCGATGTCGAAGGCGCCGTGCTTTTCCTGGCAAGTGACGATGCAGCTTGGATTTCCGGTCATCACCTGGTTGTCAACGGCGCCGCCAAAGTATAGGGCAGACCCGCATGACCAGGCGGTGGGGCAGTCCTCATCGTTCGGCCACCGTTCGACGTCCGTTTTTTTGTTCTTTTCAAATTGATTCCCCCCCTTTAAAACCACTTAAATCAAGGTCCCATCATGTCGCCTAAAAAGATTGCCGTCATTGTCGGCAGCCTGCGCAAAGAGTCGTTGAACCGCCTATTTGCTCAAGAAGTAATCGCGCTTGCGCCACCGAGCCTTTTATTAGAAATAGTCGAGATCAATGAACTGAATCTGTTTAACCAAGACTTGGAAGAAAACGGTAAGAGTGCCCCTGAAGCCTGGACTCGTTTTCGCCAAAATATGGCGTCGAAAGATGGAGTACTGTTTTTCACTCCCGAATACAACAGGTCAGTTCCTGGTGTATTGAAGAATGCCATTGATATTGGTTCTCGCCCTTATGGAGAGTCTATATGGGCGGGCAAGCCAGCGGCTATCGTAAGCGTGTCGCCGGGCGCCAGCGGCGGCTTCGGTGCTAACCACCATTTGCGTCAATCCATGGTGTTTTTGGACATGCCACTTTTGCAGCAGCCGGAAGCATATATCGGCGGTGCGGCAAAGCTTCTGGGAGAGGACGGGAATTTGAATGATGACGGAACTACTCAGTTCTTAAAAAAATTCATCCACGCCTTTGCCGCGTGGATCGAACTCAATACCTCCAAGTCAACGGGTTTAATTTAAGGCGGTAGGCAGTCTCTGCTTTGGATGATCAAGGGCGTTGTATGAGTCGCCTCAGGTTTCACATACAGTCTTAGTGTCCGCTAATGGCCCAGAGTGTGTAAAAACGCACCGATGAACTGTTGGCGGGCAGCGCCGAAGGTTGTTAGCTGAGTAATTGCTCAGAACAAGGCCTACTGATCATCACGAGGGCCTGGGGGCCCATAGCGCCGCTGGGTGGCCAAAATACAGACCTATTCAAGCCGACAGCGCCTTCATTAAACCGCTGGTGCCGAGAATTTTCATGACTCGCTTAAAGTTGTAGGCGAGGACGTTTAACTAAAATTGTGGTACGGTCCTACGCTGCTGCATAAAGGGTGCATGGAGCGCTCACCTCAACAGAGAGGGAGCCCCATCATGCAAGTAGGTGTTTATGGATGACGGGATTGCCACCGCGTGAAAATTCTCTCGTATAACCCGGGCCATGATGGCGCCATCGTACTGCTTCAAGATGGACATTTAATAATGTCTATCGAAGCGGAAAAAAATTCGAACTATCGGTATTCTTCACTTTCTATTCCGGATGTTTTGGATGCGATCGGTGAGCTAGAAGAGATCCCTGATGTCATTTGTGCTGGGGGGTGGTGGCCTCGTGATCATAATGAGTATCTATATGGCTCCAAAACGAATGTCGGATATCGTGGTGTATCCGATAACGATGTCATAGTAAGCCAAAGACGTTTCCTAAAACGAGATGTGAAGTACTTTTCATCCTCACACGAACGCGCACACTTACTTTGCGCCTTTGGCATGTCTGCTTTCCCAAAAGGAACTCCTTGCTATGCCTTAGTGTGGGAGGGCGGCATCGGTGCTTTTTACGAGATTGATTCAGAACTGAACATCACACTGGTTGCCGACGTTCTAGGTCAGCCGGGTAATCGATACGGTCTGCTCTATGGCCTAGCCGATCCGACCTTTCCAAAAAATGGAGCGTATCCCCGGAACTCAGATGCGGGGAAACTCATGGCGCTGGCATCATATTCGAATCGGAGCACGCCTTCCGCTGAAGAGAAGAAGTTGCTTAATTTTCTATTAAGTGGCCCGTACCAAGCACTCGACTCTTACGAGGGCATTGAAAGCGCGCCTCACTTCAATGTCGGCCTGGAAGACTATGAGTTTAGAAACTTTGCAGGAATTTATAGCGATGCGATATTCGATATTTTCTATCGGTTCGCGAAAAAACATTTGAAAAAGAAGCTTCCACTAGTCATTTCCGGTGGATGCGGGTTGAATTGCGACTGGAACACGAAATGGAAGGAGACTGGTCTTTTTTCGGAGATATTCGTGCCTCCGGTAGCCAACGATTCTGGCTCCGCCATAGGCACGGCCGTCGATGCGCAGTTCCGCTTTACTGGCAATCCTAAGATCGAATGGGATGTCTATGCTGGGTTGGCGTTTGGTACGCTCGGCGCATTCAATGCTGAGAGATATGACATCCGAAATGTCGATTCCGCTGCAATCGCCGATATGCTGGCGAGCGACCTCATCCTCGGATGGGTAAGCGGCCGATACGAGATCGGCCCACGCGCACTTGGCAACAGGTCCATCTTGGCTGCCCCGTTCCGAGATAGTACTCGAATCCGACTGAACGAGATCAAGCAGCGCGAACAGTTCCGTCCGATTGCTCCTGTATGCCTCCAGGATGATGCTGAGAGATGGTTCGGATGCACACACGAAAGTCCGCACATGCTTTTCACTCATTGTGCAACGACGAAAGCTCTAGCAGCCGTCACGCATGTGAACGGGACGGCCCGTATCCAGACCGTCACCTCTAAAACCAACAAAAGACTTTATGACTTGCTTGTTGCGTTTAAAAATCGCACTGGGTACGGAGTGTTGTGTAACACGTCCCTAAATTTCAACGGGAAAGGCTTCATCAACAACATTGCTGATCTCGATGCCTACAGCGTGGAGCACGGATTGGACGGGTTCGTGGTTGAAGGGCGGGCCTATCTGCTAAAGGTTTCCCAGCGATATCAAGCATACAAAGCGGTCGCGGATTCTTCAGTTTTGACGACCCGCTAACTGGGCGAAGACTAGCGGTAGTTGCGCCACGCGTCACGCCGGAAGGGGCATCAGTCGGACGTCCCAATCCGATGTATACCCCTTACTGAGTAAGCGAACATTATGGATTCATACCCACTGGGATTCGAGGAGGACGATCGTCTGCGATCCGCCTTTATCCGAAACCTCACGCTGCATCAGCTGAACCGCTCGGCATTTTCGAATGTTACCGGATCGAACCTGGCTTCGAGTATTCCGAAGACACTCGTACAGTACTGGCACGATCCGCATGATGTGCCGGAAGACGTTCAAGCCTGTATTAACAGTTGGAAGAGGCTAAGCGCGGAGGGCTTTGCATTCCGGATGTTTAACGACGTATCCGCTGCCGAGTACATTACTGAGTGGTATGGAAAGTCGGAGCAAGAGGCATTCGCCCGATGTCGCCATCCGGCAATGCGCTGCGACTATTTGCGGATGTGCGTCTTGGTTGCAGAAGGTGGACTTTATGTCGATGCAGATGACGTACTGCTTGGAGACAACTGGAGATACCTTTTCCATGACAGCGCGCTTAAGGTCCAGCCGCTTTGCTACGACATCCCATCTTGCAGCATGGTGCCAGCGTCAGAGATCTGGCGAAGTGATCTGCCGACAGACGAACGCATCTTTTATGTCAACAACGATCCAATAGCTGCGCCAGCCCATCACCCCGTACTGAAGCGAGCGCTGTCTCGCTCGACCGAGAAGCTTTTAGGCAAAGCTCGTTTCCCAGAGATCCAAGAGACGACTGGTCCCGGAAATATCACCGCTTCTTTAGCCGCGCACGCACGTGATCTGATGATTAGGGGGGCACCTCTCGACTTCGAATTGTTAAATGACTGGGAGTCAATTGCGCGAACACGTTGGGACCTTTCCTACCGTAACGACGCCCGCAACTGGCGCAACATGGACTCCCATTGAGGCTATCTGGAGTAGGAAGTTTCGATGAATCTTAGGGACGCCTCTGGCATGTTGCGTGGGATAGTATTTCGGTTTCTACGTGCCATAGCGAGCATTTTTCCGGGTGGGAAAATCTCGGCCTTTGGTACGGGCGAAGGGCTGATCAACTCGATTTTAATCGTCAACCTTGACCGGCAACCGCGTAGATGGCGGCGTGTGGTCCGAGAACTTCGGCGGTTCCGTACGGCCGACGATGTTTCCCTTGCCTCTATAGCTCGACGATTCGCGGCAGTGGATGCTCGCGACGGCCGCGCCGTCGCCGCAACTGCCGATGTCGACTCGACATATCGCATTGGTGACCAACTTTACGTCCAGCCGGATGCAAGGCTTGAAGAGTGTTTTCCTATCAACGAGCCGATAAAAATGACGCGGCAGGAGATAGCTGTAGCGAGGTCGCACGTGGAGGTTTGGAAGACCATCGCATGCGGGGCAGACAATTATGTGCTGGTGCTCGAGGACGATGTTTGGTTCAAAACAGGTGCAGCGGCAGCAATCTCCTGCGGCTGGCGTGCTGCCATTCAACGCTGTTGTGCTGAAGGAGGTCCGCGTTTGTTGTATCTGTCCTATGAAGATGCCGGGGGAACAGCAGAACGTGTTGACCTCTGCGATGCACTGTTCCGACCGGTGCGGGGACTTTGGTTTCTCTCCGGCTACATCTTGTCGCGTGAGGGTGCGGCAGCGCTGCTACGGGCAATGCCCGTTATTGGACCTGTGGACATGTGGTTAAACTATCGCTTTGGTGAGCTCGGTGCACTCGCCCTATCCTCGCCTGTGATATTACAGCGACAGGACAGCGGCTCGGACAATTCCTATTCCGTGCTTCCTTACCTAGCGCGAGCGGGGATTGTTGATGCAGGCTCGGGCCCTATGGCACCCGAACGGGCGGGGGCGTTGTCGGTGTTGGCTTGGACCACCCGTGGTGAGCATGAACCGCTCGCAATGGCTTTGTCGATGTTGGGGTTGCGAGTGCGAGTATTCGATGGTGATGAAGACGCAATTCGACCGCAAGACTTGCTGGAGCTTTTCGAGATGTTCGACGCTCTTGTTGACGCTCCACTAACTCCGGAGGCCATGGAAGCCATGACCGCAACGACTGACGTAAGATTTCTTATGGAAGCGAAGGCAGTGTTTCGGTGCGAGACACGGCAGGGGGTTCTACCGCCTTCGCGCACCGCGATTCTGTCGTATGACGAGTCAGAGAGTGGATTGTGGGAACCGATCTGCAGGCTTCTCAGACTCACCGAGCCCGTGCAGTCTTTCCCGGTTGGAACACCACGGAGCCTGAGGATGTTTCGAGTCGGTAGAGAAGACGGCGCGCACCGGATTACCCCGTTGCATCCCCAGCAGATTTCTTTGCTAGATGAGTCACCTTGGGTCCTCTCGGCAAAATATGGATGGCAGCCGAAAATACCCTCGAATCGCCCCGTACCACCTGTAGGGGAGCTGCTCGTTTTCTCCGAAATGACTAAAGCGACCTCGTCTTTTCCCACGCTCGTCGAGACTTTCCCGGGGAATTTGGTCTCGTTTTCGCAGGATGCTCTCGTTCATGATAAGGACGGTGCCCATCTCATCGTCAGCAAGGTTGCCACTGGTACCAGGCAGTACCGTTCGGGAGCCTTCGCGTCAAAACGACTGTTCGGATACGGTCGCTTTGAGGCTGAGATAAAAGCCGCCAGCGGATCTGGCCTCATCACTGGTTTTTTCCTTCACCGAGATGCACCGAGGCAAGAGATTGATGTAGAACTGGCAGGAGATGATCCTCGAAGCATACTGGTAAACGTCTACTTCAACCCAGGTGACGATGACGCAGCAATGAACTTCGGCTATAGGGGTTCGCCTTGTCGTATCGACCTCGGCTTCGATGCTACTTCGGACTTCCATGTCTACACGGTTGACTGGCGACCGGACCGTATCATGTGGTCAGTGGACGGCCATGTCGTGCATGAGCGCGTAGGCTGGGACCCCACTCCAATTCCACATCTTCCAATGCGACTCCACGCAAATCTCTGGGCTCCTCGGTCCGAAGAGCTCGCAGGACGACTCGATCCCCATCTCTTGCCAGCGACAGCGCGTTTCAAAAATGTCTCGGTGTGGGCGTGACTCCAATCGTAGTTACACGGTGGCGTGTGCAAAGTAAGGTTAAAACCCTCTAGCTGGAATTAGTCGCACCAGGTCCACCCAAGCCGCCCGTACCCAAAGATGGATTCTGACCTAGGAGTTGCTGTGTATGCGTGCGTAATTGCATTCCACTTGACCACCCGTTTGCAATGCCACTGACCAGTCAATTGCATTCGACCTGACCAGGAGTATGCGAGAATGCTCGCCAGATCGAGGTGTCAGATGACCAAACAACGCCGCGCCTTTACTCCTGAATTCAAGCGCGAGGCTGCCGACCTCGTGCTCAAACAAAACTACAGCTACATCGAAGCCAGCCGTTCACTCAGCATTGGTGAGTCAGCATTGCGCCGCTGGGTTGACCAGATTCAGAAAGAACATAAAAGCATCACCCCGCAGAGCAAGGCGCTGACGCCGGAACAGCAAAAAATTCAGGAGCTGGAGGCCCGGATCGCTCGGCTTGAGCGAGAGAAATCCATATTAAAAAAGGCTACCGCGCTCTTGATGTCGGAAGATCACGAGCGTTCGCGCTGATTGACCAGTTGAGCGCCCATGAACCGGTTGATTGGCTGTGCAAGGTGTTTAACGTCACTCGCTCGTGTTACTACGCCCAGCGCCTGCGGCGCCGCACGCCCGATGTTGAACGGCTTCGATTACGTAGTCCCGTCAGTGAGCTGTTCTCGCAAAGTCGCAGCTCTGCGGGCAGTCGCAGCATTCTGTCGCTGATGCGTGAAGACGGTGAGCAGATCGGTCGATTCAAAGTGCGCAGCTTGATGCGCGAGCTTGATTTAGTCAGCAAACAACCCGGCTCCCATGTCCGGATGTCCGTGGGCTGAGTGTCCGAATGGCGTGGAATCCGCACGCTGTGGACTCATCCGATATCGGCGAGCAAATGGTCGAGCATTTTTTGAACTGAAACGGGCAGCTCTTCGTCGCGGCAACAGATATACATCTGTCGAATAGCCCAAGCATCGGCAAGGGGTACCAGGCGAAGGTTCAACTGTTGGGCGAAGGCTTCTGCGGCAATCTTGGGAAGTATACCGACGCCCAAGCCAGCCTCGATCATCTTGCAGATCGCTTCGAAGCTCTTTACCTGCACCCTTAAACGCAGTCTCTTACCTTCGGCCTCTGCCGCTCCCTCCAGAAGCTTGAGCATTGCCGTATTACTCTCCAATACAACGAGATCTGAATCGAGCAGGTCGGTCAGGCTAAGGCGTCGCAACCCCAAAGCAGCATCCCGTGGCAAGACGGCGACCAGGCTGTCAACCTTGTATGGCAACAGTCTCAACCCGCTGCATGGGAGATCGCTGGTGAACACCACTCCGATGTCAGCCAGGCCTTCAGATACCGCTTGGATGATCTCGCTACTCAATCGCTCGGTCACCTCGACCCGGATGCTGGGGAAGGAGGTAGCGAATGCGGCGATCTCCCCCGGGAGGTATTGAGTCAATGATGAGGTGTTGGCATACAGGCGAACGATACCTTTAACGCCCCGAGCGTAATCTGAGAGGTTGGTTTTGAGTCGCTCTGCTTCGCTAAGCAGTCGTCGGGCATGCGCAGCGAGTGCAAAGCCTGCCGGGGTGGGGGTGACCCCTCGTTGACCGCGATCCAGCAATTTCACGTCAAGTTCGTTTTCGAGCAGCGTAATTCGCCTACTTGCAGCGGAGAGAGCGATATGGGATTGCTCTGCGGCTTTGGAGAGGCTGCCGCTATCGACTGCCCGCAGAAAAAGGGCGAGTGAAACAAGGTCTGGAAGCATTGTCGTGACTCGAACTAAGCCAAGTGATCTGAGGCGGATCACTCGCCGCAGGTTTCTCTTAATTAGAAGGTATGTTGACATTTAACTAATAATATTCGCAATGGTGCGGAGTTAGAATCGGAGCGGTGATACCCGTTGCTACTACCCGTCAGTTAGCGTGTGAACGTTTTTAGCTGAGTTAGCAAGGCTAGATACCTGACAATGGCAATAGGTTAATCGCAAGAACGCCTGCGCTGTAATTCGTTAGATGCGACCCTCACGTGTACTGGTCTGGATAGCGCTTTTGCAAAGCCGATGGAGTAGACCGATGAATACCGTATCACCCCACGTCCGCCCTCTGGACGGCCTCACCGTGGTCAGCTTGGAGCATGCAATCGCTGCGCCGTTCTGCACCCGTCAACTTGCAGATATCGGCGCTCGGGTCATAAAGATCGAACGTCCGGGCGTGGGCGATTTTGCGCGTGCTTACGACACGCGAGCGGAAGGCTTGGCATCTCACTTCGTCTGGACGAACCGCTCGAAGGAAAGCCTGACACTCGATCTCAAGAAGGATGGGGCTGACGAGGTGTTGTATGAATTGCTTGAGTCTGCCGACGTACTTGTGCAGAACCTCGCTCCTGGTGCAGCAGATCGCATGGGGCTGTCTTTCGAGCAACTGAATGCTCGGTTCCCACGATTGATCGTCTGCAATATCTCAGGCTACGGTAAGGGTGGTTCCTACGAGAAGAAAAAAGCCTACGACCTTTTGATTCAAAGTGAGGGCGGTTTCCTCTCGGTCACTGGCGGGGCTGGAGACGATGAGTTAGCGAAAGCTGGCTGCTCGATTGCGGACATCGCTGCGGGCATGTATGCCTACACCAACGTGCTCTCGGCTTTGCTCCTGCGCGAAAAGACAGGTGTCGGCAGCAGCATCGACGTCAGCATGCTGGAAAGCCTGGTCGAGTGGATGGGATACCCGTTGTACTACGCCTACAAAGGAGCACCACAACCACCGCGTGCTGGCGCTTCTCACTCGACCATCTACCCCTATGGGCCATTCCCGGTTGGGGGAGGTCAAACGGTGATGCTCGGCCTTCAAAACGAACGTGAGTGGGTGCAGTTCTGTGAGCATGTGCTGAGGCAAGCCGAGCTCGCTGTGGATGAGCGCTTCTTGGCGAACGCTAGGCGCTCCGAAAATCGGGATGCTTTACGGGCCATCATCGTTGAAACATTTTCGGTTTTGTCTATTGATGAAGTCGTTGCGCGCCTGAAAATGGCTCAGATCGCCAACGCCGAAGTGAACGACATGAAAGGTGTATGGGAGCACCCTCAGCTTAAGGCGCGTGAGCGCTGGGTTCAGGTTGGCAGTCCTGCAGGTGAATTGCCTGCGCTGCTCCCTCCAGGCTCCAACAGTGCGTTCAAGCCGCGCATGGATGCCATCCCTGCTCTGGGAGAGCACACCGACTCGATCCTGCGTTCGCTGGGACGCACCGAGCCCCAGATCGAAGCCTTGCATGCTACGGGTGCCGTATGAATACTAAAAAGTGTGCAGTGAAGTCTGTTCTCTTCGTTCCCGGTAGTCGCCCTGAACGTTTTGACAAAGCGTTTGCAACCGGCGCTGATCAAATCATCGTCGACTTCGAAGACGCTGTTGAAGAAGCGCTAAAGTCGCAGGCTCGACTCAATCTTGATCAGTACCTCAAACAGAATCCGTTGGCACGCGTCGTGGTGAGGATCAATGCGGTCGATCACCCCGAGCACAAAGCGGATCTGGAGTTTTGTAAACGTACGCAGGGTGTTGCTGCTGTCATGCTACCCAAAGTGGAAAGCCAGGCCCAACTTCGTGATTTGAATCTGACCGAGAAACCACTCTGGCCGCTGATTGAAAGCGCGAGAGGCGTCTTGGGCATCTCTGATATTGCGCACGTGCTGGGTGTCGAAAGGCTGACGTTTGGTGCCTTGGACTTGGGCTTGGATCTGGGATTGAAAGCCGGGAGTCGTTCTGCCGGAAAGGTCATGGACCAGGTGCGCTTTACCCTGTTGCTGGAGTCGGTAAAGGCCGGCTTGGCCAAACCCATCGACACGGTTTTTACAGACATTGCGAATGTCGACGGTCTGCGGCAAATCGCTAATGATAGCCGCGATATGGGGTTTGGCGGAATGCTTTGCGTTCATCCAAGCCAAGTGGCTGTCGCCAATGAGGTGTACTTGCCCACCGAAGCAGAAATTGAGTGGGCCAAGAAGGTCGTTGCTGCCGCCAGTATGCAATCGGCGGGTGCTTTCACATTGGACGGACGAATGGTGGACGCGCCCGTTATACGTCAAGCCAAATTGCTTATCAGCGAGCTATCCCATAGCTTATAAACAGTTTCCTAAAAAGGGGGCTCGCGTTTGTAAACGAGGGTCTCTATAGACTGGAGGGTTTCAACCTGAGCTAACCGATTGCCAACGGCGCCAGCGAGGCTGTTTTTTCAGTTGTATGGATCAGGCCGCTTCTGCATTGTGCACGTTCGGGACGGTTTTGTTGGGTCCTCCCGCTGGGGGTTGATATTTACGAAGACGATCCCCCCGCCCGAGTATTTCTCAGCGATGAGGGCTTCCGTATAATGGGTGGAGCGGATTAATGCGCTGGGGATGCCTTGTTTGGTGGTGAAGGAGGGCAGCTATGACATCGCCACGCTGGATGAAAATACCTCGCGATTCTTCGCAGGCATAACTGAGTGACATAACAATCGGATGACTCAGGTCACATCGCTAATCATCAATGCCATCAAATGTGACAGGCCAGGTGATCAGCCACATTGGTTTTACGTATCCGCATGCGCGTCTCGTCACATTTCGCCATCGGCGCTGTTGCAGTACGTCAGCAATTTTCCTACGGCTGTCGTGAGTAAAGTTTGCAATAGTTCTTCGCGAGTTTGCTTTTCCAAGGTCGAATCTATTAGCCAGGCAGGCGTGCTATTCAGGAGGCTGGCGACAAGCGCGGCAATCGTCAAATAGACCGATTCTGATGCTTCAGAAGTGGTTCCCAAAACGGTGTGCAGAGACCGTTCATATCGCTCTCGCAATGTTTTTATCCTGCATTGCTGCTCTACAGTAAGACAACAAATGTCCCGTTCAGCCAGGCAAGAATGCCAAGGCATGTCATCTTGTAATTTTAAATGAGCGATGATCAGCGCATTGAGTCGGTCTTGTCTATTTTTGAGTCGGTCGCCCACTTGGGCCACGAGTCTCAGCCTCTGTTCGTATAATTCTTCAATAACCTCGAACAGCATCTCTTGTTTACTTGAATAATAGTGGTAAAGCGTGCCTGCTGATAAACCCAAACAGGCGGCCAGCTCACGCATCCCCACCTGCATGAAGCCCTTTTTGGCGAACAATTCTACGGCCTTTTCGCGTCTTTCGGCAAAGCGTGAGCAGCGCTCAACCATAGAGATGAAAGCCTCTACCGATCTTGCGGCCCAGATAACCGGCGGCGACCATTTCCTTGAGCAGTGGTGCAGGACGGTACTTGCTGTCGTTGAAGCCGTCGTAGAATGTTTGCAGGATCGCCAGTACGGTATCGAGGCCTATCAGGTCGGCAAGTGCCAGAGGTCCGATGGGCTGGTTACACCCTAGGCGCATGCCTGCGTCGATGTCTTCGGCGCTGGCCAATCCCTCTTGAAGTACCATGATCGCTTCATTAATCATGGGCATCAGAATGCGATTTACGACGAACCCTGGACGATTACCAGTGGTGATCGCAATCTTGCCCAAGGTTTTAGCCATGGCCAGTGCCAGCATGTGAGTGGCATCGCTGGTTTGCAAACCGCGAATTACTTCGACCAACCCCATAAGTGGCGCCGGGTTGAAAAAGTGCAAACCTATAACTCTATGAGGATGGTTTACGTTGGTGGCCAACTGGGTAATCGACAGCGATGATGTATTGGAAGCTATCACACAGTCGGCACTGACATGCGTCGCGATCTGTTGAAGTATGCCCAGTTTAAGGTCGATGTTTTCGGTGGCGGCTTCGATCACCATATGCACATATTGCAGGCTGACGTAATCGGTGCTGGTACTGATTTTCCCGAGCGCAGTCAGCCTTTGCTCTGGTGTCAGGGTGCCTTTGGTGACTAATCGGGTGAGGTTGCTGTCAATGGTCGCCAATGCCTTTTCCAAGGCAGCTTCACAGATATCGATCAAGATCACGTTAAGGCCGGCCTGCGCGCAGACTTGCGTGATGCCATTGCCCATAATGCCGGCACCAATGACGCCGACTTTTTGTTGATTCATTTGTATTTCCTTATCATCAAACACGACGAGTCCTTGGCTGCTGCCAAAAAAACGCGAATCAATGGATGGTGCAGGAACGACCTCTGCAGGTCGTACCTATGGATGTTAATCCAGCCGTTAACCGCCCAGGTACGCCTCACGCACCTTCGGATCGGTCAGCAATTGCTTGCCAGTACCCTGCATCACCACCCGGCCGTTTTCCAGCACGTAGGCACGGTCGGCGATCTTCAGCGCCTGGTTGGCATTCTGCTCCACCAGGAACACCGTCACACCGTCCTTGCGCAGCTGTTCGATGATGTCGAAGATCTGCTGGATGATGATCGGTGCCAGGCCCAGTGAAGGCTCGTCCAGCAGCAACAGCTTGGGCTTGCTCATCAGCGCGCGGCCGATGGCGAGCATTTGCTGTTCGCCGCCGGACATGGTGCCGCCGCGCTGGCTGAAGCGTTCCTTGAGCCGAGGGAACAGGTGCAGCACCTTGTCCATCTGCTCCTGGTAGTCGCCCTTGTCGGTGAAGAACCCGCCCATGGCCAGGTTCTCCTCGACGGTCAGGCGTGCAAACACGCGACGCCCTTCCGGCACCACCGCGATGCTTTTACGCATGATCTGCGATGACTGCTGGCCCACCAGTTCTTCACCCATGTAGCGGATGCTGCCGCTGTGGGCCTGGGGCGAACCGCACAAGGTCATCAGCAAGGTCGACTTGCCGGCGCCGTTGGCACCGATCAGCGTGACGATTTCACCTTGGCGCACTTCCACGTTGACGCCGTGCAAGGCCTGGATCTTGCCGTAGAAAGTGGAAACGTTTTCGAATTGCAGCATTTTACGCTTCCCCCAAATAGGCTTTGATCACTTCAGGATTGTCGCGGATCTGCTCCGGCGTCCCGTCGGCCAACGGCGTGCCCTGGTTGATCACCACGATATGGTCGGAAATGCTCATGACCAGTTTCATGTCGTGTTCGATCAACAGCACCGTGGCGTTGTTTTCCTCACGCAGCACCGTGATCAGTGCCTTGAGGTCTTCGGTTTCCTTGGGGTTCAGGCCGGCGGCCGGTTCGTCGAGCATGAGGATCCGCGGGCGGGTCATCATGCAGCGGGCGATTTCCAGGCGACGTTGCTGCCCATAGGCCAGGGTGCCGGCGGGGCGGTTGGCGAACTCGGTCAGGTTGACCTTGTCCAGCCAGTACTCCGCATATTCCATGGCCTCGCGCTCGCTTTTGCGGAACGCGGGGGTCTTGAACAGGCCGGCGAAGAAGTTGGTGTTCAAGTGACGGTGCTGGGCGATCAGCAGGTTTTCGACCGCCGTCATGTCCTTGAACAACCGCACGTTCTGGAAGGTGCGCACCACGCCCTTGCGGGCGATTTCGTGGCCGGCCAGGCCCTGGATCGGCTGGCCGTCCAGCAGGATGCTGCCGCCGGCCGGCTTGTAGAAGCCGGTGAGGCAGTTGAACACCGTGGTCTTGCCGGCGCCGTTCGGGCCGATCAGCGCCACAACCTGTTTCTCTTTCACGGTCAGGGCCACGCCATTGACCGCCAGCAAGCCGCCGAAGCGCATGCTCAAGTTTTCGACTTTCAGGATCTCGCGGCTCATTTGCGCAGCTCCATGTGTGGACGTTGCATGGGCAGCAGGCCTTGAGGGCGCCAGATCATCATCAGCACCATCATGGCGCCGAACATCAACATGCGGTATTCGCTGAACTCACGCATCATTTCCGGCAGCAGGATCATCACGATCGCGGCCAGGATCACGCCCAGTTGCGAGCCCATGCCACCCAGTACCACGATGGCGAGAATGATCGCCGACTCGATAAAGGTGAACGACTCCGGGGTCACCAGGCCTTGGCGCGCGGCGAAGAAGCTGCCGGCAAAACCGGCGAACGCGGCGCCCAGGGTGAACGCGGAGAGCTTGATGATGGTCGGGTTCAGGCCCAGGGCACGACAGGCGATTTCATCTTCGCGCAGCGCTTCCCACGCACGGCCGATCGGCATGCGCAGCAGGCGGTTGATCACGAACAAGGCGGCCAGTGCCAGCAGCAACGCCACCAGGTACAGGAACACCACTTTGCTCACCGGGTTGTAGGCGATCCCGAAGTATTCGTGGAAAGTCTGCATGCCTTCGGCGGCGGTGCGGTCGAACGACAGCCCGAAGAACGTCGGCTTGGGAATGCTGCTGATGCCGTTGGGGCCGCCGGTGATGTCGGTGAGGTTACGCAGGAACAGGCGAATGATCTCGCCGAAGCCCAGCGTCACGATCGCCAGATAATCACCGCGCAGACGCAGGACCGGGAAGCCCAGCAGGAACCCGAACGTGGCGGCTGCCATGCCGGCCAATGGCAGGCAGATCCAGAAGCTCCAGCCCAGGTAGTGCGAGAGCAGCGCGTAGGTGTAGGCACCCACGGCGTAGAAACCCACATAACCCAGGTCAAGCAGGCCGGCGAGGCCCACCACGATGTTCAGGCCCAGGCCCAGCAACACGTAGATCAGGATCAGGGTGGCGATGTCGACTGCACCGCGCGAGCCGAAGAACGGCCAGATCAACGCGGCCACGATCAGGCCGATGATGATGTAGCGCTGGGTGCGCGGCAGGGTCAGGAATTGGCTGACCTTGGGCGATACCAGCGGGCCACGGTTGCCCTTGAACAAGGCACCGACCTGCTGGGTGAACAGCACGCGCAGGAACATCAGCACCGAGCACAGGGCAATGATGGTCAGGGTCACGGGACCGGTGCCATGCACTTCCAGGTTGATGCCGACAATGCTCAGCTTGAGGCCGAGTACCGGGAAGGCCACGGCCCACACCAGCAAGGCGCTGAAAAACGCCGATTTAAGATATCTGCTCATACTTTCTCAACCTCCGGACGGCCCAGGATGCCGGTCGGACGGAACAACAGCACCAGAACCAACAGGCCGAACGCCACGACGTCCTTGTACTGGTCGCCGAAGATATCGGCACCAAACGCCTCGGCCACACCCAGCACCAGCCCGCCGAGCATGGCGCCCGGAATGCTGCCGATGCCGCCCAGTACCGCCGCGGTGAAGGCCTTGAGGCCTACCAGGAAACCGGCGTTGGGGTTGATCACGCCGTACTGCATGCTCAGCAACACGGCAGCGACCGCTGCGAGTGCGGCGCCGATCACGAAGGTCATGGCGATGATGTTGTTGGTGTTGATGCCCAACAGGTTGGCCATCTTGATGTCTTCGGCGCAGGCCCGGCAGGCGCGCCCCAGACGGGAGCGGGAGATGAACAGGGTCAGGCCCAGCATCGCCACCAGCGTGACGACGAAGACCAGGACCTGCATGTACGAAATCAGCACTTCTTGTGCGCCACCTGGGCCGAAGGAGAAGCTCCCCGGGATCAGGTTGGGAATGGACTTATCCTTGGAGTCCTGGGACAGCAATACGGTGTTCTGCAGAAAAATCGACATGCCGATAGCGGAAATCAGCGGGATCAATCGGTTGCTGCCACGCAAGGGACGGTAGGCAACGCGCTCGATACTGTAGCCGTAGGCACTCGTTACGATGATCGACGCAAGGAACGCAGCGGTCATCAACAGCGGCAGGGAATGGATCCCCAGCATGGCCAGCCCGGCAAGGGCGATGAAGGCCACGTAGGAACCAATCATGTACACCTCGCCATGGGCGAAGTTAATCATTCCAATGATGCCGTAAACCATTGTGTAGCCAATGGCTATCAAGGCATAGGTGCTGCCAATGGTCAGGCCATTAACCAGCTGTTGGAAAAAATGATAGATGTCAGACATTACAAGTTCCTCATCCCCAGGCTGTCAGAAAAGAAAAAAGCCATGGAAACCTCATTGAACGTCACGTGGGTTTTGCCACGTTTGATGAGTTTTATTTTTTGTGGATGCCTTGTCAGAGACACTTAAGTAACGCGGTCTCGCAGCACTGGATAGATTAAGCGAGGGGAGGATTGCGAGCGCACGGATAGGGAACTTCATGTTTGACTCCAACTACTGTTTATATTCAGACGATGCGCATTGCCGAGCGGCATGTCAGGCGCGGTCTATGATTGTTGTGGGCAGTTGTGGCGTGCCGAGAGAAAATGCAAAAAAGCAATGAATTACGAATTTTTTAATTGAGTGTCGCATCAGATTAGGGTGGGTGGCGAGTCCGGTCCAGTATTAAAAACGCATCAGTGCGCCGAATGTCCTCGCTATACAAAAAATGGCAGTTTTATACCAGTGGACAACTATGAAATTCCATGGAGACAGTGTTCACTGTCTGGGCGCAGAGCGCCATCATCTAGTTTGAGTTCATGAGCTCTCTACGGGTCGCCAGGCAATAGGCCGATGCGATTAATTATAAAAAAATGCGAGATCAATGATGAAAAGAAAAGCAGTCTGTCGATGGCTTAAATCTGTTTGCATGAAAGGTATTTTGGCATTGTCGAAGTTGCCGGCCTACGCATAATCAGAGTTAAAACCTCATGCTGACTTCATGTATGATGAGGTCAGCTTTTTTACCGTTGTCTTGTGTTGCGGTTACCGAACAATACCGTCGCGATACAGCCCGTTTATAGTGTTTTCATCGAGTCCAAGTGTGCAAAGGGTTTCTCGGGTGTGCTCACCAAGGCGAGGCGCCCGGCGCAGGACTTCGCCCGGGGTCAAGCTCATCTTGATGGGGATTCCCGCAACGCGCGCGGGAATACTGGAGTTGGGCTGCTCAACTTCCACGATCATCTCGCGAATAGCGTAGTGAGGGTCTGCATAAATCTCATCGGCGGTATAGACGGGCCCAAAGGGAACCAGGCCGCCCAGGCACGCCTTGATTTGCTCTTTGGTACGAGCGCGAGTGAAAATTTCAATCGCATCAATGACCTTGTCTACGTTTACCAGGCGAGCGGCATTAGTCGCGAAATTCGAGTCAGTGGCCAACTCACGACGATCAATGGCCGTTGCAAGCTTCACCCAGAACTCATCGTGGGCGCAGGCGATGGATACCCAACCATCTTTTGCTCTGAACAACCCGAAAGGACACAGCAAAGGGTGACGGTTGCCTTCTGGCGCAGGGCTGCGATTTTCGTATGATTTCTGATAAATGATGCGCTCACATACCGACAATACGGCATCGGTCATCGCCACATCGACAAACTGTCCCTCGCCCGTGCGGCGGGCATAATGAAGCGCGTTCAACAAACCGATTGTCAGCATCAGGGCGGGAATCGTGTCGCCCACACCAGGGCCGATCTTGGTCGGTGTGTTTTCATCGGGTCCGGTAATTCCCATGATGCCGCCCATTGCCTGGGACACCACGTCATATGAAGGCCAGTCACTATAAGGACTGTTGCCGCTACGTGGATCACCGAAGCCGCGTACAGCGCCGTAGACCAACCGGGGATTGAGCTCGCGCAGTGACTCGTATGAGAGGCCCAGTCGGTCGAGGACGCCCGATCGAAAATTCTCCACCACAATGTCTGCAGTTTTGACCAAATCACGAAAAATCGTTTTGCCTTCTTCTGTTTTAAGGTTGATCGCAATCGAGTGCTTGTTGCGATTGACGCTCTGAAAATAGCCGCCGTATTCGCGAACCTTATCGTCTGCCATGTAAGGGCCCAGCTTGCGCGTGCCGTCGCCTTCGAATGCTTCGACCTTGATTACTTTGGCTCCGTGGTCCGCAAGGATCTGAGTGCCGAAAGGGCCTGCAAGCATTTGGGTCAGGTCAATAACAACAACGTCATCCAGGGATTTGGCAAGCATGGTCATTTCTCATTATTAGGGCGCTTTTCAGGCGGGGAAGTGGCTTCTATCTCTGATCTCAATGTACGTACATTACTATCCAAATTTCAAAAATAAAACATATTTATTAGATCTGAGTATTATTAAAAAAGGGGTTTTGTGCGATTTTAAACGCTTGACGTTGATTTTTACCCGCGGATACTATGTACGTACATATTGTGTTTGGCTGAGATATCGGTGAGGGTGTGATGAGTAAGGTGCGGCAGGGCAATTTTTTTGAAGACTTTTCTGTGGGGATGCATATCCAGCACCCGACACCTCGTACGCTCACAGAAGGAGATCGCAGCCTCTACATCGGATTAACCGGTAGCCGCGATGCCATTGGCAGTGCCGAAACGGTGAGTGCAGCCTTGGGTTTCGAAAAACGGCCCATGGAGGATTTCCTTGTCTTCAATATCGCGTTCGGAAAGACAGTTCCTGATATTTCCTTGAATGCGATCGCTAACCTCGGCTATGCAGATGTGCGGTTTGTCAGACCTGTCTATGCGCAAGACACACTTCGCGTTAGCAGCGATGTGATCGGTCTGCGGGAAACGTCGAATGGAAAAGCCGGGATTGTTTACACCCGGTCAGTCGCCACTAATCAGCGAAACGAAGAGGTGTTGACTTGGGTGCGTTGGGTGATGATTCATAAAAGAAATAAAGATGAAGTTTCAGGTATCAACGTTGTCCCCCCGCTGCCTCAGGAAGTCGCGGTACAACATTTCCCAGCATTGCAGGTGAACGCTGCCGCCGAGGTCATGTTTGAAGCGACTCGCTCACGTTTTTTTTGGGAAGACTACAGCGCGGGTGAGCGTATCGATCACATGAGTGCAATGACCATCAATGACAGTGATCATAGTCAGGCGACGCGCTTGTACCAGAACACTGCCAAGGCACACTTTGACGCTTATACAATGGCCGCGAGCGGCATGCGGCAAAGGCTGGTATATGGCGGGCATGTGATATCCCTCTGTAAGGCACTTTCGTATGACGGATTGGAAAATGCTATCTGCGTACTGGCGATGAATGGAGGGAATCATGTGTCGCCCACGTTCTCCGGCGATACTCTGGTATGTGCCACGCAAATAAAGGAACAGATAGAACTTGGTCATCCGCATATGGGCGCGTTGCGCCTGCGTCTGATCGCCGCCAAAAATATAGGCGCTGCGAGCAAGATAATCTTTACGGAAAAACATCAAGGCAAAATTGAATACCCTCCCGAGGTCGTACTGGATCTCGACTATGTGATCGCAATCCCGAAAAAACCCAATAATAAGGTGTGACGTCATGAGTAATCAGGTACATCCTCGCGAAGCGTTGTTCGATGGCGAAAAAACGTTCCCGGTATTATCCGTGTGCGAACACTTCGCCGGCAGTGAAAAGCTGATTGGCAAGGCGATGGAATTGCAAGCGCAGCTAGGTCCTGTCTTCGATATTACCTGTGACTGCGAAGATGGGGCGGCCGCGGGTGATGAGGAGGATCACGCGCAAATGGTGGCCAGGCTTGTGAACTCTGAAAAGAATCTTCATGGCAAGTTGGGTGTGCGTATCCATGACTATACCCACCCGTTCTGGAAGCGCGATGTCGATGTTATCGTCGGTCAAACGGCGGAGCGTATTGCGTACGTCACGCTGCCTAAGGCAATTACGGCCGCGCAGGTAGTCGAAATGTCGAATTACATTCAGGCCGTTGCGGCGCGTACGGGCGTCGAGCGTAAAATTCCAATCCACGTCCTGGTTGAAACTCATGGCGCGTTGAGAGAAGTATTTGAAATCGCAGGCCTGCCGGATGTTGAAGTGCTGGACTTCGGCCAGATGGACTTTGTGAGTGCTCACCAGGGCGCTATTCCAGCGTCGGCGATGCGCAGCCCCAATCAATTTCAGCATCCGCTGATTGTTCGCGCTAAAACCGAAATGGTCGCCGCCGCCATTGCCAATGGCGTGGTGCCTTCGCACAACGTGTGTTTGAGTCTGAAAGACGCTGATATTATCGGCGGTGATGCTTCAAGGGCGAAGCGTGAGTTCGGCTTCCTGCGCATGTGGAGTATCCACCCCGCGCAGATCAGCGCCATTGTCAGCGCCATGCAGCCGGCCTTCGAAGAGATTGAAGACGCCACTGAAATTCTGTGTGCGGCCCAGGACAAGGATTGGGGCCCGATCCAGTACCAGGGCGAGTTGCACGACAGAGCGACTTATCGCTACTTCTGGAGCATTCTGGAGCAGGCCAAGGCCACAGGTATGAATATTCCCGAGAAAGCCCTCAAACGCTTTTACTAAGGGCTTGCTAAGCTAAATGCCATGGCACCGATGGTGGCATGGCATTTTTTATTTGGCCGCGTTGGTCACTCGCTTGAGATGAGTCGATACGCTGATGCGTTTGGCTGGGTAGACCGTTTCAGTCAATTCAACGAGCTGACCTTGATCGTCTTTATAGTGCCGCAGAATCCGCAACCCCGCGGAACGGTCTTCAACGTTTAAGCGCTGGGCCATGTCGCCCTCAATGAGCACTGCAAATACGGTCTGGCGTACTTCAGATATCGTAATTGCGTAGTGCTTTTCGAGGATGTCGCTGATCATCATTTGTGGTTGCTGCCGGATAGTTTCCAGCGCGCCTCCGTATGCAGTATTGATAAAGATATTGGCCCAGCATCCGGCCTGCGTGCTCTTGGCGTCAATTCTTGGGCCTGACATATGAATCCATTCTGAACCGACAGGGGCTTCCAGTTGCCGGGCCAATACTCTGTCGAGTGCTATCGAATTGGTACTTTCGATGCTACGCACTTCCGACATCGCTACCTGGATCAAGTCTTCGATTGTGCTGACGGACTGTGAGTAGGCCACGCTCGGATTGATGCTCTCGACAAGGCTACCGACCGCCTTCTTGCGCGTGATGTACCCCCGATCCTTCATTATCGTCAACGCAGCACGAACGGTCTGTCGGCTGACGGCGAAATGGGTTGCCAGTTCATGCTCGGTAGGGAGTAGCGTGCCCAGGGTATATCGGCCATTCACTATTTCAGCAATCAGCGAATTGGCGACTTCTACATAGCGTTTGATTTTACTTGTGCCTTTGGCCTTGACTCCCACTTACTTATACTCCTGGTGTATCAATATCAACGTCTCCCAATCGGCAACTTTTGGGTCATTGCATCAGGCTTTGCCGTCATCTGGACAGGCTACATGTTCTTGTGGGCAAAGGTAACCGAATGATTAGTGAATGCCAGGGCCGTGCCTAATGTGCCACTGTCAACTAGTTGGTGAAGGGTAGGACGTTGAGGCGCCGATAATGAACGCCTCAGCGTGGGTGACGGGAGCGGGCAGGTTAGGGATCAGAATTGCTCTGGGTCCAAGAGATAAAGTGACGTCGAGCCGTTACGTATGCTCGCTTCCAGGCTTAGGGTACGAGGCAGCAGGCGTTGAAAATAGAACGCGCCAGTTGCCAGTTTCGCTCCGTAGAACACCGGGTCGTCGCTGAGTTTTTGCGCGGCCACGATGGCCATGCGTTCCCACATGTATGCGTAAGCGACGTAACCCAGCAAGTGCAAGTATTCGACCGAAGCGGCGCCTGTCTGACGGGAGTCGGACTTGGCCGCCTTGAGCACCCAGGAGGTGACCGACTCCAGGCGTTCCACGGCACACACCAACTCATTACTGTGGGGACTTTTTCGAGTATCCGCAAACGCGCGTATTTCCTCGCAGAAGCGATAAAGGTTCGCACCCGCGTTCGCGATCACTTTACGCCCCAGCAGATCAAGCGCCTGGATCCCGTTGGTGCCTTCATAAATCTGAGCAATACGCACATCACGGACCAACTGCTCCTGGCCCCATTCACGAATGTAGCCGTGACCACCGAATACTTGTTGCCCGTGAACGCAGCTGTCCAGGCCGGTATCGGTGAAAAATGCCTTAGCCACAGGTGTGAGCAAGGCCACCATCGCCTCGGCGTCATGGCGCTCATCGGCCAGGTCAGAAAACTTTGCCAGGTCCAGTTGCTGACCGACGTAACAGGCAAATGCCCGTCCTCCCTCGGTCATGCCCTTCATGCTGAGTAGCATCCGCCTGACATCCGGATGAACGATGATGGGGTCGGCCACCTTTTCGGAGCCGACCACGGTGGTGGTTGACCGACCCTGCAAGCGTTCGCAGGCATAGGCCCGTGCGCTCTGATAAGAAGCTTCGGCGCAGCCTATGCCTTGGATGCCGATGGAGAGTCGTTCGTAGTTCATCATGGTGAACATTGCCGCCAGTCCTTTGTTGGCTTCCCCGACCAGCCAGCCACGGGCTCCATCGAAATTCATCACGCAGGTGGCAGATGCCTTGATGCCCATCTTGTGTTCGATCGAACCGCAACTCACCGCATTGGCTGCCCCCAAGGAGCCATCCGTATTCACCAATATTTTGGGGACCACGAACAGCGAGATACCCTTGGGCCCGGCGGGGGCGTCCGGTAGCTTGGCCAACACCAGGTGAATGATATTTTCGGTCAGGTCCTGATCGCCACCGGTGATGAATATTTTGCTGCCCGTGATGGCATAACTTGCATCGCATTGAGGTTCGGCACGGGTACGAATGATCCCAAGATCTGTGCCCGCATGCGCTTCAGTCAGGCACATGGAACCTGCCCAGCGGCCTTCGTACATTGGTGGTAAATACAGCTTTTTCAGCGCTTCGTCAGCGTGGGCATCCAATGCCAGGCAGGCGCCGGAACTGAGGGTGGAGTACAGCGCAAAACTGGAGTTGGCACCGTAGAGCATCTCTTCGAACTGTACAGCCAACATTTTGGGCATGCCCATACCGCCGAAGGCGGGATTACCACTGAGCCCGACCCAGCCCCCTTCAATGTAAGTGGCGTAGGCTGCTCTGAAACCTGCGGGTGTGCTGACCTGGCCTTGTTGCCACTGTGCGCCTTCTTCGTCTCCACTTCGATTGAGTGGGGCGATCAAACCGCTTGTCACCTTTGCCGCTTCTTCGAGAACGGCGTCTGCCGTATCGGCATCAACAAACTCCGACAGCGCCGGTAAGCGAGCCCAGAGAAGTGGGGCTTGGAAGACTTCATGGAGCACGAAGCGCATGTCGCGCAGGGGGGCAGAATAAAGCGACATTAGAAAACTCTTCTTTTGTATGATTAAGCCATGAGTAACGTGTGAAGTATCAGGCTTGAAAAAAGAATGCCCGCAACAAGTGCGAGCATTCCTTGGCGCTATCAGTTTGCTAACGTTTTGGTGCCGTCCTTGTGCCACGTGTAGACCACGTAACTGAAGTCTTTCAAGTCACCTTTCTGATCGAAAGAGATTAGGCCGATAGGCGTATCAAACGTTTTTTTCTTGAGGGTTTCTGCAACTTTTTCGGTGTCTTCGCTACCGGCTGCCTTGATGCCTTCGGCAATCACTTCAACTGCGGTGTAGGCGGGCATTACAAAGTTGCCGCTGGGGTCTTGGTTTTGTAGTTTGAACGCTTTGACCAACGCCGTATTTTTTGGATCTTGGTCAAATGCCTTTGGTTGAGTGAACAGTAATCCTTCACTGGCGGCTCCGGCAATGGCACTAATTTCGCTATTGCCCGCACCGTCGGTACTGACGAATGTGGGCTTGAAGCCCTTTTCTGCGGACTGACGAAGAATCATGCCCATTTCAGGGTGATACCCACCGTAATAGAGCAGATCGACGTTCGCTCTCTTGAGTTTGGTGATCAGTGATGAGAAATCTTTTTCACCAGCGTTAATGCCGTCAAATATCACGACATTCACGCCCTTGGCGTCCAGACGCTTCTTCACTGCGGTGGCTATGCCTTCTCCAAACTGCTGCTTGTCGTGAATGATCGCGACGACATGTGGTTTGAGTTTATCGGCAATGTAGTCGGCGGCGGCGGGTGCCTGAAGGCCATCAAGGCCGATGGTGCGGAACATCATCTTATAGCCACGGTTGGTAATGCCTTCGTGCGTGGCTGAGGGCGTTACCATAAGAATTCTTTCATCTTCGTAGATGTCCGAAGCTGGAAGTGTGGAGCTGGAGCATACGTGGCCCACAACAAATTTAATGCCATCGTTGACCACTTTGTTAGCGACCGCCACCGCTTGCTTCGGATCGCACGCGTCATCATAGGTCACCAACTGCAGTTTTTTACCGTTGACGCCGCCAGCGGCATTAATTTGCTCCGCGGCCATTTTTGTTCCCATAAACACCATATCGCCGAACTGGGCGACAGCGCCAGTTGCGGGGCCGACGACAGCAATTTTGATGACATCATCTGCCAGGCTCAGTGGTGCAATAGTTGCGGCTAGCAGGAACACGCTGAGTTTCGCCAGTGCTGGCCATTTAACGGGTCTTTTACTGAACTTCATAACACCTCCAATGCGCCTGTTTTTTGACTGCTCAAAGCAAATTACGCAGACGAGCAATCAGTTATTGTTATTCTGTTGGCAGTGAATCAAATGACTACTTGGTTTTTCTGATATGGGTTTTATAAGGGTGCTATTGCAGCTTACCGACGTGTTCGCGAGAGCGTCCACAGGACGTGCGCGGTATTTTGTATCGCGCGTCTGTATCGGATAATAAATGGCTGAATAGTGTTATTTGCAGCACGTGGCCGACGCTCGCATGCTTGTTGAGTGTTATGACTATTCAGTTGCCCGCCAGCGTCCTGGTGGTTTCCCGACGATGTCTTTAAACACCCGACTGAAGTGACTCTGGTTGGAAAAGCCACACATATCTGCGATTTGCGCGATATCCATTTCGTTTTTCAGCAAGAGCTCTTTGGCCCGACTGATTCTTTTGAGTGTCAGCCAACGGTGGGGCGTCAGCCCCAGCTCCTCACTGAACGCTCTGGAAAAGTGGCGACCGCTCAGACCACATGCCTCTGCCATACCGAACACGTTAATCTCTTCATGGAGATTTTCGTCTACGTAAGCCTCGACTTTCTTTTGTCGCCATACGGGGAGGGCGATGGATTTGTCATCCGCTTGAGTATCACCTCCAATGATGAACAACCCGCTTATAATGCTGGTGAGTGTGGCATCGGCCAAGATTCTATGCGCTGGACCGTCACTGTTTGTTAAGCCCCAAAGGGTAGTAATGGCTGACGCGAAGAAAGTGCCTTCCCAGGTTTTTTCGCCAAGCCTGGAAAAAACCTCCGTTATTTTACGACTGGTAATGGAGTAGAGCACTTTGCTCAACGTTGCCGTAGGCACAGTAATTAGCAACACTTCTCGCTCACCGCTGACTTTCCAATGGCTCTCCTTACACGATGGAATAACCATCACTCTTCCGGGTACCGCGAGCTCATTGCGCCAGCCTTCGCCCATATTCCAAGAGTAAGTGCAGTTCTCGGCGACGGAGAGTGGCATTGCGATAACGACTTCAGGTACTGAAGGGTCCATAAAGTCATGGGTGTCTTGTTCAACACGAATCATTTCGAACTGAAGGTTACCCGGCGCGCTGCGATGTTCCTGCGGAAACCTGGAGTAGGTGGACGATTTATAGAAGTCTGAGTAGCTTGGCCAACGAAATGCTTGTGTCATCGCTATCGCTCTCCGGTTGTTGCAGGGGCACTGCGAATGAGCGGTCAGCGGATCGCTCATTCGATATCCGCGCCGGTCAAGGCGTCGGACGCATGACTCCAAGGCTGTCGCGTTTGAGCGGGAATTTCTGGGTCGGCAACGGAGCGCCCGGTGATGCGCGCAGCGTCTCTCCTTGCTTCCAGGTCGAGGGGGCAATGGCGATATAGCGTGCATACCCGCCGGTCCCGCCCAGCGGTTTGGCAAAGCCGATAGAAATCAGGGCGCCTGCTTCAGGGACTTTATCCAGGTTGGCTACACCTTCTGCTTGAGCGAAGTTGTTGTGCATCAACCATGCCTCGCCTTCGGCCGTTGGTGTGGTATCGGTATCCAGTGCCTCATGGCCATGGAACAGAATTTTCCGGTCCAGATGCAGGAACTTGAGTGCGTCAAGACTCACGCCAGGGAATGGGGCGGTTCGGAATCGTTCATGTTCAGCCCAGTGTTTGTACCAGTCCGAGCGAACCATCACGACCGAGCCTGCCGGGATTCGGCCATGTTTGGCTTCCCATGCCAGGATGTCTTTGACCTGCAGGTGATAGCCCGGGTCTTTGGCAGCCTGAGGGGCGATGTTGATCACTACAAGTGGACGTACGCTGAACGTCGCGGGCAAGTCGCTAATCGTTGCTCCAAGGGGGTTCCAGTGCGCGGGTGGGTCTAACTGAGTGCCGTACTGGTCTGTAGGCAAGTCGTAGGCCGTCGCGACGAAACCATGTTTCTCGTAGGTGAACTCATCACCTTTATTCACAAAGTCGGGAATCGTCGCGCCAGCGGTCGCAGCTTTGAACGTTGCACCACCGAAACCCGGCCACACGGCAATGTCAGGCTCGAATGCATGGGTCAGGTCGATGTATTTCGCTTCTTTGAAGGATTGCTCGTAGGTTTTCCATAAAGACATGTCGTCCGCGTAGCTCGCGCCTGCCGCGAAAAGTACGGTTAGAAACAAAGACGCAGTGCTTACTTTTAAGCCTTTCATAACAGTACTCCGCATTTTATTTTTAATGTTTAATTAAAGGCAGATTTCTATTCAGGGTTAGGGCTTTTTATTATAGGAACAACAATTTCAGGTTTTTCGGTGGGGGGGAATATGCATTCCCCCGCGGCGTCATGAGTTGGAGCGGGCCTCGGCGATTCGCAGGGCTCGGTTCATTTCGTTGAAGACTATGTTGTAGCCCTCATCAAAGCCCATGCCGGGCTTGGCCAGCATTTGGCTTACAGCGGTTGCGATGCCGATATGGGCGGTGACACGGGCGGACTGATCTGTCTCGGCACATGTGCCACCCAGTACCGGGCCGATACCGTATTTCTGGCAATCGATGATGGCGTCAATGGCGTTATGAATGGAACCCAGGTCGGGGGTTTTGATTTGCACCATGTCTGTTGCGCCGGCGACTGCGAAAAGATGCACATCTTCGACTGTGTTGGCCCACTCGTCAGCGATGACTGAGACTCGGCTGCCGCGGGTTTTCAGAATCTGGCGCAAGGCGGCCATTGTTTCAATCTGGGCATCGCGGCTGCCGGCATCGATCGGATGTTCTAGGCGAAGTTCATGGGGCCCGGCCGCACGCTCCAAGCGCTGAATGATGTTTGCGGTGTGTTCAAGCGAGCCTTTCGCTTCGGCACCAATCAAGCCATACACGTCCAGGTGGATGATCGGCTGGTAGGTGTCGCAGACGCGCAATTGACTGATTCGCGCGCGAAGCCAGCCGATGTATTCTTCAATGGCGATGCCATCAACGCCCACAAGTTCAGGAGTGTTGATCAGCCCGTGCGGCAGCACCTCAACACTTTTCATGATCATTTTGTCGACGTTGGTATAGCGGTCATCGCCCGATTGCCCGTAGATCGGAACTGCGGCCAAAGGAGCTGCGATGTTCCATTCATCCTTGATGACTTGAGCCATCAAGTGGTGGCCGGCTGCGTGGGCTGCGGCATTGAGGAGTGCTTGAGACACGCCATATGCCGTGGCCCGCTTGGACTCAAACAGCTCATCAATCAATGCTTCTGCTTCGAGGGCTGCTTTACGAAAGACATTCACCTGCATGCCCACCAGGCGCGGCCCCAGCTCCTGCTCGATTTGCGTGGCCAGCTCGCGAGCGTGGAAGCGCGGTTCACGTCCGCCTACGCCGGTGTATTGAACGCTTGCGCAATCGCCCTGTGCAATGTAGCCATCGCTCAGCACCAATAACACTGAAACGGACTCCGAAGGCTCCCGTACGGATTTGAAGCCCGGTGTTACCGCGGTTCCCTTATAAGTGGCGCCGTCGCGGATCGCCCCGGCTTTGATGGCGGTCTGGTCGTCGAAGAAAAAACCACCGATACCTGGGGAAGCAATTACTTTTGCGATGGTGATTGGCGTTGTCATATCAACCTCTGAATAGGACCGCTACGGCGGCTCTGCGCTGAAAACAGGGTGCTTTTGCGGGCGATACTGACCCGCGGCCTGTGTGTGGCAACAGGCCGTTCCCGCATCCCTGGGTTTATTTATTCGGTAATTGGTGAACGCCTGCCTGTTCGGCTGGAGCGTCATGCCGCAGGTGGTGCATTGCGCCACTCAAATTGCGGATTGGCTGATCAGCCTCAGTTGGGTGTAGGCCAGTACGCCTTCTGTGCCGCCTTCATAGCCATAACCGCTATTGCCCAGGCCGCCGAGCGCGACATCGGGCAGTGACGGTGCGGTCTGGTTGACGCCGATGTTCGATGCGTTCAGACCGCTCACCACTTGATTACGCACCCGCATTGAGTCCGTGAACAGGTAAGCGGCAAACGCGTAGGGCCCGGCATTGGCATGTTCCAGCGCCTCGTCTACCGAGCTGATTTTCTGGATGGTCGCAATAGGCCCGAACGGTTCTTCAAACAGCACCTCGGCATTCAACGGTACATTGCTCAAAATTGTAGGTTTGAAGAAGAAGCCCGGGCAGTCCAGCTGATAGCCGCCGGTTTCCAGGGTTGCGCCCTTGGTCACGGCATCATCAATCAAATGCATGAACTCTTTGATACGCCCTGCGTGCGCGACGGGTCCCAGTGTGCTTCCTTCTATCGTGCCGTGGCCCAACTGGTAAGACTCGGCCTTTTCGACGAGCGCACGTACGAGTTGATCATGCACCGCGTGGTGGACCAGATAGCGTGTAGGTGCCACGCATGATTGGCCGGCAGAGCCGAATTTGGCGGGCGCGGTAACCCGTACTACGTTCTCGATATCGGCATCGCTCCAGACTATGACTGGAGCGTGTCCTCCGAGTTCGAACACGCAACGCGTGAGGTTTTTGGCCGCCAGGCTGGCGAGGGTTTTGCCCACCTGAGTGGAGCCGGTAAAGGAGATAACCTTTACCGTGTGCGAGCCGAGCAACTGCTCGCTGATAGCGGCCGGGTTGCCGTACACCAGATTGACGACACCCGCTGGCAAGCCCGCTTCCATCAAGGCCTGAACGATAACTCTGGCACTGCACGGCGTAAACTCGGACGCCTTCAGCACGATTGTGCAACCCGCTGCAAGTGCGGCCCCCAACTTACGTGCGACCAGTACTGCAGGGAAATTCCACGCGGTGATCGCGGCGGCTACGCCAAGTGGGGTGGGCACTGAAAAGCGCGTGCTCCCTTCAACCAGGCCGGTGTGAACCTTACCGAAAATTCGCGTGGCCTCTTCGCCATTCCAGGCAAAGGTTTCAATCGTACGCTGGGCTTCGCCATATGCATCGGCTTTAGTCTTGCCGCCTTCCAGAACCAGTACGGATGCCAGTTCGTCGACGCGTTCGGCCAACAAGGCAGAGGTCTTCTTGAGAATGGCGCTGCGGGTCGGTGCCGCAGACCGACTCCACATCGGGAAGGCGGCGGCGGCGGCATCAATCGCAGCTTTTACCTGCGAGGCGTCAGCCAGACTGACTATGCCGATGGTCTCTCCGGTGCCAGGATCCACGTTATCGCGCGTACCCGAGTGACCTTCTTGCCACTGACCATTTATGAAGAGATGAGCATCCAAGTTACGAGCGGGCATAGCAGTCTCCGTAATACCGACCAATATTTCATACTTGAACATTATTCTACACACGGCTATTCGATTGACAATCCGTGAAAGTTTTGATCTTTCAGATGAAAAAATATACGCATAAATAGTTTTGTTTTGATGGGCTCAACGTCTGGCCGCAAATGCTAATCTCCACCATTATTTTTGATGAGTTCAGCGATCGGGGGCGGGCAGTGATCGAGCAACAAGCATCATTGGCGAGAATAAGAGAGGTGGCGGCACCCGTTGGTGTAGCCTACAAGTTGGATGAACTTGATGTGGCACTTTTGCGTAGCCTGGTCGCCGACGCCCGCATGTCTCAGCGTCAGTTGGCGGTGGCGCTCGGAATCTCCGCACCGACCGTGAGCGAGCGAATGAGCCGGCTGGAGCGCGCGGGTGTCATTACCGGTTACTCGGTACAAATCAACTGGGGCTTGGTGGGCTATACGCAAACGGTCTACTTGTCGATCACCGCTGTTGCCGGCCACGATCTGGCGGACATCATGTGCCGTTTATGGGGAATGCCCGAAGTGCAAGAGGTCACTTTGATTACGGGGGATCTGGATTTGCTAGTGCGTCTGAAGGTGCGTGATCACGAGCATTTGCGCAGTCTGTTGATGGATCATATCTGGCAGATTGCTGGCCTTCAGGGAACCTCAACGCAAATATCCATGGCCGAAATGCCGGCTAAACGATTTGCCGATGGGTTGCTGGAGCAAATCGAACAACTGTTTGGCCAGACGGGCATCTAAGTCGCGGATCGGGGCCGCAGACTTCATCAGCGGGAATTGAGCAGCATCTCCTATTGATGCGTTGCCCAATGGGTGACGTACCGCACAATCTGGTCGTGCATTTCCCGGGCTGCTGGCGAGAGAGCCTCATAACCGAGTGATGCCAGGGCAATCGCGCGGCTTTCCGCCGGAGCGAAAGGAAACACTTGGGCGGTTGTCTGGTAGTGCTGCAGCGCCAGGCGCGGGATGACGCTAACGCCCAGACCGCTTTCAACCATAGCAATAATTGCCGCGTCATCGACCGCCTTGGCGCAGGCTCGCACCACCACCTTGTGAGTGTTCAGCAACTGGTGCAGGTCCTTGCCACAGTCTTCGCGCTGCATCACTACATTGGTTTTCGAAAGCTCCGCGACTGTCATGTAAGCCTTATTCAGCGGTTCGAACGCTTGGGGCGTGATGCACAACAAGGGGTCTACATAGAGCGGCATCAACTCAAGACCTGGCGCACCTGGTGAAGTTACGAAACCCAGGTCTACCCTGTTTTTCAAAATGCCATCGGTAACGTCGTCATAGCCCCCTTGTTCGATGACTATCTTGATTCGCGGAAATCGCTCCTTGAATGATCGAATGATACTTGGCATCCACATCACGCTGACTGAGCTGATCGTGCCGATAGTCACGGTACCTGTCTCCAGGCCCTGCAGTTGTGCCACATGCTGGCGCAGTTTTTCGTTGGCCTGAAGCACTTCTCGCACCGTTAACAGCAATTCCTCTCCGCCAGCCGTCAGGCGAACACCCGTCCGGCCGCGAATGAACAGCGAAAAGCCAAGTGATTGCTCGAAGGCGGCAAGTGCATGGCTGACTGCGGAAGGCGACAAATTCAATTGTTGCGCGGCGGCGGCCAGACTGCCGCGCTCTACGATGGCAACAAAGACCTCATATGATCCGAGTGACATGAAGCCTCCGAGTGAAGTGAATTCATTTGAGCGAGGGGAGTGAAACTTTCGTGATGCTAACATGCTTGGATGTCGCAGCAGCCTTCTAATAAGTCGGTGAGTGCACGCTGATGGGAATTTAATCAACTCGACCCAATGAAAAAGTGGCGGTGAATTTTTTGCACCTGTGATTCAAAAAAAATCGTTTTTGTTGCGTTGGCAGGCTTGTTAGCATCGACCCCGTTCAAGAATGCGTTTGTTTTTATCCATAAAGTTTGATGGATTGCACTACTTGGGTAGTTGTGATTGTGGGACCGCTCGGTTTTTAAATATGAATCCTTAGTAGGGTTTTATTTTCTCTCCAGCGTTCATTGTCTTTAATGTTTTTGCTCAACCTGCCACAGGTATAAAAAATGAATGCGCACGCTCTAAAGGCTGAAACTTTTGATTATGTGATTGTTGGAGCTGGGGCCGCTGGCTCGATTTTGGCTGCTCGATTGGCAGAAGACCCGTCAGTGTCTGTGTGCATTCTTGAGGCGGGGCCAGGGGATTTGCGGCCCTACGTGCATATTCCCGCCGGTTTTGTAAAAACGCTGACCCAGCAAGCAATTACCTGGCAGTTCAAAACACAACCGTCCCATGGCTCTGGCGGGCGACCGATTTCAACTACACAAGGTCGAGTTGTTGGGGGTTCCAGTTCCATCAATGGCATGATCTATGTTCGTGGGCAGCCGGCCGACTACGATAACTGGGCGGCTCTGGGCAATCCGGGCTGGAGTTACAACGATGTGCTTCCCTACTTTGCCAAGACAGAACGCAGGGTCGGGCCGGGTGATGATACGGTGCGCGGGCGCACGGGCGGCATCCCTGTGACGGACATGGACTGGTTCCACCCTGTATCTGAAACTTTTATCGACGCTGCGGTCCAGCACGGCTATCGGCGAAACCCGGATTACAACGCAGGAGATCAAGAAGGGGTCGGCTATTTTCAGCGCACGATTGACCGCGGTTATCGTGTCAGCGCTGCCGAAGGATTTCTTCGCCCCGCCTTGAAAGGAGGGAACATAAAGCTCCTGACTAACGCACGCGCCAATCGAGTGCTTTTCGAGGGGAAGCGGGCCATCGGCGTAAGCTTTCTGCGCAAACAGGGTGGAGAGGAAACTGTAGTTCTGGCGAAGCGTGAAGTGATCATCAGTGCCGGTACCGCTAATACGGCCCGTTTGCTTCAAGTGTCCGGGCTTGGGCCGAGCGAATTGATCGCCAAGCTGGGCGTTGAATTGGTACATGAACTGCCTGGTGTGGGTGAAAATCTGATCGATCATTACTCTGCGCGCATGGTCATGCGTGCACGTTCCGATGTCGTCACCCTCAATGAACTTGCGCGAGGCCCTCGCCTGGGGATGCAAATCATGCGCTGGGCAATGAAGCAGCCGAATATCCTGGCATTGGTTCCTTCACAGGTATTTCTGTTTTGCAAGTCGAAGGACGATATCCAGCTGCCTGACCTCCAATGCGTCTTCACTCCTGGAAGTTACAAGGAGGGTAGGCACTACGTATTGGATAACTACCCTGGCGTGACGGGCGGTTGGTGGCAGCATCGGCCAATGAGCCGAGGCTACGTGCGTGCAGTGTCCAAGGATGTTTTTGTCGACCCGATCATACAGCCTAACTATCTCGAACACTCGACGGACCAGGATGTAATGGTGGGGGGGATGAAGATTATCCGAGCATTGCTGCATTCGCCGCTGCTATCCAAATACCTGGTGGAAGAGACAATACCCGGCACGAAGGTGCAAACCGATGAGCAGATGTTGGATTTCTGTCGACTGAACGGCTCAACGGGTTACCACCTGGTCGGCACCGCACGCATGGGGCCGGCTTCCGACAAGATGTCTGTGGTTAGTCATGAACTAAGAGTGCATGGCATGCAGAACCTGAGGGTAATTGATGCCTCTGTTATGCCGATGATGCCTTCTGCAAATACCTACGCCGCGACGATGATGATTGCAGAAAAGGGAGCTGATTTGATACGCGGCTACTCCCGATTTCCAGAGCGTGCAGGGGCCTTATAAGTCTTCAGATTGTATGTTTTCTGGGCAAGCCAGCATCGAGATGCTTCAGAGCCACAGCGTGGCAATCGCGCTCCAACCTCACTCATCCCTAAGGGTCTGTCGTGAGCAGGTGCAGAACCCCGTCCGGATGAGGCCACAGTGTACTTCTATCGCACGTCGGCCAGTATCGGTAACGGGGTCGCCCCGACCATTCTGGTCGATGGCCGCGCCATCGGCACCTTGCCCTCAGGTAGTTTTTTCAAAGCAGGTATTCCCGCCGGCAAGCACAGTCTCGCCTCCACCTCGCCACCTTTCATCAGCGGTATGGTTAACAAACGTTTCGATATCACCGTCGAAAATGGAAAGGTGTATTACATCGCAGACCAACTCAGCACTTCTACCTAAAAGGACGGACGGACCTTGGGCGAAGTCGACGACGGTCGTTTCGGTGGAACAATGTTTTATTCGCGCTACGCGCTTGCGCCTGCCGAGGAAGCGCTGCGCTCTATCAATTGGTGCCAAGAGCTGCCGGCAACCGCACCGTAACCATGCGTAGCCCATGCTCCGGCCAGCCCCGTTCCAAACCGTGGCAGGATAGGTTGTTGAGGGAAAATCCGACCTGCCCTACGGGGCTGCTTTGGAGAGCGGTCTGGAGTACCGATTGCCAGCTATGGACACGCCGTCAGATGGAAATCAAGCGTCAGGCCAGGACGCGCAATGGGTATCCGGGGGGCGGAAGAGGTAGCGACCCTATATCTGCTCCTTAAATTGAAACCAATCGAGGGACTGGATTCTTTACTCGTCCTTCTTTGGTCGAGCAAGCCCTGACGAGGTGGTTTCTGTTCAGTCTGTCCGAAAGACCTATTTGGCTGAATTCACTCGACGATGCACGTCAGTATCACATCGCGACTGTCAAACAGGACGTTGGTGAGCAATACATGATGGCCCACGGGTTCCAGGTGGGCAAAGAGTTACAGTCTAGCAGCATGTACGAGAACACTTACCGCAAGCTCAAGGTCGATCACGTTGAGCTGTGGATCTCCAATGAGCTCAACGCCATTCACCTCATGCGCAAGAATGGGGATGATCCTGAAATGACGATGGTGCGTTCACTGCCGTTACCCGAGCTATCAAGTGAAGAAGGGCTGTACATGGCCTTCAGTCCAGCTACGCCAGACGCAACCGTAGAACGGTTTAGGGCAGAATTGGATCGGATCAAGCAAGATGGCACATATCACGCTATCGTCAAAAAATGGCTCCAAGGTCCTTCACATTGAACGCATCGACTGCTGCCTCTCACGAAGGTCCCACATCGGCCATTAGCCGCCATTTACTAAAAGCCGCTTTCGACGCAAAGCTGGCAATGGCGATACCCCAGACTGATTCCGGCCCGATACGATAGAAGCATTTACAACACTTGGTCGTGCCCAGCCCCATTGTTCGGGAACCTTCTGGCCACTTAATAAGAACTAATGCTGATCGTCTGGAGGGACGGTAACGGGATTAAGAAAAGAGTTCCAGGCCTTGTATGCTTCATGATGCTTTTTGACTTCCTCATCCCAATCAGGCCCTGAAACTCTCTTCGAGACCACCATCATCATCATTTTGGTGTTGGCGGCATCAAGCTCAACTAGTAGCTCGTGGCATCTAAATCTAAAATCATCTATGTCTTCCATATACTCACCTTGCGACAGGTCTAGCCGGATATACCGGGTCATGCCCATTTTCGTAATGACAAGTCCCCAAAGACAAAGGTTCATTGAGCAGCCGAGTTTCTATTCGGCATGTTTTGAACAGACTGCATCGCACAGCAGCTCCAACAACTCATTCGCCAGGACCGCCGCTTCTTGTCGATAGTCGGTGTTCCAGCGGCACGACCAGTTATCAGGTTTTCCCTCATCCTCCCATTGCGCCAATGCAAGCCCGTTGAGTATTTCCAGCTCGAACCAAACACGCTGCCAAGCGACGGCGTCCTGGACTGACGCCGTGTCTTGCCATAGGAATTCTGTTTGCACGACAAATGCCGACCATGCAAACAGATCCTCTGAGGCTCGCTCACCGATCATTCGGAAGTATTTTGCGCTAGCCAATCAACGATTCCTTGTAGTCGTTTACCTGTTTAGTAAACGTCTATCCCCGGATAGAGATCCGCGGGTGGACGATAATTGGGGTTCTCAAAGCGGCTGTTCTCGTAATGGGTTTTGGCCGTCGGTCCATCGCCGTTATAGGTCACCTGCGGGTTTGGCGTGAGATGCCAACCGCTTCCTTCCTTGTCGCGCTCGATCAGTGATGCGTACAAGCTACAGTTGCCTGATGAGCCGGATGTCAGCCTGAACTGGTAATAGCGTCCGGCTTGGGGCGTGAACTTCGTCGAGACATAGCAGGAACGAGTGCGTGTCCCCTCCCAGAATAGATCCACTTGCGTTTCGATACCGGGTCGGATCTGCGTTTCGTAATAGTCCCATGTAAGGTCTTGCCCTGCCTTTGGCATGCCCACGTCCTGTGTGTGGGTGAACGGCAGGGGGCCGGTGCGAACGGCGCCGCCCGAACGTTTGCCGTTTTCGTATTGGTAAATTTCGGCGTGCTGCGTGTAGTCGACGATACGTACCCAGGCAGGGTTAGGCTCGTTTTCGGGCGCGGTAAAGTAGTTGGTATGGGGCAAAAACTGGCAGCCTGCGAACAACGGCAATACAAGCAGGCAGAGCAGAGGGCGTATCGACATGAAGCCTTTCCTTTTGCGGAGTCAGGGTTACAGACCGCAAAAGAGGAGGCGCATTGCGTAAAGGCTGAAAATTTTGTGGCTGAATCGTCGCGACGATATCGGTTTCAACCGGTCGCGACAGGCAGAAATCGGCCAAAAGCGGTCATCAGGTGTCTACAGAAACAGGGGCTATTCAGTTTACAATTGCCTGCTGACAAAAAGGATTCTGTACATGCTTTTTTCCCTGCTCGACAAATTCTTCAATCGACCGCTAACTGATGAAGCATTTGCCAAAAAATTTATGGATTCGACTCGTAAAGCTGGCTTCAGCGAGAATCTGAATTTTGAGAAGAACGAGTTCCGCATCCGCCATGGGGATGGATCGTACTTCAATCTCCATAATGCCTTTCGCGACTATCAAAATGCAGACAAAGCACAGAAATCCGCCGTTCTGACCGGATACGTATCGACGCTGTTAGAGGCGGGTAGAAAAACCGAGACTGTGTTTGATAATGTCAAAGCACAGCTGCGTCCGGTGATTCGCAACCTTGCCATGCTTGAAGAAATTCGACTGGAACACGCCCGTAAAAATGGCGACAAGCAGTACGATTATGTTTCACAGCCTTTGGGCCGAGACTGCGTTATTCTGCTTGCTGTCGATTCGCCCGAGTCCACTGCCACCCTTACCAATGGCCCCGAAGCACATTGGGGTGTGACGATGGAAGAGGCGGTAAAGATCTCCATCGAGAACCTGCGTGATACGACAAACGAAGCCTTCGGGGAGATTATTCCAGGCCTATACGCTGGGGAGTGGGCGGATGGGTACGACACCAGCAGGGTGTTGTTGCCAGATGTCCTTCAGCGCGTGCCAGTTAAAGGTCGGCCAGTGTTCATGGTGCCCAGTCGAGACGTCCTGATGGTCACTGGAGACAAGGACGAACAGGGAATTCGTCAGATGGTAGAGCTTGCTTTCCAGGCTCTTGAAAGGGGGCGTGCTGTCTCTACCGATATTTACACCTACGAAGGTCGCGATATCATACCGTTTAACTGTGATGATGAAGGGGTCAGCAGTCGGTTGGTTACACTGGAGCATTTGCTGCTGCAGAGTAATTATGCCAATCAGAAAGAGTTGCTCGACAAGCTCAATCTGGAAAAGGGCATCGACATCTTCGTCGCCTCCTACAACCTCCTCCAAATGGCTGACCAACCAAACCAGACGGTATCGATGAGCGCCTGGACAAAAGGTGTGCTGACGCTGTTGCCCAAGACAGATCGCGTCGCGTTGGTTGAACCTGTTGAGGGTGGGGACGCGACAGTCAAAACCGTCTCCTGGAGTGAACTTGAATCCGAGCTTGGCGATCTGCTGGCTACAGAAGCGGGCTATCCACGTCGCTATCGGACACTGGGATTTCCTTCGGTTGAGCAGCTTAATCGCCTGACTACCTTGTGATCAGTGCTCTACTACTCTGGCGCACTGCAATGGAGGTATCGCTGAGCTGGCAAAGCAGCAGTCGCAATTTATCATTACGATACACTTCCCATTTTGATTGCTTATCCTGGTGGGAAAATTTGGGAGTTTACCGATGTGGGGTTGGTGGCTTCTCTAGCGCTACTGAGTCGGGCCGCAAGATCTGACTGACTTACTTCAGTTGGCGAGCCGCTGTGCGCGGGCAGGCTGTGGCGAACCGAGCTCCCGCGTCCCGCCGTATCTCGGCCCTGCGGGCGTCCATCCTTCACGCCTTCGGCTGTGCCAGCCTGCGCGCTCCGCTTGCGTCGGCTACTCAGCGCTTTTCGACGTTCTGTACCCGAGCAGTTTATAGAATCTAAACATTGATACTTCTGCTTCATTCAAGTGTCTATTCTATTGTGACTTGACAGTACCAATTGCTTAGGAAACTCCCATGTCCAAACTCGCAGAATTCCGCCAGCTCGAAAAACACCTCGCCGAACAATTCCAAGCACTCGAAGCCCTCAAGGGTGATGCAGGTCTCAAGAAAGAAATTGAATTCGAGACGAAGCTGCGCGATTTGCTCGCAAAATACGGCTATAGCCTGAAGGACGTGATCAACCTGCTTGATCCGCAAGCCGGTCGACGGGCTCCAGTAGCCGAGTCCAAAGTGGGCAGTCGCAAGCCTCGCCAGTTGAAGGTTTATAAAAACCCTCACACTGGTGAAGTCGTCGAAACCAAGGGTGGCAACCACAAAACGCTTAAAGATTGGAAATCGAAGCACGGCGCCGCGACAGTTGAGTCTTGGCTGACCAAGTGACTTTAGTTTGAGTGCAAAAGGGCCCCTGGGGCCCTTTTTATTTGTGCGTTACCAGAGTGTTAGTTCCAGCAGTCAGCCCGCTGAACCCGTGAAGCTTGTGTATCGACGCGACATATCCCGCATTGGCCGGCGCTTCCTTAAAGCTCAGGCACTTTTAAGCATCCGTCTACGGCTCAGCCACTATGCTGTTGGTGGCTGCGTTCGATTTTCCATCGAACACACAGCGCCAAAGAAATGAAGCATGCGCCAACCCAGCCTATGCTGCTAACGCCCACGCGATCTACTAGCAACCCAGTGATGACTGCACCAATGCCGATGCCTAGATTTATCATTGATACGTTTATGGCGTTGATTAACTGACCAGCGTTCCCAGCCCTTTTTAGCACGTCTATTCCGATAAGCAGGCTGACACCAGCGTGGCTGCTGGCAACGATGATGATGGCGAGTGGTACAGCCCATGTGAGATTGCCAAACACTGACAGGGCGCACATGCCGGCTGCCATCGTCATCAAGATCCGCCTGAACAAGGGCTCAAGATCGTCCTTCACGCGTTTGGATAAAATGAGATTGCTCGCGATGTCAGCGATGCCGTATAGGCACAGGAATAGCGTCACGCTCATTTCGCCGAAGCCCGTTTCCTTTTCCATGAACGTAGCCAGGAAATTGAATACCGAGGCTACGCCCGCAAACATTAGGCATGAACTGATCAAGGTCATGGCGACGTCGGATCTCAAGGCGACACGGACGGTGTCGCGCAGGTTCTCTTTCTGCCGCGATTCTTCAGTAGGCCTCACCCAAATCCACACTGTTAGCAAAGCCACACTGCTCAGCGCTGTCATCATCCACATTGCCATGCGCCAGCTGGTAGCGTCTGCGATGAGTTTGCCGACCGGGACGCCAACAACCGACGCGATCGAGATCCCGACCAGAACTCTACCAATCGCCAGGCTTTCATTGCGGCCTTGCGACAGTGACTTCGCGGCCAGAGCGGCGTTTGTCCAGAAAACAGCGACACCTATACCACCGAGTACACGACCGGCGAGGATGATGTAGTAATCGTTAAACGCTGCGGAAATCCCGTTCCCGAGAACCAGTGCCACACACGCGTATATGAGAAGGGATCGTTTGGAGGCGCGGTGCGCTAACACTCCAATAATGGGCGCGCTGATACCCATGCCTAAGGCAAAAGCTGTCACAAGCCCACTCGCTGCACCGATGGTGATGGCAAGCGATGTAGCAATTTGAGGCAGTAGGCCTGCGACGATAAATTCAGATGAGAGCATTACAAATGCAGTGAAGGTCAACGCATAGACCCTGGGGTTAATCGTGCTGCGGTTTTGAGTCATTGGAAAATCTATCCTCTGAATTCAGTGGACATAACCTGCCGAGAGGAGGGGCGTAAAAGTGGCATTTTTTTGGAGGGGGCAGGGCGGTTGCTCAGGTTTTGAATAACCTGAAGAAGCTTGGTAGACGCAGCATCATCAAACCGCGACAGCCGGTAAAGCTGTCGCGGTTGGTCTGCGTTTTAGCGTTTAGCGTCGGCCAGGCCAACCTCAATGAAGCGCACGGAGCTCTCCATCGCCTGCTGACCTTCTGGCAGCATGGTGGCGTAGAAGTGCCAGGCGTGGAACATTGCTGGCCAAACTTCCAGGTTCACGCGAACTCGGTTATCAGCCAGGTGAGTTGCAAGGCGCATTGCATCACTCAACATCAGCTCGTTCTCGCCGATCTGCACCAAGATTGGTGGAAGACCGGTGACGTCCGCGAACACAGGTGAGGCCAGAGGATGATTGGCCAACGTGTCGCCCAGGAATGCTCTGGCGAGGATGTCCAAGACAGGCTTGGAGTTCAGAGGATCCAAACCTTCACGATTGCTCATGGAGGCACCGGTGTGTTCAAGGTTTGCCCATGGCGAGATGGACGAACCAACTGCAGGCAGTGGAAGCCCTTTGGATTTCGCAGCCACCATCACGCTGACAACCATCGCGCCGCCGGCTGACTCGCCAGAGAACGCGATCTTGTTAGCTGGGATCTTCTGCTCAAGCAGCCACTCGTAGGCGCGCAGTGTGTCGTCAATAGAGGCTGGGAACTTGTGCTCAGGGGCAAGGCGGTAGTCCGGCATGTACACACGAGCGCCGAGCATTTTTGCGTAGTTGCCGCCGATGCCGTGGTAGCCGTCTGGACGGCCAACAATGTACGCACCACCGTGGATGTACATGACGACTGCGTCGGTTTTGACCTCATTAGGGGTAACCAGTGTGCCCGGTACGCCGCCCATGTCGACTGCTTCGAATTTGACGCCAGCAGGCGCAGGATTTTGCGCGAGCATTTTTGCGTAAGAGTCGCGGATGTCGCTCATTTTTGTAGTGGTATCGATTCCCTTAAGAACGGGTACCAGATCGCTAAGGCTATTGGCCCAGGTTTGGACGGCTGCTTGGACTTTAGTGTTCATAATGACCTCAATTGATCGTTGGGAGTGGATTAGCTAATTGAGATACTATGCTTAGTATTGGGGAATAGGGTTCCCCATAACAGGTGCTAAGCCGCCCGAACGTTGAGACTACCGAGGCCGTATGGAACTCCATAACCTGAATGATATTGCCGCGTTTGTGAGCTCGGTAAACGCTGGAAGCTTCACTGCTGCGGCAAAACAGCTTGGCCTTACGCGCTCTGCAGTGGGGAAGTCGATAGTCAGGCTCGAGGCTCGTTTACAGGTACGTTTACTGAATCGCACTACGCGCAGTTTAAGCATGACGGATGACGGCCAGGTTCTGTATGAGCGCTGTGTGGGCGTTCTTCAGGATCTGGACGACGTGGAGGATGCCCTTGCGTTTCGTCGTTCGACACCCAGTGGGCGACTGCGGATGAGTTTGCCGGTTGCGTTGGGCAGACTTCATGTCCTTCAGCACATTGAGTGCTGTCTTAAGGATTGGCCCTCCCTGAGCGTTGATATCACCTTCTCTGACAGGCTGGTCGATCTGATCGATGAGGGATTTGACTTGGCCATGCGCATCGGGCCTCCCAAGGAAGATTCTCGGTTGCTCACGCGCACCGTGGCCTACCAACAAATGATTACCTGCGCTTCACCCAAGTATCTGGCTGAGCATCCGCAGCCTCAAACGCCTGACGATCTCTCCGAGCACCAGTGCTTGCATTTTGTGAGCGGTGGGAGATTGCTTCCCTGGAATTTTCGAGTGAATGGTCGCTCTTTGCCTGTTACTCACGGTGGAAGGCTGCAGATGGACAGTGCTGAGTCGTTGCACCAGTCGGCTGTCGCTGGCTTGGGTATAGCGACTCTGCCTTCCTACGTGGTTAACGACGATTTGCGCAGCGGCAAGCTCGTTCAACTGCTCGCGGAGTACGCGGAGGCCGCAGAGCCTATTCGGGTGATCTACCCTAGCAAGCGGCACCTATCTCCAAAAATCCGACTATTCATCGATAAGCTCGTGGAGGCTTGGTCACCATGCCCACCATGGGAGCAGCATTCTGCGGATGGTATTCACTCTGATTGACCCGTGAGCGAAGCCCGCGCGGCTAGTCGATACCTAACATATGCATCGCGTATTCATCTCTCTTGAGCATCGACTCCCAGGCGTGGGCACTGCGCCCGTATTCCGTGCATCTGCCAAAGGAGCCAGTGCCTCAGAGGCTTAGTGCGCTGGTGTTTTTCACATCCTCAATTTGATTGGCGCAGATGCTCATGACTGCGTTTCGTAGGAGCTACTGGCGCTCCTTGCGGGGGAAGTGACCGTGCAGGCAGCTTGACAGCGGTCAAATATCCGAATAAAAATGAAGCGCTTCATAAATATATCTTTCGAGAATAAATACAAAAAATAGAGTCGTGAAAAATATCATGGATTTTGTTGGCTTATGGCCGCAGGCTATGAGAATGAAACGATTCATATTTGCCGTTTTCCTAGGCAAGTCTGGAGATCATAATGGTCACTGCATCATTAGCCTTCGCTCGGTCAACGACGCAGGCTGCCCTCGCCACTCTCTTACCTACAGTCACAGACCGCTCCGGCACGGGGGCACTGACTTCGCCACGCAAATCTCCTAAAACCACCCGCCTACATGAGTCCGAAATTTTTGGTCAGCCAGCGCGGCATCGGACGCGTTTGAGCATCACCGCCTCTTGTTTCTGTTTTTTCAGTGCGGGGAATTTGGCATGACGAATCTTCGACATTCAGGACGCACAGTTCTCATTACCGGCGCAGGAGGGGGCATCGGTGCCTCAATTGCCCGGCTGTACTGTGAGGAGGGCGCGCGGGTTGCCTTGGTAGACTTCGACGAACAGTCAGTTTCCGAGCTTTCCCGACAACTCAGTGCTGCCGGACATTTGGTGGCTTGGGCTAAAGCTGACGTATCAGATTTCGCTCAATGCAGTCGAGCCTGTCTTGAGCTTAGTGAGCAGCTCGGCCCGATCGACACCTTGATCAACAATGCAGGCGTGTCACCCAAACATCAGGGCGCACCCGCACCGATTTGGGAAATGGATCCTCTGGAATGGGAAAGGGTTGTCGGCATCAACCTCACTGGCTCGTTCAACCTGGTTAGGGCAATCGCGCCGGGAATGGTTGAGCGCGCCTTTGGAAGAATCGTGAATATGTCTTCCGTCGCCGGCAGCGCCTATTTGCCTATTGTCGCGGCGCATTACAGCGCTACTAAAGCCGCGATTATCGGTTTTACCCGTCACCTGGCAGGCGAGCTCGGGCCCTATGGCATTACTGCAAACGCACTGGCTCCGGGACGCATCGAAACGCCGCTTCTTAAAACCGTTTCTGCGCAAGCGAACCAGTCAGTCGTTGATGAGACTCCGTTGGGCCGTCTTGGAACGCCACTTGAGGTAGCTAAAGCAGCATGCTTTTTGACTTCAAACGACAGCGACTTCATCACGGGCCAAGTTGTGGATGTGGCGGGTGGCTGGTTGATGCGCTGATCTATCCGGGCTCGTATTCAACGTAACGATTTATCTCACAGTTTTTCAGCAGCGGGTGGTGGCATGGTTCGAACAATGGGTTTTCCTGGCCGATACGAGCAAGGGCCAGGCGCGCTAAAGCAGCTTGGCAGAATCCTTTCCGATATGGGGCAATCGCGCCCTTTGGTCTTGTGCGACGAGTTCGTCTCGAGGCATCTGTGGCCTGAGGTAGGGAATGCATTGTCAGAGCATGGCTTCGAGGCGAACAGTATCGTTTTTCCTGGTGAATGCACTAAAGCTGCAATTGCGTCTCTCTGTGAGCGATCAGCAGATTACAGGCCAGACACCATCATCGCTTTGGGCGGGGGTAAGACAATTGACACGGCTAAAGGGATGGCTGCTCAGCTTAACGTCCCCATTGTCGTATGCCCGACCATTGCTTCCAGCGACGCCCCAACCAGCCGTTTGATTGTGCTTTACGACGAGGCGCACAAGGTCGTTGGTGTCGAGTACCTGAACATGAACCCCTCCGCAGTCGTCGTGGACACCGAAGTGATTGTCCGTGCGCCTGCAAGGTTTTTCGCCGCAGGCATCGGAGACGCCATCAGTAAAAAGTTTGAGGCGCAACAATGTCAGTCTGCCGGAGGCAATAACTCATTTGGTACTCCAGCGTTGAACACTGCATTGCTGCTAACAGAGGCAGTGTTTAAGACGCTTATGACCTACGGGTGCAGCGCTTACCGAGCAGTAGGCCGGCACGAGGTTAATGATGATGTCGAGCGGGTTGTTGAAGGAACCGTCCTTATCAGTGGCGTTGGGTTCGAGAGTGGCGGCTTGTCGCTAGCTCATGCGCTTGTGCGAGGTCTTACGGCAATTCCTGCGATTACTTCCATGCTGCATGGTGAGCTTGTCGCATTCGGGACGCTGGTGCAGATGTCCGTCGAAGAGCGCCCAGACTCAGAGATCCTAGAGGTCGCTCAGCTTCTGAATGATGTGAATCTTCCCGTCACCCTCGACGGCCTTGGCCAGACGTCTCCGTTTACCTCTGAGGAATTGGACATTGTCGTCCAGGCAACACTGGGTGCGGTGTACGCAAAAAATATGGCGCCAGCCCTTACGGCTGAACGACTCATCCGAGGACTCGCTCGTGCTGACGAGCTGGGACAACGATTTGAACGTTTCAACTAACCGCTAAATGCAGCACAGCTAATCCAAGAATAAAAGAGGCTCAGAAAATGACAGACAAGACCGTTCCGCATATTCATGACTTGCTCAAAGACTCCCCTAAGAACTGGGGTAAGTGGGGCCCGGATGATGAGGTTGGCTCACTCAACTACCTTACAGGTATCGAAGTTCTCCAAGGGGTCAAAGAGGTCAAGCAAGGCAAGACATTTACTTTGCAGGTACGGATGGCAGATCCTGCTGGTGACCCGGTCTGGCCTGGTCGCTCCCAGTCAAAACGCATGAATATCATGGATCGTGGTCACTACAACTGTGGCAAAGGCCCACATTTTCCGGGCTCTTACGAGTTCGCCGACGACGTGATGTTTTTTCATCTTCAAGGGTCAACTCAGTACGACGCCCTTGGACATGTCTGGTACGACGATCAGATTTGGAATGGCTACAGCGCCGATACCACTATCGGTTCCCTGGCCAAGGCGAGCGTTGCTCCATTGGGTGAAAAAGGCATCGTTGGCCGAGGTATTCTGATCGACATAGCGCGCCACCGTGGTAAAGACGTGCTGGATGCAGGTGAAACGTTCAACCATGAGGATTTAATGGCTGCTGCCCGGGCTCAAGGCGTCTCTATCAACAAGCGCGACATTCTCATCATCCGCACTGGATGGATCGGCTCGTTTTATAAACGCGACCCGGAAGAGTTCTACAAAGACTTTATCGAGCCAGGCCTGACCTACAGCCCTGAGCTGGTGAAGTGGTTTCAGGAGATGGAAATTCCGAACATTGTCACCGACACCATCGCTAACGAAGTCACCGTCGATCCCGTGTCAGGGGTTGCGTTGCCGTTGCACAACGCACTCATGAGGAACTTGGGCATCACTCTCACTGAGATCGCTCAGCTTGATCCTCTCGCTGAGGACTGCGCTGAGGACGGTCAGTGGACGTTTCTCTACACCGCAGCCCCTCTAAAGGTCGTTGGCGGAACCGGAGCTCCTGTGAATCCGATCGTCATTAAATAAATGTCTTTGCCTGGGGGCAGCAGAAACGCTGTTCTCAGGTTTTTCTCTCCAATTAACGGCTCCCGAACGGCAGGCTGTTGGCTTATCATCCTCTGCGCAAATCGAGGGCGTTCTTCTGATCGTCCTGTCTCCGCGCTACGATCGAGGATGCTAAGTCTCCAATGAAAAAAATCGAGAAACCGAAGCTCAAGGATGTGGCTGAATTGGCGGGCGTCTCGATGGGGAGTGCTTCAAGAGCATTGGCTGTCCCGCACTTAGTGAAACCTGCAACGCTGGCCAAAGTACAAGCAGCTGTTCAAGAGCTCGGGTACGTGCGAGACGGGGCCGCGCGTGCTTTGGCATCCAGGCGCACGCACAGCATCGGAGCCGTTTTTCCTACTTTTAACAACCCTGCGTTCGCTGAAGCTGTCCAGGCCCTCCAGTTAAGGCTAACGGAGCTTGGGTATCACCTAATCATTTCTTCCCATGAATACGACCAGGCGCAAGAACTGGTAAACGTAAGGAACATGATTGAGCGGGGCGTCGAAGGCCTACTGTTAGTGGGTACTGAACATAGTCCTGAAATTTATGAAGCACTAACTGCCGCCCAATGCCCATTCATTCTCATGTGGTCACTAGATGGTGCTCACGACCATCACTGCGTGGGGTTCAGCAATGAGGAGGGTGGTCGATTGATAGCCAGGCACTTGCTTAGCCTTGGTCATCAAAGTATCGCCATGATCAGTGGAGTTGTTTCTAACAACGAACGGGCAAAATACCGTCTGAAAGGAATCACCGCTCAGCTACTCGAGTCAGGGATAGAGCTTTCAAGTGAACGGATTATTGAGCAGCCATTCACGATTGAGGGAGGGCGCGCCGGGCTGCGGATTGCTATGGAGCTTAACCCCAAGCCTACAGCCATTGTCTGCAGCACTGACCTCACCTGTATCGGAGCGTTGGCGGAAGCGCGCTCCAATGGGATCGACGTCCCCAAAGAACTATCAGTCAGCGGGTTCGATGATATCGAGTTCGCGGCTGCCTACGTGCCAGCCCTGACGACCGTCAGGGTGCCGACTTCGAAAATTGGTATCAGCAGCGCCAACAACATCGTTGCGCTGATCGAGGGGCGCCCACTTGCACGCCGCGAGCGCATACAAATCGAACTCGTCGTCCGAGATAGTACGGCGCCACGGCCCTAGAGCGTTTCCAGGAAGGGACTAAACTCTTGGTGCTTCATTGGCATTGAACCAGCCTGGGCGGTACTCGCTCCAGGTCAGTTGCCAGAAGCCCTCATGTTTGCGACGAAGCCGCATCCGGTAATGCGCGCCATAGAGAGGCGTGCCATCTTGAGTGTGTGAGTTTCCAGGAATGACTCTGCCGACAATCATTTCCGCTACACCCTTTTCCTCGTCGGACTTGATCTCCAGCACGTCCGCGAAATGCTGCATCCACGGCCAGGGCCTGCGAAACTCTTTGAAGGAGCCGATGATCGCGTGGCGCCCTTCAATAAGGCCCATCGGTTGGAAATCACCAGCGGCGTCGTTGGCAAAGCAATGGGCAAGTAGCTGCATGTCAGCCTGATCCAGCGCCCATGAGTAACGAGCGTAGGTTTCAGCAACACACTCCTCGCTGGGTACCGAAGGCGTTGAGCTTGGGAAAGCAAGCCATGGCGCGTTCAGTTCGCTCACGATGGTCGGAGCGGGATCGCCAATCCTCCATCCGTCGTCACCTGGTGGAAGCTGCCAGTGAGTTGCAAGCGAGTAGTCCCCAGTTACCCAATTCAAGGCAATCAGCACGCTGTCGAGGTGCCAGGTGCCTGCTGTCTTTTTTAGAGAGCCCGTGACAGTCATTCCAAATCCGAGAGTGGCCGACTTTGTGGCTTTGCTGATATGGCCATAGGCGTAGAAACTGAAAGTGGCGTCGGTTTCTCCACCTCCCACATAGTGATTGGTTGCCTTCACTGAAAAGCCATCAGCCTTGGCACGGTCTTGCTGGAAAGCTCTGACAATCTTGCGTCCACCCTCATGAGCGGACATGTGGCTTGTTACCAACTGGCAATTGTCAGTGAATATATCCCCAGCAAATTCCCAATTACCGCTCTCCCAGGCTTCCAGAAAGGTGGCTATAACGCCCTTAATGTCGGTGCGATCACTTGAGCCGGTCACTGGGTCACCTGCGAGGCAGGTTGGCCTATGGGAAAGTGTGGCAGGACATACTCAGCCATCTCCTCCAGGACATCAGCGGCTGGTCGCTGCAGAGGTTTGATATTCAGTGCGACGTGTGAAACACCTTCATCCTGTTGCCGTTTCCAGAGCTCCACGAGAGCATTACGCCCGATCCTTATTCCGTTGTAGCCGCGTTCCAGCGGTGTGTTCGGATCCGTCGCCAGATCGAAAAATGTCGCGTAGCCGTATGGTTTTGCATTGCCGGTCTGGCTGGCAGAACGGAACTCGCGGATGAGGCCGGGCAAACGATTGAAGTCGCTCAGATGCCAAATCCAGGCATCGGCATTATTGGCTATCCACTCAAGCGTCTGACGGGCCCGGCCCACGACAATCATGGGGAGTCGAGCGCCAACTGGCTTGGGTACCATGTCTAGCAAGCCTTCCAGCTGGCCGAAAAGTTTGGTTGAGACGCTTGGGAAGCTGTTTTCAGTGACTGTCTTAATCAGCTCGAAGCCTTCCCGGTATCGTTCTTCTCTCGCTTCGAAATCAATCCCGAATGCTGGATATTCAATCGGGCGATCTCCGCTGGATAGCCCTAGCAAGAAACGACCGCCGGTTAGCTGGTCGACCGAAACGGACTGCTTAGCGACGATCAGTGGTTCACGTAACGGAAGAACGATGCCCGTCGTGCCCAAGGCAATGTTTTTGGTAACAGCAGCCAGATATCCCAGATATACAAACGGGTCGATCATTTGACCAGTATCACCAAAGCTCGGGTCATAGAAGGGCACATCTCTCATCCACAGACTTGCGAATCCAGCCTCGTCCGCGATGCGAGCAAGGCGTTGATGATCCTGCAGCGTGGGAAACGGTGAATTCGGATAGCCCTCCAAGGGCATGATGTATCCGAAGGTGAGGCCTTCGGGCTGGAACACTCGCGAATAGGCCGGATGAGCTGCAAGCTCGGGACTGAGCTCAAGGGAGTGGCTGAGAGAAGTCATTGCTAAACCTCATTATTTCAAGCCGATTACTACTGTGTAAGCGGCTTTCAGATGAACAGGTCTGCATGGTAGTGAAGGTATTGGGGAAAATGTGTCCCCTCTGTTGGGGCGCTGATGGTTTTCCGCTGATGACCGTTAGCCACTAATTGAAATAGCTCAGGGGGCAGGGGCTTGAACCCGTTAGTAGCTGATGCCTGACTGTATCGTTGCTTGTCGTGGGATGAGCCTAACGCGCTGTGACGAGTGGTCACAGATGGTGTGAATTTCTGAGTATTCTCCTGCGCGAGAGCATCACCTAATCTCACTCAGCGATTGAAATCCTGGCTCGCTCGCCAGTCACACGTTGAGAGAAATTATAATGAATACGCCCGTTAAACCTGATGAACTCGCCATTCCTTACGCTTTGCCGCAGGTGCCTTTCATGTCTCCAGACATGGTGCATCCAGGCGTTATGACCACTTGGCTCGAAGACGATAATCTCTGGGTGCCTGTCACCAAGTCAGTATCTTTCAAACCACTGCTGCTGAGCGTTAGCGGCGGGTACTACATCAACCTACTACGAGTGCGGCAGAGCGGGGTGTTGTCACGTCACCGCCACTCGGGTGCAGTGCATGCGATCGTGTTGAAGGGGCGTTGGTTCTACCTCGAACATGATTGGGTTGCTGATGAAGGCTCCTTTGCATTCGAGCCGCCGGGGGAGACTCATACTCTGTTCGTCCCTGAAGATGTCGAAGAAATGATTACCTGGTTCCACGTTCAGGGTGGCTACACTTACGTCGACCCACAGGGTGTCGCTGTTGGCTATGAAGACGTCTTCACCAAGCTGGAAGCTGCACGCAGCCATTACAAGACCCTGGGCTTGCCGGACGATTATATCGAGCAGTTCATTCGCTGATTTTGGGTCAAAAAAACGCGCTACGGCGCGTTTTTTTGTGTAGATAAACAGGTGGATTCAGTCGCGTAAGGAGCGTACCGAAATGGATCAATACTCTCAAATGCTAGCCTTCATCTGGTCAACAGAGTGCGGAAGTTTTTCCGCTGCCGCCAGGGCGCACGAGATGACTCCGTCGGCCATCAGTAAATTGATAGCGCGGCTAGAGGATCGGCTTCGAGTTCGACTGTTCCAGAGGGGTTCCCGAGTCCTCACTCTGACGGAGGAGGGGGCTGCTTATTTGCGCAGTGCGAAAGCTGTGGTTGAGGCGATGAGTGAAGCTGACTCTCTGGCAGAAGGGCTTCCTTCAAGGGTAAGTGGCACGCTACGCATCCACACGATGACCTCTTTTGCGAAGCAGCAGATCGTGCCTTGGTTGCCGGAATTCCTCGACACTTATCCCGGTCTTGATGTCGAGATTCAGTTAGGCGCTCAGTTCGTTGACCAGTTCGAGCAGGGATTGGACATAGCCATCCATAGCGGGATTCTTCCGAGCTCTTCCAGAATCGCAAAGAAGATAGGCGAATGTGAATGGTTGCTGTGTGCTTCACCTGACTACTTGGAAAAGTATGGAACACCGCAACAGCCACAAGACCTGATGAATCATCGATGCTTTAACTTCAGTTTTGCCAGCCCTTGGAACAAATGGGCCTTTATCCAGGACGGTCTGGGTGTGACGACCCCTGTGAAGCCCCGAGGATCGTTTACCCAAGGCGAACTGCTGAGGGACATGGCCAAATCAGGTGCGGGTATAGTCCGCCTTGCGGATTTCCACATTGGAAAAGACATTCAGGATGGATCGCTGGTGCTCCTGCTTGACGAGTACAAAGCGGAGATCTTAGAGCCTATTTACCTGCTCTACTCGGATAGAAAACATCTAAGCCCCCGCATCCGAGTTTTCATCGAGTTTTTCCAAAAAAAATGGATAGCACATCCATGGAAGGTCGTGAGAGGACTACCCGAAGCGACTTGATAGCCACTACGGCCCCGCGCTTACTTTCACTTTCCCTCCGCACAAGCGTGCAACTTTGGCTCCTGCACAAGAGAGCCAATACTCCACCTCTCTGTAATTTTACCTCCTGCTCTGTGCCCAACAGAGCTCCCAAAAAATTGAGACCTATTTCCCAGTAATTACTTAGCCAAATGCTTCGCTGGCGCCTCTCTCATTTTGTGCCACCGACCTGTTCCTGGCGGTCACAGCAGGTGTGCTTTGCCAGCTATATTCAGCCCTGAAATTGAGCCATAACCTCTGTCCATGGTGAGCAGTACGACAAGTGCTGGATCATCTCGGATGTTGAGGCGTATGTGTGCAAAACACCGATCCTCAGCCGGAGAATAAAAATAAATACCCGGAGATATCCCCATGGGATTTGCTCAAGACAAAATCGAAGCATTACCTGCGGTCAATCGTGTGCCAAAAGGAGCAGGTGCAGCCTCGTGGGGCGCGATGGCTCTTTTGTGGCTCGTGTATGCCATGGATGCCAACTCCCGCCAGATGTTCTTTATGGTATTGCCCTCCATCACCAGCGAGTTCAAGACAAGCGCTGAGCTGACTGGACTGCTTGCCGCGTTCATCACGATCGCTACATCTTTGATAGCCGTGCCTTGCATGATTTGGGCTGATAAAGGCGGTCAGGGATGGATGCGAAAATACCGCCACCTGCCAATCGTGATTGCTTACACGCTATTCACCTTTCTAACCGGCCTCAATTTCTTGACTGGCTCGCTTGGAGTGCTTGTCGCGCTGCAAGTGATGTCTCACGCATTTGGCGGTGCTGGCGAAGCCATCGAAGTCACCTCCTTGTCTGAGTGGTGGTCGAAGGAGCGCCGTGGTTTCGCCCTAGGACTTCATCACACCGGATACCCTTGGGGCACATTGATCGGTGGCTTGGCGATCAGTGCTCTACTCCACGCTTACGGCCCGGAAAATTGGCGCTTGGCATTCCTGCTGTTCCCTGTACCGATGATCATCATCTTTTCGGTCTACTGGTGGTTCAGTACGAAGAAGCGTTACGAGTCCTTTGTTGAACACGCTCAAGCCGTGGGTGAGACCCCTCCATCAATGGAAGCGGTACAGGGTGTGGTGGAGGTGCCCAAAGGCGCGTTCAAGTCTGCAATGAAAAATCCGAACATCTCCGCTATCGCTCTTATCTCGATGTTCGCAATCGTTGGCTACTTCGGCATCAGCTTCTGGCTACCTCAGTACCTGGCCTTTGTTGCCCATTACAACTTCGCAGAGGCAGCTGCTTACTCGGTGCTCTTCACTATCACCGGTGGTATCGGCCAGATCGTTTGGGGATGGATTTCAGACCGTGCAGGCCGAAAACTTTGCCTAGTGCTTGTTTTCGCGTGGCTTGCGGTGGGCATGTACCTCTTCAAATACTCATCCGTCAGCCTGACTTGGCTTATCGCGATTCAGTTGTTTGCTGGATTCGCGATGAACGCGCCCTACACGTTGCTGTACGCCATTGCGTTTGACTCTGCGAAGCAAGGCACGACTGGCCTGGCGGGCTCAATCGTCAACGTCGGTATTTACGCCGGTGGTTTTGGGCCATTCGTGATCGGGATGTTCATCGGCGCAGGTGGTGGCTTTGAGCAGGCTGCGGGCTACAACTACGCGCTCTACTTTATCTCCGGCCTCATGGTACTGGCGGCCATCATCACCATTTTCTTCACCCGTGAAACTACCGGCTGGTTCCTTAAGTACGACAAGGCGCTGGTATCGAAGTCCTCTTGCAACATGGGTTTGTAACGAACCGATCGTACCTGCACTTACAAGAAAATCCCCTTGGGGATAGCTAAAGCTAGGAGAAAGTCATGACCCTTATTAATGATGCCAAATGGTTGAGCCAATTCGCCGACGAGTTAAACGGTGATGCTGATTGGACTGCCGCTGCTCGCTATTTTGATGGGCGCATTCAATTCAAGCACAGCACAGGTTTTTCAACGCTTGCGGTTCTCGCCGGTAAAGTCGTTGCGGTTTACCCGGAAGGAAGCCCGTTGGGCGCTGACATCATCGTGTCTGGTGCTGATGATGAGTGGCAGCGCGTTCTTGACGGAAAGATCGACTGGTTTGAAGCGTTGTCCCCTGGATTGGGAAAACTTGAGCTTGAGGGCAACGTGGTCGCTGCATGGCAGTACGTAGATGTGATGGCCCGCGCGTTCGACGCAATGAAGCGTGTAGGGAAAGCCAATAATAACCCACCAGTCTCGTACTCTCCCGGGCCTAAGCCGTCGGGGAAAGAGACGGTAGGACGGTACATTACTGTTGATGGAGTTCGCGTTTACTACGAAGAATCAGGGGAGGGGCGTCCACTCGTTTGCTTCCACGCAGCATCACAAGATTCTCTGATGTACAGGCACGTCTTGGACGGTCTCTCAGATGAGTTCCGCGTCATCGCAATTGACGCCCCCGGGCACAGCAAATCAGAGCTACCCGAATCAGGCCCATTCCACAGCCTCACTCGCCATGCGGAGTTCAATGAGCACCTTATGGAGGCCTTGGGACTTGAGAAACCCGCCATCATGGGATGCTCGATGGGTGGCAATCTGGTGCTGGAATTGGGGGCACGTCGGCCCGATGCGTACAGCGCGATCATTTCAGCTGAAGGGGCAGATTTTACCCCGACGGTTTCCGAGTTCTTCCTCGATATGTTGCTCATGAATGGGCCTGAGATCATCGGTGCCTGGTCTCGTTCGATGACGGGCAATCGCACTCCACCAGATCGTGCGAGGGAGGTGGTGTGGCAGATCTCGCGAACCACGCCGCAGGTGATGAAGGGTGACCTCACAGGCTATGCGAACTTTGATCAGCGGCAACAAGTTGGAAAGATCAAAGCGCCTGTTTTACTTCTGCGCGGTGACGCGGATTGGTTGGTGTACCAAGAGAAGGTTGAGGAGACAGCATCTCGCATTCCCGGCAGTAAGATCGCCGTGCTCGCAGGTACTGGCCACTATCCAATGACTGAGAACCCATTGGAGTTCTGTGACACGGTACGCGCTTTCCTTCGTGAAGCGGGTCACAGCCACGTAGGCTGAAAGATGTGATTGAGGAGCCCGCTCGGCAGGCGGGCTTTTCAGCGTGCATTTAGTCCGAAGGCTAAAACCCGAAAAAGGCCCTTTTCAACCCCTGCCCAACGAACCTGGCTCGCGAAGGCTTGCTAACACCCGCGCTGTCTTCATCCCTCGACTCATCAGTCGCCGCTAATTCCGTTTGCCCCCATTAGGTGCCATCTCAGCCCACGAAATACGTGCATGGCCGATCGTCTGACAATCAGAAATATTTTCTTGTGATCTGTGATCACACCAGATAGCATCAATTTCAGAGCGTACATCTGAGCGGCGGCAATATCTAAAACCTCGCTCGAACGATCACTCCTAACCATAAATACAAAAGTTGGAGAACATCATGCGAAGTACAACTACCTCTGCGACTGAGCGTGGCCCCGTTGCAATCGTTGGCGCTGGCCTGATTGGCAGGGCGTGGGCGGTCGTTTTTGCTCGCGCAGGGCATCCAGTACGTCTGCACGACATGGATCTGCAGACAATGCAGAACAGCCATGCCTACATCGAAGCGAGACTTAACGAGCTCGCAGAATTCGATCTTCTTAATGACGCCCCCCTCACCGTACTGGCACGCATTACTTGCGTTCCCGACTTGGCTGATGCGCTACGTGACGTGATGCTCGTACAGGAAAACGTTCGGGAAACGGTAGAGGCGAAAATCGACATCTTCAGTCGAATGGATGCGTTGGCGCCCAAGGACGCGATTCTTGCCAGTTCAACTTCATGGTTACCGGCCTCCGAGTTCACTAAAGATCTACCAGGTCGGGGGCGCTGCGTAGTTGCACACCCTACCAACCCGCCTTACTTAGTTCCTCTTGTAGAGCTATGCCCTGCGCCGTGGACAGAATCTGAAGTGATGGTTCGAGCGCATGAGATCTACACCGCAGCTGGGCAGAGCCCTGTCGTTCTATCCCGAGAGATCCACGGCTTTTTGTTGAACCGAGTCCAAGCAGCAGTCCTCAACGAATGCTTCAAATTGCATGAGGAAGGCTTTGCTAGCTCGGAGGATATTGATCGGGTGCTCAAAGATGGACTCGCCCTTCGCTGGTCATTTATGGGCCCCTTCGAAACTATCGATCTCAATGCCCCTGCCGGCGTATCCGACTATGCCAAACGCTACGGTCAGCAAAATCGCGAGACGATCAACTCCGAAAATGCTTTTGACTGGTCGGAATCAGCGGTTGCCCGAGTACACGACGAGCGTCGCCAAAAGCTTGAGCTCGAAGGCATTGCATTGCGTTCCGCATGGCGTGACAGACGCCTGATGGCGCTCGCTGCGCACAAGCGTCAAGCACCAAATTCCTGACGGCATCACTTCATCCTGAACACCAAAATAAAAGTAACCAGGAGATCACCATGGCTCGTAAAGTCATCATCACTTGCGCGGTCACCGGCGCAATTCATACACCTTCTATGTCCCGTTACCTGCCGGTAACACCAGGTCAAATTGCGGAAGCGGCGATTGGTGCTGCTGAGGCTGGCGCCTCGATTGTTCACCTACATGCTCGTAACCCAATTGATGGCAGCCCCTCTCAGGATCCGGAACTGTTTAAGCAGTTTCTGCCGGCTATCAAAGAGGCTAGCGATGTGGTGATCAACCTGACTACAGGTGGCGCACCGACAATGTCGCTTGAAGATCGACTTCGTCCAGCACATCAGTTCAAGCCGGAAGTGGCCTCACTGAACATGGGCACGATGAACATGGGACTTTACCCAATGCTCCATCGGTTTAAGGAGTTCAAACACGCCTGGGAGGAACCATACCTCGCCGGCAGCCATGACCGCATTTTCAAAAATACATTTACCGACATAGCCCACATCCTCGAGTCATGCAGTGAGAACGGTACCCGTTTTGAAATCGAATGCTATGACATTGGGCATCTCTACACCGCTGCACATTTCATTGATCGCGGCCTCATCAAACCTCCATTTTTGATCCAATCGGTTTTCGGCATTTTGGGCGGTATCGGCGGTCACCCTGAGGACGTCCTGCATATGCGTCGCACAGCTGATCGTCTCTTCGGAGATGACTATCAGTGGTCGGTTCTTCCAGCAGGAAAGCAGCAGATGAGCATTGGTGCTCAATCAGCCACGCTTGGAGGACACGTGCGTGTGGGTCTTGAAGACTCGCTTTGGGACGGGCCGGGCCAATTGGCAAAAAGCAACGCAGATCAAGTCTCGCGTATGCGCAAAATTCTCGAAGGGCTTTCACTTGAAGTGGCGACACCCGCTGACGCGAGGGAAATCCTGAAGCTCAAAGGTGGCGATAACGTCAATTTCTAAGCGCGGGCACTCACCCCCCATAAAGTCTATCTAGAGGATATTTTGATAATTAAAGGTCGCGCACAACACCCGCGCCTTAGCAACTTATCCTCATGAGGAGAAAATGAACCATGTTAGCTACGACCCATACAAAAACACAAAAGGGACAGTCGCTGAACGCTTTAATGTTTCGCAAACTAATGCCGATGTTAATCTTTGCTTACGTTATAAGCTTTCTAGACAGAACTAACATTTCACTTGCCAAAACACACATGGCAGTAGACTTGGGTATTTCCGCTGCCGCCTACGGTTTTGGTGCAGGGCTCTTCTTCCTTACCTATGCACTCATGGAGGTACCCAGTAACCTGATCATGCACCGGGTAGGTGCCCGACTCTGGATCACCAGGATCATGATCACATGGGGGTTGTTGTCTGCCGGTATGGCCTTCATTACCGATGAGACTACGTTTTACATTGCCCGCGCGCTACTGGGCGCAGCTGAAGCCGGATTATTCCCAGGTGTAATGCTCTATTTAACCTATTGGTTTGGTCGTGAGCAAAGGGCACGAGCCAGTGGCTATTTTCTAATCGGGGTCTGTCTCGCGAATATCATTAGCGGGCCGGTTGGCGGGCTGCTGTTAGAGATGGATGGAATCTGGGGTTGGCATGGCTGGCAGTGGCTGTTCTTCTTGGAGGGAATTCCAGCTGTTCTATTCTCCGTCGTGATTTGGCGAAAGCTTCCGAACGGCCCATCTACGGCAAGTTGGCTATCAAAGGAACAAGTCTCTGAAGTAGAGCAAGTTCTGAAGAAAGAACATGATGAAGAAATCGCCTCCGGCAATGTAGGTCATTCTTTTAAGGGAGTTCTAAAAATCCCTCAGATTTGGCTTGCAATCGCGGTGTACTTCCTCCACCAAGTTAGTGTGTATTCGGTAATTTTCTTCTTGCCGGGCATCATTGGCACGTATGGAGGCTTGTCATCGTTACAAATAGGATTGTTAAACTCAATCCCATGGGTCGCAGCAGCACTCGGGGCAGCGTTTCTTCCAAAGTTTGCAACTACTCCGAAAATCTCACGCAAAATAATGTTCGGTGGGCTGCTCCTGATGTCGGCTGGATTGACCCTCGCGGCCTTTACCACTCCACTGATAGCTCTAATAGGATTCACTCTTACGGCATCGATGTTTTTCGTTGTTCAGCCTGTGATATTCCTCTTTGCCAGTTCAAGACTGGCGGGAGCAGGTATGGCGGCGGGTCTGGCGTTAGTGAATACCTTTGGGATTACTGGTGGTTTCTTCGGCCCTTCACTTCTGGGTTTCGTTGAACAAACTACTGGGAGTACGAAGAATGGACTCATTATTGTAGCGGCTCTTTTAACGCTCGCGGCATTCCTGAGTTTGAAACTACGTCAGGCACAAGAAACGATTACTACAAAAACGCGGGGCAACATTGTATTGCCCCAGGCTGCGCCGTGTATTACTGATAATGTGAGGACAAAATGAAGAGTACATCCCTGGCACTTAAACTACATCCCGATGATAATGTTGCAATCGCACGCGCTTCGATACCTCAAGGAACCGTGGTTGCGGAGTTCGGTAATATCGTGGTGCTCGCCGATGTGCCCGCAGCGCACAAGATCGCCCTTGCACACGTAAACCCAGGTGATCCTGTTCTGCGTTATGGCCAGATTATTGGGTTTGCTACTAAACCCATTGAGCCAGGCGATTACGTGCATACGCACAATCTGGAAATGGCGACGTTCGAGCGAGACTACGCGTTCGGCGAGGATGCCAAAGTCGCGTCGCCTGCAGCCTCTCCCGTGACATTCCAAGGTTTCGTCCGCGCTGACGGGCGAGTAGCAACTCGAAACTACATTGGTGTAGTGAGCACTGTTAACTGCTCCTCCACTGTTACCAAAATGGTGGTTGAACACTTCTCGCGAAACGGTGTGCTGGATGCTTACCCAAACGTGGACGGTGTGGTGCCGATCACCCACAGCTTCGGTTGCTGCATAGAGCACAATGGCGAGGGGGTTAACCAACTGCGGCGCACGCTAGGCGGTTTCATCAAGCACGCCAACTTCGCTGGCGTGGTCGTCATCGGCCTTGGCTGTGAAGCCAATCAGATGGGCGCGCTGTTCATGGCCCAGGGCATCGAGACCGGCAAGCTTATTGCTCCCGTGGTCATCCAAGACGTTGGCGGAACCCGCAACGCAGCGGATGCCGCCATTGCCGCCGTGGAATCCATGTTGCCGGTTGCCAACGAGTGCCGACGTGAGCCGGTCTCGGCGCGGCATCTGACCGTGGCGCTCCAGTGCGGCGGTTCAGACGGATACTCGGGCATCACGGCCAACCCCGCCCTCGGTGTGGCTGTCGATATGCTCGTAGCGCAAGGTGGAACTGCCATCCTTAGCGAAACGCCGGAGATCTACGGCGCTGAACACCTGTTGACTCGTCGCGCGGCTACCCGTGAGGTCGGCCAGGGTATCGTCGACCTTATCAAATGGTGGGAAAGCTACGCAGACCGCGAAAAAGGCAGCATCGATAACAACCCCACGCCTGGTAACAAGGCCGGCGGCCTGACGACCATTCTTGAAAAGTCTCTAGGCGCAGTTGCCAAAAGTGGTTCCTCAGCACTCATGGGCGTTTATCGTTACGCCGAGCCCATTACAGTCCGAGGCTTGGTGTTCATGGATGCGCCTGGCTATGACCCGATGGGAGCCACTGGCCAAATCGCCAGCGGCGCGAACCTCGTTGCGTTCACCACCGGACGCGGCTCGTGCTTTGGCGCCAAACCTGCTCCTTCGATCAAGCTTGCGACGAATACCAAGATGTACACTCGCATGAAGGATGATATGGACATCAACTGCGGGGATGTCATGGATGGCGATGCCACCCTTGAATCGAAGGGTAAAGAGATTTTCGACATGCTCATACGCGTGGCTTCTGGGGAAAAATCTAAAAGCGAGGCGTTGGGCGTCGGCAATGAAGAAACAGTGCCTTGGATGATCGGCGCTCAAATGTAATAAGCGAGCAAAAAAAAGAGGCGCCCTGATACCTGGGTGCCTCTTTTTAAAACATGTTGGTGGAATTAATCAGCTTCGACAGGCTTGTGCGCATCGGCAACGATCAGCGCCCCTGTATTCAGGATAAACTCGGCAGCACTTTTGATGTCATCTTGCAGTGATTCACAGGCGGCAACGGAGTCACCCTTCTTTAAAGCATCTACCATCGCTGCGTGATGACTGGCTTGCACTCGCTGAACCACACGCTCAGTGCCAGATCGTAGGTCATAGTTGATGATAGGCCCTATTCTCAGCCACAGGGACTCAACTATCTGGAGCAGGATGGGCATGTCCGCCTGATTATAAATTGCGAAATGCAATTCTTTGTTCAGCGTAATCAGCCGTGACTCATCGGGAGCGCCTTTAGCAAACTCCGCGCAAAATGCCTCGTGTATCTTTTCTATCTCAGCCAGCGCCTGCGAATCAACAAGCTCGGCAGCACGAGCCGCAGCTTGCCCCTCCAGATTCAACCGGATACTGGTAATTTCCCGGAATTGGCTGACTGTCAGTACAGGAACGCGAATATATCGATTAGCCGCCATTTCAAGCGCTTGCTCAGCGACCAACCTGTGAACAGCCTCTCGCACTGGCATGACGCTAACACCTAGAGCGTCCGCTATAGATCTGAGCGAGAGCTTTTCCCCTGGCATAACGCGTCCGCTTATCAGCAGGTCACGCAGTTGGGCATAAACGTCCGCACTGAGAGTCTGGCGGATCATGGGCGTTACGAGTGTGGATATGTTCATGGACTGATTATAAGCAGATTCAACCCTTGGGCATAGAACAATAAGGCATCTGTGATCACAGCGGTGATAGCGCTAAAAAAAAGCGTAAGGCGCTGTCCCGTTTTCGACTGGAAGCTGCGTCTTGCACGAGTCCGTCGTTTTCCGGGGTGCGTAAATGCCGGAGCAAGCTTATCGGCCTTCTTACCGTCGAAACAATTCTTGTGTATCACTCAATACTGTGATCACATATCACTGCGCTTAGGGTCGGCTCAGATTTAAGTCGATAGCATCGGCATAAATAAAAATAAGACTGGAGGACGGTATGAGCGCACCACAGCTGTGGGTTCGTTTGGACAGGCTCTCCCTCGTGAATAGCCTTTTCGCCACACTGCTGCGCAATTTTCTCCAAAGAATGCGCTCGCTCGACACATCTCTACGTTGCGCAACGCACTTGCACGCGTGCTATCGAGGAGAACTATCCCAGTGGTCACCAGGTTGGGTGGAGCATGAGGCACTGCCCACACAGAAATGCAGATACACAGCTTCTGTTTTTTCTGTCTGTTCAGAGCTGCAGCGGGCCCTTCCCACAGGAGATTTCAGGAAAGCACAACATTCCCCGCGCAAAGAAAAATCTTAGCTTTTGCTCATTAACCTACTTGCGTCGACAGGACTGGTACAAAAACTCATCCTTTCAATAAAAACAAAAGAGTGGTGAAAACATGCGAATCGAGATCGTAGCAGACGTAAAAACAACCCTAGGCGAAGGCCCCCTCTGGGATGTGGAACAGCAACGTTTGTACTGGATCGATAGCTTCGACGGGCGAATACTTCGCTGCACTGCCGACGGCCGGGAACTGCGCGCATGGGATGTTGGCCAGAAAATCGGCTCAATGACCCTGAGAAAAAGTGGCGACACTGCGATCGTTGCGTTGCAAAACGGCTTGCATACTCTCGATTTGAAAAAGGGAGATCTTGAACTAATCATTGATCCTGAGCCGGGACGCCCAAAAAACCGGCTGAATGATGGCAAGGTCGATCGCCAGGGGCGCTTTATCGTCGGCTCCATGGATACGCAAGAGGACGAGACAAGCGCCAAGCTCTATCGCCTGGATCCTGATCTTAGCCTGCATACGCTTGACGAAGGCATCATCGTTTCCAATGGGCCGTGCTGGAGCCCGGATGGCACAACTTTCTATTTCTCTGACACCTGGTCAGGGGAGGTGTGGGCATATGACTACGAAATTGCCACAGGAGCCGTATCCAATCGCCGTACGTTCGTCAAGATAGACGGTTCAGGCGGTGGTGCTACGGATGGATGCACCGTAGATGCTGAAGGTTGCGTTTGGCTGGCATTGGTCTACGCCGGCCAGATCGTTCGATATACCCCCGACGGCCGAGTGGATCGAGTCTTGGATATGCCCGTCAAGAAGGTGACCAGCGTGATGTTTGGCGGGCCTGACCTGGACGTTCTCTACGTCACATCAATGGCCCGTCCGCCGCTGCCGCGTTTCCCAGGTGATGGACAGGATCGGGGCGCGCTTTTTGCCGTGTACGGTTTGGGTGTCAAAGGTTTACCTGAGCGTCGATTCGGCAGCTAACTCTCACTCTTTCGATCCGGTCTCTACACAACGGTGCTCTGCATAGAGCACCGAGGATTTTCTCATGCAAAATAAAAATAACGCGTCGCTCAGCAAGATCCATCGCTACTCCTGGGTGTCGTTGTTGGTGTGCTGGCTCATATGGGTACTCAATGCATTTGACCGTGAAATCGTTCTACGCCTGGGCCCTGTGATTTCCAAACAATTTGATCTTTCTCCGGACGCCTGGGGGCAGGTAGCAACCGTCGTCCTGCTGGCTTTGGCGGTGTTGGATATCCCAGGCTCGATCTGGAGTGATCGCTACGGTGCCGGTTGGAAACGCGCGAAATTTCAAGTACCACTGGTTCTGGGCTACACGGCGCTGTCCTTTTTGTCCGGGTTCAAGGCGATCAGCCATAGCCTGACGACTTTCGTAGCCCTGCGTGTGGGGGCGAATCTAGGTTCGGGTTGGGCTGAACCTGTCGGTGTGAGCAACACCGCCGAGTGGTGGCCGGTGGAGCGTCGTGGTTTTGCATTGGGAGCACACCATACCGGATACCCCATCGGCGCAATGCTAAGCGGCCTGGCGGCCAGCTTCGTTATCTCGACCTTTGGTGAGGACAATTGGCGTTATGTGTTCTTCTTCACCTTCGTGGTCGCCGTCCCATTGATGCTCTTTTGGTCGCGCTATTCCACCGCCGACAAAATCACCACGCTATACACCGACATTGCCCGCAAGAACATGACACCACCTGATATTGCGCCAGTTCCCAAAGCCCAGAAGGGGCATGGATGGCGCACCTTCAAAGCAAGCCTGGCTAACCGAACCATTACCCTCACTGCCGGTAATACCATGCTGGCTCACACCGCTTATATTGGTGTGAACATCGTTCTGCCAGCCTACCTATACAACATCATGGGGTTGTCGCTCGCGGAATCGGCGGGTATGAGCGTGGTCTTCACATTGACCGGCATCCTCGGTCAGCTCATCTGGCCTAGCTTGTCAGACATCATTGGGCGAAAAATAACGCTTGTTATTTGCGGCATCTGGATGGCAGTCAGTATCGCATCGTTCTATTTCGCCAGCACGATGACACTGATCATCATCATCCAGTTGCTGTTTGGGCTAGTAGCCAATGCCGTCTGGCCAATATTTTATGCAGTGGCATCTGACTCAGCGGAACCCGGAGCGACATCCACCGCTAACGGAATCATTACAACCGCCATGTTCGTCGGTGGCGGGCTCGCGCCGGTCATCATGGGCACGCTCATCAGCTTAGGTGGTGGATGGCATAGCCTAACCGGTTACGTGGTCTGCTTCTTCTTCATGGCCGGCTGTGCATTGGCAGGCGTGGTACTGCAACTGTGCACCAGCGAACCTCCCCGAACAGTCAAACAAGTAGCGTTCGTTTAAGCCGAATGGGCGGTGGATAACACCGCCCATTCTTTTGAGCATGCGCTTAGAAGTTCCTTCTCAGAAGCTGGCAACATCATTGCGAGTAAGCATCAGCGTGCCGACTTCACCACAAGAAATGGGAGTGATCTATGAAGTATCGATTGAGCGACGTCAGCGTTCAGGCGCATCCACAGAGTTGGATAGCACCGACGGCCGCAGTCATTGGCCAAGTGCATTTGGCAGAAGGATCCAGCGTCTGGTTCGGTGCAGTGATTCGTGGGGACAACGAGCTGATACACATCGGCGCAGGCTCCAATATCCAGGATGGGGCAATTCTTCATACCGACCCTGGTTTTCCGTTGACGCTGGGCAAGGATGTCACTGTCGGCCACCAGGCCATGCTCCATGGATGCCAAGTCGGAGATGGTAGTTTGATCGGGATCCAAGCGGTTGTGTTGAATGGGGCAATCATAGGTGCGAACTGCCTCATTGGCGCCAAGGCACTCGTCACCGAGAAAATGGTCATCCCGGATGGGTCATTGGTGCTGGGCTCGCCTGCCAAGGTTGTGCGCACACTTAGCGAGGAACAGCAAGCTGGACTGCGGGCCAACGCACAGGGATACGTTGCTAATTCAAGTCGTTTTCTAGCAGAGCTTTCAATAGATGCCGGCGATTCGAGGTCGACAGAATAAATGGGTCTATGAGGAATTAACAAATTCCTCTGGGCATCGGGGAGGGAAGCAGATTTTATCAGTTCCACACTGCTCAATGGGGTGTGATCGGTGTGAGCCTTCTAATGTGATATGAAAGAAATTTGCCATTCGAGCATGCACATTCTTAATAAACGGCTCGACAGCTAGGCTAGTGGCGAGCCGTTATAAATCTATTGCGAAAGCTTGATCACAGGTACTCGACATTACCGTCGATGCTGATTGCTTGACCTGTCACATTGTGCGCTGCAGGAGAGCATAGAAATAAGGCCATTGCTGCCACATCCTCCGGTGGAGTCATGCGGCGTAATGATATTTTCTTCAACGTTTGTTCGAGCATTTCAGGCTCGGAGATTCCTAACTGCCTGGCGCGATCACTGATGACGCGATCCTGTCGAGGGCCTTCGACGATACCTGGTAGTAGTGCGTTGACTCGAATGTCTTTTTCACCCAACTCCGCAGCCAAAGACTTCATCAGCCCTACAATTGCCCATTTGGTCGCCGCGTAAGGACTTCGCCAAGCGTAACCTAAGCGTCCTGCAACGGATGAGATGTGAATGATGTGAGCATGTTCTGACTCCGCCAGCAGGGGAACAGCATGATGAGCGAAGCGATACTGCGCATTGAGGTTAATGTCTATCGTCTGTTCCCATTCGACATCGCTAATTTTGTCGATTCCGCCTGTTGGCCCTGCGATTCCTGCGTTGTTGATCAGCACATCGAGCCCATTCACCCAATCACACTGAGTTTCAAAAACTCGCTTAATTTGGGCTGAATCGGAGACATCGGCCAGCGTGGCCAAAGCCTCAGGATAACGCTCACGAAATTGTGCGATCGCCTGCTCACTTACATCGCATACATGGACTCTCGCCCCAATTTCGAGAAAAGCAGCAGCGATGGACTCTCCAATGCCTGCTGCCCCACCGGAAATCAAAACCCTCAATCCGGTATAGGGTGTCAGCCGCTTCATCACGTTCATAGCCATTCGTCCTGTCTTGTTCTTGTTCATGAGTTCTCCCTTGCCTACAGTGCGCGTAGACAAGAAAACCTCATCAAGTGATATGTGATCACAGTATGTTTGTCAAGGCAGACTAGCCGCAGATTGCAGGTGATTACCGGAGGGGGGGGCAGACTCCTACTCTGGCTCAGCATTGCTACCTGCGGCCGGATTAATCTGCGAGAGGCAGCTGGCGGCGACTGCGCTTACCGCAGCACTTCATCATTATCGGATCTGGGCCATGGTCGGGTAATCCGTATAACCTCGCTCCTCACCCTGGTAGAAGGTGGTCGGGTCTGCGTCATTCAGTGCGACACCGTGTTCGAATCGCTCTACCAGATCCGGGTTGGCCAAGAACGCAGTGCCAAAGGACACCAGATCAGCATTTCCTTCTCTGAGGGACGTTTCTGCGCGTTCCGCGTCATAGCCCCCATTGGCGATGTAGGTGCCTCCGAAACGACGCTTTAGTTCTCTGAAGTCGAATGAACCCGCACCGACTTCTACTACGTGAATGTAGGCTAGCCCGTAGCGACTGAGCATTTTCGCTGCATAGTTGAATGTCGCTCGCGGATCGCTGTCGCTCATGGAGAAGTAATTAAAGATTGGCGACAGGCGAACACCCACGCGGCTAGCCCCGAATACCTCGATGACCGACTCCACAACCTCCTTAAGAAACCGAGCGCGATTTTCTGCAGAGCCGCCGTATGAATCGGTTCGGGTGTTGGTGCCATCGCGCAGGAACTGATCGATCAAGTAGCCGTTCGCGCCATGTATTTCCACACCGTCAAAACCTGCACGCTTCGCGTTTTCAGCACCTTGGCGAAAATCCCCAATCACACCAGGAATTTCATCCAGACTCAGAGCCCGTGGCGACTCGTAAGGCTTCAGTCCTTCAGGCGTGTAGATCTCGCCATCAGCCTTGATCGCTGAGGGGGCTACCGGCAGCTGATTATCGAGCTGTACTAGGGAGTGTGACAGGCGCCCAACGTGCCAGAGCTGGAGAAATATCCGTCCGCCCTCTGCATGCACGGCGTCGGTCACGTGTTTCCAGCCGGCGATTTGCTCGCTGGTGAAGATGCCCGGTGTTCTCATGTAGCCTTTGCCTTGAGCCGAGACCTGGGAACCCTCAGTAATGATGAGGCCGGCGCTTGCACGTTGACGGTAATACTCGACTACTGTGGAAGTTGGAACATCACCTTGGCCAGCCCGGCTTCGCGTCAGAGGCGCCATCACCATATGATTTTTCAAGGGTAGGTTGGCGATTTGAGCGGGGGACAAAAGAAGGTTGAGATTGCTCGCTGTCATGACGTGCCTCAGTATGATTTGGGGTGTTGGATAGTTATCGTCGAGATGATTTTCACGCCGGCTTGAGCGGCGCTAGTTGAGCCGTCCTTGTTGCCGCAGCCGTGTGCCAATCCGCTGTATTTCCGTTTCACCCTGCGCCAGAGCTGCCTTGCTCGTGTGAACCGAGTAGTGACCCGTTACTAGGTCGTACGGATGCTTTACCGCCGAGCCCATCACGAAAGAGCAATCGCCTTTCGCGATGAAGTTGATGCGGTGCTCTGACTCTTCGAACACGGCTAATTCGCCGGCATTGATCAACCCACCTGCGTCCAGACTTCCAGAAGTCACAGCGAGCCAAGCAATGTTGTGACCGGATGGAGGGGTGTAATACCAGTGCTCACCGTCTTTTAAACTCACGGCGAGATAGTTCATTTCACTCGGCACTTCAATCAGGCTTTGGGCTGCCCCGTAACGTCCCAATAGCAAACGCGCGGGGCCTGCTTGAGGAACTTGCGACGGCGCAAGGTAGACACTCATCGCGGGTGCGTTTTCAAGAGATGGTGGCAATGCCACCCAGAGCTGGAATCCCTGTATTGCGGAATCGCTTGCTAGCGTAGCGTCGTGCCAAACCCCATTGCCGGCCTGCATCCACTCAACACCACCCGCGAGCAATAAACCGGTCGCCCCAGTGGTGTCCTCATAAGAGACATCCCCTTTTGTCATGAAGGTAACCGTTGCGATTCCTGAGTGCGGATGCATGCCGAAACTCGACTTACCACCACTGGCGTTAAGGCTGAAAATGTCCAGGAAAATAAACGGTTTCAACAGCTCTCCTAGATCACCTGGACTCATTAGCCTCGTTATGGGGCCATGTGTGGTTCCTTCAGTACGATGGACAATGGCGCGTGGTCGAACTACTACGGTGGCGGTCATATGCTTTCTCTTTGTTCTCCCTTGCCGACAGACGATGTCGTCGAGCGGAGTTCCGGCTGACTGGACTGGATGTGGATTAACTCGTGATGCCGAAAAGCCTTGACGGTCAGCCCGTAGGAGAATCCGGCAACTGAAGATCAGCTGCAGCAATGACTGAAGGATATGCGTCTATTGATTGCTTTATTAGATGGCATAATTGGATTGAACTGATCCATTTATGTGGTGGGTGGTAATAAGATGATCGATCTGAATGACATCGCATTGTTTGTAAAAGTGGTGCGCAGCGGCAGTTTCGCTGAGGCAGCACGGCAGTTAGGAATGCCCTCAAACACCTTAAGCCGGCGGGTTCAACAGCTTGAGGCTCAACTCGGTACAAGGCTGCTGCAGCGCTCCACGCGCAAGCTCACACTCACCCAGTCTGGCGAGGCTTTTCATGAGCGATGCTGTGGAGCCGTGGATGGACTGATTGACGCTGGTGAGCAGCTAATGACAGGAAATCAAGAGCCGAGTGGCACCGTGCGCATTGCGGCAATGGCTGATTTTTTCGACTTCTTTCCTATGGAGTGGGTAGCCGATTTTCTCAAGGCGCATCCACGGGTACACGTCGACTTTGTGCTGAGTGATGCACGCGCCGATTTGATCGCTGATCGTATCGACATTGCGTTTCGAGGTGGTGCGTTGCAGGACTCAGGATACGTCGGTCGCCAGCTCCTTGGAGCTGGTAACGAAGGTTTGGTGGCCAGCCCGAATTACCTTAAAAAAAGAGGCGTTCCTACTGAGCTTGGAGATCTGGTCAAACACGATTGCGTGAGCTTTGGCCATCCTAGCGGCTTCACCACCTGGGTTCTTCATGGGCCAAACGATGCGGCGGAAGAGGTGCGGGTCACTAGCCGTTTCAATGGAAACACCGCCCAAGCTTTGCGCAAGGCGACGTTGGCTGGGCTAGGAATTGCCTTGCTGCCGCCCGCCATGACAAAGTCTGATCTTCAGACAGGGCGCCTTGTGTCTGTGCTGCCGCAGTACCATAGAACCGGATACGGCCTGCATGTGCTTTACCCCAGCCGGCAACATTTGCCCTTAGCTGTGTCTGCATTCATTGGGTTGGTGATGGAGAAACTGGAGGGACAAGAATTTCCTGCAACGGCTCTCTCCTGATCCATGCATCCGTAAAGAGCATGGGATATGCCTAAGAATGACGCAGGCGCATGATGGCATCTGTGATGCCTTGAGCATTCTTGTCCAGCGTCTCCATCGCCCCGATTGCGTTAGCGGCTACATTCTCCGCTCCGTTATCAAGGAGCCACTTAGTCACCTCTTCAATGGCTGCGCAGATTGCATGCTGGTTGTGCAGTAGCAGTGTGAGAGCGTCTGCGGTGGCTATGTTCGCTTCAGAGCTATTTGGCATCGGTATCTTCCTTGATGATCTGGTGCGTAGATCGTAGCTGATCTCTCGCCTGCCGATTTCTTTCTGAATCTACGCGTAAGGGGGTGGCCTATGAGTGGGGAAAGTTGCTGGAGATCAGCAAAGGTCTGAGGCCATGTCGACTACTGCCATTCTGATTACATTCTGGTTATAGATTTTTTTTCAGGCTACCTCGAACGAGATCCCTACTTAAGCGCCTCGCGCATCATTTCTCAGTTGAAGTATGTTCGCAAATGCCACCAACCTGCGTCGAACGAGCTGCCTCCTTGGCCTCTTTGAGTATTTGCTCAGCATGTATCGCCGGATCGTCGTCCAGTACCAGTAGATAGCCTAATAGTGAGAGAGCCTCGGCTCGCTTTTCGATGAGCAAGCGTTCAGGATCACGATTCACTTGGTAGGCTCTTCCTGGTACACGTGGAGTTTCAGTCATTAATGGTTCCTTAGGCGCTCGTACGCTTTCCCTTCCCCGAGGATACACATTGGCTATGAGCAGAAAAGGAATCACATATCGGAAATAGCGGAGTGAAGCTATCCTGGATTCTGAAAATTCAAGCCTGGAGCTCTTCGGCAAGCGGAGCGCGCAGGCGTGCCGGATGTCCGCCCGAAGGGCCAAGACATGGCCTGCCATGGCTTGGTTTACGACAGCCCTGCGCCTCCGGCGTCACGCCCTAATCATCAACCAGCTCCAACCTATCTGCAGGAAATGACCGGCGATCAACTGCGCGAACTTGAAAGGAATAAGCGAAAAGCTTTTTGGGCTCTAGCCAACCTCCACCCTGGTGATCCCAACGCATCTGAACTCCTTATCGTCCTCGATAACCTCGATGCCCTAGAGCGAGACATCAGACCTTCCACGGATAAGGCACTCGAATCGAGTGAGGTGCGTGACGTCGTCTCGGTGAAGCGTCATAACTCCGGCATCGATATTGTCTTGGAACTCGATATCCCTCAGTCGTGGAGAGAACGCTGTAAGCGTCCGGGAAAACCACCTACATCATGTCGAGCGTTAGGATGCAGTGCATTATTCCACCCTTATCGCTCGTCATAACGCTTGCGAGCCTCATTAAACCCCTCTGACTGCTCGATCACCCACGTCCATAGCGGAATCATCTGCACCAATAATCCCATTCCAAGCTCGGTCAGAGCATATTCGACACGCAAGGGCTTCTCGCCAAAATCGCGTCGAGAGATCAGGCCGTCGCGTTCCAGTTGACGCAGTGTGTGAGTGAGCATGCGTTGAGTGACGCCGTCCAATCGGCGACGTAACTCCGCGTGGCGCAAGGGGCTACTCACACCCAGCGCATGCACCACGCCTAGTGACCATCGGTTTCCAGAATGACTAAGGATATCGCGCTTGAGACCATCCTCATCCTCGCTCAGTTCGCGACAGGCATTCTGTGAAAGGCGCACGATTTCCTGAGCATCCAGACCGCTCGGTATCACCGATGTACCTACTTTTTGCGCATCGATGTCCATGACAAGATTCCTAGCTTCAAATTAAGTACGTCAGACAGGGGCTCACCATGCAGGCTGCTATTTCAAACGTCAAACAACGTATTCTGGTATTGGGGGCAGGCGAACTAGGGCTTGCCGTATTGCAAGGACTGGCCGGCCGATCAACCGAATCGATCAACATTACCGTGCTGCTGCGTCAAGCCACTGTGCAGAACTCGTCAATGGAAAAACAACAGGATATTCAAGCCATCAGGAAGCTAGGGGTTGCTATTGAGACAGCTGACATCACCAATGCCTCCATCGAAGAGCTTGCGGCGGTGCTGGGACGCTTCGACACGGTGATCAGTTGCGTAGGGTTTGCTGCGGGCCGGGGTACTCAGCTTAAGTTGACTCAAGCCGCGCTCACATCGGGTGTGAAACGTTATATTCCATGGCAGTTCGGCGTTGACTACGACTTAATTGGTCGTGGCAGCCCTCAAGACCTGTTCGACGAGCAACTGGATGTTCGCGACCTGTTACGTGCTCAATCTCGGACTGAATGGGTGATTATTTCCACCGGCATGTTCACCAGCTTCCTATTCGATCCAGCTTTCGGGGTCGTTGACCTAAACGCCGGACAGGTTAATGCGTTGGGCAGCTTTGAAACCATGGTTACGGTGACAACACCGGAGGACATAGGCACGCTCACCGCCGCCATTGTCCTGCACAGCCCGCGCCTTATTAATCAGGTCGTTTACACTGCTGGTGACACCCTCACCTACGGCGCTTTGGCTGATTTGGTTGAGCGAGTCATCGAACGGAAAGTCGAGCGCCGAGCGCTTAGCGTGCAGCAGTTGCTAGCAGACCTTGCAGAAAAACCTGACGATAACTTACGAAAATACCGGGCAGTTTTTGCTATGGGCCGTGGTGTGGCATGGGATGTAGCGATGACATTCAACGCAATACATGGATTACCAGTGACCAGTGCAGAACAATGGGCGCAATCAAGTTTGCGTCGTAGCTAAGGTTGGCAGACGCGCGTTGAGTCGCTGAAGAAGCGCCCATTCTTATGGCAGGAGTCGTTCGATTTCGCTCACCCGCTGCATCGTCAGACGAGTCAACACACCCCTCATAAAGTAAACGCACTTTGCACAGATCGGCCAGGCGTCCACCGATGCGGAAGCAGTTGCTCGATCTCACTGGCTCGCTGCGTCGGCAACCTCGTCAGCACATCCTTGAGATAAGCATACGGGTCATGCCCGTTGAAGCGCGCCGACTGGATCAGGCTCGCGATCGCTGCCGCCCGCTTGCCGCTGCGCAGCGATCCCGCAAACAACCAGTTCGACCGCCCAAGCGCCCATGGCCGGATCAAGTTCTCGATCTGGTTGTTGTCGATGGGCACAGCACCATCGTCCAGGTAGCGCGTCAGCGCTACCCAGCGTTTGAGGCTGTAATCCAGAGCTTTGGCTGTGGCCGAACCCTCGGGCACAAGTCCACGCTGTGCCAGCATCCACTCATGTAGTTTTTCAGCGATGGGCACCGCCGTTTCCTGGCGTAGTCGCCAGCGATCTTCGTCACTCATTTCCTTGGCATGTCGCTCGACTTCGTACAGCCCACCAATCGAGTGAAGCGCCTGCTCCGCCAACTGGCTTTTATTGGCCACATGCAGGTCGAAGAACTTGCGGCCTGCATGCGCCATGCAGCCGATTTCGGTGATGCCCAGTTCGAAGCTGGCCTTGTAGCCGGCGAAGTCGTCACAGACCAGCTTGCCGTTCCAGATACCCAGGAAGTTACGCGCATGTTCGCCGGCACGGGTGAGGCTGAAGTCGTAGACAACAGCCTTGAGTGCCGAAAATGGCGTGCTGCTGTAGGCCCAGACGTAAGCACGATGGGTTTTCTTCTCTCCCGGAGCCAGCATTTGTACCGGCGTTTCATCGGCGTGAACCACGCGCTGGGCCAGCACCACTTCGCGCAACGCATCGACCAGGGGCTGAAGCTGCACGCCGGTTTGACCCACCCACTGCGCCAGTGTCGAGCGCGGAATGGCCAGGCCGGCACGGCCGAAGATCTTTTCTTGCCGGTACAGCGGCAGGTGGTCGGCGAACTTGGCCACCATCACATGGGCCAGCAGGCCAGCAGTGGGGATACCCTTGTCGATTACCTGCGCCGGCACCGGGGCCTGGATCAGTGTTTCGCACTGCCGACATGCCCATTTCCCACGCACATGCTGTTCGACGGTGAACACGCCCGGCGTGTAGTCCAGCTTTTCGCTGACATCTTCACCGATGCGCTGAAGCTGGCAGCCGCAAGCGCACTGGGTGTAGTCCGGCTCGTGATGGATCACAGTACGTGGGAACTGCGGTGGCAACGGTACACGCTTGGGTTGCTGGCGTGGTTCTGCCTGTGCGGGAGCGGGATGAAGGGCTTTTAACTCGGTCTCGATGGCTTCGAGGTCAGTATCGAGCAGGTCATCGAGCAAGCTGCCTTGCGCCGGGCTGATCTGCTCGCTGCGCTTGGCAAACTTGTGGCGCTTAAGGATGGCGATTTCGTGAGTGAGCTGTTCGATGATCGTTTCATCACGATGGATCTTTCGGCTCTGGGTGTCGACCTTGGACATCAACTGCGCAGCGAGTGTGCGCAGTTGTTCGGGGGTCATTTGGTCGAGATCGGGCAAGGAAGTCATGGGGGTGGATTTTACCAAAGCAGCCCGACTGCTTCAGTTAAAAGGCAGCATTTAAAGCAATGTAATTGCGCCGCCCGCACCGACTCGTTGCCAGGGTAATCCAAGTACCAGCGCCTGGAGTTGTTCGGGGTCGAGTTCGACCTCCGTTCCACGATAGAGGCCTAGCCAATGAAACTTACCTTGGTTCAAGCGCCGTGCCGCCAGCCAGATACCGACGCCGTCGTGCACTAGGACTTTCATCCGATTGGCCCGACGGTTGGCAAAGAGGTAAGCGCAGTGCGGCTTCGCCGCACCGAACACCGCGACCACTCTGGCCAACGCAGTCTCAGTGCCGGCGCGCATGTCCATAGGCTCGGTGGCGAGCCAAATTGCATCGACGCGAATCATTGGGCCAGGCCACGAATGAAACAGGCGCAGCCGTCCGGATCCGAGGCTGGCCATTTTACGGTGATGGATTTATCACCCAGAGGCAGCGAGATCATCACCATCTCTTCTGATGCTCGCCTTGGTACCGTTTTTACCGGAACGAAAGCCGGCAAGGTTGCAGGCGATTGATCCCGGTAAGCCGGTAGCCACTTGCGGATCACGTTAGCATTGATGCCGTGATGGATGGCTACGCTGGAAATTGTCGCTCCGGGTTGCAGGCATTCCTGGACGACCTGGGCTTTGAATGGTTTCGGGTAAGAGCTTCGTTGGCGCATGGAAATCCTTGCGATAAGGGCGATCGCGTCCGCTTAAAAATACGCGGACACCATCGCCCTTAATGCTGGAGTTCGGTAGGTGACTTGGCCGGACGCTTACTCAAAACTGCCGTATTGGAGCCCTTGAACCCGTGGTGTCCCGATCGACCTCGTCGAGCCGAGCCGAGTTTGCTGGTTTTAGCGAAATCCTAACCTCTGTCCTTGATCCCGAGCCCCTTAACTGACTTGGCACGATTCTGATCCAGCGAGTTGTAATAGGTGTTCTGAGTTGTCGACATACTCTCGTGGCGTAAGTCAGCTTGGAGATCTTTGATATCACGAAATGGCGCGTCAAATGTAGCCGCCGTGTGACGCAACCAATGTAGGGATGCCGACCGAAGCTTGTCCATCTCTAAGTCAGTTTGACCCTCGTCCTTCATGCGCTGAAGTGATTTATCGAACACCATCTGAATGAGGGCACGAATGTAACGATCTGACAGGCCAGCTCGACCTCTGACCGTTGTGACTAATGGAGTACTCTCCTTGTAAGACGGCAAGGGGGGAAGGGAGAGGGTGGTCCGATAACGCTTCAAGTAGGCTTCAATGTATTCGTCTCGCACGCTAATTTTCGCGGCCTTGTTGCCCTTACCGACAACGTTGAACCACCAGTTTTCACCGTCGTACTCGAACGAACCCATTGTAGGCTTCCAGTTGTCCCGACCGACGAGATCAGAGATTCGGAGGTAGAGAGAGAAGAGGGTGGCCACAATGAATAGCGTACGCTCGTGCCTAGGATCCTCTGCAGCCATGACTTCTGCGGTCTCGATTACATAATTCCACTGGAGCGGAGTCAGCGCCTTACCAGAGCCGATCACCGTGTTGCGCTGCTTAAAGTTGGATTTTTGTTTGACGGACCTAATAGGATTGGCGTCAGCGGTCAGGCCTTCGTCGATTGTGTACTGAAAAAAACTGCCACAAACAGCAAACACTTGACCCATCGAGCCAGCAGACATTTTGTAGGCTGTTTCATCTACATCTTTACAGTTCTCCGCAGCGACCTTGCGAATTTGCTTATCGATTTTGACGTTACAGGGCCGCCATTTGTCGTTGATGATGTAGGTGTCAGTTTCAGCAGCCTTACGACCTCCCACCCGGGTAAATCTCGATTTGACGACAGGACCAATCCACTCAGGACGAGGCTGTAAGCAAAACTCCAGGAAGCTCTCACAATCATGGCGTTTGAGTTCGAGAAGCGGCTTCTTGGCGATCAGAAGAGACCACAGCAGCAGACGTTCAACGTGGGTGCGGTAGGAATTGAACGTGGCTTCATTGTTTGAGTAGGATTTTAGAAATCCGCGTACCGCCAGGTAACCATCCTGAGCCTTCAACTCTGACGGAAAGGAGAACAGGTACTGAGAGACAAGAGGCAGTTCATCAATCACACGACTAAAATTCAGGTTTCGAAAACGGTTGTACGCTTCAAATAAAGGAATTGGAGTTGTAGCCATGTAAGCACCAAATAAGAGACGGAACAACGTGCCTCGATGATAGGCAGCGTTTGGCAGCCCTGCAATAACCGAGTCTGCGCGTTATCGGATATTACATTTCTTTGCTGAACGCATTGTCTACCTACTCCTCAGATTGTTTTTCAAACATCACGGGGCAACTGAGGAGACAAAAGCCGCGACCAATCCCGACTTAACAGATCAACACACGCATTTGGAGCTCCTCCAAAGCATCTGAGTGAGACCTTGGTCATATCGTTGCTATAAGTGATGATGTTGCTGTCCTGATCGAACAACTCGCCTTTACTCGCTCTAAGTAGTGCGTGACCAGCGGCCACATCATGAGCTGACACGGGATAAAGCGAAATACCGCAGACCCCATCACCAGCAGCTACACGTGCAAGTCGGTAGGCGATGCTAGGCATGGCATGAAACGTACCAGGGAAGCACAACTCGCTATTTTCTTCAGGTCTACCCACTGCGGCAGCGCTGACCATAACAAGCCGGTCAGTCGCTATGTTTTGTTGACTCAGATCCACTTCAAGGGGGCAACCGTTGCGAAGCAAATGTGATAGTCCCTCCGCCCACGCAATGCAATCCTTACCGCGGTCATCAGTTACGGGCGCGTAAACCACCCCTAAAACAGGCTGAGCATCGCGTAGTAAACCTACAGAAATTGATGAGCCTCTGACACCTTTCAGGAAATCAGCGGTGCCGTCATTTGGATCTATTACCCAACACCATGCATCGTTAGTTAAAGCATGCCCGGTTTCCTCACCCCAAAAATCACAGTCAAGCAACCGGAGTAGAGACTTGCGAAGCTGCTGCTCAATCTCGATGTCCACTGCTGCTTTGTCGCCATAACCACGCGGCCCTGCAGGTCTTTCCCACTCTGAAGCCAGCAGTTCTCCTGCGAGTCTTACCTCATTTACTACCTGCTCGAGCAGCGTAATTAGGTTCACGACTTTCATAAAACCTCTGACTTTAGATTCCGAATATTGAAGTCAAATCTTGGTTCGAGCACTCGTTTTAGCCAAGCTGCCGATTTCGAATCGACTCCACAAAATCGGCAATCAATCTTGCATCCTGTAGAGCATGGTGAGGAAAGACCAGGTCGGTCATCTGTGCCTGATCTGCATAGGCGATCGAACTAGATATCACTCCTTTTGGCAACCCGTCTGGACCTGCCAATCGAACTAACAACGCCCAATCCCATTGTGGCGCATCACTGATGATTTCAAGACCATCGAACTGACTTAGCCAATGCTGTAGCTCGTCCGCAGCTCGCGACTGCGTTCTTCCATACTTATCAAGGTCGAGGAGGGGAAGCACGACCTTTTGAACGAAGTTGGAGCAATCACTAAGGATCCAGCCGTCTTCTATTTCAACGTAAAATTCTGGGCCATTGGGAACGACCAATGCGAGGCTAATGAGCTCATAGTAGGGATCAAGGGAGGTGAATTCGCAATCCAGATATGCTCTTTGCATCTTAGCCACACCAAAATCGCAGGATCCGAGTCGAGGAGTTTCTCCCACATGTAGATCATTGCGAAAGGGATAATTTTCATGGATTTTCCGGCTAACTGCCAAAAGAGGGAATGTATGGATATTCCACTAAAAACTTAAAAAACCAATTAAATCAGTTGCCTATCGTGCACGAAACTAGCGGAATTTCTTCCCCCCGCACGAATTTTCCACTGAACTGATCAAAATTTACGGCCGTGGAGCTTTGAAGATTACCTTATGTAGAACAATGAGTTAACGATAGGTGCGAATATCGAAAATTCCATTATTTACAAAAACCTGACTGCAAGGAGAGTCATATCCGTTTGATTTTACGAAGATTTGTTACTGGAAAACCGTTTTCCATTTAACTGCAGATCCTTACATCAGCATTGGAGGGTATGGATTGCGGGTTTACGGTTTGGGGGTGGACAGGGTTGGTTTGGTGGATAAGCCAGATACAACATTTAACATAATATACATTATGCGTAATATCGTATTGCGCATTCAGGGGCAGTGCCCGTCAGATTTCAACAGGCAAAACCCCTGTCTTGCTCAAACCTGAGCAAAGCCTCCATCGACAAACATTTCACTGCCCGTCATGAAGCTGCTCTCATCCGACGCCAGGAACAACGCGGCGGCTGCGACTTCTTCAGGCTTGCCGATACGACCCAACGGAACCTGCGCCGTCATGTCATCAATGATTGCTTCCTTTTGTCCCGTGCCTGACAGCGCCAGGTCCAGGCCTGGTGTCGAGATCGGGCCTGGTGACAGCACGTTGATGCGAATGCCGGTGCCTTTCAGATCGAGCGCCCAGCTTCTGGCGAAGTTACGCAGCGCAGCCTTGGTGGCGCTGTACACGCTGAAGGCCGGTGTGCCCATGGTGCCGGTGGTTGAACCGGTCAGGATCACTGAGCTGCCAGCGGGCATCAGTGGCAACGCGTTTTGCACGGTGAACAGCGTGCCTTTGACGTTGATGCCGAATGTCCGGTCAAACGATTCCTCGGTGATCGATCCGATCGGCTGGAAATCCCCCAGGCCCGCATTGGCGAACAGCACGTCAACTCGGCCCTTGTCGGCTTTGACTTGAGTGAAAATGCGCGCCAGGTCGTCCAGGTTGGAAATGTCACCCTGGATGGCGATGGCTTCATGGCCAATCAGGTGAAGCGCCTTGTCCAGTTCATCCTGGCGACGTCCTACAATCACGACTTGCGCGCCTTCAGCTGCGAAGCGAATGGCGGTTGCCAGGCCAATGCCGCTGTTGCCGCCGGTAACCACTGCAATTTTCCCGTTGAGCCTGCTCATGGTGAGCTCCAATGAATAAGGTTGAGGCCCAACTGTAGATCTGCGCTATTCTTTTGAATAGTATGCACCTTTTAGTAAGTATCCCCTCGGAGCCTTCATCATCATGGCGAACAACTCATTCAACTGTGGCCTGGAAGCTGCATTGGCGGTGATTGGCGGCAAATGGAAACCCCTGGTTCTGTTCAACCTGGCGCAGAATGTTCATCGATATGGCGAATTAAAACGCGCGATTGGCGGCGTGACTGACAAGGTATTGATCCAGCAACTCAAGGAGTTGGAGCGCGACGAGATCATTGCTCGTGTGGACTTTCACGAGATACCGCCGAAGGTCGAGTACTCCCTCACGCCCTTCGGCCATTCCTTGGCCACGGCGCTGGGCGCGTTGTGCCAATGGGGTACGCAGCATATGCAAGCGGTTGAGCGCATCGCCGAACGACGCACGTCTGCCCTCTCCGGGGCGTGAGCCCCCTGCCCTGGTATCCAACTCAACTAAATGACTATTTAGTTGAGTTAAATCAATACGTTATAGCCTGAATCGGTCGACCGACTGCGACAGCTTGCCTGCCAAGCTGGACAATTCGTCCGTCGTCGACGCTGTCTGGCCGATTACGCGACTGTTACTTTCCGACATCTGCGCAATCATCTCCACCTGATGGGCAATCTCATTGCTGGCCAGGCTCTGCTCCCCGATGGTTCGGGAGATATCGTTGACCATCTCGGTGGTATTCAAGGTGGCCTGGAGAATCTCACGAATTGACCGCTCCACGTCGGCGGTCACTGCCATGCCCTTATCGACCTGCGCAACGCCCTCCTCCATGCTGGTGACGGCTTCCCGTGTGCTTTGCTGGATACGCCCTACCATGCTGGCAATTTCCTGGGTCGAGGCACTGGTGCGCCCGGCGAGGTTGCGTACTTCATCGGCAACCACGGCAAAACCGCGTCCCTGCTCACCGGCACGGGCGGCCTCGATCGCGGCATTCAGGGCGAGCAAATTGGTCTGGTCGGCGATTCCCTTGATCACCTGGATAATGCTGAAAATGGCCTCGGACTCTTTGTCCAGCGTGCGGATGACCTGGGCGGACTGTTGCGCGGATCGGGCAATGCCGTCCATGTCGCTGACCACCTGATGAATCACCCGGCCACCGTCCTTGGCCAGTGTTTCAGCCTGGTTGGCCATGGCCAATGCTCGCTCGGCATGCCGAGTGATTTCCTCGATGCTCGTGGTCATTTCACTCGCGGCAGCGGCCATGGTGCTTGCCGCCGCGCTTTGTTGCTGGCTGCTGCCAGCCACTTCGTGACAGCCGTGGCTCAGTTGCTCGCTCGTGGTATTGACGCTATGGGCGTTGCTGCGCACCACGTCGATCATGCCGCGCAAATCCCGTTGCATGGTGGCCAGGCTGCGAATCAATGCACTGGCTTCATCCTTGCGGACGGGTTCGACAATCGGTTCGCTCAAGTTGCCATGGGCAATGCTGTCGGCAATCCGGCTGGCCGTTTGCAGCGGCGCCATGATGCTGAGGATGACCCAGCGGCCCTGGGCCAACAGCAGCAACAGGCTGGCGATCAACACCACGCCAAGGGTGAAGTTGGCGGCGCTGATGCTCTGCCGAGTGCCGACACTGGCCTGCTGGGTGTTGTTTTCGATCAGTTCACTGAGCGTCGCCATCTGGTCTTCGAGCTGGCTGAAGGCGGCGTTGAACGTGCCCAGTTCGCCCCGGGCGGCGTCGGGGTCCTCCAGCGCCAGGGCGACGATGCGCTCGCCGGTACTTATATAGTTTTCCAGGCTGGGTTTGATTTTTTCCAGGTTTGCCTTGAGCGTGTTGTCCAGTGGCAGCTTGAGGTTATCGGCCAGCACTTGGCGAAAATGCTCGGCATGCTCCTTGAGCGAATCGCTGACCTGCGCCTTCGTGCTGGTACTTTTACCCAGGCCCACCAGCATGGCCGACAGCACATCCGCGCGCAGGGCGTCGTGCATCATGTCGGCTTCCATATGGTTGCGCAGCGCCGTCATGCTGAGCTCGCTGTCCTGCACGGCATCGGCCATCCGGGTATTTCCCAGGTAGCCGGCCAGGCTCATGATCAGGGCCGTAAGCAATCCGGTCGCAATCAACAGCATCAAGCGAAGTTTGATCGTCATGCTGATATCCCCGTGCCTGGTCATCCGGTTGGGAAGCCAACCGCAGAAGCCTCGCTGTTGATGTTATCGGCCACAATCGCTTGTTATTGAAGCCTAAGTTTGCGGATCTGCACGGATCCCTTAAGCTGTCCGGCCCTCGCACTGCCCGGAACTGCCCATGTCTCGAAGCATCGCCCACCTCGCCCTTCTCCTGGGCTTGATCACTGCAGTCGGCCCCTTCGCCATCGATATTTACCTGCCAGCCTTGCCGACCCTGGGCGCAAGCCTGCATGCCTCGCCAGCACTGGTGCAGATGAGCCTCACTGTATTTTTCGTCATCGTTGGCGTGTGCCAGCTGTTCTACGGGCCGATCAGTGACGTGTTCGGGCGCAAGCCACCGATTTATGCAGGCCTGGTGATTTTTGCCGTGGCGAGTGTCGGGTGTGCGCTGGCGCCGACCATCGAAACACTGATCGCCTTTCGTGCCTTGCAGGCGTTTGGTGCGTGCGCGGGCATGGTGATTCCGCGGGCCATCGTGCGTGACCTGTACACCGGGCATGAAGCGGCGAAACTCATGGCGTTGCTGATGCTGGTGATGAGCGTCTCGCCGATCCTCGCGCCGCTCGCCGGCAGCCTGGTGATCTCGTGGTGGAGCTGGCGCGAAGTGTTTGCCGTGCTGGCCGTCGTTGCCGTGGCGTGCCTGGTAATGACCATCGTGCAACTGCCCGAGACCCATCCGGCCGAACGTCGATTGGGCAAGACCCTGGGCAATGCGTTCAGCAGCTACGGCGCGTTGTTGCGCGACCCGGTCTTTATCGGTTTGTCGGTGGTGTGTGGTTTTGGCCTGGCGACCTTCTTCGTGTTCATCGGCAGCGCACCGTTCGTGTACATCGAGTATTACGGCCTGACGCCCACCCAGTTCAGCTTGGGTTTTGCCCTGAATGCTGCCTCGTTTTTCGCCATGAGCCAGCTGACCGCGCGCCTCACTGCACGCTTTGGCCTGGCACCGTTGATCCGCTGGTCGGTGGTTGCCGTGGCTGCGGTCATGACCGCGCTGGCGGCCACCACGCTGTGGGTTGATAGCCTGGCCTTGACGATGACGCTGCTGTTCGTCGGCTTCGGCTTTCTCGGCCTGCTGCTGCCGGCAGCGGGTGTGTTGTCATTAGAGGATCATGGCGCGGTGGCCGGTTCTGCCTCGGCCTTGCTCGGGGCGATCCAGATGATCACGGCGGCCGTGTCGATGACGTTGGTCGGTGTGTTCGCCGACCACACACCCGCGCCGATGCTAGTGGGTATCGCACTGTGCGCCATCGCGGCAATGCTCACCACCCTGTGGACGCTGCGCCGCCTGCCGACCCACTTGGCGAGCGCCCCGCCCTCCTCCTGACCGCAGCCCTGAGGGTGGGTCTCCACCCCCCCCCTCACCGCCTCCAATGCCAAGGGTCGACTACCGCGCAGCCGATCCGCCAGGCCCAGGGCACCGGTGGCGAATAGCGTGTGTGCATCCGCTTGAAGCAACCACTCGTCGGGCTTGAGTGGCATCCACTACAACTATCGTCCGGCGCAAAACTACTAATCCCATAGCACCTTTGGAAACCTATGGAGATTGAGATGACTGACTACCCCCGCCCACCCTTCGCGCCGCAAGCCCAGAACGTGCCGGGTTCGCAGAAGAAAATGGACCCCTACCCGGATTGCGGCGAGCAGAGCTACAAGGGCTCCGGCCGCCTCGCCAACAAGATCGCGCTGATCACCGGCGCCGACAGTGGCATCGGTCGCGCCGTTGCGATCGCTTTTGCGCGCGAAGGCGCGGATGTGGCTATCGCTTATCTGGATGAACATGAGGACGCCAAGGAAACCGCACGCTGGGTCGAGGAAGCCGGGCGCCAATGCCTGTTGCTGCCCGGTGACATTGCGCAGAAAAGCGTGTGCCAGGCGCTGGTAGACAAAACCGTCGAGCAATTTGGCCGCATTGATGTGCTCGTGAACAACGCCGCCTTCCAGATGACTCATGAAACCCTCGAGGAAATCGAGGACGAGGAATGGGTGAAGACCTTCGATATCAACATCACAGCGATGTTTCGCATCTGCAAGGCAGCCCTGCCCCACATGAAGGCCGGCAGTTCGATCATCAATACCAGCTCGGTGAACTCCGACATGCCCAAGCCGACCCTGCTGGCGTATGCCGCTACCAAAGGCGCGATCGCCAACTTTACCGGTGGCCTGGCGCAGTTGCTGGGTAGCAAAGGTATCCGAGTCAACAGCGTGGCCCCCGGGCCGATCTGGACGCCGTTGATCGTGGCGACCATGACCGATGAAGACGTGAAAAGCTTCGGCAGCGAAACCCCGCTGGGCCGCCCGGGCCAGCCGGTGGAGGTGGCGCCGATCTATGTGCTGTTGGCCTCGGATGAAGCCAGTTATATCTCTGGGTCGCGTTATGCGGTGACGGGCGGCAAGCCTATCCTCTAACCCCTGCCCAATACACCTGTGGGAGCTGGCTTGCCTGCGATTGCATCACCTCGGTACAACAGCAATTGCGAGGTGTGCGCATCGCGGGCAAGCCCGGCTCCCACAGGGGATCCCATTCACCTGACCCTACAGATCAAACCGATCCACCGCCCGCCGCCGCTCGTTGTCGTCCCGCACGTCATAGCTGGCGGTGGTCTGGATATTGGTGTGGTGCGCCAGCTTCTGCGCAATCGACAGGTCATGCTCCTCGATCACCCGTGTAATGAACGAGCGGCGGAAGTCATGGGGCATGATCTTCACCCCCACCTGTTCACCGCGCTGGCGAGCGATGTAGTAAATCGCATGCTTGGTGATGCGCTCGCGGGTGATGTGGCTCCCGCGACGGATGCGGTTGAACAGGAAGCTGTCATCCTGCTCGCCTTCCTTGAGGTGTTCGCGTCGGAACGCCAGCCACGCCTGTAACTTGGCGAACGCCCAGTCCGGCGCGTACTTGATCAGCTCTTTGTTGCCCTTGCCGATGACTCGCAGGCTGCGCGCCTGGAAATCAATCTGCGCCAGGTCGAGGTTGACCGATTCCGACTTGCGCATGCCGGAGCCATACAGAATGCCGATCACCGCGGCATCTCGCAGGCCCTGGGGGCGCGGGTCGGCGGCGCAGACTTCCATCATTTCGCGGATCAAGCTGCGCCGCAGGTTGCGGCCCTGGCCCAGGCGCGTACCCGGCGCAGCCTTGACGGTGCGCATGCGCAGCAGGTGCTCCTGGTCGATCAGGTTCAGGCGCCAGGCTTCATTCATCACCCCACGCACCGCATTGACGTATAACGAAGAGGTATTCGGCGCATAGCCGTCCTCTCGCAAGGCGGCGACCAGGGCAATGACGTGCTCGGGTTGCAGCAGGTGCCAGTCGATGTCTTCAAGGCTCATGTCCTCGAAGCCCAGGCGGTCGGCCGCATCTTGCAGCACGTAGCGCAGGGTGAGTTGGCTGGAAGGTGCCAGGCGGGTGAGGTAGAGGGTCAGCGGGTTGCGAATAGACTCAGTCAAGGTAGATCAGCCTTTGGATTAAATAACTCGAACAAGCCTTTGTTTAATCGAGCTATTTAGTGAATTGGCGAAGGCCGAGTCTAACCCAGGCGCAGCCCTCGCACAAAATCACGGCGCCGTGTCATCTTCGTCGGTGGGCTCCTGTGGCTGGACCTGGGTCTGGCTCCATTCGCTGTCCTGCTTCTGCATCAGTGCGAACCAGTGTTGACGCATGAACGCCAGGTACTCTTGCGGCGCCTTGGCGAAGTCCTTCTCGTCGCTATAACACCCTGGCAATGGCAGCTCGGTGCCTTGCTCCTTGTACTGGCTGACCAGCGCCTGCTGCCCGGCCACGCTGCAATCCTTGGGCAACGGCATGCCACGCAAGGCGCCCGCTTCTTCGTCCCACCAGGCCGCGCCGACACGGTCGACCCCGCGCAAACGGTACTTCTGCGACTTGCCCACATGCATGATCAGTTTGAATTCATTGGGGCTCACGTCACTGGTGCAGGTGCGCGAATAGCCCACGGTGGCCTGGGTGATGCCATCGCCGGCGAGGTCGGTGACCTTGGTGGCCGTCCTGTCGAAGCGCAGGGCGGCGTCGAACTCGCAATGCTGCACATCGTCGTAGAGCATCCACACGCGTTTGGGGCGGTTGCCGTCGATCAGGTATTGGGCCGCGTACACGAACGCCGACTGGGTGCCGTCGTCGTCACGCTCGCTGACCTGCTCGGCGAGCACCAGCAGGTTCTTGCCTTGTTTATCGTCCCAGGTATAGGCGGCGATCTGCTTGCCGCGCACCTCCACGCCGTCCGGCACCTGGTCGATGCTGGTGAGCGCCACTGCGTCATCGGCCTGCACTGTCGTGACCCACGTCACGCTCATCAACAACCCCATCAACGATCCCATCAACGCAGGCCGCAACTGGCCGCGTAAAAGCTGCACGCTATTCATCCGATCACCCTGGCAAGAGACGGCTTACTTTACCGGCACTTGGGGTGCATTGCAGAGAAGATTCTTCACTAAAATTCGATCACTGAACGCACACGGGCAGTTGAACCAAACGGGCTACAAACAATTCTTATTTAGCCTCCCGATTAAAGCCCGCGGCCCCTTAGTTGCTTAGCTGAACCCTAGCTGTCTACCTGTCAAATAAACGAGTTTTTCATCCGGCTTTCATATCTGTTCCACATTTTTACGCTTAATCTTGAACACAGAACTTCATAGCAAGCCGCGCTATATCGTCTAACCTCTTGATTATGCTCCACCTTTGGCGCCAACTTTTAATCTGCGGCCTGGACTTTCGCCCAATGATTGCTGCTGTTTTCACGCTCCAAGTTGCTCTAACCCCGAGGTCATGAATCTTTGAAACCCTACCCTATTCATTGCGTGTCGATCGTTATCCCGGTCTACAACGAACAAGAGAGCCTGCCTGAATTGCTGCGTCGTACCACTGCAGCCTGCAAGCAACTGGCCTACGAATACGAAATCATCCTGGTGGATGACGGTAGCCGCGACAATTCGGCCCAACTGCTGGAAGACGCCGCCTCAGAGGACGGCAGCAACGTGGTGGCGGTGATCCTCAACCGTAACTACGGCCAGCATGCGGCGATCATGGCCGGTTTCGAGCAGTGCCGGGGCGAAGTGGTGATCACCCTCGACGCCGACCTGCAAAACCCGCCCGAAGAAATCCCGCGCCTGGTCGAACAAGCCGCCCTGGGCTACGACGTGGTTGCCACCGTGCGCAACAACCGCCAGGACTCGGCCTTTCGCCGCTGGCCTTCGCGCCTGATCAACCTGGCCGTGCAGCGTTCCACCGGCGTGGCCATGACCGACTACGGCTGCATGCTGCGCGCCTATCGCCGCACCATCGTCGACGCAATGCTCGCCTGCCGCGAACGCAGCACTTTCATCCCGATCCTGGCCAACGGTTTTGCCCGTCATACCACCGAGATCCTGGTGCACCACGCCGAGCGCGAGCATGGCGAATCCAAGTACAGCGCCATGCGCCTGATCAGCCTGATGTTCGACTTGCTGACGTGCATGACCACTACCCCGCTACGCCTGTTGTCCATCGTCGGCTTCAGCCTGGCGGCGCTGGGCATGCTGTTTGCGTTTGCGTTGATCGTCATGCGCCTGGCCTTCGGTGCCGAATGGGCCGGCGATGGCCTGTTCGTACTGTTCGCGGTGCTGTTCGTGTTCACCGGCGGGCAGTTCATCGGCATGGGCCTGCTGGGTGAATACCTGGGCCGCATGTACAGCGATGTGCGCGCCCGCCCGCGCTTCTTTATCGAAAAAGTGCTGCGCAACCAACCGGCAGCACCGGCTCCCGTGGTCGTCGTCGACGGCCTGGTGTCCTCCCATACCTCTACTTCTGCTGATCAGGTCCAATCATGAGTTCAAAAGCTGTTGTATTCGCGTACCACGATATTGGTTGTGCAGGCATCGAAGCGCTGCTCGATACGGGTTACGAAATTGCTGCTGTGTTCACCCATGCCGATGACCCGAAGGAAAACAACTTCTACGGTTCCGTGGCCCAGTTGTGCGCGCGCAACGGTATTGCGGTGCACGCCCCGGAAGACGCCAACCACCCGTTGTGGATCGAGCGCATCGCCAAGCTGAACCCGGACTACCTCTTCTCCTTCTACTACCGCAACCTGCTGAGCGAGCCGCTGCTGGCCACCGCGCGCAAAGGGGCGTTCAACCTGCACGGCTCGTTGCTGCCTAAATACCGCGGCCGTGCTCCGGCCAACTGGGTGCTGGTCAACGGCGAAACCGAAACCGGCGTGACCCTGCACCGCATGGTCAAGCGTGCGGATGCCGGCGCGATCCTGGCCCAACAGAAAGTCATCATCGAGCGCAGCGACACCGGTCTGACCCTGCATGCCAAACTGCGTGACGCCGCCAGCAACCTGCTGCGCGACGCCCTGCCGCAACTGGCCCAGGGCAAGCTGGAAGAAACCGCCCAGGATGAAAGCCAGGCCACCTATTTCGGTCGCCGCACCGCCGCCGACGGCAAACTGGAGTGGAAAAAACCGGCTGAAGAACTGTTCAACCTGGTCCGCGCCGTGACCCAACCCTACCCGGGTGCTTTCTGTGCGGTGGGCGAGCACAAGCTGATCGTGTGGCAGGCTGAAGTGGTCAAAGGCAACGAAGGCCTGGCACCGGGCCGTGTGATTAGCGTCAACCCGCTGCGCATTGCCTGCGGCGTGGACTCCCTGGTGATCAAGTTCGGCCAGCGCAACGACAACGGCCTGTACCTGGCCGGCCCTTCACTGGCCAACGAACTGGGCCTGGTCGACGGTTCCGTGCTGCGCGGTGCCGAGTCCGGCCGCAAGCCGCGCCGTACCCGCGTGCTGATCCTGGGCGTGAACGGCTTTATCGGTAACCACCTGTCCGAGCGCCTGCTGCGTGACGACCGCTACGAAGTCTACGGCCTGGACATCGGCTCCGACGCCATCGAGCGCCTGCGCAGCCACCCGAACTTCCATTACGTCGAAGGCGACATCAGCATCCACACCGAGTGGATCGAGTACCACATCAAGAAGTGCGACGTGGTCCTGCCGCTGGTGGCCATCGCCACGCCGATCGAATACACCCGCAACCCGCTGCGTGTGTTCGAACTGGACTTCGAAGAGAACCTCAAGCTGGTGCGCTACTGCGTCAAGTACAACAAGCGCGTGATCTTCCCATCGACTTCCGAAGTCTATGGCATGTGCCAGGATCAATACTTCGACGAAGACACCTCCAACCTGGTGGTCGGCCCGGTCAACAAGCAGCGCTGGATCTACTCGGTCTCCAAGCAACTGCTGGACCGCGTGATCTGGGCCTACGGCGCCAAGGGCCTGAACTTCACCCTGTTCCGTCCCTTCAACTGGATGGGCCCACGCCTGGACCGCCTGGATTCGGCACGTATCGGCAGCTCCCGTGCGATCACCCAGCTGATCCTCAACCTGGTGGAAGGCACGCCGATCCGCCTGTTCGACGGTGGCGAGCAAAAGCGTTGCTTCACCGATATCGCCGACGGCATCGAAGCCCTGGCGCGCATCATCGATAACGACAACGACGCGTGCAACGGCCAGATCATCAACATCGGCAACCCGGAAAACGAAGCCAGCATCCGCCAGTTGGGCGAAGAATTGCTGCGCCAGTTCGAAGCCCACCCGCTGCGCGCCAACTTCCCGCCGTTCGCCGGCTTCCGCGACGTGGAAAGCAAAGCGTTCTATGGCACCGGTTACCAGGACGTGGCGCACCGCAAGCCAAGCATCGAAAACGCCAAGCGCCTGCTGAACTGGGAGCCGACCGTGGAGATGAGCGAAACCATCGGCAACACGCTGGACTTCTTCCTGCGTGAAGCGATGCTCGAAATCGCGGACAAAAAGTAATGGAGGCAGGTCTTCGCATCGACGTCGACACCTACCGTGGCACCCGTGAAGGTGTGCCGCGGTTGCTCGAAACCCTGGACGAAGCCGGGGTCAAAGCGACGTTCTTCTTCAGTGTCGGGCCGGACAACATGGGGCGCCACTTGTGGCGCCTGATCCGCCCGCAGTTCCTGTGGAAGATGCTGCGTTCCAATGCCGCCGGCCTGTATGGCTGGGACATCCTGCTGGCCGGCACCGCCTGGCCGGGCAAGCCGATTGGCCGTGACCTGGGGCACCTGATGCGCCAGGCCAGGGCGGCCGGGCATGAAGTCGGCCTGCATGCCTGGGATCACCACGGCTGGCAAGCCAATACCGGGCGCTGGAGCGAGGCTCAACTGGTCGAGCAGATCGGCCGTGGGGTCGACACCCTGAGCGACATCCTTGGCGAACGTGTCGACTGTTCAGCGGCCGCCGGTTGGCGCGCCGATGAGCGCGTGGTGCATGCCAAGCAAGGTTTCAACTTTCGCTACAACAGCGATTGCCGGGGCACCAGCCTGTTTCGTCCTATCCTGGCCGATGGCAGCGCGGGCACCCCACAAATTCCGGTAGACCTGCCAACCTTCGACGAAGTCGTCGGGCCGGTGGTGGCTGCCAAAGACTTCAACGGGTTCATCCTCGACCGCTTTGCCGAGTCGAAGCTCAACGTCTATACGATCCACGCAGAAGTAGAAGGGATTCTGATGGCCAATGATTTTCGCCAATTGCTCGCCCAGGCAGGGCAGCGTGGCATCGACTTCAAGCCCCTGGGCGACCTGTTGCCCGCCGACCTGACCACCCTGCCCCAGCAACAACTGGTGCGCGGCGCCTTGCCCGGCCGTGAAGGTTGGCTCGGAGTGCAGCAGGCATGATCCGCCGTTGGGCCCTGCCCCTGCTCCTGTTGGCATTTGGCGTGTTTTACCTGCTGCCGCTGGCCACTCACGGCCTGTGGATTCCAGACGAAACCCGTTATGCGCAGATCAGCCAGGAAATGCTGCTGACAGGCAAGTGGGCCTCGCCGCACTTCATGGGTATTCGCTACTTCGAGAAGCCCGCCGCGGGCTACTGGATGATCGCGCTGGGCCAGGCGATCTTCGGGCAGAACCTGTTCGGCGTGCGGTTTGCGTCGGCGCTGAGCACCGGCCTGAGCATCCTGCTGGTGTATGCGGTCAGCCGCCGCTTGTGGAATGACCCGCGCAAGCGCCTGGTCAGTACCGTGCTCTACATGAGTTTTGCCAGCGTCGCGGCCCTGGGCGGTTATGCCAACCTCGATCCGCAGTTCACCTTCTGGGTGAACCTGACCGGCGTGGCCCTGTGGTTTTGCTTTGACAGCACCACGCGCAGCGCTCGCCTGGGGGCCTGGGCATTGCTGGGCCTGGCCTGTGGCATGGGTTTCATGACCAAGGGCTTCCTGGCCTGGTTGCTGCCGGTGCTGATCGCCCTGCCCTACGCGATCTGGCAGAAGCGTTTACGTGAGCTGTTGGGCTACGGCCTGGTTGCCGTGGCGGTCGCGATTGCGGTCAGCTTGCCGTGGGCGCTGGCGGTTCATCTGCAAGAGCCCGACTACTGGAACTTCTTCTTCTGGCACGAGCATATCCAACGCTTTGCCGGCGACGACGCCCAGCACGCCGAACCGTTCTGGTATTACCTGCCGTTGCTGGTCGCGTTCAGCCTGCCGTGGGTGGCCCTGTTGCCGTCTACCTTCAAACAGGCGTGGCGCGACAAGCGCAACGTAAAAATCGGCTTTGTATTGCTGTGGCTGTTGATGCCGCTGGCGTTTTTCAGCTTGGCCAAGGGCAAGCTGCCCTCCTACATCATGCCGTGCCTGCTGCCCCTGGCCCTCCTGATGGGCAACACCCTGGCCGACAAACTGGCCGAGGGCCGCTACCGGGCATTGCGTATCAACGGCTGGCTGAACCTCGTCATTGGCGTAGTGGTGCTGCTGGCGTTGAGCTGGTTCCAACTCAAGAAGCCGGTGTACGAACACGGTCAGGAAACCCTCAGCCTGGTGCTGGTGTTCACCTTCCTGTTCGGCTGGATCCTGGTCAACCTGTTGCAGGCCGCACAGCCGTTGCGCCTCTGGGCAGCGCCGGTGCTCGGCAGTTGGCTCATGGTGGCGTTGTTGCCGGCGGCGTTGCCGCATTCGGTGGTCTACAACAAGACTCCTGACCAGTTCATCATCGACCACCTGGCGGAACTGCGCCCCGCCACTGCCTTGCTGAGCAATGACCTGGGGGCGGCATCGGCGCTGTCGTGGCGCCTGGCGCGTCCTGACGTGACGCTCTACAACACCATCGGCGAAGTCAAATACGGTCTCGCCTATCCCGATGCCGGCCATCACAAGGTGGATATCACCCAGGTCCAGCAGTGGATGAGCCAGGCGCGGCAAAAAGGCCCGGTCGGCGTGGTGATGCGCGTCAAGGGCGACGATGAGCGTGCCGAAGTCGCGTTGCTGCCCACCGACGGCCAGCGCTATGAACAAGGCAATATCGTGATCCTGATCTTCCCGCAGGTGACGCCATGATCACCTTGCTGTTGTTACTGAGTGCCTGCCTGCTGACCTGCATGGGCCAGGTCTCGCAGAAATTTGCCGTGGAAAGCTGGCGCGACCTGCCTGACGGCTGGGCGCTGAAGCTGCGTTCGCCGTGGTTGTGGTCGGCGCTGGTGTGCCTGGGCCTGGGCCTATTGGTGTGGCTGCTGGTGCTGCAACGCCTTGAAGTGGGCATTGCCTACCCCATGCTCAGCCTGAATTTTGTGCTGGTCACCCTGGTGGCGCGGTTTGTCTTCCGTGAGCCCGTCGACGGCCGTCATTGGCTGGGTGTGGCGCTGGTGATCGGCGGTGTCGTGCTGCTGGGGCGCCACGTATGAGCCGGGTCCAAGGCTTTGCCCTGGCCCTGGGCAGCGTCGGCCTGGTCAGTGTCGCCCAACTGGGCATGCGCTGGAGCATGACACGCCTGCCGCTGCCCAACGAATGGCTGGACGCGTTCACCCACAACAGCATCGACCTGGGCGCCCTCGGTGTAGTGACCCTGGCGATCCTGGCCTATGCGCTGTCGATGCTCTGCTGGCTCGGCGCGCTGAAGCACTTGCCGCTGGGTCGCGCTTATTCGTTGTTGAGCATCAGCTACGCCCTGGTGTACTTGCTGGCGGCCAGCCTGCCGGTGTTCAACGAACATTTCTCCGTTTCAAAAACCCTGGGGGTGGCGCTTGTCATCCTCGGTGTGCTGATCATCAACTCTCGTCGTGCTAGCGCTACAACTTCCAGGAATGCCCCATGAAAATCAGTGTATTTGGTAGTGGTTACGTCGGTCTGGTACAGGCCACCGTATTAGCCGAAGTCGGTCACGATGTCATCTGCATGGACGTCGACCAGAACAAGGTCAGGCTGCTGCAGCAAGGCCACGTGAGCATTTTCGAGCCGGGGCTGGCGGCCATGGTGAAGGAGAATCTGGAGAGTGGGCGCCTGCATTTCACCTTTGACGAGCAGTTGGCCGTTGAACACGGCGAAGTGCTGTTTATCGCCGTAGGGACGCCTTCGGATGAAGACGGTTCGGCTGACCTCAAGTACGTGCTGTCGGTGGGCGATGCGGTCGCTCGCCACCGTAAGCAGCCGGTGATCCTCGTGGAGAAATCCACCGTGCCCGTCGGCACCGGCGACACCCTGCGCGCCCATATCGAAAGAGCCCTGCACCTGGCCGGCCGGCACCTGGAGTTCGATATCGTCTCCAACCCGGAATTCCTCAAGGAAGGCTCGGCCGTTGCCGACTGCCGCCGCCCGGACCGCATTATCATCGGCTGCGAGCGTGAAGAGGTGCGCGACGTGATGCGCGACCTGTACGCGCCCTTCAACCGCAACCATGACCGCATCATCTTCATGGACCTGCGCAGCGCCGAGCTGACCAAATACGCCGCCAACTGCATGCTCGCCACCAAGATCAGCTTTATCAACCAGATCGCCGAGCTGGCTGAACACCTGGGGGCGGATATCGAAGCCGTGCGCCTGGGCATCGGCGCCGACTCGCGCATCGGTTACCACTTTATCTACCCCGGCTGCGGCTACGGCGGTTCGTGCTTCCCCAAGGACATGCGCGCCCTGATCCACAGCGCCAAGCAGGCCAACTGCTCCAGCGACCTGCTTGAAGCGGTGGAAGCCATCAACCAGCGCCAGAAAAGCAAGCTGTTCGAACGCATCAATGCGTTCTTCCACGGCAACCTGCGCGGCAAGACCTTTGCCCTGTGGGGCCTGGCGTTCAAGCCCAACACCGATGACATGCGTGATGCGCCCAGCCGTGTGCTGATGGAAGCCCTGTGGGCCGCGGGTGCCAACGTGCGCGCCTTCGACCCGGAAGCCATGCAGGAAACCCAGCGCATCTATGGCGATGATCCACGGCTGATGCTGATGGGCACGCCGGAATCCACCCTGGGCGGCGCCGATGCGCTGATCGTCTGCACGGAATGGCAGCAGTTCAAGGCACCGGACTTCGACCTGATCCACCAGCGCCTGAAAACCCCGGTGATCTTTGACGGTCGTAACCTTTACGACGGTGAGCGCCTGGCGCGCAAAGGCTTCCACTACTACCCGATCGGCCGTGGCGACTCCTGCCAGTTGCCAATTCCCCAGCAGCAGTGGGTAGCTCACGTGGCAGAACAGGTCGTGGAAGCCTGATACGTGAACAAAGTCCAACCGCCCCTGTTAACGCCAACGATTCGCCGCCAATCCCTCGGGCTGGGGTTGCTGGCGCTGTTGCTGTTCATCGCCGGCAGCTGGCACCAGGCGATCATTGGCTTCGACTCACGCTTCGTGCTGTTCGCCCAGGAAATGCTGCGCCATGGGCCGGGCTTCTTTCCCACCACCTATGGGCAGCCCTACGCGGATTACCTGGCGACATCCACGGTGCTGACCTGGCTGCTGTCATTGCCCCTGGGTCAGGTCACCAGTCTCACGGCCTGGCTGCCCACGGCGATGGCATCGGCGTCGATCGTGGTCCTGGTGTATCGGCTCACGGCGCCCTACTCCCCGCGCTGGGGCCTGCTGAGCATTGCGATGCTGTTGCTGAGCAGTAGCTTTATCAGCGAAACCCGTGCGGTGTCCCTCGACCAGATGCTGGCCGCCATCGCGCTGGCCGTGTTCTACCTGGGTTATGCCCATGACCATTTCGGGGTGGGCAAACGCCTGCACTGGCTTTACCTGCTATTGATCGTCGGTTTTGCGATCCGTGGGCCCATTGGCCTGGTGGTGCCTACCGGCGTGCTGTGCAGCTATTACCTGATCAACCGGCAATGGCGCCAGCTGTTGAGCTTCGGCTTACTGGCACTGGCGTTGCTGGTGGCGTGTGTTGGCCTGCTGTTGCTGATGGCCAAGCTGAGCGGCGGAGAGAGCTTCATGCAGGACGTGATCCGCATGCAGTTCCTTGGCCGGATGGATGGCAGCGAAGGCTCCAGCGGCGTGCTGTATTACTTCACCAGTTCCCTGGGCAACTACGCCATGGCTTATCCGATGGCACTGTTGGTGCTGCTGGCGATGGTGGTCAGCGGGCGACGTGCACCGGGGCCCGCGTTGCAGTTGGTGTGGTACTGCGCGGCCGCAGGTTTGCTGGTCATGGTTGGCCTTTCGATTCCCCAGGCAAAAAAGGCGCGCTATGTGTTGCCCATGTTGCCGATGGCCGCGATCATCGCAGCGTACCCGTTCCAGGTGGTGCACGGGCGGTTCTTTGCCTGGCTGCGTGGGCTGATACTGGGTATCTGGACGGTGTTGCCGGGGCTATTGATCGCCGGATTACTGCTGGCACGTCCGCGCTATCCGGAACAATTGAGCCATCTCGGCGCGGTGTTCGCGCTGCTGGGTGCACTGCAGGCCCTGGCACTGTTGACGCTGTTCAAAGCACGCCTGCGCCCGGGCGGGCCCGCCGTGGCAGCCGTACTGGCCGTATGGGCGACCTTTATCCTGGTGGTCGAGCCGCTGGAGCGCAGTGTCTATGACACCCGCACCTTTACCCTGCAGGTGCATGAGCACGTGATGCAACAACGCGCGCCGGTGGTTTTGCACGGCCTGGGCAAAGACGCCAAGGCGATCAAATACATGGTCAACCTCGACTGTGACCAGGTGCCATTGTTTACCCAGCAAGCGGCTGACCTGAAGCCGATTCAAGGTCCCGCCTGGCTGGTCATGAGCGAAGCGGACTACGAAGCCTTGCAAGACCCGCGCTTTCGCGCCATCACCCCAACCCTGGCCGGTGAGTTCGACCGCAACCCTTATGTGCTGCTGCACCTGACCAAGCCCGCGCAACCCTGACGACGGCCCCAGCACAGAAAACTCCTACATAGCTTTGCGTAATAGCTGGTGCCATTTCTCTTCCCGGCGTCCAAAACCCGGCTGTAAACTCGCCCAGCTGGTGCGGTATTCATTCACCGCCACAGGTCATGGATTACAACAAGGATGTTGGAGGAGAACGCCGTGCCAGAGGATGTTTCGCTTGATCGCCCTGCTTTCTCGGCCCGTGCCGACGTGTATCTGGGCTACGTGCCCATGCCGTCGCTGGACCGACTGATGGGGTTGCGCGACATCCTGGTGGCATTGAAGGGCCCGCTCGCCAGTGAGCCAGGGCTACGGGAAAACCTGCAAAGACGCGTTATGGATGAAGAATTCCATAATCGCGTGCTCGGCAGGCTGTGCTGTTCGGTTTCGGTTTAGTCCCTTTATAGTTCATTATTTTTGCACTCAAGCCTCATTAATATGCATTGGCAGCCTGTTACGCAGGTCGGCACACTGCAGGGGTTCCTTCCCCCAAATGTTGGAACGTTCAAAGGGCTTCTCCGGGCAACCAGACAAGCCTTTTTTTTGCCCGCTGTTAACGGATTCTCCTTCAATGCTCGCTCGCTGGTTCCCCGCTGCTATCAACACCCGCCCCTCCGAATGGAGCCGTGCCGCGATCGGCATGGCCCTGGGTACCCTGTTCAGTGTCTGGCTCTGTTCCCAAGTGTTCGGCATGGAGGTGGCCCTGCACCTGCTCGGCCCCCTAGGCGCTTCGGCAGTGTTGTTGTTTGCGGTGTCGTCGGGAGCGTTGGCGCAGCCCTGGTCGATCATCGGCAGCTACCTGTGTGCCGGGGTCGTGGCGTTGCTGGTGGCCCGCGTCCTTGGGCCTTCCTTGAGCGGCGCCTGCCTCGCGGCGGGGATGACGGTGATACTGATGTGTTGGCTGCGGTGCCTGCATCCGCCGGCAGGTGGCCTGGCCATGACGCTGGTGTTGGCCGACCCTGCGTCCGCCGCCCTGGGGTGGTATGAATTGGGCGCAGTGCTGCTCGGTGCGGGTGCCCTGTTGAGTTGTGCACTGGCTTACAACAATGCCACTCGCACGCGTTATCCGAAGGGGGCTGCTGAAGCACCGGCGATTATCGTGACCCACCCTGACGCGGGGCCAGACCCTGCAATCACGGCAGCTGATTTGAAGCTGGCGCTCGCCGAAATGGAGCAGTTCTACGACGTGGAACCCACGGAGCTGGAGCAACTGATCCATGCCGCGCAAACTCACGCCAAGCGGCGTAGCATTGGTGAAGTGCTGGCAAGCCGGGTTGCCTGAGCCCCTCTTTTACTCCCTGCATAAATGCAAAAACGACCTGCATGATTCCGGGTTGTACTGGGCAAATTTGCACTGGTACGATCATGAGATGGTTCGTCCCCGAACATCTTGATAAAGAACAATAAAAGCAGGGAGTTATCGATGACTGCTCAGGTTTCAACCGAGGCAAGCCACGCAGAAACACTTCAGGACGAAGTCCTCGCCGAGGTCCGCAACCATATCGGCCACCTCACCCTCAACCGCCCCGCTGGCTTGAATGCCATTACCCTGCAGATGGTGCGCAGCCTGGCGTCCCAGCTGCAGGCATGGGCGGATGATCCGCAGGTGTATGCCGTGGTCCTGCGCGGGGCTGGCGAAAAAGCCTTTTGTGCCGGCGGCGATATCCGGTCGCTGTACGACAGCTTCAAGAACGGCGACACCCTGCACCAGGATTTTTTCGTCGAGGAATACGCACTGGACCTGGCCATCCACCATTACCGTAAACCGGTTGTGGCACTGATGGACGGGTTTGTCCTGGGCGGCGGCATGGGGCTGGTACAAGGCGCGGATTTGCGCGTGGTGACCGAGCGCAGTCGCCTGGCGATGCCGGAAGTGGCCATCGGTTACTTCCCCGATGTGGGCGGCAGTTATTTCCTGCCGCGTATTCCCGGTGAGCTTGGGATTTACCTGGGGGTCACCGGGGTGCAGATCCGGGCCGCCGATGCCCTGTATTGCGGGCTGGCCGACTGGTACCTCGACAGCACCAGGCTCGCCGACCTCGATCAGAAGCTCGATCGCCTGCAATGGCACGACGCGCCGCTCAAGGACCTGCAAGGCGTGCTCGCCAAGCTGGCGGTACAACAATTGCCCGATGCGCCGCTGGCGGCCTTGCGCCCTGCGATCGACCACTTTTTCGCGTTGCCGGATGTACCAAGCATCGTCGAGCAACTGCAGCAAGTCACTGTGGCCGACAGCCATGAATGGGCGCTGACCACCGCCCGCCTGATGCAGACGCGCTCGCCCCTGGCCATGGCCGTTACCCTGGAGATGTTACGCCGCGGCCGCCGCCTGCCCCTGGAGCAGTGTTTTGCCCTGGAGTTGCACCTGGACCGTCAATGGTTCGAACGCGGTGACCTGATCGAAGGTGTCCGCGCGCTGATTATCGATAAGGACAAGAGCCCGCGCTGGAACCCGCCGACCCTGCATGGGCTGGCCCTCAGCCACGTGGAGAGCTTTTTTCATCACTTCGAGAAGGTTGCGAACTAAGCCATGCAAGACATTGAATATACTGAAGAACAGGTAATGATCCGTGACATGGCACGTGACTTCGCCCGTGGTGAAATCGCGCCCTACGCACAAGCTTGGGAGAAGGCCGGCTGGATCGACGACGCCCTGGTGGCGAAGATGGGCGAGCTGGGCCTGCTGGGCATGGTGGTGCCGGAAGAATGGGGTGGCACGTATGTCGATTACGTCGCCTACGCCCTCGCCGTGGAGGAAATTTCTGCCGGTGACGGTGCGACTGGCGCCCTGATGAGTATCCATAATTCAGTGGGTTGCGGTCCAATCCTCAACTACGGCTCCGATGAGCAGAAACAAACCTGGCTGGCAGATCTTGCCAGCGGCCAAGCCATCGGCTGCTTTTGCCTGACCGAACCCCAGGCCGGGTCCGAAGCGCACAACTTGCGCACACGCGCCGAACTGCGGGACGGCCAGTGGGTGATCAATGGCGCCAAGCAATTCGTCAGCAATGGCAAGCGCGCCAAGCTGGCCATCGTGTTTGCCGTCACCGACCCTGATCTGGGCAAGAAAGGCATCTCCGCGTTCCTGGTGCCCACGGCAACGCCGGGGTTTGTGGTCGATCGCACCGAGCACAAAATGGGCATTCGCGCCTCGGACACCTGCGCTGTCACCCTCGACCAATGCACGGTGCCCGAAGCCAACCTGCTCGGTGAGCGTGGCAAGGGCCTGGCGATCGCCCTGTCCAACCTGGAAGGCGGGCGCATTGGCATTGCCGCCCAGGCATTGGGCATCGCCCGTGCAGCGTTTGAGGCTGCGTTGGTGTATGCCCGTGATCGTGTGCAGTTCAACAAGGCGATCATTGAGCACCAGGCCGTGGCCAATCTGCTGGCCGACATGCAAACCCAACTCAATGCCGCGCGCTTGCTGATCCTGCACGCTGCGCGACTGCGCAGCGCCGGCAAGCCGTGCTTGTCGGAGGCGTCCCAGGCCAAGCTATTTGCCTCGGAAATGGCGGAGAAGGTCTGCTCGTCAGCGATGCAGATTCACGGCGGGTACGGGTACCTGGAGGATTACCCGGTGGAGCGTTACTACCGGGATGCGCGGATCACGCAGATTTACGAAGGGACCAGCGAAATTCAGCGGATGGTGATTGCCAGGGAATTGAAGAACTACCCGCTGTGACCGACACACCACCCAACCCCTGCGGGAACTGACTTGCCTGCGATGCAGACGCCTCGGTTTATTCTTGTACCGAGGTGGTGCAATCGCGGGCAAGCCAGCGCCGGCAATGATTTGCGGCGCTGGAAGGTGGGTTATTTGTCTTTGAAATCCGGTGCACGCTTGGCCACGAATGCGGCCATGCCTTCCTTTTGATCCTGTGTTGCAAACGCGGCATGGAACACCCGGCGCTCAAAACGCACGCCTTCCGACAGGCTCACTTCAAATGCACGGTTCACGCTTTCCTTGACCATCATGCTGATCGGCACCGACTTGCCCGCGATCAGGGTGGCGACTTTCAGTGCTTCTTCCAGCAACTCATCGGCCGGCACAATGCGCGCCACGATCCCACAGCGTTCGGCTTCCACGGCGTCGATAAAGCGCCCGGTCAGGCACATTTCCATAGCTTTGGCCTTGCCCACCGCACGTGTCAGGCGCTGGGTGCCGCCCATGCCTGGCAGTACGCCGAGGTTGATTTCGGGTTGGCCGAACTTGGCGGTGTCGCCGGCGAGAATGAAGTCGCACATCAAGGCCAGTTCACACCCCCCCCCGAGAGCGAAGCCGTTGACGGCGGCGATGATCGGCTTGCGGCGGTTGGCCACGCGGTCGCTGTCGCTGAACAGGTCGTCAAGGTAGATCTGCGGGTAAGTCAGCTCGGCCATTTCCTTGATGTCGGCGCCGGCGGCGAAGGCTTTTTTCGAGCCAGTCAGCACAATGCAGCCGATTTCAGGATTGGCTTCCAGGCTGTCCAATGCCTGGTTCAGCTCGCTGACCAGCTGCGCATTCAGGGCGTTCAGGGCTTGCGGGCGATTGAGGGTAATCAGCCCGACGCGGCCCTGGACGTCGAGCAAAATGGTTTCGTAACTCATGTATCGGCTCCTTAGAGGTTGCGTGAGATGACCATGCGCTGGATATCGCTGGTGCCTTCGTAAATCTGGCAGACCCGCACGTCGCGGTAGATCCGCTCCAGGGGGAAGTCGTTCAGGTAACCGTAACCGCCCAGGGTTTGCAAGGCGGCCGAACAGACTTTCTCGGCCATTTCCGACGCAAACAGCTTGGCCATCGAGGCTTCCACCAACGCCGGCTTGCCGCTGTCGCGCAGGGCGGCGGCGTAATGCACCATTTGCCGGGCTACCGCGATCTGGGTCGCCATGTCTGCCAGGCGAAACGCTACGGCCTGGTGTTCGATAAGCGGCTTGCCGAAGCTTTCGCGCTCACGGGCATAGTCGCGGGCCGCTTCAAAGGCTGCGCGGGCCATGCCCACCGATTGCGAGGCGATGCCCACGCGCCCCCCTTCGAGGTTGGCCAAGGCAATCTTGTAGCCTTCGCCCTCCTCCCCGAGCCGATTGGCGACCGGCACCTTCACGTCTTCGAACAGCAACTGGCAGGTATCGGACGCATGCTGGCCGAGTTTGTCTTCGACCCGTGCCACGCTGTAGCCCGGCGAGTCGGTGGGCACGATAAACGCGGTGATCCCGCGTTTGCCCGCAGCCGGGTCGGTCACGGCAAACACAATCACTACCCCGGCATTCTGGCCGGAGGTGATGAACTGCTTGCAGCCGTTCAGGACGTAATGGTCGCCTTCCAGGCGCGCCCGGGTCTTCAGGCTGCTGGCATCGGAGCCCGCCTGCGGTTCGGTGAGCGCAAAGGCGCCAAGCATGGCGCCGCTGGCCAGGGGCTTGAGGAATTGCTCTTTCTGGTGGTCGTTACCGAACTTGAGAATCGGCACGCAACCCACCGAGTTATGCACGCTCATGATCGTCGAGCACGCACCGTCCCCCGCGGCGATTTCTTCCAGGGCCATGGCGTAGGCCAGGTAACCGGTATCGCAACCGCCCCACTGTTCCGGCACCAGCATGCCGAAAAAGCCCAGCTCGGCCATTTCACCGATGGCCTCCTTGGGGAAGCGGTGCTCGCGGTCCCATTCGGCGGCAAAGGGTTTCAGCCGTTCCTGGGCAAACTGCCGGGCGGCGTCGCTGATTTGCAGTTGTTCGTCATTGGGCAGCATCTGGACTCCTTAATACAGGCATTCGACGGCCATCGCCGTGGCTTCGCCACCGCCGATGCAAATCGCGGCGACCCCACGCTTGAGACCTTTCTGGCGCAGGGCCGAGAGCAGGGTCACCAGGATCCGTGCACCGGATGCACCGATCGGATGGCCCAGGGCGCAGGCGCCGCCATGAATATTGACCTTGGCGTGGGGGATCTCCAGCTTGCTCATGGTGACCAGGCTGACCACGGCAAAGGCTTCGTTGATCTCGAACAGATCGACCGCGTCCAGGCTCCAGCCGGTCTTGGTCATCAGCTTGCGGATCGCCCCCACCGGCGCCACGGGAAACAGCCCCGGTTCATCGGCAAATGCCGCATGGCCATGGATAACCGCCAAGGGCTTGAGGCCGCGCTTGTGCGCCTCGGACTGACGCATCAGCAACAAGGCCGCTGCCCCATCGGAAATCGAGCTGGAGTTGGCCGCCGTCACGGTGCCGCCTTCACGGAAAGCCGGTTTCAGGCTGCCAATCTTGTCGATCTTGGCCTTGGGCGGCTGTTCATCATGCAAGATGGTTTTCTGTTCTTTGCCCACGGTGACCTGCACCGGGACGATTTCAGCGGCGAAGCTGCCATGGGTAATGGCTTCTTGCGCACGGGTCAGCGAAGCGATGGCGAACGCGTCCTGGGCCTCGCGGGTAAAGCCGTTATGCAGGGCACAGTCTTCGGCGAAGGTGCCCATCAGGCGGCCTTTGTCGTAGGCGTCTTCCAGGCCATCGAGGAACATGTGATCAAGCACCTTGCCGTGCCCCATGCGGTAGCCGCTACGCGCGCGGTCGAGCAGGTACGGCGCGTTGGACATGCTCTCCATGCCCCCGGCAATGACCACGTCGACGCTGCCGGCCAAAAGCGAGTCATGGGCCAGGATTGCCGCTTCCATGCCCGAGCCGCACATCTTGTTGAGGGTGGTGCAACGCGTGGCCTTGTCCAGCCCGGCGCCCAATGCAGCCTGACGCGCCGGTGCCTGGCCGAGGCCTGCGGGCAATACACAGCCAAACAGCACTTCATCCACGGCATCGGTGGCGATACTGGCACGCTCGACGGCGGCGCGAATCGCAGCGGAACCCAGCTGCGGCGCAGTCAGGCCCTTGAGGTCGCCCTGGAAGCCGCCCATGGGCGTGCGCACGGCGCTGACAATAACGATAGGGTCGGTCATGGAGATTGCTCCTTATTTGGCCGCCATGCGCAAGGCGCCGTCGAGACGGATCACCTCACCATTGAGCATGCTGTTTTCAATAATGTGCCGCACCAGCGCGGCGTATTCGGCGGGTTTGCCCAGCCGTGGTGGAAATGGCACGCCGGCTGCCAGGGAGTCGCGTACTTCCGGGGTCATGCCGGCCATCATCGGTGTTTCGAAGATGCCGGGGGCAATGGTCATCACGCGAATACCAAAGCGCGCCAGTTCACGTGCAGCCGGCAATGTCAGGCTGGCGATGGCACCCTTGGACGCGGAATACGCAGCCTGGCCGATTTGCCCGTCAAATGCGGCCACGGAGGCGGTGTTGATGATCACACCGCGCTCGCCATCGGCATTCGCCTCGGTTTCAGCGATGGCGGCGGCGGCCAGGCGTAACAGGTTGAAGCTGCCGATCAGGTTGACGTTGATCACTTGGGCAAAGCTGGCCAGGCCGTGTGGCCCGTTCTTGCCGAGAATTTTTTCGCCACGCACCACGCCAGCGCAGTTCACCAGCCCGTGCAGGCCACCAAACGCTGCGACCGTGGCCTGCACGGCGGCTTCGGCGGCCGCTTCCTGGCTGATATCCGCGACAGCGCTGCGGGCGTTATCACCGAGCTGCTTGGCCTTGGCTGCCACGGCGTCGGCATTCAGGTCCACCAGCATGACCTTGGCACCGGCGGCGACCAGCATCTCGGCAGTCGCCGCGCCGAGGCCCGAGGCACCGCCGCTGACCAGGAAGATCTTGTTTTCAATCTGCATTGTTGTTTCCTTGAACGGTCCGAATCGTCGAAATAGTCGCCCCGCAGCGCACGCGCGGCAATGGTCAAAGCCTTCAACCTGCCTGACTGTTTTGGCCAGTCATCGACCTCGCCGATCAACCGGTCAGCCCAAGCGATTGGACGGCCAGGGATCAGGCTTCTAACCTGTAGGCCTGCGCCACCCCAACTGCTCCACGAAAAGAAGCCTGCATCGATGATAGTCCGCCCCAAACCCAACCTCCTGGGCATCCTGTTTTCCCTCAAGGGGTCGATTGCCAAGCGCATTGCCTTGCGCAGCCTGTTGGTGACCTTGCTGGCCTCGGTCATCGTGCTGGTAGAGACCCTGCACCCGGCGTATTTCTCCAAGGTCAACGCGACGCCGTTCACCCTGCTCGGGCTGTCGCTGTCGATCTTCATGAGCTTTCGCAACAACGCCTGCTATGACCGCTGGTGGGAAGGCCGCAAGCAACTGGGGCAGATGATCATCGATGTGCGCTCGTTGATTCGCGAAACCCAGGTGCTCAGTGATCCGGCCGAACGCGCTGGCTTGCTGCGCAACGTGTGTGGCTTTGCCCATGGCTTGATCGCACGCCTGCGCCACGAAGATGAGGCCCTGGCCATACAGCCTTGGGGCAAGGTCGCGCCCCACCACCCCAACCTCCCCGACAGCCTGCTGCAACAGCTGGGCGCGAGGTTGTCCGAGCTGGCCGAGCGAGGCGTGATCAGCGAATGGCGCTACACCCAGCTGGAAACCCGGTTGGTCAGTCTCAGCCAAGTGCAGGCGTCCTGCGAACGCATCAAGAGCACGCCACTGCCCTTCCCCTACACCCTGCTGCTGCATCGCACCATTTACCTGTTCTGCATCCTGTTGCCGTTTGCGATGGCCGAGCCGCTGGGCTGGTTGACGCCGGTGTTCACCGCCATCGTCAGCTACACGTTCTTTGGCCTCGATGAAATTGGCGACGACCTAGAGGACCCGTTCGGCTTTGACGAGAACGACCTGCCCTGCAATGCGATCCTGCGTACCCTGGAGCGCGAAGTCTTGGCTGCCCTCGGCGAAACCGATCTGCCGCCACCGCTGGAACCGGTGGAATACGTGCTGACCTGACACGGGTTTGACACCTGCCGTGGTCTGACCGAAGCTGACGACTTTGTACTAGCTGCCCAAGCTTTCGGACGCCTGCATGTCAAAGTCACGCCGTTACTCCATCATCGGCCTGTGCGCCCTGTTGTTGATTGTGCTGATCACCTGGTATTTCTCCCGTTCCACACCGGTGGCCGTGCCGCCCGCCATCGCCCATGGCTACGCCAAGGCCCTGAAACAGGCGCATAACGGTGAGCCCGGCGCGGCGCGCGTGTTGTACCAGCAACTGGGGCGGCCGGACTTGACTCCCGAGCGCCGGGCCGCACTGCATGCCGAACTGCCCAACTACCCCAGCCCCCAAGCCTTGAAGCTCGCGGACAAAGACCTGAGCAGCGATTCACCGCTGGTCCGCGAGGCGGCCATCCACAGCATTGTCGGCCTGGTGCCGACCGGCCAGCGCACGCTGCTGCTCGGCCCCGTGCTGGATGACCCCGAGCAGGAGGTGCGGTTTGCCGCCGCGAATGCGTTGCTTGGGTTGTCGCCCGACACCTTGGGCCTGTACTTCGGGCCCTTGCAGCAGGTGCTGGACGAGTTCATGAAAACGCTCAAGGCCCAGCCCGAAACCGCAGAAAGCTGGATCCAACTGGCGCGCCTCTACATCCACAGTGCCCTGTTGCCGGACGCGCAAAACGCCTTGGAACAGGCCATGCGCCTGCAACCGGACAACCTGCAGGCCGTCGTCGCGCAGATCGAACTGCTGGACAAACAAGGCAAGACTGACGAATCACGCCAGTTGCTGGCGCGCCAACTGGCGGCGCATCCCGAATCGGCCTACCTGCAACACGCCCTGGGCCTGTGGCTGTTGCACCATGGCGAACGCACCTATGCGCTGCTTGGCCTGTCCAAGGCGGTAGAGCTGGAGCCGGACAATCAGGATTATCGCTACGACCTGGCTACCACCCTGCACGCCCAGCAGGAATTGGAAGCGGCCCAGCGCCAACTGGAAGAAATCATCCAGCGCCATCCGGCCAATCGCAAAGCGCGGGTACTGCTCGTCAATTATTGGAAAGAGAGTGGCCAATTGCAGAACGTACAGGTGCTGCTGGCGCAACTCGAACAGCAGAATCCGGACGATCCCGCCTTGCAGCAAGGCCTTTGACGCCGCTCACGTCGATACAAATATTACGAAGTGTTGAACCGCCACAGGCCAGCACGGTCAAGAGTTTATGGCGCGCCTGAGGTGGCGCGTCCCTCTACTTGTACGTGACCTGAGGGCACTTCTTGTCTACATCCAAAGAGCTGTTCAGTGAAAAGGCGGCCACCGGCATCGAAGGTCTTGATGACATTCTTGCCGGGGGGCTATCGCGCAGCCACCTGTTCCTACTGGAAGGCGAACCCGGCACCGGCAAGACCACCGTCGCGCTGCACTTCCTGCAAGCTGGCGCCAAGAACGGTGAGACATGCCTGTACATCACGCTGTCCGAGACGGAGCGTGAGTTGCGCCAGGGCGCCGAATCCCACGGCTGGGACCTGGATGACAATATCCATATCTTTGAACTGACCCCACCGGAGAGCCTGCTCAACGCCGAGCACCAGCAGAGCCTGCTGTACTCCTCCGACCTGGAACTGGGTGAAGCCACCCGGCAGATCTTCGAGGTGGTCGAACGGGTCAAGCCGACCCGCGTGGTGGTCGATAGCCTTTCCGAGATCCGCTTGCTCGCCCAGAGCTCCCTGCGCTATCGCCGGCAAATCCTGGCGATCAAGCATTACTTTGTGCGCTACGACGCCACCGTGCTGCTGCTGGACGACCTGACCACCGAATCCCTCGACAAAACCGTGCACAGCGTCGCCCACGGGGTGATCCGCCTGGAAGAGCTGACCCCCAACTACGGCGCCGAGCGCCGCCGCGTTCGGGTGGTGAAATACCGCGGGCAAAAGTACCGCGGCGGCTTTCACGACTTCACCATCATGGCCGACGGCATCCATGTGTTCCCGCGGCTGGTCGCGGCCGAACATCGCGGCGGCTACGTGCGTGAGACATTGAGCAGTGGCATCGCCGAACTCGATTCATTGATGGGCGGCGGTGTCGAGACCGGCTCCAGCAGCTTGATCCTCGGCCCGGCGGGTACCGGTAAGTCGCTGATCTCGATGATCTTTGCCGCGGCCGCCGTGGCCCGTGGCGAGAAAGCCGCGCTGTTTATCTTTGATGAAGAGCTGGGCCTGCTGTTCGAGCGCATGAAAAACATGGGCATCGACCTCGCGGCCCTGCAGGCCACCGGCAATCTGCTGATCGAGCAGGTGGACGCTGCCGAGTTGACCCCGGGCGAGTTCTCCCACCGGGTGCGCCGTTGCGTGGACGAGCGTGGCATCAAGACCGTGGTCATCGACAGCATCAACGGCTACCAGGCTGCCATGCCGGAAGAAAACGCGCTGATCCTGCACATGCACGAACTGTTGCTGTACCTGAACCGTCGCGGCGCCGCGACCTTCATGACAGTCGCCCAGCACGGCCTGGTCGGTGACATGCAGGCGCCGGTGGACATCACCTACCTGGCCGACACTGTGATTCTGCTGCGTTACTTCGAGGCGCTGGGCAAGGTACGCCGTGCCATTTCGATCATCAAGAAACGCACGGGCATGCATGAATCGACCATTCGTGAATACCGCATCGGCAACCGCGGCCTGACGGTCGGCGAACCCCTGGATAACTTCCAGGGCGTATTGCGCGGTATTCCAACGTTCACCGGCACCGGCTCGCCTCTGCTCAAGGAAGAGGGATAGTGACTGCCCTATCCCCTGTCTCCGAGCGTGCAATCATCCTGGCGCCCTTGGGTCGTGACGGCTCATTGGCGCTGGCGATGCTCAATGAGGCCGGCTACACCGGCATGATCGCCAGCAACCTGACGATGCTCTGCGACGCGCTTGAAGAAGGCGCGGGACTGCTGGTGATTGCGGCCGAGGCCCTGCGCGGTGTCGACCTTGAGCCGCTGCTGGAGCACCTGCACCATCAGCCGGCCTGGTCGGACCTGCCCATCGTATTGATGACTCACCACGGCGGCAGTGAACAGAATGGTTCCTCCCACCTCAGTGGCTTGCTGGGCAACGTGACCTTCCTGGAGCGGCCCTTCCACCCCATCACGTTGATCAGCCTGGTGAGCGCCGCGTTGCGTGGGCGCCGGCGGCAATACGATGCCCGTGACCGGCTGATCGACCTCAGCGAAAGCGAGCTGCGCCTGCAACGCACGCTGGAAACACTTGAACAGCAAGTCGAGGAGCGCACTGCCCAACTGCGTACTAATGAAGAGGCGTTGCGCCAATCGCAGAAAATGGAGGCGGTCGGGCAATTGACCGGCGGCATCGCCCATGACTTCAACAACATGCTGACCGGCATCATCGGCAGCCTGGAGTTACTACGAAGGCGTGTTGCTCGCGGCAAACTGGACGATCTCGACGGCCTGATCGACCTGGGTGTGACGTCGGCTAACCGCGCCGCTGGCCTGACCCACCGCTTGCTGGCCTTCTCCCGTCGCCAGTCACTGGATTCCAAGCCCGTTGAGATCAACCAACTGGTCACCTCCATGGGCGAGCTGTTGCAACGCAGCATCAATGAAAGCATCGCCCTGGATATGCGCCTGGCCGCTGAACTGTGGACCGCCGAAGCCGACCCCAACCAACTGGAAAGCGCCCTGCTCAACCTGGTGATCAATGCGCGCGATGCCATGCCCGGCGGCGGCAAGCTGGTGGTCGAAACCAGCAACCGCCACCTCGACAGTGTGTTTACCGCGGCCTATGGCACGTTGACGCCAGGCGATTACGTCGAACTGAGCGTCAGCGATACCGGCTGCGGTATTCCCGAACACTTGCTAACGCGCGTGTTTGACCCGTTTTTCACCACCAAGCCCATCGGCCAGGGCACCGGCCTGGGGCTGTCGATGATTTATGGCTTCGCGCGCCAGTCCCACGGGCATGTCACCATCCACAGTGAAGTCGGCATAGGCACCACGGTCAGCCTGTTCCTGCCACGCTTTGTTGGCGAACTGCACACCCAGGAGCCGCTCAACCCGACATTGCTGTCCGTCGCCAATGTGGGTGAAACCATATTGATCGTCGAGGATGACCCGGCGGTGCGGGTGCTGGTCTGTGCCGTGCTCAAAGAGTTGGGTTATGCGTTTGTCGAAGCCGGTGATGCCGACACGGCGTTGCCCATCCTTGAGTCCGAGCAGCGCATTGACCTGTTGATCAGTGACGTCGGCCTGCCGGGCATGAACGGACGGCAGATGGCGGAAATCGGTCGCAAGATCCGGCCCGGGCTCAAGGTGTTGTTTATCACCGGGTATGCCGAACACGCGGCAGTACGGGGTGGTTTCCTGGACCCCGGCATGCAGTTGATCACCAAGCCGTTTACGTTTGATCTGTTGACGGCGAAGGTGCGGGAGATGATTCACGCGTGAGCTAGCTGCCGAAAAGCGCTGACATATTGAACAGCTGGGGGGACTGGAACCGTAACACCCCGGGGGGACACGAAGGTTTACACCGACGCGCATGAAAATTCGCTGAGGTCAGCCTGAAATTACCTTACGAGTCCGTTCAACCATGATTCCTTCCAGCCACGTTACCGCTCGCCGTCAACTGCCGCTGACTGCTGAACTTGAAAACCCGATCGTCAACCGAACACAGGCTGCAGCGCACGACAGCAATCCTGTCAGCGGGCCCGGACCCTTGGATGGCGACGCACAGGCCAAAGGCGACAGTGAATTGGCCGGCCTAGTGGCGCATGCGCTGCGGCTGGGGGCTCGTACCGGTCGAGTGGGTGATATCAACCATATTCCCCCTGCTTCAGCCTTCGGCCAGTGGTGGTCACACCTGCACGCTGTGATGAACAACCCACATTTCGTCAGGTGGGCGGCTGGCCAGAAAATTGATCGGTCAAAAGCGATAGAGATCAACCCCAGGGAAAACTACATCACCGCGATGGTCGACGGTCAGCGCAAGACGTTTTCGGGCTTCGATCACGGCTACGCCTGGACCTCGATGATGGCGCCGATCATGCGAGCGGTCAAAGCGGCGACCTCAGACTCTGGCTACATTTACAGCGCCTCAAACACGACATGGGCACCTTATTGGGCTATCGCGGACTTTTATGGCGAACCCATCATTGGGCAAACCAGAGAATCTGCCGAAGCGCGTGCCACCGAACTCGAACACGCAAAGGCCTTCGGCCCGACCTCACTTGCGCCTGAGCGATCCGAGGGGGTTCTGCAGGAGGAAAAGGCCAACCTGGCCAATAGCCACGATCAAACCAACGTCGCGTCGGCGCTGATCGATATCGTCCTGGCGGTCGACGATTTGTCCGCAGAACTGCTCTACCGCACGACCAAGGATCCCCTGGATAGCCTGTACCTGTCACCGTCGTTTGTCGAAGACAAGATTGAGCAACTTATCCGCAATAAAATGGGTAGCGTCAGTCTCTCACTGCATGCCGACTCCCCCTTCCAGCCGTCGCAAGAAAGCCCAACCGTCAGCCTCCACACCTACATCAGCGACAACGGCTGGGACGTGCCCAAGCACCGCGACGAGCTTTTCAATCTCGGTCGCAGCCTGACCACCCCGCCACTTTCCCAGCCTCCTCACGGAAACTTTGGTGGGGCGTTGTCCTGGCCTGTCCCATTGAATGATGACGACCGGTACAACGTGAGAAATGCCCTGCGCCGAAACACCCTGGGTCTCAGTGAGCTGCAACATTATGACGAAGACAAGGGTGTACTGGGATACCTGACACACAACCAGTCGTTTGCACCTTACCAACTGCATGACCCGGCGCGGTTTATCCAAACCTTGCTCGCTACACCGAAGGCCCAGGCACTGGGTAAGGCACTGCAGGAAAAGTTTGATGGCATATCGACTTCGCAGAGCAACAACGACTGGACTTTGGGTGCCTTGGGCGCCACGCTTGATAAGGAATCCGAAGCCGGAAACACGTCCGCTCCCGCCCGGACAGGCATCGCCGGGTTTGATATGGCCCGCTACGAACACTGGGGCCAGCATCCCTCTGTGGTGGTAGCAGGCCTGGTCAGCCACTTGGTTGCAAAAGGACGCGCCAGCGCCGAGCTGGCGCCTATCGCAGCCCATGTGCTGCTGTCTCGCAGGGCGCCAGCTTTCCTGGTCAAGGATATTCCCGAAAAAATCACCTACGGCTCTCATAGCTGGGTGAGCTTGAGCACTGCTGTGGCGCGCCTGGAGAGCCAGGCGCCGGGTGCGACTGCGCACATGAAATACGCAGAAGTGATGCAACGGGCTGCGCTGGCGCCCGTGACCGAACAGGCGCGGCAGGTGGAGCAAAGCGCTCAGCGGGATGCGCTCAAAGACTGGGGAGTTGCCCACGGTATTATCCCGCTCGATACTCTGGACGACTACACAGACGAGCAGATGCGGCGTGTCTTCAGCGCATTCAACACTCAAGTGTCGGCGCTGCACGAAGCCTCGCAAGTGCAGTCGACACCGATGCCCGAGCGCCCGAAGATCGCGCTCAAGGCGCTCCAGGAGGTCTTCGGAAATCTGCCATTCGAAAAAAAATGTATTACGCCCTTCGTTGAGAACCGTGACTTTCCCGGACCTTACTCGGTGTTGGATCTTTACCTCAAGGGTGAACTCAGGGGAACAGAATGGACGTCATCGTCCGCCGACATCGACGTAAGACGTATAGCCGCGAACGCAGGCAAACTCCCTGACGTAAACGAGATTTTTCACACTGAGCTCTACCGGTATTTTTCCTCGGCGCAACAGTCGACCGCCACGCACGTCAAGCATCTGATTGCAGCACTGCCGCTCGAGGATAGAAAAAAGCTTGAGTACGGAAAAATCACCTTGCTCAAGGAATATCTGCTTCCGAGCGTTCACTACCGCAATAGGTATAGCGAAAACTGGAAAGTACCTGGCAGCCTATTGGTAAAAGCGCAACTGGGTGGCAACGTCGACATTTATGAAGTCAACACGAAGCAAAACAGTGTTCGCAAACGCAATGAACTCATCGGCCACCCCACAGGGCGTGGCGTGTTGATGGATATTTACGTTCATAAAATGCTTTTGGAGGTTAAGCCTACCGGTAATTACCCATCCAACATCGCTGGCGAAAAACCCCTAAGGGGTACGCCAGACAGCTTTGCCAGCGAGAAGACCCGCTACATTGCCGACGCCCTGGTGCAAGACCTCGGTATCCGGGCGCTCGAGGATGAAGCCAGGGGCATCACGACCTTCGACACCGAAGTCCCGTTCTACAAAAAAGCCCGCGAGTTCATGCTCGATCTCATCCCCCTGCGCTCGGCGATCCAGAACTTCCGAGCCGGTAACATCGGCGATGGCATGGTTGACCTGGCCTTCGACGCGTTCGGTTTTGCCGTGGGTATAGGCACAGCAGCCAAAGGCGGCAAAGCACTCCAGGCCGGCGCGTCGACCCTGAATCGATTTTCTCGCGGAGCAAAAATCGTTGGCCGGGGCGCCCTTGGGAGCCTCAACCCGGTGGATGGTTGGATGGACTTGGCCCGGGGAGGCACACGGTTGATCAAGCAAGGCACCCGTCATGCAATGTCGGCAGGCGCGAGCGCAGTCAACGCGCTCAAGGGCGCCGGGCACTATGACGTGCTCAAGGCGGCGAGCAAACACTACGACGCCGTAGCGACGGGCACTTACAAGCGTGCAGAAGAGACTCTTGAAGGCGCTGCAGTGCTCAGGCATGGAAAATGGTACCGCTACGATCCAGCCTCGAGCCAAGCGTTCGGCACGGCGCTCAGTGACTTCTTACCGTCCATGGGCGGCACCTCTCCTGCCTTTGGAGACTGGGCGGTGGGTCAACGGGTATTAACGGACAGTGAAAAAGCGATCAAGGCCCGATGGGACGCGGCGGTCAAACGTTCCAAATTTGGCGTGGGAAAGTTTGAATTTGAAGCGGCGTATTACAGTACGAATCCACCCAAGGACTTGATGAACAAAACAAAAAATATGACAGCGATGGAATTGATGGCGCTGGCGCAAGGCAACACTACCCAGGCAGGCGTCATGGGGACGCTGGTCAGGCAATATGACAACTTGGCGTTTAAGCAGGGAAAAAAAACGGCGACCCAGTTTATCGACACTATCGACCCGGATTTCGGAACGGTATTTCCAATACCGCAAACCGTTTATCTCAGCTCGACAGCGCAGTTCTCTGACGGCCAGTGTGCAGCCCTATCACGCGCCCTTGCGACCGCCGTCGAGCAAGGCAAAGAGAAAACACTGATCAACAACCTGTTCAAGGCTGCTGCCCGTCCTGATACGGCAGAAGCCAGAGAGTTCATGCGCACCCTCAGTCGCCTTCAAACCTTTACCGGGGGAGAAAGTACCTTTCATGCACAGAAAGTGTTGCGACAGGTGACCCCTCAGGACATGGTCCGGGAGCTTTCTCGCTCGACTGTCACCCAATCCGTCATGATCGATTCGCCGGGACATGCGATGGCGGCAGGCGTTGTGGTTGATGGCGCCGATAAAAAATACTATTTCTATGACCCCAACGCGGGCGTCGCTTTCTTCCCAAGCGCCGAGGCAATGGAGACAGGGCTGACCAAACTATTCAATGATAAACGTCTGCAAGGCCAGTACAGAACGCATGGGGTTGATCCCAAACGCTTGGAATTCAAGATTTTTGACCACGACGATGGGTGGAGAAAACTGGCTAGTATCGACGAAGTGAGCTTCACAAAACTCTTTGACGTCCCCCTTCACGAAAATGCGGTGGCCAGCATCTCCCATGAGCGGTTGAAGGAGCGATGGGACACCTTGCAAAAGGTCCCGGGCAATGAAGGATTAAACTGCTATCAGGCTTCGCTGCGTGTCGCCCAGGCAGAACATAACCTTACACCCGAAGCCGTCGATGCAGTCAAAGCGGCTACGAAGGGAGGCGGTGCCACCAGTTATACACCGCGCTACCTGGAGTTGATGGGGATCACGCCTGACGACCTCAAAACCACCTTTAATGCAGCGGATATCAAAGAGTCCGGGTTTCTCAACTTCAAGCATGGCAATGACGGTGGGGAATTTGGTCACACCGTCTACATTCAGAAAACCGACAATAATGAATTATTCCTGTTCAACACCAACAGCCCTGACCTGGACGTGGCCATGATCAAGAATGGCAAGCCGATAGAGATAAGTGGCGGAATGACGGTGTTTCATCTCGATGACGCGGGTCAAAGAGGCCTGCAAGGGTTTCTGGACGGGATCGCTGTTGGAAAAGACTGGCAGTTTGTCTACACACCCGTAAGCACAGTCACGGCCAATGTACAGGGCCTGCCGCACTGATCAGGTAGAAATGGCGGCAGCGTAGCTATCGTCGCCGCCGCTCCCTTCACGCCAACAAACGCTGGATATGCTCTTGCAGCGTATCCAGGTCGAACGGCTTGGCCAGGATCGGCGCGTTTCGCGTGATCGGGCTGTTGCAGTCGAGGATTTCCTGCGGATAACCACTGATAAAGATGACCTTCAACTCGGGGCGCAACTTGATCGCCGGTTCGGCGATCTGCACGCCGGAGATCCCCCCCGGCAGGCGGTAGTCAGTGACCATCAGGTCCAGGTGCGGCTTGGTGGCGAGGATTTCGAAGGCCTGCTCGCCATCGATTGCCTTCAACACCCGGTAGCCCAGCCCGGCCAGGTATTCACCCAGCACAAACATAATGGATTCGTCGTCTTCGACGATCAGTACGACGTCTTGTGCATCTTCACTCATGGGAAGCCTTTGTCAGGTCATTTGCTGCAATTACGACCATGGGGTCATGCAGAGGTTGCGTCGAGGTGACGATTGATTTCACGCCGGTGCGTCCAGGGGCAGGCACACGCGAAACAGGGCGCCCTCGCCTATCTGGCTTTCGACCTCGATGGAGCCGCCATGAGCCGCGACGATCTGCTCGGAAATAAACAGGCCGAGGCCAAGACCCGCCGCCACCTGGCTGGCCGAGACCCGCTCGAACTGCTGGAAAATACGCTTCTGGTTCTCTTCGCTGATACCGATCCCCCGGTCACGCACTTCAACCCGCGCTTCTCCATGCGCGGTATACACGCGCACGTCCACAGGGCTCTTGGCCCCGTAGCGCAGGGCATTGGTGAGCAGATTGGTCACGACCTGCTCGATGCGGAATTCATCCCAGTTGCCCTCGACCGGCCCTTCAGCGCTCAGTTGCATGGACGAGTCGGCGGCCGCCACTTGCGGGGCGAAGTTTTCCACCAGGTTGCGCACCAGTTGCGTAAGGTCAAAGCGCGCCGGGCGAATGGACAGCTTGCCCGTGCGGATACGCGACACGTCGAGCATGTCTTCGATCAAACGGATCAGGCTCTGGATCTGGCGCTCGTCGCGATCGACCATGGCGTGCATCTTGTCCAGGGTGAATGCGGCGGCGTTGTCCCGGGCCAGGTGCATCTTGCGCAGCTGTGTCTCGAGGATCAGCCCATTGAGGGGCGTGCGCACTTCATGGGCGACGATCGACATGAAGTCGTCACGCATGCGCACGGCCTGCTCCAGCTCGGCCTGGGTAGCCTGCAGGCGCGTCAGCAGCAACTCCTGCTCGCGACGGCTACGTTCCAGGGCTTCGACCTGCTGCTTCATGGCCTTGCTCTGGCGATACAGATCGACGAACACATTGACCTTGCTCTTCACCGCATGGATATCCAGCGGCTTGTGCAGAAAGTCCACGGCACCGCTTTCGTAACCCTTGAAGGCGTAATTGAGCTCGCGGCCGGCGGCACTGACGAACACAATCGGGATGTTCTTGGTTTTCTCGGTACCGCGCATTAATTCGGCCAGCTCGAACCCGTTCATGCCGGGCATCTGCACGTCGAGAATCGCCATGGCGAATTCGTGCTCCAGCAACAGGGACAAGGCCTCGTCGGCGCTCAATGCCTTGAATACCTGGCGGTCCTCGCGCTTGATCAGCGCTTCGAGGGCCAGCAGGTTTTCCGGCAGATCGTCGACGATCAGCAGTTTGGCCTGGACAGTACTTAACATGGGGAATATTCCAGGGAAGCCAGCAATGAGCCAATGCGGCTCAACGTCAGAATGTGGTCGGGTGTATGCAGCGCCAGCGCTGCGCGGGGCATGACGGCAACACGTGCTTCAGAGGGCTCTTGCACCACGGTGGTCCCGCCTTGTTGCTTGACGTGGGCCAGCCCGCGGGCGCCATCCTGGTTGGCGCCGGTCAACAGAATGGCAAGCAGGCCTTTGCCGTAGGTATCGGCGGCAGAAACAAACAGGAAATCAATTGCCGGCCGCGAGTGGTGCACGCGGTCTTCCTGGCTCAGCGACAGGCTGCGATCATGCTCCACCGACAGGTGATAACCGGGGCCGGCGAAATACAGGGTGCCGGGCTTGAGCACTTCCTTGTCGCGCGCTTCAACCACCGGCATGGCGACACGCCGGTCAAACACCTCGGCCAATTGGCTGCGACGCTCGTCCGGCAAGTGCAGTACGGTGATGATTGGCAAGCCGAAGTCTGCGGGCAACTGAGCGAATATCGTCAGCAACGCCTCCACGCCACCAGCGGATGCGCCGATGACGATAGCTTCTATGCCCCGGACCGATGCCGGGCTGGCAGCCGCTTGATTCATAGCTTCCGGTAGATCCGTTCCTGTTTGACCAACGCTTCGAATTGTTTCCCGTAGGCGGAGAAATCCAGCGTTTCCTTACTGCCCAGCACCAGGAAGCCGCGATGACACAGCGACTCATGGAACAAACCAAACGCCCTATCTTGCAGCTTTTTATTGAAATAAATCAGGACGTTGCGACAGGAAATTAATTGAGTTTCTGAGAATACACTATCGGTTGCCAGGCTGTGGTCGGCAAAGGTGACATTCTCGCGCAGCGTTTTGTCGAAGATCGCGTAATCGTATGCCGCAGTGTAGTAATCGGCAAATGAACGTTGGCCGCCGGCTTGCTGGTAATTGGCGGTGTAGGCCCGCACGTTCTCCAGGGAGAAAATCCCCTGCTTGGCCTTGTCCAGTGACGCCGGGTTGATGTCAGTGGCGTAGATAATCGTACGCTCCAGCAGGCCTTCTTCGCGCAGCAGGATGGCCATGGAGTAGACCTCCTCGCCCGTACTGCAGCCCGCGATCCAGATCTTGATCGATGGGTAGGTCTTGAGTAGCGGTACCACTTCCTGGCGGATCGCCAGGAAGTGCGACGGGTCGCGAAACATCTCGCTCACCGGGATCGTCAGGAATTGCAGCAACTGCATGAACGCCGCCGGGTCATGCAGCACGCGCTCCTGCAGGGCGGATATGGTCGCGCAATCGAACTGGCGCAGCGCATGGGCCACGCGGCGTTTCACCGACGCCCCGGAGTAATCCCGGAAGTCATAGCTGTACTTGAGGTAAATCGCCTCGATCAACAGGCGCAGCTCAATGTCGCTGCTTTTGTCCAAAAAACATTGCTCCACTTAAATGCGTTCCATCTTCGGTAGCCATACGCGAATCAGTGAGAACAGACGATCCAGGTCAATCGGCTTGGCCAGGTAATCGTTGGAACCCGCCGCGAGGCAGCGCTCCTGATCGTCCTTCATGGCCTTGGCCGTCACCGCGATGATCGGCAGCTTTTTCCAGCGCGGGTCCTGGCGGATCAAGGCGGTGGCCTCGTAACCGTCCATTTCCGGCATCATCACGTCCATCAGCACCAGGTCGATATCGTCGACTTCATTGAGTTTGTCGATAGCTTCACGGCCGTTACGCCCGATGACCACTACCGCACCCTTGTGCTCCAGGGCGCTGGTCAGGGCGAAGATATTACGCACATCGTCGTCGACCAGCAGGATCTTGCGCCCCTCGAAGACCTTGTCGCGGCTGCGCGCGGTCTTGAGCATCTTCTGGCGGTCATGGGACAGCTGGGATTCGACTTTGTGCAGAAAGAGTGTGACCTCATCCAGCAAGCGCTCCGGCGACCGGGCTCCCTTGATGATGATAGAGCGCGAATACTTGCGCAGCTCGGCCTCTTCATCGCGGGTCAGGTTGCGACCGGTGTAGACGATAACGGGCGGGAACGAGCAGATATCCTCGGTGGCCATGCGCTTGAGCAGTTCGTTGCCGAGCATGTCCGGCAGCTTGAGGTCGATGATCATGCAGTCGTAGATATTGGTCCGCAGCAAGTCCAGGGCGGCCTGGGCGAAACCCACGTCGGTGATCTCGATGTCATCGTCGCCGATCAGGCGGGCAATGCTGTCGCGCTGCAGGTCGTCGTCCTCTACCAGCAGCACACGCTTGACCTTCTGTGTCAGCTTGGCTTCCAGGCGCGCAAACACGTCCTTGAGCTCTTCGCGGGTGGTGGGCTTGACCGCATAGCCGATGGCGCCCATGTGCATGGCGGCTTCGACACGGTCCTCCACAGAGATTACATGCACCGGGATATGGCGGGTGTTGGCGTGCTCTTTGAGGCGCTGCAGCACGGTCAGCCCGGAATGGTCCGGCAGGCGCATGTCCAGCAGGATCGCATCGGGCACGTATTCCTCGGCCAGGCTGTAGCCTTCGTCTGCGCCGTGCGCCACGAGGCAGTGATAGCCCAGCTCATGGGCCAGGTCGAACAGGATACGGGCGAAGTTCGGCTCGTCCTCCACCACCAGGATGCAGCGTGTGGTGAACGGCGCCTTGTCACGGTCGTCGGCAAAGCGCGGGATCTGGCTGGTATCGGCCACCGGCAGCGGCGATACCTTGACAGGCACCGGCGCGGGCGCCACGGCGACCTGGCGTGGCTGTTCGACCGGGGCGGCGTTTTCTTCACGCTCGACATACTTTTCCGGCAGTACCAGGGTGAAGACACTGCCCTTGCCGGGCTCACTGCTCACGCTGATGTAGCCGCCCAGCAGGGTCGCCAGGTCACGGGAGATCGACAGGCCCAGCCCCGTGCCGCCATACCGGCGATTGGTGGTGCCGTCGGCCTGGCGGAAGGCTTCGAAGATGCTTTCCTGCTGGTCCGGGGCAATGCCGATGCCGGAGTCGCGAACCGTGAAGGCAATACCCTCCCCTGGCGCGCGGGACACGCTAAGGCTGACGTCGCCCTGTTCGGTGAACTTGACCGCGTTGGACAGGAGATTCTTGAGGATCTGTTCCAGGCGCTGGCGGTCGGTAAACAGCATGGTCGGCGAACCTTCCTGGACTTCCACGTGAAAGCCCAGCTTGCGATCGGCCGCCAACGGCTCGAACATCCCGCGCAGGCCGTCCACCAGGCGCGCCACACTGGAGTTTTCCGGGCGCACTTCGAGCTTGCCGGCCTCCACCTTGGAGATGTCGAGGATGTCATTGATCAGGTTGAGCAGGTCATTGCCGGCGGAATAGATCGACTCGGCAAACTTGACCTGTTCGGCGCTGAGGTTTTCCTGGGGGTTCTCAGCCAGCAACTTGGCCAGGATCAGCGAGCTGTTGAGCGGCGTGCGCAGCTCGTGGGACATATTGGCGAGGAATTCGGACTTGTACTTGCTGGAGCGCTGCAGTTCTTCGGCGCGATCCTCCAGCTCGATCTGAGCCTGGTTGAGCTCGATGTTCTTGCGGTCCATGGCGTCGCGTTGCTCGGCCAGTGTCTGCGTCTGCTCGGCCAGCTGTTCGTTGGTCTGCTCCAGCTCGGCTTGCTGGGTTTCCAGGTGAGCCTGGGATTCCTTGAGGATACGCGACTGCTCTTCCAGCTCTTCGTTGGCGGTCTTGAGCTCTTCCTGCTGCACTTGCAGCTCTTCGTTGAGCTGCTGGGTTTCGGCCAGCACTTCCTGCAGGCGCTGGCGATAGCGGGCCGCCTCGATGGAGGTGCCGATATTGCCTGCGATGAGCTCCAGCAGCTCTTCGTCGCGCTCCTGCAGCGGACGCAGGAAGCCCAGTTCGAGCACGCCATTGACGCGATCATCATCGCTGGTGGGCATGACCAGCACGCTGCGGGTATGCCCTTCACCCAGGCCGGAGCTGACCTTGAAGTAGTCCACCGGCACATCGTCCAGGCGAATCAGGCGATCCAGTTGGGCCGCCTGGCCGACAATGCCTTCGTCACTGTAGATCGCTTGTTCCAGCTGTTCCTGCTCGCGGGAGAAGCCGTAGGTGGCCACGCGCCGCAGGCCGCCGTGTTCTTCACGCACGTACAGCGCGGCAACGGCGGAGCCCATGTACTGGGCAAAGAATTGCAGGATATTGCGCCCGAGCATGTTCAAGCTGAGTTGACCGAGTACCTGTTCAGCCAGTTCAGTCTGGCCGTTGCGCAGCCAGGCTTGTTGTTCCAATCGGCCTGCAATCTTCTGTTGCGACGCGAGGTTTGCGCTGTAACTCTCTGACAACGCGACTAAATTCCTACGACCGATATACGCCAGGAAACCACTCAGGCCTAGCACGAAGACCAGGTACAGGGTGACGCTGACCACGGTGGTGCGGGTGACTTCCTGGTTGCGGGTGATGCGGAATTGCTGCTCCATCGCCACCGCGTCGTCGTATTCCTTGCGGATCTCGTCGGTCAGGCGCTTGCCGCGGCCGGCCTTGACCGCACTGCGGTAATCGCCGCTGTTGCGCTGCATATCAATCATCGACTGGGCGTAGTTGTTCCACTCGACCTGCAGCGCTTCCAGGCGTTTGAGGCGATCCACCTGCTGCGGGTTGTCCGCTACCAGTTCCTGCAGGTTGCGCAGGTCGGCAATGATCCGTGGCTTGGCCACTTCGTAAGGATCGAGGAAATGCTCGTCGCCGGTGATCAGGAACCCACGCATGCCGGTTTCCAGGTCGACGGTCAGCTTGGACGACTCATTGAGGTTGTTGATAACCCGATCGGTGTGCTCCACCCATTGAATGACCGACAACAGATAAGTGATCAAGACGACGAAAAACACAGCACTGAGCACGCCCACACCCAGGGGCAATGCCACGTTTCTGCTCAGCAGGTTACGAAAGCTGTTTTCATCGACGGACGACGCGGGAGTCATGGGCATGCCTTGGCCAAAGGTGGAAAAACCGGGAGTTTGCCCCAAAGTCGCGCGCAAACGCTATTTTTCTCTATCTCAAAGCCATTACGTCCTTGCTCGACAGGCGAGAATTCTGCGGTGAACGGCCGCTTTTCGTCCTGCCGCTGATTTGACTTCTTACATACCCGGGCATTTGGCACAGGAACCCCTCGACCTTTTTGGCTCACCCAAAGACGTGCAGGGGAACAGGGAACCTCCTCTGGAAAAGCACCTATGTCATTCACGAAGGTACCCTTCTATGCTCAATCACGTCTCTTCTACCCCGCCACAGCCGACACCCATGGTTCCGGCATTGCTGCCCCGCGATCCGACCCCTGCAGGCTCAACGGTATCGATCCACACTGAGCGCGCGCCTGCCTTACCCCTAACCCGCACGCCCACTGTCCCCGTCACACTGGGGCACCGGGGGCTGAAGGCTGCGCTGGGCGACCGCCAGAACTGGCAAACCCTGGCGCAAAAACTCAAGGAAATCGTGAGCCGACCCGGGATCACTGACGCTGCGCCGGCGATACTGAAGGCATTGAGCAGTACGCCCATGGATTTGCACCCTGAGGCGTCTTACCCGATCGATAACGGTACGGCCGTGACGCTGAGGCACTTTATCGAGGCCCACGGCTTGCGCGTACCGAGCAACCTGTTCGAACTGACCGCCCTTGGGGATGCTGCGACCGTGCGCGCCTTGCCTCACCCCTTCGGCAACTTCGGCGGCGCGTTGTCCTGGCCCATCCCCCTGGATGAGGACGCCCAGTCGGGATTGCTCAGGCGAGCCGCCCGCCTTGTCCGCGAGCATGATGATGCGCCGCACAGTGGCCAACCGGAGGGCGTACTGGATTTTCTGCGTCGTGACCTGCCACTCACCGGGGAGACCTTATCGGACCCCGCCAAAACGCTGGAAACGCTTGTCACATCAAGCCGCGGACAGGCATTGGGGACCCAACTTCAAACTGACTTCAACGCAATTTGCACGGGGTGGAGCGCCAGCGACTACGCCCTGGCGGCCATCCACCTGAGCCTGGACCCCGCCAGCATCAAGGCATCGCCCCGCAATACCGTGGCGGGTTTTGACCTGGGGCAGCCTCAGCACTGGGGGAAACCCGCTTCGGCGGTACTCCAGGGGCTGGCCGCACACTTGGTCGCCACCGGCAAGGCAAGCGCTGAAATGGCCCACGTGGGTGCGTACCTGTTACTGATGAGGCGCGCGCCCGAGTTTCTGATCAAGGACATTCCCCCCAGTGTCACGTACGGCAGCCCGGCCTGGGTCAGTCTCTCCATTGCCGCGGCTACTCAGGAGGCCCGTTCACCCGGGACAGTGGCGAACATGACATTTGCCCAGGTCATGCTCAACGCCGAAGCGACCGCGCTGGCCAACCCGCAGGCCACGGCATTGGCGCAGACATCGGCGCTGCTCGACTGGGGCGTCGCTCATGGCGTGCTTGCACGCAAGCCCGACAGTGCGTACACCCATGCCGAGGTGGAGCAGACAAGAGCGACGTTCAATCAACAACAAACCGATTGCAAAGAAGCGTCTGCTTCGCTGGACAAGGACATCCCCACCCGCAAAGCGATCGCACTGGAAAAACTCAAGGAACGCTTCGGTGACCTGGGCGCGCTCTTTGAAGAAAAGCTCATATCCAGCGAAGGCGGAGGCGGAACCGGCCAGCAGACCAAGCTGACAGGCAAGCACTCACTGCTGGATATCGCGATGATGGACCTGGATGATCCCGCACCGTTTTACTCGGCTGACAGCCGAATCCCCTTGGCAGCGTTGAACGCCAACCCTAGGTTTGGTGTAAGGCAGGTATTTGACCAGCAATTCGACGCGGCTATCCAGGACCGAAAGACCGCCACAAGCGTCTCGATCAAGCACCTGATCGCGCAGCTTCCACTGGAAGATCGCAACAACCTTGAATACGGAGAGATCAGTTTCTATCAGGACACCTCTCACACCCTGGGGCGCGACTTCACCTCCAAATACCCGGATCCCAATAGCCAGGACTTGCTGGTGAAAACCACGCGCGCCGGCGTGACCACCGCGTACGAAATCAGCTTGGCCAGGGGCGAGATCAAATCCATCCCTCTGCATCGTGTGGAATTAAGCAGCACCCGGGAAGCCAACAAAGTCTACGAGACCAAACTGTTCACACCTGCCGGCAGTGAGCCCCACCACCGCCGCGAGACAACGCCCCTCGGCGCATTGCCGCCAGCGAGCTTCCGCTCGGACCGATCCCACAACATTGCGGATGCGTACATCAAGCACCTGGATTTCGACAACCCGAATGTAAAGTCGTACGCCAGAGGCCAAACCACACGGGACGAGCAGGCGGCAAGAGCGCTGCCCGTTGAGCAGTTTTTCCTGAACCTGGTGCCCTTCAGGTCAGCCATTGTCAACTTCCAAAAAGGCAACTACGGCGAGGGGGCGTTGGACCTTTCACTGGATATCTTTGGTTTTCTCACGGCGGGTGCCTCTACGGCAGGAAAACTGATCAAGTTGGGCGGCTCCGCCCTCTCCACAGGTGGCAAGGTGCTACGGGCCACCCGATTGATTGGTGCTGCGGCCATTGGCACGCTCAACCCTTTGGCCGGAGTGGGCGATGCGGCGGTGGGAACCGTCGGCGCGCTGGGCAGAGGCGGTCGGTATCTGCTGTCCAAAGGCACCGAGGCCGTCAACCTGCTCAAGGGGGCTTCCGGAAACTACAACCTGTTGAAAGCCGCCAGCAACGACAATGTGGTCGTCGCAACGGGGATGCTGAACGTTGCCCCGCGCGCTGTCGAAGGGGCCGCCGTGCTGAAGAACGGCCAATGGTATGCGTTTGATGTCGACAGGATGTGCGCTTACGGCGGACCGCTTCGGGGGTTCACGCCAGCAACCGTGGCGACCAAGGGCCAGATCAATCAGAGCTTTATAGACTGGCTCTACCGGCGACTCGCAGGCGATGAAGTGCCCACGACGGCGTCGCCGACCGTATTGGGCCAATATGTGCCCAAGGCATTCGAAGCAGCCCTGGAGACTGCCAGGCGCCCCAATAACATCAAGGACTTCGAGTTTGGCTATGCCCATGGTCATCCGGAGAAAGTGCCTGGTTATTCATCGAGCATGAACATGCTTGAACTCCAGACGCTGGCTTCTCAACGCTTTTTGGGGCCTGAAGACGTAGGCACTCTGGCCAAGCAAATCGAACGCCAGAAAGTGAAACTGACCCAGGACGGTTTCATGCTGTTCCAGCGCGATATCCAGGCCGCTGGCGGCACCGTGACGCCAATGCCTCAAGAGCTGTACCTCAGCCAGGTCCGGCTTGCTTCAGAAGGCGAATGCGCGGGTATCGCCAATACCCTTGCGCTGGCACTCAGGTCCGGCGATGAAAATACCTACCTGGGGAATATGTTCAAGGCTGCCGCCGCCTCTCAAGCACCGGGTGCCAAGCAGTTCATCGACAACCTCCATGATTTTCACCAGGCGGTCAATGGCTTCGAAACGTTCCATATGGGGAAGCCGGTCAGGCAAATCCCCTATCAGGAGATAGCCGCTGAACTCAGCCATGCCGCACCGCCCAAGACCCTCAGGATCGCCACGCGAGACCACGCACTGCTCGCGGGTGTGATGACGCGGGACAACAAGCCGGTGTGGTTCTACTTTGACCCGAACTTCGGGCTGGCCAAGTTTGACTCGGCCGACGCGATGAAGAATGGCCTTGAGCGAACCATGAACCGGGGAACCAGCCCGTTCCAGCATCGGGCCCTGGGTGAACACCCGGCATCCCCGGAGTACAGGGTGAGTGATTTTGACGCCAGCGACGTGAGTACCTACCACCTTCCTGCCGTCAGGCGCATGGCGTCGGTGCCGTTATGAGTGATCGAACAACCTGACGGGACATTCGGCTCCATGAAGGTCACAATGCCAGCAATTACTTTGGAACTTGCTGGCGTTGTCGCCACTCATTACTGAATTGTCTTTTGACCTTTCACGCTCAGCCCCCTTATCTTTCAGGAATGTTTACTATGTCCACCACCTCCACCATCCTTGTAGTCGAAGACGACGCCATCGTGCGCATGCTGATCGTCGATGTCTTGGAGGAGTTGGAATTCAACGTGCGCGAGGCTGCTGACGCTGAGGAAGCGCTGGCAGTGGTGAAAGACGCCGACACCGTCATCGACCTGATGATGACCGACGTCGGCCTGCCGGACATGGACGGCAAGCAACTGGCCACCAAGGTGCGTGAACTGCGCCCTGCCCTGCCTATCCTGTTCGCCAGCGGCTATGCAGAAAATATCGACGTACCCGCCGGCATGCAGGTGATCGCCAAGCCGTTCTCCATCGATCAGTTGCGCGACAAAGTCAAATCGATGCTGCCTGCGCTTTAATCCTGGCAAGTCTCCAAGTGCCGCCTGCCTAGGCGGCATTTTTGCGTAAAGCGTGTAGAGATTAACGTGACCTTGGGCCGATAAAATCGGACACTCAGCGCTTTCACGCGCCGTTCAAACAGATTCTTCAAAACGCATTCAGGAAGGACGCAACAACATGATTGCAAAACCGACGCGCCTGCTGTTGGCGAGCCTCTCGATACTCATGAGCACCGGTGCCTGGGCCGACTTCACGGCAACGCCCGACGAAGCGCGGGCCATCGCCAAGGAAGCCTACCTGTATGGCGTCCCGGTGGTGGAAATGTACAAGAGGCTCTACACCCAGGCCGTTGACAAGGGCGGCGCCAATTACAAGGCGCCGTTCAACCATATTGGCAACACCGCCCAGGTGTTCACCCCCAAGGACACTGCGTTCGCTACGCCAAACGCAGACACGCCCTATTCCTTCGTGTGGATGGACCTGCGCAGCGAGCCGCTGGTATTGACCTTGCCGAAAATCGAGGACAACCGCTATTACTCGGTCCAATTGATCGACCTCTATACGCACAACCTTGCTTACCTGGGTACTCGCAGCACCGGCAACAACGGTGGCCACTACATGATCGCCGGCCCCGACTGGAAGGGTCAGCAGCCGGTGGACGTCGACCGGGTGATCTACAGCGAAAGCACGATCGCCTATGCCCTGTACCGCACGCAGCTGTTCGACGAGAAGGACCTGAACAAGGTCAAGCAAATCCAGAACGGCTACAAAGTCCAGTCGCTGAGCAGCTACGTGAAGCAAGCTGCCCCGGCCAAAGCGCCGAAAATCGAATGGCCCAAGCCCACCGCCACCATGACCGAAGGGCCGCAGCTGTTTCGCTACTTGAACTTCATGCTTGCCTTCGCCGCGCCCCAGGACAGTGAAAAAGACCTGCTGGCACGTTTTGCCAAAATCGGCATCGCCCCCGGTGCGCCGTTCAAGGTCAACCAGTTGACGGCCGAACAGCGCAAGGCGCTGGACGCAGGCATCGCTGATGCCAGGGCTGAGTACAGCGCATTCAAGAAAGACAAGATCGACACGCACCAGGTGTCCAGCAATGACCTCTATGGCAATCGCGATCGCCTCCAGAACAACTACCTGTACCGTTTCGCCGGGGCCGAACTGGGCATTTTCGGAAACTCGGCCAGTGAAGCCGTGAACCTGCGGTACACCCTCGACAGTGAGGGCAAGCCAGCCAATGGCGCACGGCACAGCTATACCGTGCATTTTGCCAAGGACCAACTGCCGCCCACGGATGCGTTCTGGTCACTGACCATGTACGACGCCAAGACCCGGTTGCTGGTGCCTAACCACAAAAAGCGCTACCTGATCAATTCGCAGATGCTGGATAGACTCAAGCGGGATGCCGATGGCGGCTTGACCCTGGCATTGCAGCATCATGAACCGCCCAAGGACGAGCAGAGCAACTGGTTGCCCGCCCCTCCCGGTCCGTTTTACGCCGTGCTGCGCATTTATCTGCCCAAGCCCGAGGTCGTCAATGGCCAATGGAACCTGCCACCGTTGACACCGCTGAAGTAACACCACGCTGGCGAGGGGCTTGGCGTGTCGCTGCCAACCCTGAACTAGTGCTTTTTCAGCTTCAGGTAAGACTGATGCAGGTCCGCGGCCCAGCCGTCGATCACGGCCTTCACGTCGTTGGCCTGCATCACCTGGGTGTCATTGGCCAGCGGCTTGCCGGTACCTTTGCGCACCACTTGGGCGAGGACCCGGCCGTTGGCGCCGTCGAGAAACTGCGCTTCCGTGCCCAGGGTGGTTTCCTGGTCGCGGATCCCGGTACCGGCACTGACCGCTGCCGCTACCAGCGCGACCGGGACGAATTCATAGGGCTTGAGGCTTTCGGTCTTGCTGCTGACGGCGGTAATCGCGGCGCGCACCACCATGACCCCTGGGCCGGGACCGTTTGCCAAGGGCAGCGATTTTGCCAGCTCGCGCTTGAGCGCCTGGTTGAAGTAATCGTTGATGCCGCGCAGGGTGCTGTCCGGGATCTTCGCCGTGGCCTGGGGCTTGGGGTAGAACTGTGTCGGTTCGATGTACACCGCGTTGTAACGGCTCAAATCGAGGGTTGGATCGACCCAGCGCATGACTTCAGCACCCGATGGCGACTTGGCTTCCTTCAGTTGGCTGTAGTCAGAGAGAAAACCAGAGTATTCATCTGGTTGCGTAACCTTGCTGGCACACCCCGCCAGCCCGAGCGAAGCGATGCACAGCGTGCAGATCAATGGCTTTAGGTTCATCTTCAAACTCCCTGGCAGTTGGCGTTGGGACACTGATCTCTAGGTATAGCCAATCCTGGAGAAATAGCCCTGTGCCCACCACCAGGCTGCTCAGCCGCGCTCGCGCGGAATCAGGCTTTGCAGCTGCGACGCCAGGAAGTTAGCGTCGAAAGCGAAGGTGTCCGGGTCTTTGAGGCCGTTGGTCTTCTTCCATAACCAGTCGTTCTTATCCGCAGGCAGCACCAGTGACACACTGCCGTGCCGTGCGGCGGTCAAGCCGATGACCGAGACGGAGATCAACCCGCCCACGCCCATCACATCCGGCACGAACTCCACCGGCTTGCCGGTGATCTGCACGATCAGTTTCTCGGTCTTGAACGGCGACGTCTGCGCCGGCACGCTCGGGCCGCTGGCCACGTAAGGTTCACGGTGGACTTCGAGCAACCCGACGGTCTTGACCGGCTCCAGCCACTGCTCGACCTGGTCGAATAGTTCGCCGAGCTTTTGCGCCCATCGGGCCGACTGCAGGTCGAACTGCTGTTTTTTATACGCTTCGCTGTCGGCGTAATGACGAAGCATCTCGCCCAGTTGTTGTACATCGTCCATTGCGAATTTCCTTGGGTGAGCCAGGTTGCGTACCACGATCATGGCAGATGCGGCCCCTCAACGTACGGCTTAAAACTGATCCGCAACAATGAGGTTTTACTGAGCCTGTTTTGTTTTGCCCGCGCTTCCTACAGTGCCGCCACTTGGAACCGTGGGAGGACTGAGCATGAGCACAGCAACAACTGGGCAGGCCTATAACTACAAGGTCGTGCGCCAATTCGTTATCGCTACCATCGCCTGGGGCGTGGTAGGCATGGCCATGGGCGTGTGGATTGCCTCGCAGCTGGTCTGGCCCGAGATGAACCTGGATTTGCCCTGGACGACCTTTGGTCGCCTACGGCCCTTGCACACCAGCCTGGTGATCTTTGGCTTCGCTGGCAGCGCACAGTTTGCCGCCAGCTATTACGCGGTGCAGCGCACCTGCCAGGTGCGCTTGTTTTCTGACCGCCTCGCTGCCTTTACCTTCTGGGGGTGGCAGTCGGTCATCGTGATCATGTTGATCAGTTTGCCGTTGGGCTATACCACTACCAAGGAATACGCCGAGATCGAGTTCTCCGGCGCGGTCTGGATGGCGGTGGTCTGGGTGGCCTATGCCATTGTGTTTTTCACCACCGTGGTACGGCGCAAAACCCGGCATATCTACGTGGGTAACTGGTTTTTCGGGGCGTTCATCCTGGTGATCGCCATGTTGCATGTGGTCAACCACCTGGCGATCCCGGTGGGCTGGTTCAAGTCTTACCCAGTGTATTCAGGTGCGACGGACGCGATGGTGCAGTGGTGGTATGGGCATAACGCCGTAGGATTTTTCCTGACCACTGGTTTCTTGGGGATGATGTATTACTTCGTGCCCAAACAAGTCGGGCGCCCGGTGTACTCCTATCGCTTGTCCATCGTGCACTTCTGGGCACTGATCACCCTGTATATCTGGGCTGGCCCGCATCACTTGCACTACACCGCGCTGCCGGACTGGGCGCAGTCCCTGGGCATGGCGATGTCGCTGATCCTGCTGGCGCCTAGCTGGGGCGGGATGATCAACGGCATGATGACGTTGTCCGGGGCTTGGCATAAGTTGCGCACCGACCCGATCCTGCGTTTCCTGGTGTTGTCGTTGGCGTTCTATGGGATGTCGACGTTCGAAGGCCCGATGATGGCGATCAAGACCGTCAACGCCCTCTCCCACTACACCGACTGGACCATTGGCCATGTGCACGCCGGCGCCCTGGGTTGGGTGGCGATGATTACCTTTGGCTCGCTGTACCACATGATCCCCAAGGTGTTCGGTCGTGAGCAGATGCACAGCGTGCCGCTGATCAACCTGCATTTCTGGCTGGCAACGATCGGCACCGTGCTGTACATCGCCTCGATGTGGGTCAACGGGATTACCCAGGGCCTGATGTGGCGGGCTGTGAACGACGACGGCACCCTCACCTACTCATTTGTCGAGGCGTTGCAGGCCAGTCACCCAGGGTTCGTGGTGCGATTTGCCGGTGGCGTGTTCTTCCTCACCGGCATGGTGCTGATGGCCTACAACACGTGGCGCACGGTGCGGATCGCGGACTTGGAAATAGCCCAGCTCGATGCACGGATCGCCTGATATGTGGGGCTGGCTGATGGTGGCGTGCCTGTATGGCGCGGTGGAGTACTGCTTGCGCGGGGAATCTGACAAGAGCCTGGACGACGCCAGCTTGATGCCCTTCGCCGATGACCCGGAGGTGGCGCGGCGCGTGGAACAAGCGACCGGCAAGCAGATCAACGCGGTGGCGCCGCAAGCGGCCAGGCCGGGCTGGACCCACTTGGACATGTGAAACTGCACCGGTCATTTTGCCGACAACTGCGTATGACTAATCAACCGCCGATGCGTAAGGTGAAGCGACTTTCCTTGTCAGGAGCATCGCATGCGCACCATCGGCCTTATCGGCGGCATGAGCTGGGAATCCAGCGCCGAGTATTACCGCATCATCAACCAATGCGTGCGCGACCAACTCGGGCCGCTGCGTTCGGCACAATTGTTGATGTACAGCGTGGATTTCGGTCCGGTGGAACAGGCTCAACACGCGGGCCGCTGGGATGACGCCGCGCTGATCCTCGAAGATGCCGCACGCCGCCTGCAGGCTGGTGGCGCCGAATGCGTGGTGCTGTGTACTAACACCATGCATTTGGTTGCGCCGCGTATTGAAGCGGCAGTCTCGATTCCGTTCCTGCATATCGCCGATGCGGCCGGCGCTGCGGCCGTGGAGGCCGGCACGCTCACGGTCGGCCTGCTCGGTACCGCGTTCACGATGGAGCAGGACTTCCTCAAGTCACGCCTGGCAGCCCAAGGCCTGACCGTGCTGGTGCCCGAGGCGGACGAACGCCAGGCCGTGCACCGGATCATCTATGAGCAATTGTGTGTCGGCGTGATCAGCGATGCGTCGCGCAAGGTTTACCAAGGTGTGATCGAGTCCCTGGCCGCACGCGGCGCCCAGGCGATCATCCTCGGTTGCACGGAAATCAGCCTGCTGATCAAGCCCGAGCACAGCGACCTGCCGCTGCTGGACACCACCGCGCTGCATGCGCAGGCTGCGGTGGCGTTTGCCTTGCAGGACTAAGCCGACTGGCGCAGGCGCGCCATGCTCACGGTGTCGACAAACCGGCCGTCACGCAGGGCGTAGTCGCGTAATACGCCTTCGACCTCAAAGCCGAACTTGCGGTACAGCGCCTGCGCCGCTTCGTTGTCGGCATACACCGTGAGTTCCACCCGGTGCAGGTTCATCCAGTTGTCGGCGACGTCCAGCGCGGCCGACAACAGCCGCGAGCCGACGCCCTTGCCCTGCCACGCCGTCGCCACGCCCATGCCAAAAGAACCCACATGGGCCTGACGCACGCGCAGGTACTGTTCCAGGCCAAGCTGGCCAATGACCTCGCCAGCGTGCACCGCCACCAGCTGCAGCCGGCGCTCATTGTCCTGGACCAGCCTGTTGCGCCACGCCTCGACCGACTGGAAAGGCATTTGCAACACCTGGCGGCATACAGCCGGTTCGTTATAGAGCGCAGCGACGCCTTCAAGGTGGGCTTCGGTAAAGCGCTGGATCACGATAGGGGTTTCAGGTGTGTGCATTGTGTTTCATCCGTTGAAAAACAAGTGGCCGGCCAGTGTAGGGGGCATAACGGCCCGATGGCTAGGGGCCTGGAAGGGTCGACCACAACGATGGCCAATCACCGTAACCGACCCCGGTACAGCGCGGCATCATGTGAAATTCGCGGAGCCTGAAGCGTTCCCCGTCAAACACCCAGGAACCTCCGCCGCCACAATCGCCTATCCCACGTTGCTTGTAGAAATAACTCAGGGTGCCGGAGGCTTCGTCATACCCCACCGAGCCTTGTAGCGCAGCGCCATCCAACGGCAGCGGCTCCAGGTCGAGCGAGGTTGTCTCATAGGGCGCCTGGCGCTGGCGGCTGTTGACGTCGAACTCGCAGTTGTAGGCCGCGCAGTCATAACGCACCACCGTCATTGCCTGCTGTGCCGTCAGTGCCCCGGCCTCCGCCTCAGGTTCTCCTTCCTCTGGCTTGACCGCCTGCAACGCAGCGGCCACCAGGCCCGCCTGCTCCTGCGTCGTCAGGGACGGTGGCGTAACGAACCTGCGCAACACGGGCGTCGGCGCGCGCGGCGGCACTTCACTGGCCGCCCGTTTGCCGGGACGGGCCAGGGCCGTCACGTTATCCACGCGTCCCTGTACGGCATCCATCAACAGCAGCGAGGCACTCAGCCCACTGAGCGAGACATGCGCCGCCTCATCGCCTGGGAGCTGCAAGCGCTCGCCATTGCGCAGACGCTGCAACCAGCGCCGCGCCGCAGCGTTTTCGATCACGCCATAAGCGTGCACGTCGGGATCGCCGCCTTGATCGTCCAACTCGACGTGCAGATCCTGGGTCAATTCCAGGCCCAGGGGTTGGCCGTCCAGCAGCAAAGTGGAAAGGTCGACGTCCTGGCCCCGATGATCAAAACGCAGGCGCAAATACCCCTGTGGGCCGGCCTGGTGCCAGAGGTGCAAGGTCAGTGAACTGTAGTCTTCTTCATCCACGCCACTGGGTGCGCTGAGGGCATGGCAGTTGCGCAGGTTGTCGCAGCCCACCACCCATTGCTTGATCTCCCGTAGCAGCGGCACGGATTCGGCGGGCGGTTGTGCGACAGCGGGGGCAGCGGCGCTGGTGAGTAACAGGGCCAGGATTGCGGGGCGCAGCATGAGGACTCTCCGTGTCTAAAAGGCGCGGATTGTCCCATGTTCGTGATTACACGTCAGCGCTTGCCAGCGGTGCGCCACAGCCGCGCAATATCGGCCGCCCGCTCGCTCAGCAAACGCGGCGCTTCGCTGCACGCCTGCTCCAGGCTCATCGGCCCGGAGGGCAAGGCGAACGCCGCTGCCACGCCGTGAGCGTACATCTGCTCGTAGCCGTCGCCCAGCGTGCCGGCAATCACGATGACGGGCACGTTGTGTCGCTGGGCAATACGCGCTACGCCGAACGGCGTTTTGCCCCGCAGGGTCTGGGCATCGAAGCGGCCTTCACCGGTAATCACCAGGTCGGCGCCACGTACGGCTTCGTCCAGACCGACCAGTTCGGCCACCACCTCCACCCCGGCGCGAAATTGCGCGCCCAGGAAGGCCTTGGCGGCGAAACCCAGGCCGCCGGCGGCGCCGCTGCCGGGCTCGTCGCGCACGTCCTTGGGCAGGACGCTGGCGCAGTGATCGGCAAAATGGCCGAGGGCGGCGTCCAGTTCCTGCACTTGCTCGGGATTCGCGCCTTTTTGCGGGCCGAAAATCGCCGAGGCGCCGTGCGGGCCGCAGAGCGGGTTGTTGACGTCGGCGGCGATGTCGAAACGCACCTGTGCCAGGCGCGGGTCGAGTTGCCCAAGGTCGATGGTGGCCAGGCGGCTCAACGCCAGGCCACCAGGCGGCAGTGCTTGGCCTTCGGCGTCAAACAGTTGCACGCCGAGCGCCTGCATCGCACCGGCGCCGCCATCGTTGGTGGCACTGCCGCCAATCGCCAGGATAATGCGCTCAGCGCCGGCATCCAGGGCCGCGCGGATCAGTTCGCCGGTGCCATAGGTGCTGGTCTTGCACGCATCGCGTTGCCCCGGCGGGACCAACTGCAGGCCGCTGGCTTCGGCCATTTCGATGAGCGCGGTGCGGCTGTCGGCCAACCAGCCCCAATGTGCTTCAACCGCTGCGCCGAGCGGGCCGCGGACGTTTTGGTGACGCAACTGGCCGTTGCACGCCGCGAGCACCGAATCGACCGTGCCTTCACCGCCATCCGCCATCGGGCACTGGATCAATTGCGCATCCGGCCAGACCTGGGCCAACCCGCTCGCAATGGCCTGGGCGACGCCTTCGGCGCTCAGGCTGTCCTTGAACGAGTCGGGGGCGATGATGATTTTCATGGGCTTTCTCCGGTTTTTATGACGCCCATGCTGCCAGTTGGCACCGCCGCTGACGCCAGTCCGATGCACAAGTACGGACGAGGTTTGTTGTTCATTCCGACAAAGGCTGGGGCAACAACTGTACGCCGAGGTACAGCGCAAGCATGCCATCCAGGGTCAAGGGGTCAACGCCACTGAGTTCGGCAATGCGTTCCATGCGGTAGCGCAGGCTGTTGCGGTGAATGCCCAGCGCGTCGGCACAGGCCTGGCTTTGCCCGTCGTGTTCGCACCAACTGCGCAGGGTTGCCAGCAGTTGGCCGTTACTGTCCTTTGCCAGCACTTTGCGCAGCGGGTTGAGCAGTTCGTCCAGGGCGTCGTCGTTGCGATGGCGCCAGAGCATGACCGGCAGGCGATAGCGGTTGAGGGTCAGCAGCCGTGATTGCGGCAATACATCGCGCCCATACGCGAGCAAATCACCCACGCGTCGATAGCAGCGGCGCAGCCCCGCGAGCCCATCTGCCTGCCCGCCCACGGCAACGCGCAGGATGTTCCAGCCGAGGCCTTCGAGCTTGTCCAACAGCCGTGGGTTGTCGACCTGCACCGCTGCCGGCCGGCACCACAGCAATGAATATTGCGCCGAACTGACACACCAGCTGTCTGGATAGCGCGAGGTCAGCCAGGCACTCAAGGCCTCCGCCGATTGCCCCGCACCCAGTTCGAACAGGTACGGCGTGCGTGCCATCTGCGGCTTGAGCCCCAGTTGTTGGGCTTCATCCACCAGGCGCGGTGAGTCGCCGGTGTCGGCCAGCAGCAACGCCAGCAAATCATCACAACGCTGGCGCCGCCACTGTTGCTCGGCCTGCTGGTGGCGGTGGCTCACCAGCATTTCGGCAGTCATGCGTACCAATTCGGCATAGGTGCGCAAGCCTTCCGGTTCGCCGGTGATGCCGAGAACGCCGATCAGGCGCCCATCATGCAGCAACGGCAGGTTGATGCCCGGCTGCACGCCCTTGAGGTGCTTGGCGGTCTGGCCGTCGATTTCCACCACGCGGCCATTGGCGAGTACCAGTTGCGCGCCTTCATGGCGCGTGTTGATACGCTCGGGCTCGCCGCTGCCCAGAATCAGGCCCTGGCTGTCCATGACGTTCACGTTATAGGGCAGTATCGCCATGGTGCGATCAACGATATTCTGCGCCAGGTCATGATCCAGCTCGAACATGGGGCTAATTTCCTGGAAAGCGATGGGTTGTTCATCGGCACAGCGCAATTACCGCTTCACTGTGCGCAAGCACAAAGACAGCGGCCTGCAAGGTGGTCGAGACTCTTTGGGCGATCAACGTTACCTTCGCATCGCAAAAAATCATAATAAAGAGAGACTCCCATGTCACAGAGCGCCGCAGCCACACTGGCCACCGATGACGATAAAAACGCCATCTACAAGCGCATTACCCTGCGCCTGATCCCCTTCATTTTCATCTGCTATCTGTTTAACTACCTCGACCGGGTGAACGTTGGCTTTGCCAAGTTGCAGATGCTCGATGCGTTGAAATTCAGTGAAACCGTTTACGGCCTCGGTGCCGGGATCTTCTTCATCGGCTACGTGCTGTGCGGCGTACCGAGCAACCTGGCGCTGACCAAGTTCGGTCCGCGGCGCTGGATTGCACTGATGATGATCGTCTGGGGCACGCTGTCCACCTGCCTGCTGTTCGTCACCACACCGACACACTTCTACACCCTGCGCCTGTTTACCGGTGCCGCCGAAGCCGGCTTTTTCCCCGGTGTGGTGCTGTACCTCTCGCAGTGGTTCCCGACCTTCCGCCGTGGGCGGATCATGGCGCTGTTCATGTCGGCGATCCCGGTGTCGGGCCTGCTGGGCAGCCCGTTCTCCGGCTGGATCCTCAACCACTTCGCTGCAGGCCAGGGCGGCCTGGCAGGTTGGCAGTGGATGTTCCTGCTGCAAGGCATTCCGACGGTGGTCCTGGGCGCCCTCGCCTACTTCCTGCTCAGCGACAGCTTTGCCAACGCCAAATGGCTGAAGCCCCACGAGCGAGCGGTGCTGGAGGCCGACCAGGCGACTGACCTGGCCAACAAGCCGAAAACCACCACCGATTCGTTGGCTGACGTGTTCAAGAACCCGGCAATCTGGGCATTCGGCCTGATCTATTTCTGCATCCAGAGTGGCGTGTATGCGATCAACTTCTGGCTGCCGTCGATCATCAAGAACCTGGGGTTCAGCGATAACCTGGTGATCGGCTGGCTCAGTGCGATCCCGTACTTGCTGGCGGCGGTGTTCATGTTGCTGGTAGGTCGCTCCGCGGATTTGCGCAAAGAGCGTCGCTGGCACTTGGTGGTGCCGATGTTGATGGGTGCTGTCGGCCTGGTGATCGCAGTGAACTTCGCCACCACCCCGGCTATCGCCATCCTCGGCCTGACCATCGCCACCATGGGCGCGCTGACCGGCCTGCCGATGTTCTGGCCGGTGCCCACCGCCATGCTCAGTGCGGGCGCGGCGGCAGGTGGCCTGGCGTTGATCAACTCCATGGGCCAGATGGCCGGCTTCCTCAGCCCGTATATCGTCGGCTTTGTGAAGGATGCCACTGGCACCACGGATGTGGCGCTGTACTTGCTGGCGGCGGTGATTGTCGCCGGTAGCCTGCTGGCATTGCGGATGACGCGCACCCTGAAAGTCTAACGCCGCCGAATGTGCGGGCAAGCCCGCCCGCACATTGTTTGTTCGGTGTCTACAACAGGCCGCCGCCGTCGATATCGATCACGGCACCCGTCATGAAGCCGTTCTCCATGGCCAACACATACCCCGCCGCCACTTCGTCCGCCTGCCCCACTCGCCCGACCGGCAATGCCCCACCGGCCTTGGCAAACATCGCCAGGCGCTGCTCTTCAGCCAAGCCTGCATACGCCGGCGTATCGATCACGCCAGGGCTGATCACGTTGACCCGGCGCGGGGCCAGCTCCTTTGCCAGCTGCTTGCCCAATGCTTCGGTCGCGGCGTTGATGCCGGTCTTGATGAACTGGCCCGACGCCAATTTGCGTCCCAATTGCCCTGAGGTCAGGCTGATGCTGGCGTGTTCGTCGAGATATGGCAGCGCCCGTTGAATCGCCCGCAACGCGCCCCAAAGCTTCACATCGAAGTTTTCCTGGGCCTCGGTCAGGTCGGTTTCAACCAGGGTCTTGGCACGTACGCTGGGGCCTGAGGTGTAGACCAGGTGATCAAAGCGCCCGACGCTTTCGAACAGACGTTGCAAGGACGTCGCATCGGTGACATCCACCGGCTCGCTGCGCACGCCGTTTTCCACGCCGCTGACCAAGCGCCGTCCCGCCATCACCACGTGCGCACCTCGCGCAGCAGCGGCCTTGGCCACGGCCGCGCCGATTCCGCTGCTGCCGCCGATCACGATGACCGTTTTGCCGTTGAGAGAAGAAGTCATGGGGAAATTCCTGATGAAGAAAGTGAGCGTTCATCTTTACAGCTTGGTAATCGACGAAAAATCCCGGTAAAACGACAAGATCTTTAAAGGATTTTTACAAATGAGCTCGACCCTTGACCTTGAAGTGTTCGTGCGTACCGCCGACACCGGCAGTTTGTCTGCCGCTGCACGCGGGCTGGGCTTGACCCCGGCCGCTGCCAGCATCGCGCTCAAGCGCCTGGAAACCCGCCTGGGTATTCGCCTGCTGGCACGCTCGACCCGCAGCATGCGGCTGACTGAAGAAGGCCGGCGCTACCTCGAGAGCGTGCGCGTCGCATTGGAAGCGCTGTCCGAGGGCGAACAGGCGATCAAGCAGCAAGGCCAGAGCCTCAGCGGTTTGCTGCAACTGGCGGCGCCCTCGGATTTCGGGCGCAATGTGCTGCTGGGCTGGCTGGATGAGTTCAAACTCGAACATCCCACTATCCGCCTGCAATTGCTGCTCAACGACAGCAATGCCGACCTGTTTCGCGACACCGTCGACATCGCCCTGCGGTTTGGCGTGCCCAGGGATTCCAGCCTGGTGGCACTGCCGGTGGTGCCCGATCACCACCGCATCCCCTGTGCCAGCCCGGATTACCTGGCGCGCCATGGCACCCCCCTCACGCCGGCTGACCTGGCGCAGCACAACACCCTGCGCTACATGCGCCAGGGCCGCGCGAACAACACGTGGTACTTCCGCCAGGGCACGGTGCTGCAGGAGGTCGAGGTGTCGGGCGACTACCTGAGCGATGACGGTGAAATCGTACGGCGCTGGGCCTTGGCCGGTCACGGCATCGCCTACAAGGCCAATCTGGATATTGCCCAGGACATCAAGGCTGGTCGCCTGGTGCCTTTGCTGCCGGATTGGCAGGGTGAGCCCACGCCGTTCAACCTGATGTGCCCCCACCGCCTGCAAGTATCGGAACGGGTGAAGGTGCTGCATCGCTTTCTACAGGCGCGTTGCAAGACACTGCTGAGCACATGAAGAAACGCGCGCAGGGCTTGTCCCAGAGCCTCTGAGTCTGGTATTGCATGGGCACGTTTCCCTGCCTTGAGGAGTTATCCATGATCTACCGCACATTGGGCCAGTCCGGGTTGAAGGTCAGCGCCTTGACCCTGGGCACCATGATGTTTGGCGAACAGACCAACACCGAGGACTCGCTGCGCATCATCGACAAGGCCTGGGACCAGGGGATCAATTTCATCGACACCGCCGACGTTTATACCGGTGGGCGCTCCGAGGAAATCGTTGGCGAGGCGATTGCGCGCCATCGCGAGGACTGGGTAGTCGCGTCCAAGGTGGCGATAGGCCCTACCGATGGCCTGCCCAACCGCAGTGGCTTGAGCCGCAAGCGCATTTTCAATGCCTTGGAAGCCAGCCTCAGCCGCCTCGACACCGACTACCTCGATATTTACTACCTGCACCGCGAAGACCACGACACACCGCTGGAAGTCACGGTATCGGCGATCGGCGACCTGATTCGCCAAGGCAAGATCCGTTACTGGGGCCTGTCCAACTATCGCGGCTGGCGCATTGCCGAAGTGATTCGCGTGGCCGAACGCCTGGGCGTCGACAAGCCGGTGATCAGCCAGCCGCTGTACAACATCGTCAACCGCCAGGCCGAGGTCGAGCAGATTACCGCTGCGGCTGCCTACGGCCTGGGGGTGGTGCCCTACAGCCCGCTGGCGCGTGGCGTGCTCAGTGGTAAATACGCTCCGGACGTCACCCCTGAGGCCGGCAGCCGCGCGGCGCGCCAGGACAAACGTATCCTGGAAACCGAATGGCGCGTGGAGTCCCTGCGCATCGCCCAGCAGATTCAGCAGTACACCCAAGGCCGTGGCGTGGGCATCGTGGAGTTTGCGATTGCCTGGGTACTGAACAACTCGGCGGTGAGTTCGGCGATTGTCGGGCCGCGCACCGAGGCGCAATGGGATGCCTACATCGGCGCATTGGACGTGAAGATCACGACGCAGGACGAGGCGTTCATTGACTCGCTCGTGACACCGGGGCATTCGTCGACGCCAGGGTTCAATGATGTGGGGCACTTTGTATCGGGTCGCGTAGCGCGCGCCTAAGCCGGGAAACCTGGCTTTTTGCACTGGCAAAACCCAGTGTGGCGAGCGGGCCTGCCCCGCTCACCACGACACGCCCGCTCGCCACAGGGTTTGAACCAAACACCTGCGCGTAAAAATATTTTGCGTCAAACGCCCCAAAACAGCGCAACCCTCTCTCGCCAAAAGCACCATAATCCCCTGCTGAAATCCCCCCTCTTTTGTATCAATGGTTTTTCGCGAGGACAGTGTGTCTAAAGGTGTTGTGTTATCGGTCTTGGCCTCGGTGCTGTTTGCCGTGATGTATTACTTCACATCATTGCTCACTCCATTGAGCGGCCTGGAGATTTTCGGCTGGCGCATGTTGCTCACTGTGCCGTGCATGACGGTCTTCATGATCGTCAGCGGCGAATGGCGGCGCGTGTGGGAGCTGGTACGCGTGCTGGCGGGCAGTCCGCGCCTGATCGCGGGTGTGTTGCTCTCTTCTGCCTTGCTCGGCGTGCAGCTGTGGCTATTCATGTGGGCGCCGCTGAACGGGCGCAGTCTGGATGTGTCGGTCGGTTACTTCCTGCTGCCACTGACCATGGTGCTGACGGGGCGCCTGGTATGGGGCGAGCAGCTGTCCTACTTGCAACGAATCGCAGTATTTCTTGCAGCCCTTGGAGTGGTCAACGAGCTGTATCAGGCTGGCGGTTTCTCCTGGGCAACGCTGGTGGTGATCATCGGCTACCCGGTCTATTTCATCGTGCGCAAATACCTCAAGACCGACCACCTGGGCGGTCTCTGGCTGGACATGGCGCTGATGCTGCCGGTGGCCTGGTGGTTCGTGCAGAGCGGTGAGCAAGGCTTTGCGGTCATGGAGGCCCACCCGAAGCTGTACGCGTTGATCCCCATGCTGGGCTTGATCAGCGCGTCGGCGCTGGTGAGCTACATCATCGCCAGTCGGTTGCTCGCGTTCAGCCTGTTCGGACTGCTCAGCTACGTCGAGCCTGTGCTGTTGCTAGGCGTGGCATTGATCCTGGGCGAGGGGATCAAGGGCGGCGAATGGCTGACCTACATCCCGATCTGGCTGGCGGTGATGGTGCTGGTGTTTGAAGGATTCAAGCATTTGGTGCGCCAGCGCAAGGCCTGATGCGCAGGCAATAAAAAGCCCGGCCGGGACATCCCTCGGCCGGGCTTTTTTTTTACTTACTCGGCGGTCAACACACCACGACGCACCTGGTCGCGCTCGATGGACTCGAACAGCGCCTTGAAGTTGCCCTCGCCGAACCCATCATCGCCCTTGCGCTGGATGAATTCGAAGAACACCGGGCCCATCAGGGTTTCCGAGAAGATCTGCAGCAGCAGGCGCTTGTCGCCTTCGATGGAAGAACCGTCCAGCAGGATACCGCGTGCCTGCAACTGATCCACCGGCTCGCCGTGGTTTGGCAGGCGGCCTTCGAGCATTTCGTAGTAGGTGTCGGGCGGCGCGGTCATGAAGCGCATGCCGATATTCTTCAACGCGTCCCAGGTCTTGACCAGGTCGTCGGTGAGGAAAGCCACGTGCTGGATGCCCTCGCCGTTGAACTGCATCAGGAACTCTTCGATCTGCCCGGCACCCTTGGACGACTCTTCGTTCAACGGGATGCGGATCATGCCATCCGGTGCACTCATGGCCTTGGAGGTCAGGCCGGTGTACTCGCCCTTGATATCGAAGTAGCGCGCTTCGCGGAAGTTGAACAGTTTCTCGTAGAAGCTGGCCCAGTAGGCCATGCGGCCGCGATAGACGTTGTGGGTCAGGTGGTCGATGACCTTCAGGCCTGCGCCCTGAGGGTGGCGTTCTACGCCGTCGAGGTACACGAAGTCGATGTCGTAGATCGAGCTGCCTTCGCCAAAACGGTCGATGAGGTACAGCGGCGCACCGCCGATGCCCTTGATCGCCGGCAGGTTCAGTTCCATCGGGCCGGTTTCGATGTGGATCGGCTGCGCGCCCAGCTCCAGGGCACGGTTGTAGGCTTTTTGCGAGTCCTTGACGCGGAACGCCATGCCGCACACCGAGGGGCCGTGTTCGGCCGCAAAGTAGGAGGCGATGCTGTTGGGTTCGTTGTTGAGGATCAGGTTGATCTCGCCCTGGCGGTACAGGTGCACGTTCTTGGAACGGTGGGTCGCGACCTTGGTAAAGCCCATGATCTCGAAGATCGGCTCCAGGGTGCCCGGCGTCGGCGACGCGAACTCGATGAATTCAAAGCCCATCAGGCCCATTGGGTTTTCGTATAGATCTGCCATGATTTGGCGCCTCATCATTCTTGTGTTTGAAGGTTTCAATTGCCAGCAAGGATGAGGAGCACGGGCGGCGCACAGGAGAGGCCTCGCACGCTGCGGGCGAGGAAGTCACCAAAGATGAGGGGGGAGCCGAGTAGCTTCATGGTTACATCAGTCTCTGACGGCTTAGGCTTGCGTGAGCGCAAGTCCATATTCTTGTATGCGTAAATCGATTCTACACAGCGTAACAGTGTTTGTCCGTACTCTTATCAAATCCCCATTGCCCTGCCCCGTGCAAGGGGTTTGTTGCACAGGTAGATGCCCAGCAGGATCACCCCGCCGCCCACCAGCATCGGTAGGGTCAACTGTTCGTCGAGCAGCAGGGCGCCACAGATCACCGCCGTGAGTGGATTAAGCGCGATAAACACGCCGGAGCGCGTCGCCCCGATACGCCGGATGCCATCGTAATAGCCGATATAGGCGAGTGCCGAGCCCAGCACGCCCAGGTACGCCAGGCTCAGCACCTGCGGTAACTGCAGGCTGCCAATGGCCTCAAGCGTCACTCGCCCCAGGACCAGTGTGGTGAGGATGAGCATCAGGGTACCCAGCAGTATCGACCAGGTGACCGTCTGCAACGGGCCGAGGCTCTGATTCAGCCCACGGGAACACAGCGAGTAGACGCCCCACCCCACGACGCACCCGAAGATCAACAGATCTCCACGCCAGGTCTGGGTTGCTGGGTTCAGCACCTGCGGGTTACGACTGACAATCACCACGGCGGCGCCGGCCAGGCAAAAGGCGATACCGATGACCTTGATGGCACCCAGGCGCTCCTTGAACAACCACCAGGAGGCCAGCCCGATCACCGCCGGGTTCAACGCCACGATCAATGAGGCCCGCGACGCGTTGATGAACTGCAACCCATAGAAAAAACACAGGTTGTAGAAAAAGATGCCAAAGAAACCCAGTATCGCCAGTTGCCCCATCTGTCGAAGACTGGGGCGGGACAAGGCAATACGGGCGCACCCCATGAATGCCAGCAGGGCCAGGCTCGCCAGTACGAACCGCAGGCTTGCCGCCAGCAAGGGGTCGAGTGCGCCGGTCAAATAGCGACCGGCCACGAAGGTGCCGCCCCAGATCATGGTGACGGCGGCCAACTTCACGTAAATGATGCGATCCGAGGGTGAATGCACGGGCTGAGGCTCTAATGGCTTGAGGACCCCTGCATTCTTCTGGTAATACGGTGTCATCGTAAAATGAGTAATTGCTCATGACTCTGACCCAACTCGAAATTTTCTCGCTGGTTGCCGAACTGCAGGGCTTTACCAGTGCAGCTCACCGCCTTGGTATCAGCCAGTCGGCGGTGTCCCACGCGATCAAAGGCCTGGAACAGGAACTGGGGGTGGCGTTGTTCAGGCGCCACCAGGCCCACGTGGAGCTCAGCGATATTGGCACGCAGCTACTGGGGCGCGCACGGGCGATGCTGGGGCTGGCCAATACCCTGCAACAGGAAGCGGCGGACGCGCGTGGCATGAAACGCGGGACCCTGCGAATCGGCTCATTCGGCCCGACCGCCTCGACCTACCTGCTGCCGAAGATCCTCAGCTGTTTTCGCCTGGAATACCCTGGCATCGAAGTGCATGTGGACGAGGGGCCCGACAGGCAAGTGATCCATTGGCTTGACGAGCGCCGGATTGATATTGGTTTTGTGGTGCTGGAGCAGGAGCGCTTCGATACCTTCGCGGTGTTCGAGGATCAGATGGTGGCGCTGCTGCCGGCCGATCACAGGCTGGCAACCTGCGAACACGTGAGCCTCAAGGATCTGTGCAGCGACCCTTTCGCGCTGACGGAGGCCGGCTCCGCTGAACTGGTGGTACGCCTGTTCAATGAGGCGCGGCTGACCCCGAATGTGCGTTATCGCTGCTCGCAATTGCTGAGTACCCTGGAAACCGTAAGCCGCGGGGATGCAGTAAGCGTAGTGGCGCAGGCATCGTTGCCTGCTGGGCGCGATTCGCGCTACGTGCAACGCGCGCTGGCACCCCGCGTGTCGCGCCGGGTTGGCCTGGCGGTTCTGGATCGGCGCCAGTCTTCGCCAGCGGCGCTCGCGTTTATACGTATCGCCCAAGGACTGGAACTGTAGCAACTCGACACTCGCCGAGCTTATTCTGGCCCAGCCATCTATTATCGATTGAATCTGATCCCTGCAGCAGGCCGTTCCCTTCATGCCCCTGACCGTCAACGGCCCGCGAAAACGCGCCACTCGTTACTTGATCACGTCACTCAGTGTGTTGCTACCCATTGCGCTCGGGGTGGTCATTCTGCATTGGCAGGCCGAACGCACACTGGAACAAAATACCGCCCAGACTGCCCAGGAGGCGGTGCGCCAGTTCGATCTGATGCTCGACAACACTGCCCTCGCTGCCCAGGCCTTGCTACCGTTGGCGGGCCAGCCCTGCGATAACAGCGCGAAACTGGCCCTGCGCGAACAAGTCACGCGTCGGCCGTTCGTGCGTGCAACGACCTTGTCCTGGCAAAAAAATATCTACTGCAGCTCGCTGTTTGGCAGCGACTACGAATCACCGGTCAACCCGGACGACTACGTGGACGGGCGGTTATGGTTGATGAATGGCAACCCGGTGACGCCGGACACCGCACTCCTGGTTTACCGACTGGTAGACGGTGACAAAGCCGCTTTTGCGTCGATTGACGGTTACCACCTCACTAATGCGCTGCGCCTGATCAGCCGGTTCGCCCACTTGGTACTGCAGGTCGGCCCGAATTGGCTGGGCGCCGATGGCAAAGTGCATGACACCGCAGTACCGACGTTTGCCGTGGCCCATCATCACTTGGCGTCCGAACGCTATCACTACAGCGTCGATGCAGGCATGCCTGCCGGTGAAGTGTGGCGTTACATGCGAGCCCGATACCCAGCGGTGTTCAGCCTGGTGGTGTTCTTCGGCGTGCTGGCGGGCGTGCTTGCACATTGGTTGCAAAAGCGCTCTTCGGCACCGACTCACGAACTGCAACGGGCGCTGGGGGCCAATGAGTTCATCCCGTATTTCCAGCCGGTGGTGCGGGGTGATACGCGCGAGTGGGCAGGATGCGAAGTGCTGATGCGTTGGCAACACCCCAAGGAAGGCTTGGTGCGCCCCGACTTGTTTATCCCCCTGGCCGAACATTCAGGCCTGATCGTGCCGATGACGCGTGCGCTGCTGCGCCAGACCGCCACGCAACTGGCGCCCCATGCCGCGCGATTCAGCCCTGGCTTTCATATTGGCGTGAATATCACCGCACGCCACTGCCAGGATTTGGCGCTGGTGGACGACTGCCGTGAGTTTCTCGCGGCCTTTCCCGTCGGCCAGGTAACCCTGGTGCTGGAGTTGACCGAGCGTGAGTTGATCGAGCCCACCGACATCACCCGTCGCCTGTTCGACGCCTTGCACCAACTGGGGGTGATGATCGCCATTGATGACTTTGGTACCGGCCATTCCAGCCTGGGCTACTTGCGTAACTTCAATGTGGACTACTTGAAGATCGACCAGAGTTTTGTCGCCATGATCGGTGCCGATGCACTATCACGGCATATTCTGGACAGCATCATAGAACTGTCCGGCAAGCTTGACTTGGGCATCGTTGCAGAGGGTGTGGAAACCACGCAACAGTGCGAATACCTGGCGGCTCAAGGCGTGGATTTCCTGCAGGGCTACCTGTTCGGAAAGCCTTTACCCTGCGATGAATTTATTAAATCCCTGAGCCGCCATTGAATACCCCTGCACTACCTGGGCGGAAATAATGTTGTTCAAACAAAAGACATGATTTACTCGTGGCACATTAACTACTACAATTTTTCCTGCCTGTGCAGAATTCGCGGGACGGCTTCTTTCTTGAGTCGCCTTAAAGCGCTTGGCTTATAGCTTTGTCTGCAGTTGATATCAGCCAAATACACTATTGGAGTACAGATTTTGTCCAGACTCGCCGAATTTCGCGCAGCAGAAAAAGCCCTTCAAGAGCAGCTTGCCCAGCTGGAATCCCTGAAGAACGACGCCGGCCTGAAGAAAGAAATCGAATTCGAAGAAAAGCTTCAAGCCCTGATGAAAAGCTATGGCAAAGGCCTGCGCGATATCATTTCCATCCTTGATCCGAACCCGGGCAAGTCCAGCGCTGCTGCCGCTACCGCACCCAAACAGCGCCGCGCTCGCGTGGTCAAGGTTTACCAGAACCCACACACCGGTGAGCTGATCGAAACCAAAGGCGGCAACCACCGTGGCCTCAAGGCCTGGAAAGAACAGTACGGCGCCGCCACTGTAGATTCCTGGCTTCGCGGCTGATCGCCTGCACTAATAAAGAGCCCCGCTGATGCGGGGCTTTTTTTAATTCAATCGTTCGAATCCGAACTTAAATAACGTTTCATTATGTTCAGCATGGACGCCTGTTACACACTTAAAGTTTCAGGCTATCGCGCACCGAACTGACTTCATCCTTGCTGGCTTCGTACGCAGCGGCCTGCCCCGCGTATGAAAAAACATAGGCCTTATCGGTATCAACCGCCCCGACCAATGTTTGTGAAAGCACGTGACGCCCGTTCTCGGTAACCACGCAAGTAGTTTCCAGCGCTTCAAGGCGGCTCAATGTTGTAGGGCGCATCTTGCTGCACACACTTTGATACCCTCCCTGGGCAAAGTCTTTCTGGATGGACTTGCGCATCTCCAGCAATACCCCCTGGAGATTAACCTTGTGGCCCGTTTCAATCGGCGTGCCGGTCAATTCGATGACCATCAGGGTCGCGCCATTTTCATCATTCTTGATTGCTCGCTGCCGAGACACGGGCCGTGGCGCTACTGGCGCCTCACCGTCAGCCACGACCTCTTCGATCTGCCAGCCGCTGGGCCAATGAATCTCGGGGTCGGCCGCCATGGCCAGGGGGCTGGCCAACAGCAAACACACGACGCTCAACAGCGGTTTACGAAGTTCGATCATCATGCACAATACTCAAGGTCCAAGGGCCAAAGTTTGAGCCCCGGCGCCCATGGGCCGCAAGGCCTGCGAGGGCTTTTTCATTTGGCGCCCGGGGCGAGCCTTGCGTATCATGGCCCGGCTGCACGGATGCCAGCCGCAAGCCAAGGAACCGCTCACATCTTAGAGCCGCGTTTGCCCCATTTTTTCTGGAGGGCCCATGAGCCTGCACGAACTGAACACTTTCCCGGGCGTCACCGCCCAACCTGACACCGCCACCGCCCACTTCGTGTTCAACCACACCATGCTGCGGGTCAAGGACATCACCAAGTCGCTGGACTTCTACACCCGCGTCCTGGGCTTTTCCCTGGTTGAAAAACGTGACTTCCCGGAAGCCGAATTCAGCCTGTACTTCCTGGCCCTGGTGGACAAGTCCCAGATCCCCGCTGACGCCGCCGAGCGTACCCAGTGGATGAAGTCGATCCCCGGCATCCTGGAGTTGACCCACAACCACGGCACCGAAAACGACGCCGACTTCGCCTACCACAACGGCAACACCGACCCGCGCGGCTTTGGCCATATCTGCATCTCGGTGCCGGATATCGTTGCGGCGTGTGAGCGTTTCGAAGCCCTGGGCTGCGACTTCCAGAAGCGCCTGACCGACGGCCGCATGAAGAGCCTGGCGTTCATCAAGGACCCGGATGCGTACTGGGTTGAAATCATTCAGCCAGCGCCGATGTAATCGTCACGAAAGTCTGTAGGAGCCCGCTCCGGCAGAACACAAAAAAAAGCCCCATGATCACTCATGGGGCTTTTTTCATTTCCGGGCCCTGGGTTTATGCAGGCGCAGAGGTACGGATCAGGTGATCGAAAGCACTCAAGGAAGCCTTGGCACCCTCACCCACCGCGATCACGATCTGCTTGTACGGCACCGTCGTGACGTCACCGGCAGCGAATACGCCGGGCAGTGACGTCTCGCCACGGGCATCGACGATGATCTCGCCGCGCGGTGTCAGCTCTACGGTGCCTTTGAGCCAGTCGGTGTTTGGCAGCAAACCGATCTGTACAAAGATCCCTTCCAGATCGAGGGTCTTGAACTCGCCGTTGTCTCGATCCTTGTACGCCAGGCCCGTGACTTTCTGGCCATCGCCTTTCACTTCACTGGTCAGCGCACTGGTGATCACGTCGACGTTAGGCAGGCTGTAGAGCTTGCGCTGCAAAACAGCGTCGGCGCGCAACTTGCTGTCGAACTCGAGCAGGGTCACGTGGCTGACGATACCGGCCAGGTCGATGGCGGCTTCGACGCCGGAGTTACCGCCGCCGATCACCGCGACACGCTTGCCTTTGAACAGCGGACCGTCGCAGTGCGGGCAGAAGCAAACACCCTTGGCCTTGTATTCCTGCTCGCCCGGCACACCCATTTCTCTCCAGCGGGCACCGGTGGCCAGGATCACGGTCTTGGACTTGAGGGTCGCACCGCTCTCAAAACGAATTTCGTGCAGGTCACCGGCGTTTTTCGCCGGGATCAAGCTACTGGCGCGCTGCAGGTTCATGATGTCCACGTCGTACTGGCGTACGTGGGCTTCCAGGGCGCTGGCCAGTTTCGGGCCTTCGGTTTCCTGTACCGAGATAAAGTTCTCGATGGACATGGTGTCCAGCACCTGCCCGCCGAACCGCTCGGCAGCGACGCCGGTGCGGATACCTTTGCGTGCGGCATAGATCGCTGCCGCCGAACCGGCTGGGCCACCGCCGACGACGAGGACATCAAAGGCGTCTTTGGCGCTGATTTTCTCGGCGGCTTTTTCGATACCGCTGGTGTCGAGCTTCGCGAGGATTTCTTCCAGGCCCATGCGGCCCTGGCCGAAGTTCACACCATTGAGGTACACGCTTGGCACCGCCATGATCTGGCGTTCGTCGACTTCAGCCTGAAACAGCGCGCCGTCGATGGCGACGTGGCGGATGTTGGGGTTGAGCACAGCCATCAGGTTCAGCGCCTGGACCACGTCCGGGCAGTTCTGGCAAGACAGCGAGAAGTAGGTCTCGAAGCTGAACTCGCCTTTGAGGGCGCGGATCTGTTCAATCACTTCGACACTGGCCTTCGACGGGTGGCCACCGACTTGCAGCAGGGCCAGCACCAACGAAGTGAATTCATGGCCCATGGGGATGCCGGCAAAACGCAGGCTGATATCGGCACCCGGGCGGTTGATGGAGAACGAAGGCTTACGCGCATCATCACCATCGGTTTTCAGGGTAATCAGCGTGGTGAGGCTGACAACATCCTGCAAGAGGGCAAGCATTTCCTGGGATTTCGCACCGTCGTCGAGGGAGGCGACGATCTCGATCGGCTGGGTGACCCGTTCCAGGTATGACTTCAACTGAGCTTTAAGATTGGCGTCCAACATACGGGCGATTTCCTATTAATTCGGTTTATTGCAGACAAAAAAACGCCCGAGCGAATCTCGCCCGGGCGTTTCGAGGGCGGATGCAGCTTACTTAAGTGCGGAATACCGCCCTTGAGACTTCACGACTTAGATCTTGCCGACCAGGTCCAGGGACGGAGCCAGGGTGGCTTCGCCTTCTTTCCACTTGGCTGGGCATACTTCGCCTGGGTGGGCAGCTACGTACTGAGCGGCCTTGATTTTGCGCAGCAGCTCGGAAGCGTCACGGCCAACACCACCGTCGTTCAGCTCAACGATCTTGATCTGACCTTCTGGGTTGATCACGAACGTACCGCGGTCTGCCAGGCCAGCTTCTTCGATCAGTACGTCGAAGTTGCGGGAGATGGTCAGGGTTGGGTCGCCGATCATGGTGTACTGGATTTTGCCGATGGCTGGCGAAGTGTTGTGCCAGGCAGCGTGGGCAAAGTGGGTGTCGGTCGACACGCTGTAGATTTCGACGCCCAGTTTCTGGAATTCGGCGTAGTTGTCAGCCAGGTCTTCCAGTTCGGTTGGGCAAACGAAGGTGAAGTCGGCTGGGTAGAAGAACACAACGGACCACTTGCCTTTCAGGTCAGCGTCAGACACATCTACGAAGTTGCCGTTTTTGTATGCGGTAGCTTTGAACGGTTTTACTTGGCTGTTGATGATAGGCATCGTTGACTCTCCGTCAGGGGTTATGAAGTTGATGAGATGAATCCTACCCACTCTCTGCGCCGATGGCTCATTGGCAAACCTGATGCTGACGATTGGTTTTCCCTATCAGGTGACTGTATTAATAGAAGAAATCTCAAAGCAGTGGGTGGCCAAGGTCATGCCCAGAAAGGGCGTCGCTTCAACATAGCGCATGGCAGATTTCATGTCGCTCCAGCCGACGTAACTCATCAACGACTTCAGGTCCCAGCCACTGCGATGGGCCCAGGTGGCGAAGCCGCGGCGCAACGAGTGGCTGGTGTATTGCTCGGCGGGGATGCCGGCACGTTCCAGCGCCTGGCGCAGCAGTGGGATGACGCTGTTGGGGTGCAAGCCCTCCTCCCCCAGGTTGCCCCAGCGATCAATACCGCGAAACACCGGGCCACGAACGAGGGCCGAGGCGCTGAGCCATTCGCTGTAGGCCTGCACCGGGCACAGGCGCAGCAGTGCTGGCGTGTGGTAGGTCTTGCCGAGGTTGTCGCGGTCGCTTTTGCTGCGCGGCAGGTACAGGCTGATGCCGGCGCCGGGCGTAGCCTGCACATGCTCGATGTCGAGCCGGCACAGCTCATCGCTACGAAAGCCGCGCCAGAAGCCCAGCAGGATCAGCGCGGTGTCACGCTTGGCACGCAGCAACCGCGGCGCGTCCTGCGCCTGTGCCGCCGCCTTCGCTTCAGCGTCTAGCGACGCGACCACCTGCTCCAGGTGCTTGAGCTGCAGCGGCTCGGCCTGCTTCTCCTGCGCCGGGTGCACGGCACGGATGCCCTTGAGCACCTTGCGCACCACCGGCGCCTTGGTCGGGTCGGGAAACCCCTGGCTTGTATGCCACTGGGCCAATGCCGAAAGCCGCAGCTTCAAGGTATTGACGGCCAGCACGCCGGCGTGGGCGACCAGATACCGCGCCACGCTGTCGCTGGTTGCCGGCAGGAAACCGCCCCAACTCACTTCGAAATGCTCGATCGCCGCGCGATAGCTTCGCCGCGTGTTATCGCGGGTGGCGGCGTTGAGGTAACGATCCAGATCGCTCATGGGAGGCCTATTCGTACTGCTGGCAGGTGCTTTCGCGGACTAAATGCGTATGACACGGGATAATACGCCAATATCCCATCTGATAATTAACGGATTTCAAAGAATTTTCACACGTGATATAGTATGTAAATACATGATACGTACCACATTACGAAATCGACGGAGACCCCATGGCTCGCGGCGGCATCAACAAAGCAGTAGTTCAAACGGCACGCCTGGCGATCCTCGCCCGCGGCGAAAACCCCAGCATCGATGCAGTCCGCATCGAGATGGGCAATACCGGCTCGAAAACCACGATTCATCGCTATTTGAAGGAACTGGATGAGAGCGAAACCCGCGTCACCATCACCGAAGCCCCTATAGACGACGAGCTGGGTGAACTGGTGGCACGGCTGGCCCAACGCCTGAAAGAAAAAGCCCAGGAGCCGATCGACCTGGCCCTGGCGCAGTTCGAACAGCAGAAAGCCGCCCTGCTCGCTCAGGTGCAAGCCCTCGAAGAGGCCCATGGCCAACTCAAGCAACAGTTCGATATTCAAACCGCCGCCCTGGCAGAAGAAAGCGCCGCCCTGCACACCGCCAGCACCAGCCTGCAAACCGAACAAACCCGTAACGCCGGGCTGAGCCAGGCGTGCAGCGATTACGAGTTACGGATCAACGACAAGGACGAACAGATTCGTTCACTGGAAGAAAAGCACCTGCATGCCCGGGACGCCCTGGAGCACTACCGCACTGCAATCAAGGAGCAGCGCGAGCAGGAACAGCGTCGCCACGAAGGCCAGTTGCAGCAGGTGCAGGCTGAACTGCGCCAGGCGCAGCAGAGCGCCATGGTGCGCCAGGATGAAATCACCCAGCTGCACCGCGACAATGAGCGACTGCTGATTGAGCATCGGGTAACCGTGAAGGAATTAACGGCGCTGCAGGAGCAATCCCGCAAAGATCAGGCCCAACAACTCAAGTTGAGCGAACAGGTCGGCCTGATCGACAGCGAGCGCACCCTGCTTCAGGAGCGCCTGCGTGTCGCGGTGCTGGAGAGCCAGTCTCGCCAGGAAGCGCTGACTGAACACCAGCACACCAACAAGGCGTTGGAGCTGGAGCTGATCAAGGCCCAGGCCAGTATCGAGGCATTGCGCCTGGCGGCCGCCGTTGCGGCGACGCCAGAGGCAACCTCCAAAGCCTGATCAGCCCGCCACTGGCGTGCGCATGGTGACGAACTCTTCCGCCGCCGTGGGGTGCACGCCGATGGTCTCGTCGAAATGCTGCTTGGTCGCGCCCGCCTTGAGCGCGATTGCCAGCCCTTGCACGATTTCACCCGCGTCCGGACCGACCATATGGCAGCCCAGCACGTGGTCGGTGTCGGCGTCGACGACCAACTTCATCAGGGTCTTCTCCTGGCACTCCGTCAGGGTCAGCTTCATCGGCCGGAAACGGCTTTCAAAGACCTGCACCTTGTGGCCCTTCTCTTTCGCTTCTTCCTCGGTCAGGCCCACGGTGCCGATGTTCGGCAGGCTGAACACCGCCGTAGGGATCATCGCGTAATCCACCGGACGATACTGTTCAGGCTTGAACAGGCGGCGCGCCACGGCCATGCCCTCGGCCAGGGCGACCGGAGTCAACTGCACACGACCGATCACGTCGCCGATCGCCAGGATCGATGCTTCGGCGGTCTGGTACAGGTCATCCACCTCGACGAAGCCGCGCTTGTCGAGTTTCACGCCGGTGTTTTCCAGCCCCAGGTTATCCAGCATCGGACGACGCCCCGTGGCGTAGAACACGCAGTCGGCTTCCAGCACACGGCCGTCCTTCAGCGTTGCCTTCAGGCTACCGTCGGCTTGTTTGTCGATGCGCTCGATGTCGGCATTGAATTGCAAATCCAGGCCGCGCTTGGTCAGCTCTTCTTTCAAGTGCGTGCGCACCGAACCGTCGAAGCCGCGCAGGAACAGGTCGCCGCGATACAGCAGCGTGGTCTGTGCGCCCAGGCCATGGAAGATCCCCGCGAACTCGACGGCAATGTAACCACCACCGACGACCAGGACGCGCTTGGGCAATTCTTTGAGGAAGAACGCTTCATTGGAGCCAATAGCGTGTTCTCGGCCTGGAATCTCCGGGATCTGCGGCCAGCCACCCGTCGCGATCAGGATGTGCTTGGCGGTAAAACGCTCGCCGTTGATCTCGACCTGATGCGGATCAATCAGGCGCGCATGCCCCTCATGCAAGGTCACACCGCTGTTGACCAGTAGGTTGCGGTAGATACCATTGAGGCGGTTGATCTCGCGATCCTTGTTGGCAATGAGGGTCGCCCAATCAAAGTTCGCCTCACCCAGGGACCAGCCAAACCCGCTGGCCTGCTCGAAATCTTCGGCAAAATGCGCGCCGTACACCAGCAGCTTTTTCGGCACGCAACCGACGTTGACGCAAGTCCCGCCCAAGTAGCGGCTTTCCGCCACGGCCACCTTGGCACCATAGCCTGCGGCAAAGCGCGCCGCGCGAACACCGCCGGAACCGGCGCCAATTACATACAGGTCAAAATCGTAGGCCATTTCACTCTCCTCGGCAGGACATCAGCATACCGACTTACATGGGGCTGAAAAACGAAAAAGCCACCCGAAGGTGGCTTTTTTAGAACAGGCCGCTTACACCGTGAATCAGTAAGCCTTGCCCGTCTTGTAGAAGTGCTCGTAGCAGAAGTTGGTTGCCTCAATGTAGCCTTCAGCGCCGCCGCAGTCGAAACGCTGGCCCTTGAACTTGTAGGCAATCACGCAACCGTCTTTGGCTTGCTTGAGCAGGGCGTCGGTGATCTGGATCTCGCCACCCTTGCCTGGCTCGGTTTCTTCGATCAGCTTGAAGATGTCCGGGGTCAGGATGTAACGACCGATGATCGCCAGGTTGGAAGGCGCGTCTTCCGGTGCTGGCTTTTCAACCATGTCACGTACGCGGATCAGGCCATCGCCAATGTCGTCGCCGGCAATCACGCCGTACTTGTTGGTTTCGGTCGGGTTCACTTCCATCACTGCAACGATGGTGCAACGGTATTTCTGGTAGAGCTTGACCATCTGGGTCAGCACACCGTCGCCTTCCAGGTTCACACACAGGTCATCTGCCAGTACCACGGCGAACGGCTCGTCGCCGATCAGTGGACGGCCGGTGAGAATGGCGTGGCCGAGGCCTTTCATCTGCGTTTGACGGGTGTAGGAGAACGAGCACTCGTCGAGCAGTTTACGGATACCAACCAGGTATTTTTCCTTGTCGGTGCCCTTGATCTGGTTTTCCAGCTCGTAGCTGATGTCAAAGTGGTCTTCCAGTGCGCGCTTACCGCGACCGGTCACGATGGAGATTTCGTTCAGACCGGCATCCAGTGCCTCTTCGACGCCGTACTGAATCAGTGGCTTGTTCACCACCGGCAGCATCTCTTTGGGCATGGCCTTGGTCGCTGGCAAGAAGCGAGTGCCGTAACCGGCTGCTGGGAACAAGCATTTCTTGATCATATGGGTCCTTACAAAGGGCTGTGCGTACGGAATTCGGCGCAGTCTAATGAGGCCGCAGTCACCTTACAATGGGTCCTGCTGGCGTTGCGATGTCATCATAGAGAAAAAATGTCGGCGTAAGTTCCGCTCAAGTTGGACCGCGTATTTTCACCGGCACGGCAAAAAATGCCTGCACCTCAATGTTTCAAAGGGCTGCAACCTTTTTAGCACGCTTTCAGGCCTGGAACACTGACCTAGAATAACTTGCGCGGCCCCGCGGCATTTGGCGCTATCATTAGGCCCTTGAACCAGACCACGAGATACTTGATAGATGTCAGAACCAAAAGGCGTGAACGGCTACCTGATCACCAAGCGAGCGGACGGTTGGCACCTGATCAACTTCCATGGCGACAGCGTCGCTGGGGCATTCGCCAGTGAAAGCCAGGCTATCGCTGTAGCGGAAGTGTTTGTGGACGAAGCGGGCCACGCGTCGAGCAAACGGCCGAAAGGCAAGTAAGCCTCAACGCCCTGCGCAAAAAAGCCCCGGAGAACGGGGCTTTTTTTGTGTTTGCCTGTACGTAGATGGCAGTTCGCTATAATCTCGCCGGAACGCCCCACGACAGTGTCAGCGCCCCTTCAACACCCTCGATGATGAACACACATGAACAAGATTCTGGCACTGACTGCGGTACTGGCGCTCGCCGGCTGCACCACCTCTTCTGACGTCTATCTGAAAAACGGCGAACAAGGCCTGACCATCGACTGCTCCGGCGAAGCCAATTCCTGGGCCAGCTGTTACGAGAAGGCTGACGCCTCCTGTGCGGGCACCGGCTACCGCATCGTCGGCACCGAAGGCACGCCTTCGCTCAAGGAAAGTGAAAAGACCCTCGGCCAGGACGTGGGTAACTTCAAAAGCCGCAGTGTGGTGGTGGTCTGCAAGTAAGCGTCAGGCCTACAGCTGAATATCGGCGAACTTGATACCCAGGCCCCGGATGGTCTCTACCAGGTCATCCAGGCGCGGGAAAGACTCGACTTCATCCTGATCGTCGACCAGGAAAAAACTGCGCCCGCCGCTTTTCTTGAAGAAGACGATCCACTCCGCCAGGTCGGCCGGGTTCTGGATGATGTGGGTGGCCGATATCTGGCCTTCAGCCTGGCGAGCCCTGACGTGTTCACGCTTCATGAAAAATTTCCCAAAGAAGACAAATGCCACACAAACAGAAGGTTTGCGCGGTATTTTTTGTAGTGATAGAGCGAGAGTTTAACGGATGCCCTGCCTCGTCGGCACGTCTTCTGCCGCCTGGATCGCCTGGCCGGCGCCCTTCAGGCCCATAAAAAAGCCCGGCCCCGCGCATGCGGGGCCAGGCTCTTTATCGGATTTGAAGTCGCGGTGTGAAACGCGGCCGTATCAGCCGGAAATACACTCTTCGCCCGCCTTCTTCACATCACCGGGACGGATCGGCACATTGGACATGCTCTCGTAGAGCTTGATGCTGCTGCCACTGGAACGTTCATCAATTTCAAATATGGCCGAAGGATCGGCGGAAAACTTCTGCGGCACGATCACCTGCACACCACCGTCCTTATGCGGTTCGATCTGCGGTGGCCGGCGGGTCGCGGATAATTTCTGCACCACACACGCGGCGTATTCCTGTGGTTTCTTCCCGGAAATGACCGCCAAGGTCGGCGGGGTCTGCTTGATATCTGCAACCGAAGCACACCCACCAATCGCCAGGGCCAGAACCAACACACTCCACTTCATATAAAACCTCCGATAAAGACCCTACGACAGCGGGGATGGTATTTTTCTCCCGCCCACGTAGGATTTATCCCTGATAACTCGGTAAATAACTGTTTTAAATTGTCGACGTCGTTGAAGACGGGCCGATAATAAACGCGCTGGGGCTGATAAACTCCATCTTAACCTACGTATCGTTCTGATTTTTCAGAAAAAGCCCTTCTGGAGACACCCTCATGAAATTCATCCACCAGCGCGAGCACCTCAACGAGGGAGACATTGTCGTCATCGAATGCTCGCAGACTTGTAATATTCGCCTGATGAGCGACGCGAATTTTCGCAGCTTCAAAAATGGCGGCCGCCATACCTACCACGGTGGCGCCTTCGACACGTTCCCGGCCAAAATCACCGCGCCGAGCACCGGTTTCTGGAACATCACCCTGGACGTCGTGACGCGCCGTGCTATCAGCGTGACCCGCAAGCCTGCGCTGTCCCACAAGATCCGCATTGTGCGTCGCACCAGCTCCAAACTGAGCTGACCCGAACACCTGACAGGAAATGACCGTGACTGCTACCACCAAATACGTGATCAAGTACAAGCTCAACGGCGAACGCCGCTTCGAGTTCGCCCAACTGCACACCAACAGCGTGGAAGAAGCCAAGCAAGCCCTGGCGAAGATTCACGATGCCAGTGATGAAATCACCGACATCAATGTGAGCAAGGCGCTGTAAGCCGATGCCTGGCCCCACCGCTGACCTGTTCGCCGATGATGCCTTGCAGCAACCTGCAGGGCGCGAGCAAATTGGCGAACAGTCCTATGTGCTAAGGGGCTACGCCCTGCCCTGGATTGAACGCCTTCTGCCGGAATTGCGACAGGTGCTGGCGCAATCACCGTTTCGGCAAATGGTGACACCCGGTGGGTTCACCATGTCGGCCGCCTTGAGCAGCTGCGGCGACCTGGGCTGGACCACCGATACCTCCGGTTACCGCTACTCATCACTGGACCCGCGCACGCAGCAGCCCTGGCCACCCATGCCGGACGCCCTGCGCCAACTGGCTATGGTGGCGGCGGCAGAAGCCGGCTTTGTCGACTTCGCTCCCGACGCCTGCCTGATCAACCGTTATGTGCCAGGCGCAAAAATGTCCCTGCACCAGGACAAGAACGAGCGCCGCTACAGCGAACCGGTGGTGTCGGTGTCCCTTGGGTTGCCGGCGATCTTCCTGTTTGGTGGGCATGAGCGCAGTGACAAGACCCGCAAAGTGTCGCTGTTCCACGGCGATGTGGTGGTCTGGGGCGGCGTGGATCGCCTGCGCTTTCACGGTGTGATGCCGATCAAGGAAGGCGTGCATCCGGTCATGGGCCCGCAACGCATCAACCTCACCTTTCGCACCGCTGGCTGATTTGAGCGCAAGCTTCAGAGTGCCAGGCGTTCGCGGCACGGCTACTCTGGCCATGATCCGTCAAGAGTGCTGACCATGACTACCGAACAAGACCCCCGCTGGGCAGCCATTCTTGCCCGAGACCCCAAGGCTGATGCGCTGTTCGTCTACGGCGTGAAGACCACCGGCGTGTACTGTCGCCCCAGCAGTGCTTCGCGCTTGCCGCGCCCGGAGAACGTCGAATTCTTCGACACGCCGGCACACGCCGAGGCCGCGGGTTATCGCGCCAGCAAGCGCGCGGCCGGGGACCAGACCCAGCTCGCCGCGCACCATGCGCAACGGGTGGCAGACGCCTGTCGCCAGATCGAGCAGGCTGAGACCCCACCCAGCCTTAACGCGCTGGCCTTGCAAGCCAACATGAGCCCCTTCCATTTTCACCGCGTGTTCAAGGCCGTCACCGGCCTGACTCCCAAGGGCTACGCCAGTGCCCATCGCTCGCGCAAAGTGCGCGAGGGCCTCAAGGGCGAGCGCACGGTAACGGATGCGCTGTACGACGCGGGCTTCAATTCCAACAGCCGTTTTTATGAGTCGGCCAATCAGTTGCTCGGCATGACGCCCGGTGACTACAAGGCCGGTGGTACCAATAACGCGATCCTATTTGCGGTAGGGCAATGTTCACTGGGGGCGATCCTGGTGGCACAAAGTGCCCGTGGCGTGTGCGCGATTCTGCTGGGCGATGACCCGGACCAACTGGTGCGCGACCTGCAGGATCAGTTTCCCAAGGCCGAACTGGTGGGCGCCGACCAGCGCTTCGAACAGTTGGTCGCACAGGTCGTGGGGCTTATCGAGGCGCCTGCGGTCGGCCTGGACTTGCCACTGGACCTGCGCGGCACGGCCTTTCAGGAACGGGTGTGGCAAGCCTTGCGCGATATCCCGCCGGGCAGCACCGCCAGCTACGCACAGATCGCCGAGCGCATCGGCGCACCAAAATCCTTCCGTGCGGTGGCACAGGCGTGCGGCGCTAACAGCCTGGCGGTGGCAATCCCCTGCCACCGCGTGGTGCGCAGTAATGGCGAGCTATCAGGCTACCGCTGGGGCGTGGAGCGCAAACAGCAGTTGCTCGCCCGGGAGAAGGCGCGAAAGCCCTAGCGGATACCGATACCGACAGCGCCAGGCCTGCCACCCGGTGTATTGCCTCGACGTCTTGCGCCTGGATGTTGTGAAAAGCTATCGCCTTTAAAGCTTCAGCTTGCGCTTGCGAAACTCGGCGACCTTATGCCGGTTGCCGCACAATGCCATGCTGCACCAGCGACGCTTGTGGGCCTTGGTACGATCATAAAACCACAAGATGCATTCCGGATGTTCGCAGCGGCGGATCAACTTGAAATCCCCCTCCACCAATAACGTGGTGGCTGCTTCGGCGATCGGCGCGAGGAACTGCGCCGCGGTCTGCTGCTTGCGCTGGCGCTCGATCCGTGGCGCCTCGCAGGCTGGCCAGACCAACTGCGTATGGCTCACCGCCTTGCGTAAAAAGGCGTTCAGCGCTGCCGGGTTACCGGGCTGCTGGGCTTTACGTGCGGCCACCAGTTCACGGATCACTTCGCGTAACGCTCGCGCAGCGGCGAGTAAAGCACCGGGTTCAAACTCGGGCACGTTGTTGGGCTCAACCCACCGCACGCGCACCAGCCAGGCGACTACGTCGGCATCAACCTGCCAGAAATCCCACGGTACACCGTCGATATTCGCCAGGGTATTGAGCATATCCAGCACCGGATCGTCGGCCAGGACATAGGGTTCCGAGGGGGCGGCAGTCGCTGGGGAAAGGGTCATGGTCAATCCTCTTGAGAACGCTGGCATCGTAACCGCTATTTCCTTTCTTGGGTAGTTACAACGCACGTAAAGATAACCTGAATAAATCGTTTGACAGGTCACCATTTTGCGCGCAGCTTTTGAAAAGCTGTAACCCCTATTCCATCCTATTCAAGTTACAAAGGTATCCCTCTCATGACCACTCCAGCGCCCATTGTTCACTATCGCCACGTCGAGGCAGACGGCGTGCGCATGTTCTACCGTGAGGCCGGCGACCCCTGCGCGCCGGTCATGCTGCTGCTGCACGGTTTCCCCAGTTCATCGCACATGTATCGCGACCTGATCCCATTGCTCGCGACGCGCTTTCGCGTAATCGCCCCGGATTTGCCGGGTTTCGGCTTTACCGAGGTGCCGGCCGAGCGCGGTTACCACTACAGCTTCGATAACCTGGCGATCACGGTTGGGCATTTTGTCGATGCATTGGAATTGAGCCGGTACGCCCTGTACGTCTTCGATTACGGTGCACCGGTCGGGCTGCGGTTGGCAGTGGCCCACCCAGAGCGGGTGAGTGCCCTGGTGTCGCAAAACGGCAACGCCTACCTGGAGGGACTGGGGGATGCGTGGGCACCGATTCGTGCCTATTGGGCAGAGCCGAGCCACGCCAACCGAGAGGTGATCCGCAACGCAGTGATCAGCCTTGAAGGCACGCGCTACCAATACCTGCACGGTGTGAACCAGCCGGAGTTGGTGGCGCCCGAATCCTACATGCTCGACGTACTGCTGATGCAGCGCCCCGGCAATGACGAGATCCAGCTGGATCTGTTCCTCGACTACCGCAACAACCTGACGCTGTACCCGACATTCCAGGCCTTTTTCAGGGACAGGCAAGTACCGACGCTGGTGATCTGGGGCCAGAACGATCCGTTCTTCATCCCGCCAGGTGCCCACGCCTACAAAACCGATAACCCCAACGCCGTGGTGGAGTTGCTGGACACTGGCCACTTCGCCCTGGAAACCCACGCAGCCGCTATCGCCGAGCGGATTCACGCGGTGTTGGGCAACGCCGTCAATTGATGGCACACCACGAAAGCGCGCGTTCGTCCAGTGAATAAAACAGACTGGCCGGGTGCCTAGGGCCCTGCTAAAACAGCGAAAAGCCTCATCAACGCTGGAGAAGCACCCCATGAGCACCTGGCCAGACACCCGCCTTCTCGACCTGCTGGGCATCGACGTGCCGATCATCCAGGCCCCCATGGCCGTTGGCACCACCACCGCCATGGTTATTGCCGCCAGCCAGGCGGGCGCGCTGGGTTCACTGCCGGCGGCAGCACTGAGCATCGAGCAACTGCGCGATGCACTGACCACCCTCCGCCAGGCGAGCCAACGGCCTATCAACGTCAATTTCTTCTGCCATCAACCGCCCGCACCCGATGCAGCGCGTGATCGACGCTGGAAGGAATTACTGGAGCCCTACTACCGCGAATTGGGCGCCGACTATGAGGCGCCGACCCCGGTCTCGAACCGCGAACCCTTCAACGACGCGGCTTGCCAAGTAGTCGAGGAATTTCGCCCCGAGGTCGTCAGCTTTCACTTTGGCCTGCCGGAAAAATCCCTGCTGGACCGGGTAAAAGCCACCGGCGCCAAAGTGCTGTCCTCGGCCACCACCGTGGAAGAAGCCCTCTGGCTGGAACAGCACGGCTGCGACGCCATTATCGCAATGGGGAGTGAAGCCGGCGGGCATCGTGGCTTGTTTCTCAGCGATGACCTCAACACCCAGATCGGTTTGTTCGCCCTGTTGCCACAAGTCGTCGACGCCGTAAGCGTGCCAGTGATTGCTGCGGGTGGTATCGGTGATGCGCGCGGGATCGTCGCGGCGTTCGCCCTGGGCGCTTCGGCGGTCCAAATCGGTACGGCGTACCTGTTCACTCCCGAAGCCAATGTCACCGCGTCCCATCATTATGCGTTGCGCCATGCCCAGGCCAGTGAGACCGCGCTGACCAACCTGTTTACCGGTCGCCCGGCACGCGGCATTGTCAACCGCGTGATGCGTGAGCTGGGTGCGATCAACCCCGCCGCGCCTGCCTTCCCGACCTCCGGCGGCGCGCTGATTCCGCTCAAGGCCAAGGATGAGGCGGGCTTCAGCAACCTGTGGTCCGGCCAGGCCCTGCGCCTGGGCAAAGACACCACCACCTATGAGCTGACGCGCGAATTGGCGGAGCAGGCACTGGCCAAGCTCAGCTAGCACTGTCCTGCGCGGCAACTTTGCACTGTACCGGCAATGGCCAACCGCTATATATTCTCATACATAGCGGTTAAGCCTTCTACCTATAACAAGCCGTACACCCTCACAGGAGCTGCTTCATGAAGATTCACGCCTCACGCCTGGCCATCCTGGTCGCTGCCCTCGCCTTCGGTTCGGCCCATGCCGATGAAGTCCAGGTGGCCGTGGCCGCCAACTTCACCGCACCGATCCAGGCGATTGCCGCTGACTTCGAAAAAGACACCGGTCATAAATTGGTGGCTGCCTACGGTGCTACGGGGCAGTTCTATACCCAGATCAAGAACGGCGCGCCATTCGAAGTGTTCCTGAGCGCCGACGACACTACCCCGCAGAAGCTCGAAACCGAAGGCGACACCGTCAAGGGCTCGCGCTTCACCTACGCGGTCGGCACCCTGGCCCTGTGGTCAGCCAAAGAAGGTTACGTCGATGCCAAGGGCGAAGTGCTGAAGAAAAACCAGTACGCGCACCTGTCGATCGCGAACCCCAAAGCCGCGCCCTACGGCCTCGCCGCCACCCAGGTATTAGCCAGGGAAGGCCTGACCGAGAAGGTCAAAGACAAGATCGTCGAAGGCCAGAACATCACCCAGGCCTATCAGTTCGTGTCTACCGGCAACGCCGAGTTGGGCTTTGTCGCCTTGTCGCAGATCTACAAGGACGGCAAGGTCACCAGCGGTTCGGCGTGGGTTGTTCCAGCCTCGATGCACGACCCGATCAAACAAGACGCCGTGATCCTGGCCAAGGGCAAGGACAGCGCAGCTGCCAAGGCACTGGTTGAATACCTCAAGGGGCCCAAAGCCGCTGCTGTGATCAAGTCCTACGGTTACGAGTTGGCCCAGTAAATGCCGTTATCGAGTGCCGACTTTTCCGCGATCTGGCTGACCATCAAGCTGGCTTCATTGACCACCGTGATCCTGCTGGTCATCGGCACTCCGATTGCCCTGTGGCTGTCGCGCACCCGCTCCTGGTGGCGCGGTCCGATCGGCGCTGTCGTGGCCCTGCCGCTGGTGTTGCCACCGACGGTGATTGGCTTTTACCTTCTGCTGACCATGGGCCCCAATGGCTACTTTGGCCAGTTCACCCAATGGCTGGGCCTGGGCACCCTCACCTTCAGCTTTGCCGGGTTGGTGATTGGCTCGGTGATCTATTCGATGCCGTTCGTGGTGCAGCCATTGCAGAACGCCTTCTCCGCCATCGGCACACGCCCGCTGGAAGTGGCCGCGACGTTGCGGGCCAACCCATGGGACACCTTTTTCAGCGTGATCCTGCCCCTGGCGCGACCCGGGTTCATGACCGCGTCGATCCTGGGTTTTGCGCACACCGTCGGTGAATTCGGCGTGGTGCTGATGATCGGCGGCAATATCCCGGACAAGACCCGGGTGGTGTCGGTACAGATCTACGACCATGTGGAAGCGATGGAATATGCCCAGGCTCATTGGCTGGCCGGCTCCATGGTGGTGTTCGCGTTCCTGGTATTGCTGGCGCTCTACTCCAGCCGTAAAACCAAAATGGGCTGGAGTTGATGTCGATGATTGATGTACGCCTGCACCTTGCGTATCCGGGCTTTGGCCTCGATGTGGACCTGCACCTGCCCGGCCGCGGCGTCACCGCCCTGTATGGGCACTCCGGTTCCGGCAAGACCACCTGCCTGCGCTGTATTGCTGGGCTGGAGCGCGCCGATGACGGTTTTATCCAGGTCAATGATGAAGTCTGGCAAGACAGTCGCAACGGGGTGTTCGTGCCACCGCATAGGCGTGCTGTGGGGTATGTGTTTCAGGAAGCCAGCCTGTTCCCGCATCTGTCGGTACGGGCCAACCTGGAGTTCGGCCTCAAGCGCATCCCCCGCCAACAGCGCCGTGTGGACATGGCCCAGGCCACGCAATTACTGGGCATCGGCCACCTGCTTGACCGCCATCCCCAACATCTTTCCGGCGGTGAGCGCCAGCGCATCGGCATCGCCCGTGCCTTGCTCACCAGCCCAAGCTTGCTGTTGATGGACGAACCCCTGGCCGCCCTCGACAGCAAGCGCAAAGGCGAAATCCTGCCGTACCTCGAACGCCTGCACGATGAACTGGAGATCCCGGTGCTGTATGTCAGCCATGCCCAGGATGAAGTGGCACGCCTGGCCGATCACATCGTGTTGCTCAGTGACGGCAAGGCCTTGGCCAGCGGCCCTATCGGCGAGACCCTGGCGCGGCTCGACCTGCCCATGGCCCTGGGCGACGACGCCGGTGTCGTCATCAACGGCACGGTCAGTGCCTACGACGAGCACTATCAGTTGCTCACCCTGCAACTGCCGGACAGCGCCCTGCAAATGCGCGTGGCCCATGCGCCGTTGGCACTGGGCAAGGCGCTGCGTATCAAGGTGCAGGCGCGTGATGTCAGCCTGAGCCTGCAAGCCGAGGAACACAGCAGCATCCTCAACCGCCTGCCGGTGACGGTCACCCAGGCGATCCCGGCGGACAACAGCGCTCACGTGCTGGTGCGCCTGGATGCCGCCGGCACGCCGTTGCTGGCGCGGATCACGCGGTTCTCCCGCGACCACTTGCAATTGCACCCCGGCCAGGCGCTGTGGGCGCAGATCAAGGCCGTCGCGGTATTGGCATAAGCAACCTTTTGGCACCACCGCATACGGCTGCGGTCAATCAGACATACCGGCCTGATTTGTTGCCAAGGAACCTGCCCCATGTCCGACTCTGCGCTACCCCGTGACCTGCATTACGTTGACGACACCCAGCCTGGCATCCGTCGCAAGACGGTGCGCGGCAAGTTCCACTACTTCGACCCCAAGGGCGTACGCATCACTGATGCGGATGAGATCAAGCGCCTTAACGCCCTGGCGGTCCCTCCGGCCTATACCGACGTGTGGATCTGCGCCGATCCGAGCGGCCACCTGCAAGCCACCGGCCGCGATGCCCGTGGGCGCAAGCAGTACCGCTACCACGCGCGCTGGCGCGAGGTGCGCGACAGCGACAAGTACGCTCGGCTGCAGGAATTCGGCAACGCCCTGCCGAAACTGCGCAAACAGTTGGAAGCGCAAATCGCCGAACCCGGCTTCACCCGCGAAAAAGTGCTGGCCACGGTGGTGATGCTGCTGGATGCGACGCTGATCCGCGTCGGCAACACCCAATATGCGCGGGACAACAAGTCCTACGGGCTGACCACGTTGCGCACCCGCCATGTGGACGTGAAAGGCAGCGAGATCCAGTTCCAGTTCCGTGGCAAGAGTGGCGTCGAGCATCAGATCAGCGTCAAGGACCGGCGCCTGGCCACGGTGGTCAAGCGCTGTCTGGAATTGCCGGGGCAGAACCTGTTCCAGTACCTGGACGAAGACGGCGAGCGCCACACCGTCAGCTCCCATGACGTGAATGAATACCTGCACAGCCTTACCGGTGCGGACTTCACCGCCAAGGACTACCGCACCTGGGCCGGCACCGCCATGGCGCTGGCAGTGTTGCGGGAGTTGGAGTGGCAACCTGAGTCCGATGCCAAGCGTCACGTCGTGGCCATGGTCAAGGATGTCGCCAAGCAACTGGGTAACACCCCGGCGGTGTGTCGCAAATGCTACATCCACCCCGCCGTGCTGGAGCATTTCAGCCTGGGTGAACTCTCCAGGCTACCCAAGCCGAGGATACGCAAAGGGCTCAAGGCCGAAGAGGTGGCCTTGGCGATGTTCCTTGAACAACTGGCGGCGGACTTGCCGAAAAAAGCCAAGGCGGGTTAGGCTTGGCCTCCCTTCCGACGCACGGGACGACCGCCGACGTGAACCACTAAGCCTTCCAAAATGTATCTGCAACGAGCCGCCTGGCGCGCTTGTTGGCCTGTCCGACATTTTTTTGGAGGTGCTGATGACTGACGTCAACCGGCCGCCCACGCTTGTTTCCTTGCAACACCTGAGTGTCCAGTTCGCCAATGGCGAAACCCTGCTCGACGACCTGAGCCTGTCCATCGACCACACGCCCACCGGGATCGTGGGGCGTAACGGCCGCGGTAAAAGTATCCTCGCCAAATTGATCGCAGGGGTGTTGCCGCCCTCCTCCGGCACACTGAACGGCCCATCCCGCGTGACGTACGTACCGCAGAGCATCGTGGTAGCACCGGGCGAAACCGTCGCTGACCTCACCGGCACCGCCGCGACCCTGGCAGCCCTGGCTCGCATGGCCCAGGGCGCGGCGCAGGTCGATGACCTGGCGTTGATCGATGACCGCTGGGACCTGGCCGAGCGTTTGCGCAGCGCCCTGGATGCAGCGGGCCTGCAAGCACTGGGTGCCGATACCCCGGCCGATCGGCTCAGCGGCGGCCAGTTAGCCCGGGTCGCCGTGATAGGTGCACTGTTATCCACGCCACCTTTGCTGGTGCTCGACGAACCCACCAACCATCTCGACAGCGACGGCCGTGCCTGGCTGCTGCGCGTGCTCGGGGCTTGGCGCGGTGGCCTGGTGGTGGTCAGCCATGACCGGCAATTACTCAACACCATGGCGCGCATCATTGAACTGTCGCCGCTCGGCGTCCACGTATATGGCGGCAACTACGATGACTATCGACAACAGCGCGATGCCCAGCAACAGGCTGCCATCGCCGCACTGGAACACGCACGCCTGGAGCGCAGTCGCAACCGTCGACGCTTGCAAAAGGAGCATGACAGCCTGCAGCGTAACGCTGCTCGCTCCCGCAAGCATGCCGAGACGGCCAACGTCGACCGGTTCACCAAGGCGCGCTGGAAAGGCGCCGCCACGGAAGTTGTCAGCAGCGTGCGCAGCACGCATTGGCAACACAAACATGAACTGGATGCCCAGGTGCGCGAGGCCTACGAACGGGTCGAGGATGAAACACCGACGCTGTTGGCGTTGCCCGCCTCAGCAGTGCCCAACGGCCGCCAGGTGCTGTCGCTGGTAGACGCACAACTGCCGTGGTTGCCCTCCACCTGCCTGAACATCCACCTCGCCGGCCCGGCGCGCGTCGCCGTGCGCGGGCCAAACGGTTGCGGCAAGTCGACGCTGCTCAAGGTATTGGCGGGCGAGTGGCGGGCGGTGAGCGGAGAATGCCGCGTGCAGGTGCCCAGCGCCTATATCGACCAGCACCTCACCCTGCTGGATGACCGACGCAGCATCATTGAACAGCTTAACCTGCTGGACACACCACTGGCCGAAGCCGAACTGCGTACGCGCCTGGCCTTGCTGCAACTGGACGCCTTGCGTGTCACCCAGCCGGCCGGCCAACTGAGTGGCGGCGAACGCTTGAAGGCGGCGATGGCCATCGCGTTGTGGCGCGAGGTGCCGGCGCAGCTGCTGTTGCTGGACGAGCCCACCAATCACCTGGACCTCGAATCGGTGATGGCTTTTGAGCAGGCGTTGCACGGTTTTACCGGCGCCCTGCTGGTGGTGTCCCATGACCCGGCGTTTGTGCAGGCGATCAAGCCGACGCACTTTCTGGATTGGCATTGTGCAGGGTGGACCCTGGAGCGTGCCTGAGGTCATTGCATGCGCGCTGAAAGCGTCCTACGGTAGTGGCCGGATAATCTCACCGAGGAACCCGGCCTTATGCTGCCTTCGCCGCGCAAGCCCTACGTCAATGCTGCACTCGCCCATCGACAGCGCTGGCGTGGCCGTGTCGGGCTGATGCTGGTGGCCAGCCTGTCGGTACTGGCGGGCATGACCGATGCTATCGGCTTTATGGCGAGCGGCGACTTTGTTTCGTTCATGAGCGGCAACACCACGCGCCTCGCGGTGGCGATCAGCGCAGGAGACCTTGGCTTGACCGGGCGGCTGCTGTTGCTGGTCGCGACATTTGTGGTGGGTAATGCGTTGGGCGTGGTGGTCAGCCGAATGAGCCGCCGCCATGCCTTGCCTTTGCTGCTGTGTATTGCCGCCCTGCTATGCGGTGCGGCATGGCTGCCGTTCGCCGATACGTTGCTTGCGCTGCTGGCGGCGATCATCGCAATGGGCATGCTCAATGCCGCCGTGGAAGAGGTCAACGGGCTGCCGGTGGGACTGACCTACGTAACCGGAGCGCTTTCACGCTTTGGCCGCGGGTTGGGTCGCTGGCTGCTCGGGGAGCGCCGCAGTGGCTGGCGCGTGCAGTTGATCCCCTGGGCCGGGATGTTTGTGGGGGCAATCATTGGCGCGCTGTTGGAGCAACAGATGGGCTTGAAGGCGTTGCTGGTCAGCGGCGTGTTGGCGGGCTTGCTGGGGCTGGTATCCCTCAAGATTCCGCGTCGCTGGCACCTGGGTTACATGCCGCGCTGAAGAAAGGGGATGCTCGCCCGACGTTTAGGCCTCGACGTCCGTGTGCTGGTAAAGAGCCATCATGTCGGGCGAGCGGGTGAATCATAAGCTAATGCCTGGCGACTGTCGTGCCAGGCATTTCCGAAAACCACTAAGGTAACGGATTACAGGCAAGTCGCGAGTGCGGCCAAGCGGCGCTTGGCTGGCATGTTGTCTTCTGCTGCGTAGTACTTGATGGTGGAGCCGTTGCCCGCGCTTTGCACGTCGACGAAGTAGTCCCCAGCGGTGGTGTAAACGGTAAAACCGCCCGCCGCGATCGGCTCCTTGAAGCCGCCGGCGTCAACGCCGAACACGCTTTCGTCCTGCCAGCCGAACTGGACGCATTCGGCAACTACCAGGGTGGCCTTGTCCGAAGCCAGGGTTTTGTAAGGCGTGCCCGCGCGCGCCTCCTTCATCTTCGAACCCGCGCAACCAGCCAGGGCCGCCAGTACCAGTGCGCCAATTACCACCTTGTGCATGCCATTGCTCCGTTGGAAAAAAACGCGACTGTACCATTGCCGTGGCGCGGACTGACGGCTGCATGAACTTTGTTTCACTGTGAAGGAAGCTGGCGCCCTCTATATTGGCCAGGCTCATTTTTAGAAGTATCCCTTCTGCCCGCCCTCCCGCGGGCTTTTTTTCGCCTGTATTCTCAGAGCAGCCAGCGGAACAGATAGAACAACGCCATGCTCAGCAACACGGTCATCAACACGTTGCGCGTCCAGAACATCAACGCCACCGCACTGATGCCTGCCAACAGGTAAGGGTTGGCCGGGCTCAGGTTGAGGTGGTGATCGGCCAGGAAAATGATCGGCCCGCAAATCGCGGTGAGCATCCCCGGTACGGCAAACCCGAGGAACTCCCGCGCACCACGGTTGAGGCGCACGGGAAGGCGCGGCTCGATGAACAGGTAACGGTTGAAAAATACCACCAGGCCCATGGCCACAATCATGATGTAGATCATCGCTGCCCCACTCCCAGTCGTTTGCAGGCATACCCCGCGCTCATGCCCAGCACGCCGGACACCACCACCGCCGATTCCCAATGCAGGAAACTCAGCCACACCGAAAACAACAGTGATACGGCCACGCAGACCACCGTCGGGATGTCGCGCACCACCGGCGTGATCAGCGCGATAAACGTGGCCGCGATGGAAAACTCCAGGCCCAGTTGATCAAGGCCGGGAATGCTTTTACCGAGCACGATGCCCGCCAGGGTAAAGAGGTTCCAGGCGATATAGAACGTCAACCCCACGCCCAGGGCGTACCAACGGTTGAAGGTCTCACGGTCGTAGTGACTGACCAGTGCAAAGAATTCGTCGGTCAGCAGAAAGCCCAGGCTCATGCGCCAGCGGGCCTTGAGGGGTGACAGGATCGGGCGCAAGTGCATGCCATACAGCAAATGTTGAGACGTCAGCAGCAACGTGGTCAGTACGATGGAAATCAGGCTGGCGCCGCTCTTGACCATACCGATGGCGACCAACTGGGCAGCACCGGCAAACACAATGGCGGACAAGCCCTGGGCTTCCAACGGGCTGAATTGCGCATCGATGGCCATGGAGCCGGCCAGCAGTCCCCACGGCGCGCACGCCAGGGACAGGGGGATAACGGCGATCGCGCCGCGAGCGAAGGCGTAATGAGGTAAGGCGGTAGGCATGGAAACGGCTCATCGACAGACAGTCGACAAGCATGCCATTGCAACAATGGAGCTGTCTTGAACGATCTTGCTCAGGCGAGCCTGACTGACACTTGCTCTACCGAATCACGCGCTTCACGCAGTTCGTAGGCGTCCTGGTTGAGCCGGTGAATGGTATTGAGCAGACGCTGGCGCAGCACCTCATCGCCCAGTTTTTCGACGGCACGCATCAGGTCGAACGCCGCGGTTTCGTTATTGTCCGCGACGGAGTCCAGGGTCTTGCGCAGGTTGCGAGTGGCACGGGTCACGCGGTGTCTTCCTTCATCAGCAATGGGCAGGCACTTTAGGACATTCATGTTTCATTTTAATTTCAAACACTTGTGGCGAATTCAAGCCCATTTGATCCACGTCAATCGAAGCCGCGCTTGACTAATACATATGGAAATACGTATATTCGGATAAACCTATATAAAAAGGCCCTGACCATGTCGGACCTCACCTCGCCCCCCACCCTGTTCAAATGCCTGGCCGATGCCACGCGCACGCGCCTGACGTTATTGATCCTGCGCGAAGGCGAACTTTGCGTGTGTGAATTGATCCATGCCTTGGACGAAAGCCAACCCAAAGTTTCACGTCACCTCGCGCAACTGCGCAGTTGCGGGTTGCTGTTGGACCGTCGTCAGGGTCAATGGATCTACTACCGCATCAACCCGGCATTGCCCGACTGGGTGACCGAGGTGCTGCACACCACCCTGCAAGCCAACCAGCCATGGTTGCACATCGACGCACAGCGTCTGGATGCAATGGGCGACAGACCACAACGGGCCAGCACCTGCTGCTGAGCCATCGGAGCGTTTATTCATGCTTGTCGCAATTGCCATTTTTATCTTCACCATCGTCCTGGTCATCTGGCAGCCAAAGGGTTTGGGCGTCGGCTGGAGTGCCACGATGGGCGCGGTCCTGGCCCTGGCCTCTGGCGTGATCAGCCTGGCCGACATTCCGGTGGTGTGGCACATCATCTGGAATGCGACAGGGACCTTTGTCGCGCTGATCATCATCAGCCTGTTGCTGGACGAGGCAGGCTTCTTTGCCTGGACAGCGCTGCATGTTGCACGTTGGGGACGCGGGCGCGGCCGGCGCTTGTTCGCGTACATGGTGTTGCTGGGCGCCCTGGTGTCGGCGCTGTTCGCTAACGACGGTGCGGCGCTGATCCTCACACCCATCGTCATGTCGATGCTACTGGCCCTGCGTTTTTCCCCGGCGGCGACCCTGGCATTCGTGATGGGTGCAGGGTTCATCGCCGACACGGCGAGCCTGCCGCTGGTGGTGTCTAACCTGGTCAATATTGTCTCGGCGGATTACTTCAAGATCGGCTTCAACGAATACGCCGCGGTGATGGTGCCGGTGAACGTCGTCAGCGTCGCGGCCACGTTGGCGGTGCTGTTGTGGTTCTTCCGCCGTGACATTCCGCAAACCTACGACCCGGCCGACCTCGAAGATCCTGCCAGTGCAGTCCACGACCGCGCCACCTTCCGGGCCGGCTGGTGGGTGCTGGGTATCCTGCTGGTCGGCTGCTTTGCCCTGGAGCCGCTGGGCATTCCCATCAGCGCGATTTCCGCTGTCTGCGCCGTACTCCTGCTGGTAATCGCCGCCAAGGGCCACACGATCTCCACGCGCAAAGTGCTTAAGGAAGCACCGTGGCAGATCGTGATCTTTTCCCTCGGCATGTACCTGGTGGTCTACGGCTTGCGTAACGCCGGCCTCACCACCTACCTCGCGACCTGGCTCGATACGTTCGCCACTTACGGTGTGTGGGGCGCGGCCATGGGCACGGGTGTGCTGACGGCGCTGCTGTCCTCGGCGATGAACAATTTGCCGACCGTGTTGATCGGCGCGCTGTCCATCGAGTCCAGCCATGCCGTGGGCGTGGTCAAGGACGCGATGATCTACGCCAACGTGATCGGCAGCGACCTGGGCCCTAAAATCACCCCTATCGGCAGCCTCGCCACCTTGCTGTGGCTACACATCCTGGCACGCAAGGGCATCACCATCACCTGGGGCTACTACTTCAAGGTCGGCATCGTACTGACCCTGCCGGTGCTGTTGGTCACCCTTGCCGCCCTCGCCTTGCGACTGAGTTTCTAAAAGGAGATCGCTCCATGAAAGTCCTGTTCATGTGTACCGCCAACAGCTGCCGCAGCATATTGTCCGAAGCGATGTTCAACCACTTGGCGCCAGAAGGTTTCGAGGCGATCAGCTCCGGCAGCTTCCCCAAGGGCCAGGTCCTGCCGCGCAGCCTGAGTACGCTGCAGGCCGCCGGCATCAGCACCGAGGGTTTGTACAGCAAGGGCAACGAGGCCTTTGAGGGCAGCCCGCCAGATGTGGTGATTACCGTGTGCGACAAGGCGGCCGGCGAAGCGTGCCCGGTGTATTTCGGCCCGTCTGTGAAGGCGCACTGGGGGTTGGAAGACCCTTCGGATGTGCAGGGTGACGATGCACGCGTGCAGGCGGCATTCGACGCCACGCTGAAGACCATTGCCACTCGCTGCCGGGCGTTTTTCATCCTGCCGTTTGCCGAGCTCAGCCCAACTGAACTCAAGGCAGAACTCGCTCGAATTGCCGAGCTGTAATCGGAGGCCCTATGACCAGCCTGCCCAACCTGGACCTGTCGCTGATCCCATCAAAACCGGACGGCTTGGCCCAACCACCCCGCATCCTGCTGCTCTACGGCTCGACCCGCGAACGCTCCTTCAGCCGCCTGCTGGTAGAAGAAGCCGCACGCCTGTTGCAGCACTTCGGTGCGCAAACGCGCATCTTCAACCCGAGCGGTTTGCCACTGCCCGACGATGCGCCGCGTGACCACCCCAAAGTCCAAGAACTGCTGGAACTGATGCAGTGGTCCGAAGGCCAGGTATGGTGCTCGCCCGAGCGCCACGGTTCGATGTCAGCGGTGTTCAAGGCGCAGCTCGACTGGGTGCCACTGGCCCTTGGCGCAGTGCGCCCGACTCAAGGTAAAACCTTGGCGGTGATGCAGGTGTCCGGCGGGTCCCAGTCCTTCAATACGGTTAACCAGTTGCGCGTGCTGGGGCGCTGGATGCGCATGTTCACCATCCCCAATCAATCCTCGGTGCCCAAGGCGTTCATGGAGTTCGACGATCAGGACCGCATGAAGCCCTCCGCCCTGTACGACCGCGTGGTCGATGTAATGGAGGAACTGGTGAAGTTCACCCTGCTGCTGCGCGAGCGCCCGGACCTGGTGGACCGCTATTCGGAGCGCAAGGAAAGCGCCGACGAACTCTCGCACCGCGTCAATCAACGGTCGATCTGAGCCCGCCTGCCAGCGTATGCTCGTGCCTGTCTCCTGGCTGAGTTGAATCGATGAGTACCGTGCGACACGCCTGGCTGGGCCACTATGAAATCAGCAGCACCGCCTGCACCGGCCTGACCTTTGCCCGCCATAGTCATGATGAATGCGTGATCGGCGTGAACCTGCTGGGCGAAGAAAAAGTCTGGCTCGACCGTCGGGAGTTCCACGCCGGACCCGGCGCCATCACCTTGTACAACCCCGGCCAGATTCAGGGCGGCGGTGCGGCAGACGGCGCGCCCTGGCATTTTGTGAGCCTGTACGCCACGGCGGATCAATTGGCGACGGACCTTGGGCTGGCGCACCTGGAGTTTGATCGTTCACTGTGCTTCCAACCTGACCTTGCGCTGCGACTGGCGACGGCGATCAAGGGCGCGTTGAGTACCGACACGCTGGATCGCGAACTGAATGAAGAGGCGTTGGTGCTGCTGCTGGGCGAAGTCGTGGATATCAGCGGTGTGCGTCTGCCAGGCAGCACTGGCACCGGCAAGCCTCTGATCAGTCGCGCCCAGGAACTGCTTTCCGAGCAACTGCATCAACCCCTGACGCTGGACCACCTTGGCGCTGAGCTGGGCCTCTCCAAATTCCACCTGCTGCGCGCCTTCCAGAAAGAAACCGGGCTGACGCCCCGTGAGTGGGCCATGCAGTTGCGTACGCGCCGCGCCAAGGGGCTATTGCGCAACGGCATGGCAGCTTCCGACGTCGCTCATCACCTGGGCTTTGCCGATCAAAGCCACCTCAATCGGCACTTTCGCTCCGCCTACGGCATCACGCCGGGTCTCTATCAAAGCGCTGTTAAACGCTGAACAGCGCAATCTGGTCCAAGACACCACCACGGCTCATCCTCACACTGCCTGCCATCTCTTGAAGGAATGTGGGCATGCTGACGATCTTCTTTTACGCATTGGTATTCGGTTTTGTGTTCTGCCTCTCCCCCGGTGCCGTGCTGGCGGAGACCCTGCGCCGTGGCTTGCTGCACGGCTTCACACCGGCCTTGCTGGTGCAGTTCGGTTCACTGGTGGGCGATGCAGTGTGGGCGATAATCGGCCTGACCGGCATCGCTTTGCTGATCCAGCATGACGCCGTGCGCGTGCCGTTGACGGTGGTGTGTGCGTTGTACCTGGCTTGGCTCGGCATTCGCAGCATGATCGACGCCTGGAAGCTACCTGAGTCAGACGATGCACCCGCCAGCACCCGGCAAAATGCGCTGGCGGTGGGCGCGGCAATCTCCCTGGCCAACCCGAAAAATATTGTCTACTGGGGCGCCCTGGGCAGTGCACTGTCGGGCATCGTCGGCGCCACGCCAAGCCAGGGGCAGACGCTGATGTTCTTTGCCGGGTTCATGCTTGCGTCGGTGCTGTCGTGCTTTCTGATTGCGGCGCTGGTCAACCTCTTGCGCAAGAACGCCTCACCGTTGTGGCAGCGCATCAGTCATGGCGCTTGTGGCGTGGTGTTGATCTATCTGGCCGTTCTGGCGGCACAGGGTATATGAAGTTATATACATACTAACTTCCGAGCGCCTCTTGTCTGAATGAACTCTGAACATCGAACACTTTAATTATTCATGCGTTGACATTTTGTAACCATCTGAGTAGATTGCCCGTGCCCGCAACTGGGGCCTTTTTTAAACCTCACAAAAGAAGCCAATGGACACAGTATCTAGTCGCTGTCCGAGCACCGCTTACGCGGGCATCGGGCGCCAAACCCAGAATATGACAGGACTCGCCACCCCGGTCCGGTAAGCTGCGCTAGAGCTCGACGCTCCACCGTAACTGCCTCGCCGGTCGCCTGTCCGGTCCCGAGGTGTGTTATGACCTTGCTAACCCTTGCTTTACCCGATGTACGCACCCTTGCCGCCGCCCTGCGCGCCAAGCTGTGCCGCGAGCCCGTTGGTTTTTCGCCGACCCGCTCGGCCTTTGCTGCACCCTCCCCTCAAGTGCGTCCGGCCCACCCGCTGGTGCACTGGCGTGTCTGCCCTGCTACTGGCCAGCTGGTACAGCAGTGGGATCACGCCGACACTCAAGACCCCCAAAGACCGCAGGTTTCCAGACGGGCCCAGGCCGGCCTGTTGCTCGGTCTTTACCTGAGCACTCGCGCTGCCTGAACCGGCTGGAAACAGCAACTTCCTGACTACTATCCTGGCGTTCTTTATCAATACGTCCAGTGGTAGCCCGCTGTGCGCGTTTTAACTAACGCCCCAGCAGAAGTTATGTAACCCCCTTATTTAAACCGATCGCGAAGTTGGCGACTCGGCATGCTTTCGCTCGCCTGTAGCCAGGTAAGTAACGGGTATGTTTTGTCGAAAATTGGCGACAGGAGTACACACAATGAGCGCCGTAAAAAACCCGCCTCTGCATAAAAAGAATGGCACCGACGCCGACACCAAACTGTCGATGCGTGCCGCCCGCGAAGCCCACAACGGCCTGTCGGCCACCCTGGCGAACGTACGTGCCACCCAGGACGGCTTGACCGAACTGGACGCCTCCGCTCGCCTGCAACGTGAAGGCTACAACGAAGTTGCCCACGATAAGCCGCCGCACGCCATCGTGCAGTTCCTGCACGCACTGAACAACCCGTTCATTTACGTGCTGCTGACCCTGGGCGGCATCAGCTTCTTCACCGATTGCTGGCTGCCGATGCAGGAAGGCGAAGACGCTGACCCAACCAAAGTCATCATCATCATGACCATGGTGCTGCTCAGCAGCCTGCTGCGGTTCTGGCAGGAACACCGTTCGGCCAAATCCGCCGAAGCCCTGAAAGCCATGGTGCGCACCACGGCCACCGTGCTGCGCCGTGAACAAGTGGGCGCCCAACCGTCTCTGCGCGAAGTGCCGATGCGCGAGTTGGTGGCTGGCGACATCGTGCAGCTGTCGGCCGGCGACATGATCCCCGCCGACATCCGCCTGATCGAATCCCGCGACCTGTTCATCAGCCAGGCCGTACTGACCGGCGAAGCCCTGCCGGTGGAGAAGTACGACACCCTTGGCGATGTCACGCAGAAGTCCGCCGGGCCGGTGGCCGCCGACCAGGGCAACCTGCTGGACCTGCCCAACATCTGCTTCATGGGCACCAACGTGGTCAGCGGCCGTGCCAAAGCCGTGGTGGTCGCCACCGGGCCGCGCACTTACTTTGGCTCCCTGGCCAAGGCGATTGTCGGCTCGCGCGTACAAACCGCGTTTGACCGTGGCGTGAACAGTGTCAGCTGGTTGTTGATCCGCTTCATGCTGGTGATGGTGCCGATCGTGTTCTTCCTCAATGGCTTCTCCAAGGGCGACTGGGGCGATGCGTTCCTCTTTGCCCTGGCGGTTGCGGTTGGCCTCACCCCGGAAATGCTGCCGATGATCGTCAGCGCCAACCTGGCCAAGGGCGCCACCGCCATGGCCAAGCGCAAAGTGGTGGTCAAGCGCCTCAACGCGATCCAGAACTTCGGTTCGATGGACGTGCTGTGCACTGACAAGACAGGCACCCTCACCCAGGACAAGATCATCCTTGAGCATCACGTCAACGCCTTCGGCCAGCGCGATGATGCCGTACTGTCCCTGGCCTGGCTCAACAGCTACCACCAGAGCGGCATGAAGAACCTGATGGATCAGGCGGTGGTGCAATTCTCGGAGCAGAACCCGAAGTTCCAGGTGCCGTTTGCCTACAGCAAGGTCGATGAGCTGCCGTTTGACTTTGTCCGCCGCCGCCTGTCGATCGTGGTCAAGGATGCCGCCGACGACCAACTGCTGGTGTGCAAAGGCGCCGTGGAAGAGATGCTGGGCATTTCCACGCATGTGATGGACGCCGGTACAGCCGTGCCGCTGGATGAACGTCGCCGTGAGGAACTGCTGGCGATCGCCAACGACTACAACGAAGACGGCTTCCGTGTACTGGTGGTGGCCACCCGTCACATCCCTAAATCGCTGGCACGCCAGCAGTACACCACTGCCGATGAGCGCAATCTGGTGATCCAGGGCTTCCTGACCTTCCTCGATCCGCCGAAGGAAACCGCTGGCCCGGCGATTGCGGCCCTGCAACAGATCGGTGTGGCCGTCAAAGTACTGACCGGCGACAACGCGGTGGTCACCAGCAAGATCTGCCGCCAGGTCGGTCTCGATCCAGGCCAGCCGCTGCTGGGTGCCGAAATCGAAGTGATGGACGACGCCACCCTGCTACGCCGGGTGGAAGAACGCACCGTGTTCGCCAAGCTCACACCGCTGCAGAAATCGCGGGTACTCAAGGCGCTGCAAGCCAATGGGCACACCGTGGGCTTCCTCGGTGACGGGATCAACGATGCGCCGGCACTGCGTGATGCAGACGTGGGCATCTCGGTCGACAGCGGTACGGACATTGCCAAGGAATCGGCTGACATCATCCTGCTGGAGAAGAGCCTGATGGTGCTGGAAGAAGGCGTGCTCAAGGGCCGCGAAACGTTCGGCAATATCATGAAGTACCTGAACATGACCGCCAGCTCCAACTTCGGCAACGTGTTCTCGGTGCTGGTGGCGAGTGCATTCATTCCATTCCTGCCGATGCTGTCGATCCACCTGCTGCTGCAGAACCTGATGTACGACATCTCCCAACTGGCGCTGCCGTGGGACAAGATGGACAAGGAATACCTGGCCAAGCCGCGCAAGTGGGATGCAAAAAACATCGGCCGCTTCATGATCTGGATCGGGCCGACCTCGTCGATCTTCGACATCACCACCTTCGCGCTGATGTGGTACGTGTTCGCCGCCAACAGTGTGGAAATGCAGACGCTGTTCCAGTCCGGCTGGTTTATCGAGGGGCTGCTCTCGCAAACCCTGGTCGTGCACATGCTGCGTACCCGCAAGATCCCATTCTTCCAAAGCACCGCCGCCTGGCCGGTGTTGATGATGACCTGCGTGGTGATCGTGCTGGGGATCTACGTGCCGTTCTCGCCGCTGGGCACCCTGGTGGGCTTGCAACCGCTGCCGATGGCCTACTTCCCATGGCTGGTGGGCACCCTGCTCAGCTACTGCTGCGTGGCCCAACTGATGAAGACGATCTACATCCGCCGCTTCAAGCAGTGGTACTGATCTTCCCCGCCGTTTAAACGGTGGCGGTCGCCCGGCCGCCACCGAGCAATACAAGGAAACACCTTATGCGCGTCTTGATCTGTGCAGGTCGTCATTACGCCGACACCAAAATGTCCCGCCAAGTGCTGGACGCTTACCACCGCCTGCGCCCGGTGCAGGTACTGATCCACGGCGGCAACCAGTTCCTCGGCAGCGACGTCGAGGACTGGGCGCGGGAACTGGGTATCGATGTGGTGCGCTACCCGCCCAACTGGCAACGCCACGGCAAGCAGGCGGAGCGCCACCGCAACCATTTCATGCTGACTGACAGCCGCCCCGACGTGGTCATCGCCCTGCCGGGTGGCGACGACACTTGCGAGCTGGTCTGCCAGGCCAAAGCCAGCGGCATTCCGGTGCTGACCGTAGAGAGCTGAATTCAAGCGAGGTGCATCATGCACAAAAAACACACCCGCGAGCGCCAGGACGGGTTCGCCAAATACCGTGCGCGCCACTATCGAGGCGCACGTCACACCTTACTGCTGCTGCCGGCGACCAAACGTCGCGCATTGCAGCGCAACCTGATCTTCATCGGCCTGACCCTGGGTATCCTGCTGGTGATTGCCTTGTTGTCGAAGGCCAATGCCGCCGGTGGTGCCTATGCGGTCGACGACGGCGCGATCAATGCGCCAGGCGAATGCAACGTGGACGCCTGGTTTACCGCCAATCGACACCAGGGCAGCACCCATAATGAAACGCTGTCGCCGGCCTGTACGTTCCGCTCGATGCCCTCGGTGCAGTGGGGCGCGGCCCTCTCACGCGCCACTGACGCAGGCCAAGGTCAAACCCAGGTGAACCCGCAGCTCAAGGCCCAGGTATGGTCGCGACAAGACCTGGGCCTGGAAATGGCCGTGGCGGCCGGCGCGCACTTTGCGCTGGATCGGCGGCACGGGTTTGATGGCGCAGACGTCAATATTCCGCTGACGTGGCAGCCGCTGGAGCCACTGCGCCTGAACCTGAACGCCGGCTGGTCCCATGCCTACAACGATGGCGACCCACAACACCGCCTGACCTGGGGCAGCGGCCTTGAGTACCAGGTGGCGCCCTCGTTGACACTGATCGCCGAGCGTTACGGCCAGGAAGGCGGCGATCAGGCCTGGCAGGCCGGGCCCAGGTTTCATCTGGGTGAGCGTGTCGACGTGGACCTGATTGTCGGGCGCAGCCTGATCGGCGAGCGTGCGCAGTGGCTGACCACGGGAGCCACGTTGCGTTTCTAGGCACCACTGAAGACGGATGTAGGGGCTGGCTTGCCTGCGATAGCGGTGTGTCAGGCAACGGAGATGTCACTTGGACTACCGCTATCGCAGGCAAGCCAGCTCCCATATTTACCCAGGTTCAACTCGACGTTTGCACTTCAGTCAGACCTTGGCCTGTTGTTCCAGGTGCAACTGCAATTGCGGGTCGATCTGCAGTTGCCCCGCCAGGTCATCCAGGTAATTGCGCTCGGCATCCTGCTGATCGTCCACCAGCATCACACTGGCCAGGTAAACCTCTGCCGCCACGGCCGGGTCACTGGCGAACTCGGCGAAGTCCGCAGCATCCAGGGGCTTGGCGACTTCGGCGTCGAGCCACTGTTGCAGTTGGGGGTCGTCGGTATGCCGTCCCAGCTCAGTGGAAATCAACTGCTGCTCTGATTCATCGATGCGGCCGTCGGCTTTGGCGGCAGCGATCAAGGCGCGTAATACTGCATGGCTGTGGGCTTCGGCTGCGGGGCCGTCAAGCTGGTCCACCGTCTGGAAGGCTTGCTGCGGCGCAGTGGCCTGCTGGCGCTGCCAGGCCTGATAAGCCTGGAACGCCGCCATGCCCAAGGAAGCCAGCGCTGCGTAGTTCATCCCGCCAGAGCGTCCCTGGGTCGGACGCGCGCCTGTTGCCCCGCCCAACATACCGCCCAGACCTCCCAGCAGGCCTCCCAGGGCGCAGTGTAGGCTTATTACAACCATAGCCCGCCGCTGCTGGAACACCATGACCGCCGAGCGGGCACAGCCTATGATGGCGTCACCGTGCCTTCGAGGGAAAACCGCAGTGAACCGGATTGAGCACATTGTATTGATGGCGAGCTACAACCAGTGGATGAACCGCAAGCTCTACGACGCAGCCCGTACGCTGTCGGATGCGCAGTTGCGTATCGACCGCCAGGCGTTTTTCGGCTCGATCCTCGGTACCCTGAACCACCTGGCCCTGGGCGACACGGTCTGGCTCAAGCGTTTTGCCCGGCATCCCGCCGACTACGCAGCACTGGTGCCGTTGAACACCATTGCAACACCTGTTGACCTCAAGCACCTGGCCTTTGCCGATATCCAGGAATTGGCGACCCGTCGCGCCTGGCTGGATCAGCTCATCGTCGACTGGGCCAACACTGTGCAGGAGCCCGAACTGGATCATCGCCTGCACTACACCAACATGCGGGGTGTGGCTGCCGAGAAGAACTTCTTCAGCCTGCTGGTGCATTTCTTCAATCACCAGACTCACCACCGAGGCCAGGCAACCACCTTGCTGGCCCAGGCGGGGTTGGATGTAGGGGCTACGGACTTACTGGCGCTGATTGACTGAACGCTGCATACGCCTGCAGCAAGCGCGGAAACGCCTGGGGTTCGGGCAATTGCGCAAAGCTTTCAATCGCCGGCGTGGACGCCCAGGGCAGCTTTTCGCTGGTCCAGGTTTCCATGAATGGCACGTACGCGCCGGCGTTATCCAGCAAGGTTGCGCGTACATTGACGAATTCATCGATGCCATGGGGGCGCGTGAACAGCCAGCTCATGCAATGCGGGCAAAAATAATGGCGGTCCACCCCCTTCAGCCCCCCCACCACCGGGCATCCCTGGGTCACGGTAAAACCGCTGGCCGGGATCAGCGCGCTCAAGGAAAACGCGCTGGAAGACATTTTCTGGCAACCGCTGCAATGGCAGGCCATGGTGATTACCGGGGCTGCACTCACGCTGAAACGCACACGCTCGCAGCGACAGCTGCCCTCATGTGACGGGGTGTCGTCGCTCATCATCGCTTCCTTTTTATTGATGGGTAGCGTGGCAGGTTAGCGCCCGCGCCCAAGGTTGACCAGGCTGGCAAACAAAACCGAACGCTGCCTCGTCGGTGGGGTCGAAATCCCAGGTGCCGGGATATTTTAGTGCCCCGCCCTCCCCGCGCGCATTGTGTGTCTACCCATGCGCGTACCCCCAAGAAGGAGACGCTTACATGGTCATTCACTTCAAAGTCGCAGGGCATCTGGCCTGTGGTCACCACGGCACCAACCTCCCTTCCAGCACAGAGCTGAACCGAGTCAAATGCCGTACCTGCCGCAACACCGAAGCCTACAAGGACGCGCGCCGCACCCAGCGCAACGCCGCCCGCCGCGCCAACCGCAAAGCCAGGACCCACACGGTCATCGACTGGCGCAGTGCATGGACAAAACGCCTCACCGATCTGCCCGGCCTGCAGCGCTTGCCACGCGGTTTCAGCGGCCAACCCTTCGTGTAAGCCACAGATGCAAAAAAGCCCCGCACAACGGGGCTTTTTTTATGTTCACTCAACCCTGGTCACAAACCGCTCTACTCCGGGCCCGATAGCCCGGCGGCGGCGCGTCAGCCGGGTTACTTGACCTTGCTGCTCAAACTGTCAAGGCTGCGCTTGAGATCATCAACACTGCGTTTCAAGCCATCAATATCGCTTTTCTGCCGATCGATCGTGCTTTTCTGATCCTCGACCGTGCGCTTGAGGCTCGCCACTTGGCTGTCACTCGAACTGGCGCTCGAACCGTCTTTGCGCTTGAGCGCCTCGAATGCCTCGTCCTGCCGTTCCAGCTTGCTCTTCAGGCCTTGCAGCTCGCCATCGCTGCGTTTCTGCGCGGCTTGCAGTTGCTCGATATCGGCAATCGATATGTTCGACGGCTTCAACACATACTGATTACCAGCCTCATAGGAGGCCCCCGCCAACCGGTCACTGCCCGACGCGTTGAAATCCCCCCACCTCGCGGCATCCCCGGCCTGCGCCGTACCCGACAACAGCGCCATGACACCAACTGCCACCCACCAAGAGCGCTTGCGAAGACTGAACATAAACCGATTCCTTTCCAGACTGCCGGGATGGCATATCGCTATGACTGCCTTTCAGGCAGCTTGTTCCCGTCCTGCAGGAATACTCTGGCTCACCTTTCAAAGCAGGTGTAGATCACTGATCTGCCAAGCATTTTCGCGCGCGCCTTTATGCAAGAAAGCGGCCTTCCGACCTTGCGTCGAAGCGCCTGGGTCTATATATTCCCAACCCTGCTACACCGCGCTACCGCCCGAATGGCGAAACTGGTAGACGCATGGGACTTAAAATCCCCCGCTCGTAAGGGCGTCCCGGTTCGATTCCGGGTTCGGGCACCATCTTTTGCTCTACTGACGGCCGTCAATGTCCGTAGACCCTTTAAAACTCGCCGTCTGGCGAGTTTTTTCGTTTATAGCATTCCTTTTGTTTCCAAGTGATCCCGGCATTTTCAAGGTCAATAGCTGGGGTAGGCCCCTGCCAACCCAGGACAACGCCTGGCTGATCAGTTGTTGGGGTGTTCGCTTGCGACTGAATCGGCAGCATCCACATCCGACATATCTTCTTCGAGCGGTGCGTCGTCGTCCGGCGGCACTGGGATAGCGTCCTCATCGCGCCGTGGGTCGTGCCCAGCTTCGTTATCGGTGCCACGGGTGACATCCTGCTGTGACATATTCCCTGGGGCGTTCTTGTTGATTTCCATGCTGGCTCTCCGGTCGTACGCTCGGGATATCCGCGCTTATGAATGAGAGACGGCACGGCATCCAGAGTGCCGGGCAATAGACGAATGGCGCCCATAAGCTGCCATGCACCGGGCGAGGCCCCTGTTCACCCGGCCGGACGAGTCGGTCCAAAGGGTTGACCCCGCAATGGTTTTTCCGGGCGACGGCGCCGGCACGCGGCAACGCGCTCACCGTGGCGTTGAAAGTTTCCTACGCTTGACACTCGAACGCAGTGATTGAAACCACATATCGGAGACTCACCATGAATCCCCACACCACCGCCCTTGTCCTGATCGAATTCCAGAACGACTTCACCACGCCCGGTGGCGTGTTCCATGACGCCGTCAAAGACGTCATGCACACCTGCGACATGCTGGCCAACACCGCGACCACGGTGCAACAAGCGCGCAAGCTGGGGGTAAAGATCATCCACCTGCCGATCCAGTTCGCCGACGGTTATCCGGAACTGACGATGCGCCACTACGGCATTCTCAAGGGCGTTGCCGACGGCGGCGCCTTCCGTGCCGGCAGCTGGGGGGCCGAGATCACCGATGCGGTGATGCGTGAAGCCGGCGATATCCTCGTTGAAGGCAAGCGCGGGCTGGATGGCTTCGCCACTACCGGCCTGGACCTGGTGCTGCGCAACAATGGCATCCAGAACCTGGTGGTAGCCGGGTTCCTGACCAACTGCTGCGTCGAAGGCACAGTGCGATCAGGGTATGAGAAAGGTTACAACGTGGTGACCTTGACCGACTGCACGGCGACGTTCACCGATGAACAACAGAAGGCGGCCGAGAACTTCACGCTGCCCATGTTTTCGCAGACGCTGCGGCATACCGAGTTTCTTGGGGCATTGAGCGCCAAGTAACCTATAAAAAAGGGGCGACTGATCACTCAGTCGCCCCTTTTTTGCTAGACCATCGATGATGGCTTAGCCGTTCAACGTCAGGCCCGGATAGGCCCGCACCGGCACTTTGTGTCGCTGCGGTTGCTGACGGGCCAGTTGTATCTGGACCTGCGCGACGGCCTCCAGCACGCGTTGCGCCCATTGCTGGTCTTCCGGGTCCACCACCACGACACGGAAGCCGTGATCGAAGCCTTCAAGCTGTACGCCCTCGGAGTCGTCGACATGCAAGTCGATGTCGAACGCCGGCGGGAATTTCGACGGAGTGCTCGACAGCCCGCGTTCGCTAAGGGCCTGGTTGTGCCGCACGCTGTTGACCACGCCATCGACGTGGATGCCGTACAGCAACAACCAACGGCGAATATAAGCCGGGGTGCGACCGGAAGAGGTGTAGACCCACACGCTGCAACCCTGGCGACGCAGTTCACGGGTGAGGGAGCGGGTGCCGCTGCGCAGCGGCTCACCCAGCCAACGATGCACACACGCCGGCAAACGGCTGTGTTCGGTCGCGCTGTGATGGAGTTGGCACGCCAGCGTGTCATCGATATCGAATGAAATACGGATGCGCTGACGCTTGAACACACGCGTAATGGTGTCTAGCACTGGAAACCTTCCCATCAATGGCCCCCCTGGTAGGCGGGCGCCGGTGCGTCGTTCAGGAAAAACTCCATGGGATCAGGGGCCTTATCTTCCAGGAACGCTGCATATTTTTTCTTGATCTTGGGCAATTCATACAATGCCATTACGCCATGCTTGGCGGAATTACGGATCACCGAGGACGGGTTGAAGTAACCCTCGGCGTTGTCCAGCGTCAGTACGAACGGCGCCAGCCCCTCGCGCATCAGCAGGTAACTGACGATCAGCGAACCACTGCGGTTATTGCCTTCAATGAACAACTGCGGCTTGCTGAGGACGCGCACATAGACACCGGCTGCGCGCTTCCACACTGATTCACTGTGGTGCTTGCAGTACCAGTTGTACAAATCCTTGATGCCGCCCTCGACATTGTTGAAAAAGTGCACTTCGGTCGCAGCCAGGTGCTGGGCGTATTCTTGCCTGCGCATCGGGTCTGTGCCGCAGAGCACCGTGGCATTGATCTCCAGCATCAGGTTCAACTGCTGAAGGTCGAACAAGTCGACACCGCGCGCCACATAGTCGTCAATCAAGGCATAGCCTTCAAGCACATTCTGCAGCACTTCGTCCGTCAACGGGTCGCGTGGCTCGGTAAAGTCCCGGCTGAGCTGGGCAAAACGGCCCTGCACCTCACGCAGTGCGCGTTCGATCGCGAGCAAATCAAGACGACGTATTGCAGTCATTGGCAATCCTGGAAAACGGTAGATGGCAGGGTCAGCTGAACTTGCCGCTGATGTAGTCCCCGGTCATTTGTTCCCGTGGGCTTTCGAAGATCTGGGTGGTCGGGCCCATTTCCACCAGATAGCCGGTGCGGGTGCCTTGGGAGATGTCCACCGAGAAAAACGCGGTGGTATCGGCCACACGAATCGCTTGCTGCATGTTGTGCGTCACCAGCGCGATGGTGTAGTCCTTTTTCAACTCGACCATCAGCTCCTCGACCCGGCGCGTAGCAATCGGGTCCAGCGCCGAGCAGGGTTCGTCCAGCAACAGCACTTCCGGCTCGGTAGCAATGGCGCGGGCGATGCACAGGCGTTGTTGCTGGCCGCCCGAGAGCGACAGGCCGCTGACCTTGAGCTTGTCCTTGACCTCGTCCCACAGCGCCGCACCTTGCAGCGCGTGCTTGACGCGGTCGCCCAGGTCGCCTTTGTAGCGGTTGAGCCGCAGGCCAAAGGCCACGTTGTCGAAAATGCTCATCGAGAACGGGTTCGGCTGTTGGAACACCATGCCGATGTAACGGCGCACGACGACCGGATCAACGCCCTTGCCATACACGTCCTGGCCAAGGAAATGCACATGACCCTCGAAGCGAAAGCCCTTCACCAGGTCGTTCATGCGGTTGAGGCTACGCAGTACGGTGGACTTGCCGCAGCCGGACGGGCCGATGAAGCCGGTGATCTTGTTCTTCTCGATCGGCACATGGCTGTCACGCACCGCCATGAAGTTGCCGTAGAAAATCTTGTCCAGCTTGCAGTCCATGACCACAGGCGACTGGGTGATAAACGGAGCGGCTACTTGCGCAGATGACATATTCAAAATTCAGGTGCTCCCGTTCTTAGTACTTGGGCTTGCCGAAGATACGGCTCACGATATTCACGACCAGCACGATCATTACCAGCACCAACGAGGCCGCCCATGCGAGCTCGAGCTGGTTGTCGAAAGGCATGCCGGAGAAGTTGTAAATCAGCACGGCCAGGGACGCCGTCGGATTCATGACTGCCAGGTTGCCGTCGTGGTAGATCCAGTAGTTACTGAACAGCGCAGTGAACAACAGCGGCGCGGTCTCGCCGGCGGCACGCGCCACGGCGAGCATCACACCGGTGAGGATCGCGGGCATGCCGGTGGGCAAGACGATTTTCCAGATCACCTGCGAGCGGGTGCAGCCCATTCCGTAGGCAGCATCCTTCATGATCTTGGGCACCATCTTCATCGACTCTTCGGCCGTCAGCACCACGATAGGCAGCATCAGTACGGCCAGCGCCACGCCACCTGCCGGTGCCGAGTAAGTCCCGGTGGTCATGACCACCAGGGCGTAGGCAAATACACCTGCCAGAATCGACGGCAAGCCCGTGAGCATCTTGGCGGCAAAGCGCGAGGCGTTCGCCAGCTTGCTATCCGGCCCCAGTTCTGCCAGGAAAATCGCGGCCAGGATGCCCACCGGCACGGCGATGGCTGCGGCAATGCCGACCATCACGAAGGTGCCTGCCATGGCGTTGCCGAAACCACCGCCGGTCTCGAAACCGGTCGGGGGCAGTTCGGTGAACACTTCCAGGCTCAGGCGCGCGCCGCCCCGGGTGATCAGCATGTAAAGCACGGAAATCAGCGGCACGCTGGCCAGCAGCGCGCCCAGCCACACCAGGGTGGTCAGCACCAGGCTGCGCAGGGCTCGGCCTTCGAACCGGCGCTGCAGGCTTGGCATGGCGGTGATGGGCGATGAGAGGTCAGTCATTGCTTGGTACCTCGCTGGGCGTAGACCATGATCATCGAACCGATGATGTTCACCAACAGCGTGATGAACATCAGCACCAGTGCGGCGTACATCAATACTTCGATCTCGTTCGGGCCGGCTTCGGGGAAGTTCAGCGCCAACAAGGCCGCCAGGGTATTGGCCGGTGCGAACAGCGAAAGAGAAATGTTGTTAGCGTTACCGACCAGCATGGCCAGCGCCATCGTTTCACCTAGGGCGCGGCCCAGGCCCAGTACCAGCGAACCGAAGATGCCAGTGGCAGCAGATGGCACCATCACCTTGAGAATCGCTTCCCAATGGGTGGTGCCCATGCCGTAGGCGGCTTGCTTGGTTTTCATCGGTACACCCGTGAGGGCGTCCTGGGAAACGGCGGCAATGGTCGGCAGAATCATGATGGCCAATACCAATGATGCCGGTAACAGGCCCGGCCCGCTCAAGGAGGTGCCGAAGAACGGAATCCAGCCGAGCTCGCTGTTCAGCCACGCCGTCAACGGGCGGATCGCTGGAATCACCACATAGATACCCCACAGGCCGTAGACGACGCTGGGGATGGCTGCGAGCAATTCGACGATGGTGCGGAATACCGCAGCCAGCTTGGCGGGTAGAAAATCCTGGGTGAGGAAAATCGCCATGCTGACGCCGAAAAAACCTGCGATCAGCAACGCGATGAGGGCGCTGTAAAGCGTGCCCCAAATAGCCGGCAGAATGCCGTATTTGCCTTGGTTAACGTCCCAGACACTGCCGAACAGCACGTCAAACCCGTGCTTTTCCATGCCTGGAAGAGCCTTGCGCCCTACTTCGAAGACCAGCGCGAAAACCAGCGCCAGCACCAGCACTACGCCTATGCGTGCTAGCGCACGGAAGGTGCGGTCAACCATGAAGTCCTTCGTGGACGGCGGCTGGCACGCAGAATCCGGGTTAACCGGTACGACAAAAGGTGTGTTCATGGGCTAATTCCGGAACAAGGGGGGAACGCTCCCGGCACGGTTGAAAACCCCTACCGGGAGCGGCCTGGCGAGCCTTACTGGATGTTGGCGGAAGCTTTACGAACTTGATCGACAACCGAAGGCGGCAATGGGATGTAGCCCATCGAGTCGGCGATTTTCTGACCTTCGGTCAGGCTGTACTCAACCATGTCACGCATGGCCTTGGCCTTGGCCGGGTTGCCGTTGTCCTTGCGGAAGATCATCCAGGTGTAGGAGGTGATCGGGTAGGACTTGGCGCCATCCGGATCCGGCAGCCAAGCCACCAGGCTTTCCGGCATTTTTACCGCAGCCAGGGCTTCGGCGCCGCTCTCGGCGTTCGGTACCACGTACTTGCCGGCCTTGTTCTGCAACTGGGCAAAGTCAACCTTGGCGAGTTTGGCGAAGCCGTATTCGATGTAGCCGATCGCGCCTGGGGTCTGGCGCACGGTGGCGGTCACGCCATCGTTCTTCGGCGACTTGATGAATTTGTCGCTGGCCGGCCAGTTGACCGTATTGCCTTCGCCCAAGTCCTTCTGGAACTCAGCGTTGATCGCCGCCAAGTGCTTGGTGAATACGGCCGTGGTGCCGCTGGAGTCTGCGCGCACCACAACGGTGATCGGCATGTCAGGCAGTTTCAGGCCAGGGTTGGCGGCGACGATCTTCGGATCGTTCCACTTGGTGATCTTGCCCAGGAAGATGTTGGAGTAAACATCGCGAGGCAACTTGAGTTCCTTAGGGTTGCCCGGCAGGTTGAACGCCAACACGATTTCACCGGCAGTCATCGGCAGCAACTGGGCGCCTTCGGCAACCTTGGCGATGTCTTCGTCTTTCATGGCCGAGTCACTGGCGGCAAAGTCGACAGTCTTGTTCAGGAAGTCCTGTACACCCGCACCGCTACCCTTGGACTGGTAGTCAACGGTAACGCCAGCACTTTTCTTGCTGAAATCCTTGAACCAGGTGAGGTAGATCGGCGCTGGGAAACTCGCACCGGAACCGGTCAGGCGGATGCTCTCGGCAGCAAACACCGAGGTGGCACTGAGAGAAACCGCAACGGCGAGTGCAGCAGACTTCATCAGACGTTTCATTCAGGAAAATCCTTGTGAATTACGGGCTCGGCAACTCTGCAACAATCTTGTTACGGTTTTATGAACGTGGAATGGCAAAACGCCTCGTTGTCCCCCTCTCCTGCCGCAAACGCGCATTTTGATGTAATTGGTTCGTAACAAATTGCGACTAAGACTTTGCCATCCTCCACGACGCGAGTTCCGCCCATGTCCTCAATAGAAGACACCTTGATGCAGCGCATCCACCGTGAGTTGCTCGATCACAGTGACGAAGAGCTGGAACTGGAATTATCCGAAGACGGGCACGACCTGAACGCCCTGTTTGACGAGCACGTCGGTGAGAGCCACGAGAAAGCCGCCCGGCGCATCTACTTCAGTGAACTGTTCCGCCTGCAGGGCGAACTGGTGAAACTGCAAAGTTGGGTGGTCAAGACCGGCCATAAGGTGGTGATCCTGTTCGAGGGGCGAGATGCCGCTGGCAAAGGTGGCGTGATCAAGCGCATCACCCAGCGCTTGAACCCCCGGGTGTGCCGCGTGGCCGCCCTGCCCGCGCCGAATGACCGCGAGCAGACCCAGTGGTACTTCCAGCGCTACGTCTCGCACTTGCCGGCCGCCGGCGAAATCGTGCTGTTCGACCGCAGTTGGTACAACCGCGCCGGCGTCGAAAAAGTCATGGGGTTTTGCAATGACGACCAATACGAAGAGTTCTTCCGTACCGTGCCGGAGTTCGAACGCATGCTCGTGCGCTCCGGCATCAAGTTGATCAAGTACTGGTTTTCGATTTCCGACCAGGAACAGCACCTGCGCTTTCTCAGCCGCATCCACGACCCGCTCAAGCAGTGGAAACTCAGCCCCATGGACCTGGAATCGCGTCGGCGCTGGGAAGCCTATACCAAGGCCAAGGAGATCATGCTCGAGCGCACCCACATCGCCGAAGCGCCGTGGTGGGTGGTGCAGGCCGATGACAAGAAGAAGGCGCGGCTCAACTGCATCCACCACCTGCTCGGGCAGATGCCCTATGAAGAAGTGAATCTGCCGGTGATCGAACTGCCACAGCGCGTGCGGCAGGAGGATTATTCCCGTAGCCCGACGCCCCCGGAACTGATCGTGCCCCAGCTCTACTGATCCCGCGCTTGAGCGGCGAGCGGGCAAGCCCGCTCGTCACAAGTAAGCTACAGCGGTGAGTTGCTCACCACCCGCAGCGCCAGCCCCTCATACGCATCCAGTGTGATCGTGAACGCGCCTTCCGCCGTAAGATCGCCTTCCACCCGCTCATTGATAATGTCCACCACCATCCCTGCGGCAATATCGGGCAGATGCAGGGTTTCGGTGATCGGTGTGGCCCCGAAGTTCAGCGCGGTGATTTGCGTGCCTTTGCCGGCCGGTAATTCGTGGACCATCACCAGCAGCCCCGGGTTCTCGACTTCCGGCACCTGGATCTGGCGGCTGGCGGCAATGTCGTAGGCACGCCGCACCGCGAGGATTTTCTGCAGTTGCGAGGCAAAGGACTCGGGGTCCTGCAATTGGCTGTTCAAGCTGCCATACAGGCTTTTCGAGCGCGGCATCTGCCCGGCGGACAGTTGCGCATCGGGGTTGAGGTCCACCAGGTCATAGGCGCCGCGATGAATCCAGCGTGTGTCGCCGTCCTGCATCAAATGCTCGACCTCTTCGGCCGCCAGTGGCAGTGCACCCACCAAATCCCAGCCCGACAAGGCAAACACGCCTGGCTGCATGGCGTTGTACATCACCAGCAGCAGGTGGATCTGGCGGATCTGCTGGATATCTGCGGGGGTGATCGCATCCAGATCCCGAATACCCAGCGCCGCCGTGATGATGCTGGCCGTGGTGCAGGACACACCGTTGGTCACGAACTTCAAATTGTATGGCGCATGCTCGCCGGCCAGTCGTTCGTACATCTGTTCGCGAATGTGCTCGCGCAGGATATTCCCGGGGAACGTCTGGCCCTGGTAAAGGAACGTGTCATGGGCGTGCAGGGTCCAGAAGTGCACCAGCTCCAGGGTCAATTCATCGTGGTTCTGCAGCGCGTGGATCAGCGAGCCGGGGTCGATGCCCTGGCGGTGCATTTCGCGCAGCATCAAGCGAAGGAACTCGGCGTCCCCCATCAGCAGCGCGTGTTGGTACGCCGGGCGGGTGATGAAGTCATAGGACAGGTCGGCACCGCCATGGGACATGGACGCGATGTCATCCACGGTGAGGTTCAACTCCTGGAAACTGAAGCCGCCCGCCTTGCGAATCGCCCCGCCCAGTAACTGGTTGCCGGTGATCGACAGCGGATGGCTCTCGGACCACGCCGTGCCATCCAGCTTGCGCTCCACACCGAGGAACCCATTGGCGTCCAGGCGCAGGATCTTGGCGCCCATCACATCGATGGCGTGCAGCGCATCACCGATGATCATCTGCTGCGCGGCGAAGGTGGGGTCCAGCCAATTCAGCGACGGCTGCCCTTCCTTGAAATAATGCAGGTACACCCAGCGACGCGGCTTGCCATCCACGCCCAGTACCACCTGGGTGGCGCTCCAGTCGGTTTCCTTGACGCCAGGCTCGAAGAAGATCACCCGCTGCAACTGGCCGACGATGTAGTGCTTGTCGCGCAATGCATCAACCTGCGCAGGGCTGAGGTTCTGCGCATCGCGGCCCTCGGCCACGTCGGGCAGCAACGGCCAGTCTTCCTCGCGGATTTCTACCATGTGGTAAAGGCCGGGATAGTCCTCGTACGCCATCTCGGCCAGGCGAAAATCCGCGCCCTTGCCGGTGTGGGACGGGATCACATCGTCGATGATCACCGCGTTGTGCGCCGCCGCCATGCGCGTCAACGCCTGCAACTGCGCCTCGGTGCCCAGTTGCGGGTCAATCTCGAAACTGATGCGGTCGAAATTACCGTCGATGGTCGGTGTGTGCTGCATGCCACTCAAACCGCCGGATTTCTTCAGCGGGCCGTTGTGGATGCCTTGGATGCCGATCTTCGACAAGGCATGCCACAGCGTCTCATCCCCCAACGCCTCCAACACTGTGCCGCCTTCACGGGTCACGATCGACGCCGGGTACGCGGTAAACCATACCGACGACAACGCCGAGGCATCGCGTGGTCGGGTCTGCGCGTAAGGCTGCTGCCACAACCGGCCCTGGCCCGAATAGAGCTTGGCCCGCTGGCGTGCCGCGTGCAGCATCGATTGTTCCACCAGCCAGTTCACATGGTTGTTTTCAGCCGCCGTCATAAGCTTTGTACCTGTCGTCGTGAAGGAGTCCAGCGCGGCGATTTAAGCTTCCAGATCCCCGGCCGTATTCATATGAGGCGTCGAGGGGCTATTCGTTGCATTGAATAACGGGTCGCGTCTTTCGAAATAAGCAGCATGCTCCGGACTGGCATGGCGATGGACGAATTCCCTCATCATCTCAGACTGCGGCAGAAAGTCTGAAGCCACAAGCATGCCCCAGCGTTCGCTTGGGATCGTGTTCAACATTTCAGTCGATTTCAGGGTGGCCATCGACAACAACGGGACCAGCATTTCGTTAGAGATCAGAGGCTGTTTAAGTAAGTACAGTTGCAGCTTGTGATGCTCGTCAGGATGAAGCTGCCAGAGAAAATCGCCCAAAACCTCCACATTCAGGACAATGAAACTATTGAAATCCGCGCTTTTCTTCCTATTGCGATGCTCCGCCTTGGTGTGGAAACGTGGCATGAGGCTCCCGGCATTCGCTCGAAAATACGACCAAACCGCCTCAGCTTTGTCACTGACTCTATTGGCAGCCAACAACCGCTCCCACAGTTTCTCAGGGGCGCTTGCAAGTGTCGTGAATTGACAGTTGGTGCGATCCAGCAATGGATTGACCCACTCAGACTCGGCACCGATAGCCGCAAGCAACGCGGCCAATGACTCTGCGGACTCATCCAGCAAGCCAGTCTGGCTAAGTAATTGCTGGGCCAGTCTCTGTGGGTCACGCTGCAGCAACCTGTCGATCCCTTCCAGTCCAAGCGCTGTCAGGCGACGGTAAGTCACAGGCGATTGCTGCTGGGAGTCCGATTCAAAAGACGCACATATCAAAAGGAGCATTTTCAGCTCGGGCGCTATAAACCCCCAGCTCACCAATTGCTTAAGGTCATTCGCCGCGACAGTGTCGCTGAGGTTATAAAGTTGCACGGGGTGTTGACGCAACCAACCCCAAGTGGCCTCGCCCTCGGCAAGCAATGAGACAACATGGCTGACGTCCTGCAACCCTTCGAGGATTTCCAGCACACCATGGTCGCAGTCTTCCAGCGCGCTGATTTGCCCATGGCTCAAGCTGCTGACCATTACGCAGAGCAATGCCTGCCTTGGACCGCTGTCCACAAACCGTTTCGACGAGAACAATCCCTCAAGAGACTCAGGGTCGATGTCGTAGATGGCTTGAATCAAGGTGGGGGCGTTTTCGCTCGTCAGGATGTAATCCACCACACTGGCAAAGCGCGGCATGAATTGCGCTGCTGTGCTGAGGATCGCGCTTAGCTTCCACCAATGAGGGCCATGATCCGCAGCCGTGTATTGACTGCACAGGTAATCGACCAACCCTGCAATCAATCCGCGCCCCTCCCCCAAGGCTTTTTGGTCAAGTTTGCCGAGCACTCTCTCAGGATTGTTGACGACTGTCATCACATCCGGTGACTCACCACCGCGCAAGGCCAGGATCAGGTTCTTGTCATCTTGCGTCAGGGACCCCTCGTAGAAGAACCCCTGGTAATCGTAATAGTCGGTATCGAGATACCCTTCACGCATCAGGTAAATCAAGGCTTTCGTACCCTTGAGCTTCTGGGCCAGTACTTCGCCATACTCCGCTTTTGCGGCCTCTCTGAACGACATTCGCTGGATGCGGATGCTTTGGTCGTTGAGCGCTTCGATCTCCCTGGCAAACACCTCCCGCTCAGCCGTCAGTCGAGAAGCGCGTTCTCGGTATGACATCAACTGCAAGACGCCCTCGCTTTCAACCGTCTTCACTTGGGCGCCAAAGCTGATGTGATGACGACTCTCCATAGACAGCGTCCGGTCCGTCTTGAAGATTTCATCAAAAAACTTGTCTTGTACAAACTCTGTCAACGTCACTGTCACTTCGTTGTCATACGTGAGATCGGTGGTGTCCACCGGATTGATCAGCTTGACGACCTGGTACCAGACGCAAACTCTCAGCTCTTCCAGACTGGCAACGTGCTCGCGCTCCATAATTGCCAGTTGCTCTCGCAGATAAGATACCTGCGCCTCAATCTCTTTTGCCTGGGCAATACGCCAATCACCAAACTCATTGAAGACAGAAAAAATCGGCCCGCGTCGCTTGGTCAGCTCGGCACAAGCCTCCGGGTATAGGTTGCGCACGACCACCATCGCCAACAGTTTGTTGGCGTCCAGTCTCACACCGCGACCACCCAACAGGCTGGAGAACAAGTCCAACTCATTGACGATGTTCTTGATCAACCGCATATCGTCGATGTAGTAACACACCGTCTCGATCAACTCTGGGTCGAAACGGCGAATTGAATCAAAGCGTTTTGCCTTGAGCAGGTCCGTCATCTTTTCCTGCGAGTTCTCCGAGTTGACCACGGGAACCACAGGAATGATCAGGTCGAAGAACTTTGCCTGGTCGTCGGCGAAGAACAGTTCATCGCGTATTGCATAGATGAAATGCACAGGACGCGCGACTTGCGGTGATTGCTTGATGGTGAAGTTAATTTCACGCAGGCGGAAGAACACATCCTGAATGCCGAACCGGTCAAGGTCCTCGATCACGACGACGTTAATATCACTACGTTCGAAACAGTAGATAATCTCGTCGACATGCTTGTGCAGCACTGACCCATGATGAATGGATTCCAGTTTTCCGCCTTTGAGGGTCAGCCCGTCGATGCTGAAGAGCGACAAGTACTTCAACGCGCAATACAGCAAATACACACCTGCAGCCAGGATGAATGCGAGTGTGCAACTGTCCGGCACCCAAAGCAGTTGAGTGATAAGCCAATCGGGAACGTATTTGGGCATAGGATCTACGAAAGGCAGGTAGAGCCGCACTCCACTGGCAATCAATAGGGCAAAGAACACCGTATAAAACACGTTGCGGGCATTAGAAGCATGTACGATTCGTTTCAATCGCGTCTTTGGCACTTTTCGCGCAGGTACGGCGTAGAGCAGTTGTTGGACGATGGTTTCTTCAATGCGCGGCATCAGATCATCGTTTTTCGCCTGCGATTCAGCCGGCGATATGGCACGCTCTGCCGGGCTGTCTTGACTGAACGTGGCGAGAGAAATGAATACAGGCTCGTATTCGGGGTGACGATTAAAAAAAGTCCTGATCACACTGCTCTTGCCTGCGCCGTACCCCCCCGTTATCGCAATATTGCGAACCTGCTCGTTTTCGAGCGCGTGCAGCAACTCACTGACATAACGATCAGCGTGCGAGCCGTTAAGCAATACAGGCGTCAAGTCTACGAAACCTTCTTCATTCAAGGGCACCGCCTTGTGCGCCCTCCACATCTTGAAAAAGGCGCTAATACTGCGTTTGAACCTGATCACTATTCCTTGTGTCACTGAATCATCCTTTTGCAATCTGAGGTACGGCATGAAAGCGCCCACCATGATAGCTCACTGCCATCCTCGCAGTCCTGCAATCCAACTCAAGGTAGTTGATTGGTTCCACACAGCGGAGCGTTGCTATCGCCGACAAACCGGCGCCTACGGGCCGGTGATCGTCAGTGGGTATCGCGATACTGCCTCGGGGTAAACCCCGTCGACGCCTTGAACTGGCGGGTGAATGCGCTGTGGTCGGTGTACCCGCACTGCAACGCAACCTCTGTGATCGGCAGGTCGGTGTGCAACAAGCGGTGGGCATGCTCGAGCCGCACCTTCTGGATCATCTGCCGGGGCGTGAGGTGGAACACGCGCTTGCAGTAGCGCTCCAGTTGCGCCACGGAAATTCCGGCGATGCGTGTCAGTTCACCCAGGGTGACGCGACGGTTGAAATGCGCGCGGATGTGCGCATCCACGGCGGCCAGGCGTTGGTAGGCCGGGTGGCTTTCGCTGGCAGTCTGCAGGTCGACCGAAATGCCGGCCAGGCCAATGATCGCTCCCGCGTGGTCGTACAGCGGCCATTTGTGGGTCAGGCACCAGCCGGGTTCGCGGGTGCCGTAGAGATGCAGTTCCAACTGGTCTTCCAGTACAAAGCCTTGCTCGAGTACACGCCGGTCCTGCTCGGTGTAGCCCGGCCCCAGTTGTGCCGGGAAAACTTCGGCGCTGGTCTTGCCCAACAACGGTTGCAGCTGCCTGAGGCCACAGCGCAGCACCAGGGTGCGGTTGGCAAGTACGTAGCGGGCCTGGGTGTCCTTGATGAAAATCGCGGCGTTGGGGATCACATCCAGCATCGGTAATAGCTGGGCTACACCGGCCAACAGCTGCTCGATGCTGTGGGGACGGCTCGCCTCGCTCCCTTGGCCAAGGGTCGCAAACACGCTTTGCATCATGACAGTTGATCCCCTGCAGATGGCTTCGTCGCGTAGCAGAGTGCCCGATGCCCGGGGGGCTGTCGAGCGGGGAAAACTGTGCTGATTTCGTCATCGAAGCCGGCAAAAAACATCAATCGCGCCGCCGCCCATGCGTTCACTGTATGGCCACTGCATGCCTATCCAATAACTCACAAGAAGGCGACGCTATGTCAGGTCAGGGCAAGTTCAAGAAACAACTTTCATTGATGGACCTCACCTTCATCGGGCTGGGCGCCATCTTTGGTTCAGGCTGGTTATTCGCAGCCAGTCACGTGTCTGCGATTGCAGGCCCTGCGGGTATCATTTCCTGGCTTATCGGGGGGTTCGCGGTGCTGTTGCTGGGCATCGTGTACTGCGAACTGGGCGCCGCATTGCCCCGCGCTGGCGGCGTGGTGCGCTATCCGGTCTATTCCCATGGCCCGCTGTTGGGCTACCTGATGGGCTTCATCACGCTGATCGCGTTTTCCAGCCTGGTGGCCATCGAAGTGGTTGCCTCGCGCCAATACGCAGCAGCATGGTTTCCAGCGTTGACCAAGGCCGGTTCCAGTGACCCCACTACCCTCGGCTGGCTGGTGCAATTGGCCCTGCTGTGCCTGTTCTTCATCCCAATTACCGCAGCGTGAAAACCTTTGCCATCGCCAATAACCTGGTGAGCGTGTTCAAGTTCATCGTGCCGTTGCTGGTGATTGGCGTGTTGTTTACGTTCTTCAAGCCGGCGAACTTCCAGGTGCAAGGTTTCGCGCCCTTTGGCCTGTCGGGCATCGAGATGGCCGTGTCGGCCGGCGGGGTGATTTTTGCCTACCTGGGGCTCACGCCGATCATCTCGGTGGCCAGTGAAGTGAAGAACCCGCAACGCACCATTCCCATCGCCTTGATCCTCTCGGTGCTGCTCTCCACGGCGATCTACGTGCTGCTGCAAACCGCGTTCCTCGGTGGTGTGCCCACGCAAATGCTCGCCAATGGCTGGGCCGGGATCAGCCAGGAACTGGCGCTGCCCTACCGGGATATCGCCCTGGCGCTGGGCGTGGGCTGGCTGGCGTACCTGGTGGTGGCCGACGCGGTGATCTCCCCCAGCGGCTGCGGCAACATCTACATGAACGCCACCCCGCGCGTGGTGTATGGCTGGGCGCAGACCGGCACGTTCTTCAAGCTCTTCACTCGCATCGATGAGAAGTCCGGCATTCCGCGCCCGGCGTTGTGGCTGACCTTTGGCTTGTCGGTGTTCTGGACCCTGCCGTTCCCGTCCTGGGAAGCGCTGATCAATGTGGTGTCGGCGGCGCTGATCCTCAGCTACGCGGTCGCGCCGGTCACCGTGGCGGCGCTGCGCCGCAATGCACCCCAGATGGCGCGCCCCTTCCGGGTCAAGGGCATGGCGGTGCTTGGCCCGCTGTCGTTCATCATCGCCGCGCTGATCGTGTACTGGTCCGGCTGGAGCACTGTCTCCTGGCTGCTCGGGCTGCAGATCCTGATGTTCGGGGTGTACCTGCTGTGCGCGCGGTGGGTGCCGACCGCGCACCTCAATCTCAGCCAGCAAGTACGCTCATCCGCCTGGCTGATCGGCTTCTACGCGGTGACCATCCTGCTGTCCAAACTGGGCAGTTTCGGGGGCCTCGGTGTGATCAGCCACCCGTTTGACACGCTGGTGGTCGCCGCCTGCGCGCTGGGCATTTACTACTGGGGCGCAGCCACTGGCGTGCCAGCCCATCTGGTGCGCCTGGAACACGAAGCCGACGAAAGCGAAACCGTCGACGAGCCCCATGGCCGTGCCCCGCTGACGCCGGCAACCCACTGATTGGAGTGTTTTATGAAGCGATTGCATGTGATCGACTCCCACACCGGCGGCGAGCCCACCCGCCTGGTGATGAGCGGTTTCCCCACGCTCACCGGCAGCACCCTGGCTGAGCAGTTGGAAAACCTGCGCAGCGAGCATGATGAATGGCGCCGCGCCTGCATCCTGGAACCACGGGGCAATGATGTACTGGTGGGCGCGCTGTACTGCCAGCCGGTTACGCCGGGCGCCGTCTGCGGGGTGATCTTTTTCAATAACGCCGGCTACCTGGGCATGTGTGGGCACGGCACGATTGGCCTGGTCGCCTCCTTGCATCACCTGGGGCGTATCGTCCCCGGTGTGCACCGCATCGACACGCCCGTGGGCCTGGTCGAGGCGACGCTGCACGACGACGGCGCGGTGACACTGGGCAATGTGCCCGCCTACCGCCATCGCCGCCAAGTGCCGGTAGAGGTGCCGGGCCACGGCGTGGTGCTGGGCGATATCGCCTGGGGCGGCAACTGGTTTTTCCTGGTGTCCGAGCATGGCCAGCGCCTGCAAATGGACAATGTCGACGCCCTCACCGACTACACCTGGGCAATGCTCAAGGCCCTTGAGGAGCAAAACATCCACGGCGCAGACGGCGCCCCGATCGACCACATCGAACTGTTCGCCGACGACGACCATGCCGACAGCCGCAACTTCGTGATGTGCCCCGGCAAAGCCTACGACCGCTCCCCCTGCGGCACCGGCACCAGCGCCAAGCTCGCCTGCCTGGCCGCCGATGGAAAGCTCGCCCCCGGCCAGCCGTGGATACAAGCCAGCATCACCGGCAGCCAATTCGAAGGCCGCTATGAATGGGACGGCGAGCGCGTACGCCCGTTCATCACTGGCCGCGCCTACATGACCGCCGACAGCACCCTGCTGATCGACGCGCAGGACCCCTTTGCCTGGGGCATCTGAGCCCTCCCCTTACTTGACTGGAAACTGGAGTTAGCACATGAGCGACAACATCTTTACCGGCTGCATCCCCGCCCTGATGACCCCGTGCACGGCAGAGCGCACACCGGACTTCGACGCCTTGGTCGCCAAAGGCCGCGAGCTGATCGATGCCGGCATGAGCGCCGTGGTGTACTGCGGTTCCATGGGCGACTGGCCGTTGCTCACCGAGGCCCAGCGCCAGGAAGGCGTGGCGCGCCTGGTGGCGGCCGGTGTGCCGACCATTGTCGGTACCGGGGCGGTCAACAGCCGTGAAGCCGTGGCCCATGCCGCCCACGCGGCCAAGGTGGGCGCCCATGGCCTGATGGTGATTCCGCGCGTGCTGTCCCGTGGCGCTTCCGCTACCGCGCAGAAGGCGCACTTCTCGGCGATCCTCAAGGCCGCGCCCAATCTGCCGGCGGTGATTTACAACAGCCCGTACTACGGCTTCGCCACCCGCGCCGACCTGTTCTTCGAACTGCGCCGCGAACACCCGAACCTGATCGGTTTCAAGGAATTCGGCGGGGGTGCCGACCTGCGCTACGCCGCGGAACACATCACCTCCCAGGACGATAACGTGACCCTGATGGTGGGCGTCGACACCCAAGTGGTGCACGGTTTCGTCAACTGCAACGCCACCGGCGCCATTACCGGCATTGGCAACGCACTGCCTCGGGAAGTCCTGCAGCTGGTCGCGCTGAGCAAAAAGGCCGCCAAGGGCGATGCGAAGGCGCGCCGCCAGGCACGTGAGCTGGAGGCCGCGCTGGCGGTGCTGTCGTCGTTCGATGAAGGCTGCGACCTGGTGCTGTATTACAAACACCTGATGGTACTTAACGGCGACAAGGGCTACGCGCTGCACTTCAACGAGACCGATGTGCTCAGCGAGGCCCAGCGCCGCTACGCAGAAACCCAGTACACACTGTTCCGCCAGTGGTACGCCAACTGGTCGGCAGAACAGAACGTTGCTTGATGCCTCGCGTGCCGCTGCGGCGATCGCAGCGGCCCCCCCCCTTTTTTCCAGGACGACCCCATGACTCTGACGGGCAAGATGCTGATCGGTCAGCACGCCATTTCCGGTGACCGCGAGGCGATCCGGGCGATCAACCCCACCACCGAGGCAACCCTGGAGCCCGCCTACCTGGGCGGCAACGGCGACCACGTCGCACAGGCGTGCGCACTGGCGTGGGCGGCGTTTGACGCGTACCGCGAAACATCGCTGGAGGCGCGTGCCACGTTCCTTGAGACCATCGCCGCGCACATCGAAGCCCTCGGCGATGAACTGATCGACCGCGCCGTCGCCGAAACCGGCCTGCCCCGCCCGCGCCTCCAGGGCGAACGCGGGCGCACTTGCGGGCAACTGCGCACCTTCGCCCGCACCCTTCGCAGCGGGGAGTGGCTGGATGTGCGGGTAGACAACGCACAGCCGCAACGCCAGCCCCTGCCTCGCCCCGACCTGCGCCAGCGCCGCATCGCGTTGGGCCCGGTCGCCGTGTTTGGTGCGAGCAACTTCCCACTGGCGTTCTCCGTGGCCGGTGGCGACACCGCCTCTGCACTGGCCGCCGGTTGCCCGGTGATCGTCAAGGCCCACGGTGCTCACCCTGGCACCAGCGAACTGGTGGGCCAGGCGGTGGCGCAGGCGGTCAAGGCGTGTGGACTGCCGGAGGGGGTATTTTCGCTGCTGTACGGTTCGGACCGTGAGGTCGGTATAGCCCTGGTCACCGACCCGCGCATCAAGGCGGTTGGCTTTACCGGCTCGCGCAGGGGTGGCTTGGCGTTGACCCACGCCGCGCAGGCACGACCAGAGCCCATTCCGGTGTACGCGGAAATGAGTTCGATCAACCCCGTGTACCTGTTTCCGGCGGCATTGGCGGCCAGGGGCGAAGCACTGGCCCAAGGTTTCGTGGCGTCGTTGACCCAGGGTGCCGGCCAGTTCTGCACCAACCCAGGGCTGGTGATCGGGGTACAAGGGCCGGCCCTGAATCGCTTCATCAGCACCGCCAGGGAGTTACTGCCAAGCTGTGCCGCGCAGACCATGCTCACGCCCGGTATTGCCCGTGCCTACGGTTCAGGCGTGGGCGCGTTGACTGAACACGCCAAGGTTGCCGCAACGGGTTTGACCGCAACAGGTCCCAACCAGGGCCAGGCGTATATGTTCGTGACCCCGGCGCAGGCCTTCCTGGCCAATGAGCACCTGCAAGCCGAAGTCTTCGGTGCCGCATCCCTGATCGTCGTCTGCGCCAGTCCTGAAGAAGTACGCGAGGTTTCTGAACACCTGGAAGGCCAGCTCACCGCCACCTTGCACCTGGATGAAAACGACCTGCCCGATGCCAAGGCACTGCTGCCGGTGCTTGAACGCAAGGCCGGGCGCTTGCTGGTCAATGGCTGGCCGACCGGCGTGGAAGTGTGTGATGCCATGGTCCATGGCGGCCCCTTCCCAGCCACCTCGGATGCGCGCAGCACATCGGTGGGCACGGCGGCGATCCAGCGTTTCTTGCGGCCGGTGTGTTACCAGGGCTTCCCCGACGCATTGCTGCCCGATGCGCTCAAGCACGGCAACCCGTTGCTGCTGCGGCGCTTGCTCGACGGCCAGAGAGAGGCATAGGTGATGTCCGATCCCGATATCGCAGTGGTCGGCGCCGGTATTATCGGCGTTGCCTGCGCCCTGCAACTGGCGCGCCTTGGCCGGCAAGTGGTGGTAGTCGACCAACAGGCACCCGGCATGGGCGCGTCCTATGGCAACGCCGGGCACCTGGCGACGGAACAGGTGTTCCCGATTGCCGACGTGTCGATCCTAAAGCGCTTGCCCGCCATGCTGTTGGACCCCATGGGCCCACTGCGCCTGGATTGGAAGTACCTGCCGCACGCCCTGCCCTGGTTCCTGCGCCTGCTGCTGAACCTGCGTCCGGCGAGCTACCAGCGCACGGTCGCGGGGATCCGCGCGCTCAATGAAGGCAGCCTGGGCGCCTGGCAGCGCCTGTTGCACAGTATTGGGCGCGCGCATCTGCTACGCGAGGACGGCTCGCTGCTGGTGTTCGAGCAGGGCGACTCACGCCCGGCCCTCGAGGCACTGCAACGGCGCATGCAACAGCAGCAGGTGCCCGTGGACTTCTGGTCCGGCGAAGCCATACGCAAGGCTGCGCCGCTATTGAGCGACAACATTCAGGGCGGGCTGTTTTTTCCCGCGACCGGGCACTTCATAGACCCCTACCACGTGGTGGGAGAACTGGTTGAGGCCGCCAAGGCCAGTGGTGTGCAATTTCTCCAGCGTCGGGTGCTGGATGCCCGTCTTGAGGGACAGGGCGTGTTACTGACTACCGATCAGGGCACGTTGGCCGCACGCCAGGTACTCATCGCCTGTGGTGCGCATTCGGCCAGGCTCACTGCTGCATTGACCGGCAAAACAGTCCCACTGGACACGGAGCGCGGCTATCACCTGATGCTGCCCCACGAGCAGCATCGCTTGCCATTTGCCGTCACGTCCCTGGAACGCAAATTCATCATGACGCCTATGACCGACGGCTTGCGCCTGGCCGGCACGGTGGAATTCGCCGGTCTCGACACACCCCCGAACATGGAGCGTGCCTGGCAGTTGCACCGTCTGAGCAAAGGGTTGTTCCGCGAGGACTTGAGCGCACAGGATGCAACGACATGGATGGGGTTTCGGCCGTCCCTGCCGGACTCGCTGCCAATCATCGATCGGGTGTGTGGAGGGAAAGTGTTGCTTGCGTTCGGGCATCAGCATTTGGGGCTGACGCAGGCGGCGGTGACAGCGGAGTGGGTCGGTGAACTGGCGAGTTTGAACTCGGCACAGCCATTGGCGCTTTATCGCCTGGATCGGTTCTGAACAACGCAGGCCGCTCCACCACAACAGGGGCGGAATGCTCACTCAAGGATGGTCCTTCCAGTCGCGGCGTTAAACATGGCCTCGGCCATTTCCTCAATGTCATCACGCATGCATAGCTTCTCCAACCAGTCCGTCGGAATGCCTTGCACGCCATAGAACGCTCCCGCCAGCTGACCAACGATGGCGGCAGTGGTATCAGCATCATCACCCAGGTTCACGGCCGCCAACACTGCATCGACGAAGCTATTCGTGTGCTGTACACACCACAGCGCCGCCTCCAATGAAGCGACGGCGTAACCGGAACCGGTGATCTGCTCGCGGGGCTTGTTGGCGTATTTCCCTTGGGCAATTGCCACGACGTCTGGCGCAGTCAGGTCGGCGCAGGGGACGCTGAGCAAGTGCGTCTTGTGCGCCCCGTTCAAGGCGTTACACATTGCCCGTGCCAGCACCACGCAGCATTCGATTGCCTCCTGGGCGCCATGGGTCGTACGGGAGCCTTGACGGCAAAAGTCGTCGACGCTGTGCAGGTCGGGGAAGTAAAACAGCACCAGGGGAGCAAGGCGCATCATCGAACCGTTGCCCGCAGAAAAGGGATCGGTTGAACCTGCAAACGGGTCGCCGTTTTTCTCAAACGCCTCGAGCGCCGTGCGCACGGTCATGCCGATGTCGAAACAATCACCCGTGGAGCTCAAGTAGCCCCACTTCCACCAATTCAGGTAGCGCCCCATCTGGTCGGCCGCATCGAAACCACCTTTGCGCAGCAGGCTTTCAGCCAGGCACAGCGCCATTGAGGTATCGTCTGTCCATTGGCCGGGCTTCAGGTTGAAGGGCCCTCCCCCCACCATATCCGTAACCGGTGAGAATGTGCCGCGAGGCATGAACTCGACAGTGGTGCCGACCGCATCGCCGCACGCCAGGCCGAGCAAGCTGCCGCGATAACGATCCAAAAGCGTGAGAGACATGGGTCTTCCTTGAAAAGGTATTGAGTCAGGCATCACTCTACTTGACCAACCGCTTCTCCTTGGAGGGGCGGTATCCGAAATACGAGCTGTAACACTTACTGAAATGACTCGGCGACACAAACCCACACGCCACCAGCACCTCCACCTGCGACAACTCCGTGTGCTGCAACAGGCGCCGCGCTTCGGTCACGCGTAATTCCATGTAGTAGCGCTGCGGTGTGGTGCCCAATTGTTCCTTGAACAAACGCTCCAACTGGCGCCGCGATCGGCCGGCATAGACCGCCAGTTGATCCAGTTCCAGGGGTTCTTCGAGGTTGGTGTCCATCAGTTTCACGACCTCACGCAGGGGCGCGCTGACGTTGACGTTTTCCGTGGGCTTGATGCGGCGATAGCGCGACTCTTCGAAGGCCAGGATGTCTTCGATGCCTTCCACCAGCGCCTTGTCATGCAGGCCCTTGATCCAGTCCAGTGCCATATGGAACGCGCCGGACGGGCTCGACGCCGTCAGGCGATCCCGGTCGATCACGTAGGGTTCGCTGGTGACGTGGGCAGCCTTGGATACTTCCGCCAGCGCCGGGCGGTGTTCGGGGTGAATCGCGCAGCGATAGCCTTGCAACAGGCCCGCGCGACCGAGGAACCACGAGCCGTTCCACAAGCCAGCGAGGCTGATACCGTGTTCGGCGGCACTGCGCAGCAGGTGGATGAAGTCTTCGCTGGCCTTCAGCTCGGTGCGAAAACCGCCACAGATCACCAGTAGCGCCAGGTCTTGCAGGGCCGCCACATCAAGGCGCGCGTCCGGGCGGATGACCAGGCCCAGGTCGCTGATGACTTCGCCATCGTCCCAGCCAAAGGTGCGCGTGGCGAACAGCTCCGGACGCAGCAGGTTGGCGGTGACGAGTGTGTCGAGAGTCTGGGTGAATGCGGGCAGGGAGAAGTGTTCGAGCAACAGGAAGCCTACGCGGGTGACCGACGCAGGGTTGCAGGTCTCGTTGAGGTAGCGCAGGTTCTTGCCTTTCATGCCACCGCTGAATTGACGTCTTTCCATCGAGGGTTGGCCCACTTTTATTGTTGAGGCATGGCCGCCATCTTAGGGGTAAACACGTTGCCTGTCTCAGGCACTGAGCCTGAAAAAACCGTCCGCACTCAAAGCCCCCGGCACAACAGCTGCAGGCGCATCTGATACGGTTTTTTCTTTGCCATCTGCATCTGTATCGAAAAGCCACCTGGGCGGACAATAGCGCCATCCCCACCCCCTTCCCTTCGGAGGCCTTATGACCAAGATGGCACTTTTCCTGTTCGGCTTTTTGGTACTCACTATCGGTATCGGCCTGCTGGCAACCATCTCACCGGTTTAAGGCCGGCCGCCTCAGTTGACAAACAGCATCGGGTACAGCGAGAGCACCAGCAGGAGCGCCATCGACCCGTTGAACAGCCGCAACCACCGCGGCTCGCGCAACACATTACGCAAGCCGCTGCCGCAGCCGACCCATACACACACGCTGGGCAAGTTGACCACGGCAAACACCAACGCAATCACCAGCACATTGGTGACGTAGCCTTCGGCCGGCGTATAGGTGGTGATGGCGCCCAGCGCCATGATCCAGGCCTTGGGGTTCACCCACTGGAACGCCGCCGCGCCGAGGAAGGTCATGGGCTTACCTTGCTCGTCGTCGTTGTCGGACATGCCGCCCGCCGTCGCGATCTTCCACGCCAGGTACAGCAAGTACGCCGCCCCCACGTAGCGCAGCACGGTGTAGGCCCAAGGGAATACCTTGAACACCTCGCCCAATCCCAGGCCGACCGAGATCACCAGCACCATGAAGCCGATGCTGATCCCCAATGCGTGGGGCATCGACCGGCGGAAACCGAAGTTCACGCCCGAGGCGAGCAACATGGTGTTATTGGGCCCCGGCGTGATCGAGGATACGAAGGCGAACAGCACAAAAGCTGACAACAGGCTGGTAGACATGAACATGACGCGGCATCCAAACAGAAGTGGTATGCCCGTGACAGTAGAGGGTTAAGGGCCGCCCTGCCCCGTACAGCCAGGGGCGGATTGAGGCATACACTTTTTTGCCGAGGCTTTCACAAACCTTTCACAGACGACCGCCTATGGTGAACCCAGCTCCTAATGAACATCCTTTTAGCCCGCGCGCCCCACGCGGGCTTTTCTTTGCCCGCGATTTGCCACAGGCAAAAAAAGAGGCAGCCCTCTGCAGGGCTTGCCTCTTTTTGGCTGTCCGTTAACGCGGGCCTGGACCACCGCCTGGGCCGCCACCCTGACCGTGTCCGCCACCATGACCCCCACCACCGCCACCGCCCGGTGGCATGAATATCCAGCAGCCCGACAAGGTCGACAACAACGCGACCACCACAGCCGCCTTGGTTAGAACACTCAACTTCATGGCAACACTCTCTTACTTGGCGAGATCAACTTCTCGCTAGGTTTGACAGTGCCAACCGAAGTCCGTCACGGCGATCGTGTAACGCGTTGGTAGGCTTTGTATGCCTGACGATACAACGTGCCTTCACGTTCTGCGGCCGTGGCTCAGTACGCTGAACTGGCTGGATCCGGAGCGCACGGCTACCAGGTGCAGGGCCGGATTTCGAGGGATGCCCAGTTTTTGAAGAACCTCGCTTCGCCGCATAAGGCGTTAGGGCTGGGCTGGGCGTTGTGACACACTTCCTTGCCAAGCGCCGCCTGACACGAGGAAACCATGCTCCGTATTCATCAAGCGACCAGAACCGACATCGATGCCCTGCGCGAAGTCGGCTGTAGGACATATCAAGAACACTTTGCACAGATCTGGTCGCCTGCCGGGTTGCAAGCCTTCCTCGACCGCGACTTCTCCCCGGCCGCACTGGGCCAATCACTCGAATCATCCGACAGCCAGCTGTGGCTGCTCGCATCGGACGAAAGCTCGCAGGTTGTAGGCCTGGCTAAAATCAACTGGTCAGCGCCTGCTCCGATAACGGCTAAAATGGGCGCTGAGCTGCGCAAAATCTACTTTCTAAAATCTGCCGCTGGGCATGGGTATGGCAGGCAGCTTGTGCAATTCATTTGCGACCAAGCCGTACAGCGGGGGCACAACTTTCTTTGGCTGACGGTACTCAAGTCTAATCCGGATGCCCGGCGTTTTTACGAGGCGTGTGGATTCCAGTCGGTGGGGGAAATCCCGTTCAAGACGGACTTGGCTGAAATCGGAATGGATGTCATGGGCCTGAAACTGCAACAACCGGGGGACTGAATGGACGAGTTGATACAAGGGCTCGACGGCCCGAGGACCGCTCAGCAGGAATTGTTTTTCGACCTGGAGGACGCGGCGGCGATTATCGGTTGGTCGGTGGTTGAACTCACGGCGATGGCAGCTCGCGGCAGGACGCCGGATGAGGCCGTGACACTGATGAAAATATGCGCATTGCTGGCGGCGCAGCAGGAAAAAATTCACGGGTACGCAAATGAGGTGAAAGACCAGCGCATCGCCAGGTCTGAAATCATATAGCTGCGCTCGCTGACACACTCAAACAGGGAATTTACGCGTGGCATTTTCATTGGAAGAAAGAACGGCTTTACTCGCGCTCAAGGGCGTAGGTCCCATCATTATTAGCCGATTGGAGCAGATGGGGATCGAGTCAATGGACGCGCTTGCGCAATCGGATATCAATGACATCCTGGCGCAAGCGTCCGCCGCACTCGGGTCAACCTGCTGGAAGAACAGCCCTCAGGCGCGCGCAGCGATTACTGCGGCGGTGGAGCTTGCAAAGCGTTCAGGCAGGAGGAACGCGGGCCAGTAGTGGTGTTGATATGCTGGGGCAGACCAATGACGCTCGCCTGTCGTGGTCTGACCCGTTTTATCCCGGTTTACGATTCAAGGAACGATGAAGGACGCTGCATCTTCAATCATATACGAAGCACTCATCACCATCATGCCCGTAATAACGATGATGACAGCGCCAGCGAAGCACCAATACACAAAACTGAGTGCTCCAAAACAGTACGTTCGCCCTACCCAAAGCGCCCCTTGAACAACCCCCACTACGCACCCCAATGTCACCAAGACGACAATCATGGTGATACTGGCGACCCACGCGATCTGCCGAAAACTCATCCCTTCGAACAGTAGGCTTGCGCTAAACAGTGACATACCGGTTATTGACGCTACAGAACTCACCACACTTAGCACTTCTGACCACTTCATATCCATTCCTTAGAAAACACCTACCCAACGGGCTCAACTCACGCAGGGTTGACGGCAGTACGGTTATCAATCGAACTGACTGAAAAACTCACCCGAAATCATACTGTCCAGAAACGCTCTCTGTTCCGCCGTAACGAGGTTCCGTTGAGTAAACCCCTGTGCGTCCGGTGGTGCTAACCAACGAGCCTGTCGATCCATGGCAACGGCGACGAGCGCGGCTTGTTCTTCCGTGGTCATCGCGTTCACGTAGCCCCCCAGCGATGACAGCCACCGTACTGAGAAATCCAAGTCGAGGTACTCTTCCTCGGTAAATGCCAGGTGCCAGATAAACTCGAATGAGAGTTCTGCAAGGGCCTTCATCCATCGATTTCCTTATTCCGTTCCATGCCTGGTTATACGCATTGGTCCTGACCCTCCAGTAGAGGCTGGGAGTGAATGCCATAACGACCATTGTGCGTTGCTTTATTAAAGACGATAAAAAACCCGTAGACGCTAGTCTACGGGGTTTCTAAGAGTGGAGGCCGAGGTCGGAATCGAACCGGCGTAGGCGGATTTGCAATCCACGGGTATCCTGTTTATTTTCAATCAGTTACAAAAAAATCAATTCCGCACCGCCAGCATTTCTACCTAGCTTGAGCCCGTTGAAATCGGGAGGTTCTAATCTCGTTGCGGAATGGATTTACTATGCTTCATCGCCTGCCTGGATATTTCAATTTCGGTCTCCTACCACCGCCAGGTTTGGCCGATTAATGTCCGTTCCGACATACAGAAAACGACCCTAAGCGGAACTTTGCGAAGGTCCGCTTAGGGGGGGAATACAGCTGAGAGAAATTCGAATTGCTGCTATCCAAGGGGGTTGGCTCGGCAGCAACAAGATGCTTTAAAATCTCTGCCCTTCAGCACTCACTCGTATTCAATATTTTTTTCTTGCTTGTGATGCTCAGCGTGCGCAGCCTTGTTAACAATTTCAATATTATCAAGATCTAACGCCAAATCAGGATCATCAGCCCTTCTTATTATGTGGTGCGCCTGCGCATCCGACTCAAGCGGCTCACCCGTTTTTTGGCAAGCACTAATATTATCGCGTGCTATTTTTTCTTTTTTTAAATTTCTTTGCGCGGACCTATTTGTACTTTCGTTCAATAGACGTCGAATTCGAGATTTTGAATTATCCCTGAGCGCCTCTAAGCATCTATTACTTTCGATAAGCTTTTCATTCTTTACTACATCATAAAACTTCTCGATTCGTTCATCGATCGCGCGTCTTAATGCGGGCGTTCTAACAAAACGTTTGTTGCCGACTTTGAATTTATCTTCATCCGGCAGATTGTTGTAAAATTTCTTCGCACCTACAGTATCCGTACCCAACACAACGGGCAAAGCCGGGGTCCCAAGTGCAGTTTTTCCTTTATCATCGTAGACCCCATGCTGCTGAATGGCTTTACGTACTGTCTCAGCATGCTCTTTATCGACAAACTCACCAGCGTTAGGAAAATCCAGCGGAGTAGACTCTAACGAGGTTATAGTAATCTGGGCCTCTTCACCCTCGTCAGTCATCATTCTCTCCGAAAGCTTCATCATCTACAAGATTACTGCGAATATCATGTAATGCTTGGAAAGCCTGAGCTGATCTGGAATCCGTATTAATATCAGGGCGTATTATTTTAACAAGCCGCCTAAACCATTTTTTTGCGGCATCCGGATTCTCGTACATTTCATCAGTGATACCGAGCAAATCGTTTCGTTTCTTGCCATCATGCTCAATCAGATAGTAAATAACCTGCTGCCTTTCACTGGTGAACACTTGCTCAGAAAAAGGCAGCCACTTTTCCTTAAGAATTTTAAGCAACGCCAAAAAGTCGGCGTAAGAATTGGCGTTGACTTTTAATGGCGCCACTGCTTCTTCCAACTCAGATAGCAGAAAATCTAAATTGCCAATCTTTTCGAGGTCATGAACAGATGTTGCCTCAAGAATTTTTCTCATAGGGAGCACTCTGAAATTTGCATTTTCAAGCTTCAGCCATCACGCAACACAGGTCAACACTAAGATGCACACCGGGGAAAATAGGGAGGGCCTGGCTCCTCAGGATCGATTTTTGCGCGCTTTGGCGTCCTTTTCCGTCGCCTACGAGTTAAGGGAGATACGCGCAGCCTGCTTCAGGGAAGAATCCCCACAGGCCCTAGAATAGGCTTATTGGCGCTTCTAAAGCCCTTTGAACAAACCACACAGGCCCGGCAAAGGTCCCACATCTAGGCCTCAGATACCCCATATGGCTCCCTACGTGTATGCGTTCGGCGAATCCACCATGAGCACCACAGCCTACTCATGACCTGTTCACGTTTTGTTTCAGGTTTGTTTCACGGGAAGCTCGCCAAGATGCTGGACGTCGGTGATAAGTGGTGGCGTTTTAGCTTTAGAAAAAGACGCTTCAATGGGCCACCTGGCAATCATATCGAAACGTAATCTTTATCCTCTGACAGCCCATACCCGATGCGAATTGAAGCTCAACTAAGGATAGCCACGACGTATTTATTATGTAGATCCGCGATACTGCTTAAGTAAGGAATGAGCGCTGCTAGCTTCAAGCATCACCTTGGGCAAGGTACTTACTAACAGATCAGCTCCTTCGTAGAAAGATGAAGCAACCGCCATAGTAGCTAATGGATCTAGCTTCACAATCATTTCATATTGAAGCATAGCATCTGCGTCCCTATGCGCGATTGTGGCATGCCTGGCCGGGGATAGTAGTTGTTTTGCTTTAGCGTGCGCCTTGTTAATTTTTCGGAACGCCAAATTCATTTCCCCTATCAGTTCATCACTTATTCCGGCGAGCCTATAAGCCTCTTTCAACTTGTTTGCCGGCGCAACTTTTGCCATATCCCACTCATGTATGACAAGCAATATAATTCGCAGAGAAAGGTTTCTTTTCCACTCATCAGCGTGTGTCAATGCGTCAATTTTCACAGCCTGAATATCTTTTTCGGCCAGAAGAAAAAATAGTGAGAGATTGAAAAATATCTTCAGCGACTCGAAATGCATCGCGCTTTTACTTTTTTTAAAATTCTCGACAGTTGCATTAAGTGCTTCTGTCAAAGCTACCGAGTGCTTTCTCTCACGAATTACTAACTTAATACGCAGGTGATATCGGAGCACACCTTCAATGTAAGGCCGAAAAACCCTAATAGCTTTAATCGAAAACCATCGCCTTACTACCTGAGGTGGCTGATCAAACAGCTCCCTTTTTTTACCACCGCGCATAATCCCCTCTCCGAAAACCTCTAACGCCAATCCACAAGCCAGCCAAGCACACCCAACCAAATTTCGCATATAAACGCGCGATACCGTCTTATTTCTACGAACTGCATCTAAACTTTTTTTGGCATTCAGGCGCACTGCACATCTGCTCTGTATAGAATACGGTCATTGAAAAAAATCACAAGAATAGGGATTCGAACCCGACCTGCTCACTCCATAGCCCGCTACAGGCCGCAATTACAGGAAGTTTCTGGGCGACTGCAAGGCCAGAAACGGCCCAGGGCGGGCTACAATTTGCCCTAAATTTGCCCTAAACCTTGCAGCCGGTCTCGGAGCACATTCATGGCGCAAATTAAAACAGCGTAGTAGCCTGAGGCCACCTTTACCCATAGAGAGCTACAATGACGACACCTATCAAGCTTGGCGAGTCCCCCCTTTTCAGGGCAGCCCTTCTTGTGCCAATTATGTCTGGCGCGCTGCTATTTGTTGCGTCATCTATTTCAAACAATAATTTTACCATGTGCTTTTCATCAGGTTGCATTAACAATTTCTTCGAATTATATAAATTCCCTTTATCAATCCTAGGCCTTTCTGTTCCACTAACAGCAATCGTAGCAGCACTTCATCGGTCAGATGAGGCGCATCTACAAATTGAAGAAACACTCAAACAGAACACGTTCAACAACTACATAAAACACCAAGAAGAATTTTTCAAACTATTAGAAAAAATCGAATTAAAATGCTCTTGCCGATTTACCGACCCACTAACCTTATATCGACGCATATTTCCAAAAAACAACTATTCATATTTCTCGTTCGCTGCACATTCCAAACAAGAAACCGTCGATCCCAACACCAATAATTTTCTCGAATTATTACGAATACAGACATTCGACTTCAAGACTATTTTGTATAATCCTGCTACTGATGAAAGTGCGTTAATTGCCCTCTTAATCGACATTCAAGATCTGGTGAAAATCTTACACCTTCAACCATCGGTCGAAACACTAGAGCAGTTCAAAAACACCAAATACGTATGGCCTGAAGACGCTGCACGAAGCGCCACCGACAACTTAAAGACTATACAAAGAGAACTCTACTCATTTGGATTCTATAAATCTAACGCTCGCAACGATAGAGAGGTGCTAGCGACGTACATTCGACTACCAAACTCTCACACTACGTATATGAACAACACTAAACACGCAGCTCAACTCGCCCTAGAAATTGAAAATGATATTTAGGCACTTGTACAAGCAGCGATATTAGAGCAATCCCCCTAAAGCGGAAGGCTCCCAGTTCATAATCTCCAACTCGCCACTTACTTCGGCCTTACCCTGGCGCTGATTGGAGTAGCAATAGCAGAAGTCCATCGTCTCGAAACGGAAGCCATCGAACAAACGACGACTGCCCGGATGATCATTGATGCTGACCATTACCTTGCCTCTACCGCGCCGCATGAAGTCGGCCATACGCCAAAGAGGCCGCCATCCAAGTGCGCGGCCAGGGCGACCAGTTTGTCACCTTCCATATTGAGCAGCTACGCAGGCCATGCCCCATGATGAGTCTAAAAAGGGGAGGGAATGTCACTACAGCTCAAGCGGTCTAGAGCAACTCTTTCTCAGTAATCGAAGTAATATCCTTAAAGTCTATTGTGTAGTCTATATTGGTATTGACAGTGTCATCCGTTCGATCCCTGAAATTATATGTCCAGTTGGATTGCTTGCCGGTCTTCAGGAATTCTTCAAACGCGCGTCGGATGTTTGCCGGTCCTGGCATGGCTACCGGGCGATGTGTGAATAGGATCTCGGCCCCTGATTTGTATCTCACCGAAAATTGGACTGCCATGTTTCCTCCGTTATGCGCGCGCTATCTGTCTACGTTGCATCAAGCGTAGTCCAAGATTGGAGGTATGAGACAGGAAGGGAGTAATGACAGGGGCGAGTCTATCGTGCGGCGCCAGCTATAACTCGCCTAAATCTTTAGCCAACGGATGCGCAAAATTAAAGAATCACATTACTGAACCGTACCAATAGGTGGATCGCCATGCTCGGTTTTGAAAAGCTCCTTAAGAGGGCGGGCACTGTTCGCCTCCAGTGAGCAGACAGATAAGTCAGAGCTGGAAGGGCTGCTCATGGCCGCTTTCTGCCTGTACTGCCCGGCAGCGGTCCGTTCCGGCATGGCGGTATCGCGCTAGGCTCAAGCACGCCGAGAGCTGCCGTTATTTGCATGTGATGGACCAAAGCTGATCTAGCTTGGTCGTGTAGTTCTGGCTCATCATCTCCCGGCGCATAGCCCAATCTGGGGTCGAAGGCACACTGGCCGAGCGCAATGTCCCCCTCCCCCACCGCCCATTAATCTGATCAAGCACCGTCATTACCCGAGTTGCTTCGGCTGGTTGCGATGTAGCGAACAGATCATCGGTATATTCCCCGTGCTGGCACAGATTGAGCAACGTCACCTCAGCCTTGCTGTACTTGAATCCTGTCCGAAAGATTCGATCAAGGGAGTCTACTGCTGCTTTAGTGAGCAGACGCACGTCATCCGTGGGATACGGCATATCTACCACCACTCCATTGGCGTATTTCGCCTCATCTGGATTGAACATGCCGGTGCGGATGCAAACGCGTACCTTCTTGCAAAGCGAGTTCTGAGCGCGGAGTTTCTCAGAGGCACGCATCACGTAGGTGGCCACCGCCTCCTTGATGGGTGGCAGCTCCGTTAGTAGCTTGCCAAACATGCGACTGCAGCAGATCTCCTGCTTTGGTGGATCCGGCTCATCCAGCTCCAAGCATGAGGTGCCCGCCAGTTCGCGGGCAGTCTTCTCGATCACCACGCTGAATTTGTTGCGGAGAGTCCAGGGATCAGCCTTCGCCAAGTCCATGGCCGACTTGATCCCCATTGCATCAAGATGGAGTTTCATCTTGCGGCCAACGCCCCACACCTCCGCCACGTCCGTATTGCGCGGCACCCAGTCACGCTTAACCGGATCAGTGATGTTGACCACCCCACCGGTCTGGGACTGCAGGCGCTTCGCGGTGTGGTTTGCCAGCTTCGCCAGTGTCTTTGTGTGAGCGATACCAACACCAACAGGGATTCCAGTGAGGGCCAACCGTGAGATCGCCCTACTCTCCCATGCATTCACCATTGCACGAGAATGGGGGCTGACTGACAAAGCAAACCCTTGCTTTGGCGTTCGCCGCAACAAGGAAAAGCCACGGGACTATTATGCCGGTGCAACCGTATGGAACGCGGTATACGCGGAAGCGATACAGGAACTCAAGGACGCGATGGATCTGGCCTACCTGACCGGCCAACGTCCCGCTGATGTGCTCAAGATTGCAGCCACCGACTTGAACAATGGCTTTTTGCTGATTGGTCAGGGCAAGACCGAAAAACGTCTCCGTCTTCGTTTGGAAGATGACGGAATCCAATCCGGCCTGAGTAGCTTTATCGACGACCTGCAAGAGCGCAGAGCCGTCAATGGAATCCGCACGTCAACTTTGATCACAAACGCGTCTGGACTTCGGATGAGCCAGCAGATGCTGCGTAATCGGTGGGACGACGCACGAGAGAAGGCAGCAATCAAAGCGTCAGCTGATGGTGATCCCGCGCTGGCAACGAGCATTCGTCAGTTTCAGTTCAAGGATATCAGACCAAAAGCTGCCAGCGAGATCGAGCTGACGCACGCTAGCCGCCTACTAGGTCACTCCACAGAGGAAATGACCAAGAAGGTATATCGGCGAGTCGGTGAAATTGTGAAGCCTACGAAATGACACGTTACTACCTGTACGACAGGCAGAAAACGGCCAGAAGCGGACGTTCACCAAGACTCTATTTTGAGATTTAGAAGCGCCTACAGAGCCGGGGATAACTCATATAGATATGGCGATTATCAGACCGAGGCAGAAGCTCTTGAACCGGCGTACCACCAAGCACGCCAGCTCATGATCAAGCGACTCAGAATGGGGTATCAGTATCCGAACCATCTGCCCCAGCTGAGAATGGCTTAGGAGACTGCGCTACAATGGGGATCACCAAGGACGCAGCAGTGCGCAATGGCTCGACAGCGCCTACGTTACCAGACTCCCCGGAAACAACGATAAGTGCATCCTCCTCAACTGCAGTGCCGCCAGTAATTCCGAACAACTTCTCATCTTCTGGCTCATCCTCTACAGGATCTAAATCAACAAAGTCTCGTCCCATCATCATTTTATAATGAGGCATATGTTCCATAGCCTTAAAGACCTTGAAGAAGATCTTCATATAACTGTGTGCCATACCATCGCTTATTGCCACGTATAGATCATCTGGCGAATAGTGGGATCCGTCGTTAACCCAACTAATTAATGATTGACACTGAACTTTCTCCTGGCCTTCGAACTTGTCGATGATGATATGCGTATCTATGTTTCCTAGAATTTTGAAGTAGTTCTCCAAAATCCTACGCATGGTATTTTGAATGGTAAGCGCCGGCAATGGTTTTTTCGTCAACTCTGCCCACAGCAACTGATAGGACGTCTTAATCGGATTGTTCTCAAAGCCTTCAATCTTCGAGAAATGATCGGGCTTGCGTACTACCCAAAACGTCTCATCCTTAATAGAAGTATCTCCAGCCCTCTGGGGGTTAAAGGTAATTTCTTTATGAAAGTGGACGTTATGGGTCAGGACAAAGACCTGTTTTAGGTTATTCCCCTTCTGGCGAACCTCGTGAAAGAGCTTTTTGATCAAGCTGCTCACGATGAACAGCACATCGCTATCCAAGCTTGAAACCGGGTCATCAATGACGACTATTCGATCAGTACTGATACCTGAGGTCGAGATACTTCCCCTAAGCAAATGATAGAAGTACAGGAAAGTAACGAAGGTCTTTTCGCCTTCGCTGAGCGTTGCTTTAGCATCAGTTCCATCGCTTCTGATCAGGCGATATGAATTATCGGCACACGCAGGATCTAGGGAGAAGCTCCGAAACCCAAAGTCTTTCAGGATTTTATTGATCGCAATGACAGTAGGTCTCACACTTGTCAGCAAAGCTTCAATCTTTGCAATTTCTGCGTCAACTGTGGATATATCTACCGTTGCCTTATCGACGCTTGCAGTGATGCCATCAATTGCTTTGCCCACGCGACCCACATCTTTAGTGTAATCAGCAAGAGTGTCCTTAAGCTCAACATCCAGAAGATACCGCCACACCGCATCTGTTAACTTATTCTGCTCAACGGAGAACCCAGAAACAAGACGATTATGTTCAGATACCTTGAGGTTAGCTGAATTGATCAGCTCAGAAACTCTAAGCGGAATTTCTGCAAGACCTTCCAACTCCACGTCAATACTAGGGCTAGCCACCTTGTGTTCGATGCGTTGCCTGTTCACCAACATGATTGCATTCAGGGCCTGCAATTCAAGATCAAGTTTCTCTTTATCTAGATGCGAACAATCCGTGGCCAGGACTGTTTGAGCCCGGGCTAACAGACCATCTGCTATTGCGTTATAAGTATCCCGAAACTGCGAAAGAGCTCTAGTTTCAGCTTCGAATGTTTCGTCGAAATAATCCTCAAGGCTTTTTTCGAACTCATGCGGCAATTTCTGTTGACAGAAAGGACAGTCATCGTCGGTATGGCCCAAGTACTTCATACCTTGTCTAATCCAGTCACTGTTCCCCAGGTGCTGGATCATCGCAGATACATTGACATCTTCTTTGCCGACTACTTTCTTACCTAGGACAGGGTTTTGCTCAAGCGCGACCAAGCGAGACAGGTCAAGATCGGAGACAGCATTCATGGGTAATGGTGCGTCACCATAAAGTACGTTTGCGCGTTTGCGCAGGTCTTCGATATCAACCAACGGGGAGGAGTTGCTTTTGCTCTCCTGCAGAACCCTATTTTTGAAGGCCTCCCTGTTATTTCTTAGGCCTTTAAAAGCCCCGTGAAACTCATCATCGTGCTTCTGCTTTTGTTCCCAACACCGTCCTACCAGTTTTTCTTCCAGGGCATTTTTTTCGGCGATCTTCCCGCTCTTACCGTCTGGACCATTCAGGTTTTCTTGCGCTCTGGTTTTGAATAGCGCGTGGCGGTCTCTTTCCTTCTTGAGCTCTTCCAGGTGATCAAGTTGCGACTGCTCGGCCTGGCCCAGCGTGAACACACCTTTGAACTGCTTCGAGTCAGTGAAATTCGAAGCGATGAAATCGTTGTTGTAGACCATTGCCGGAATCGGATCGCCCTTCGCCCACGTGACCCTGGAGGTAGCTGATAGCGCTGGGTTGTTTATCAGCCTGCTGATCGTTGTCTTGCCTGCTCCGTTTGCACCGTAGAAGTAGTTCACAGCCTTGAGGTTTTGAATCGTTTCGGAGGTTACAGGGCTGTAGGTTGCTATGCCGGAAAGGGTGATCGATTCAATCATGTCTCGCATCCGTGGAGAGGAAACGTTAGGGAACAAGCCAAGGGGCGGCCTTAGATATGGCGCACGTCATCCTAGAACTCTGAGTAGGCAGTGGCCTTTTGCTTCCTCAACGTAGACCAATACACCAGCTTGTGAAGACGGTAGCAATCGAAAACTACCGCCGCGAACCCAACTGTAGTGATCTACTCCTGTTTTTTGGCAATCTGGGGAGTGGTCAAGCGCGTCCTACGCAACTCGACAACAGCTAGCCACTCTGCATCTTCAACATGCGCATCATCTAAAAGGAACCATCTCAGATTTATTTTTCTATCGTTGTCCGCTTCTGGCCGTTAGTAGACGCTGAGGCTCCTTAGCCTCGAGCACAATCCCACGTCCAATCGAGGAGAGGCATGCCGATAACGGCGTCTTAAATTTCTCGAAAAAAGGTAGGGATGCGGAAGCGATCCGAAAAATTGCGGAAGCGATGACCAAATCGCAGGCAATAAAAAACCCCGTAGACGTTAATCTACGGGGCTTCTAAGAGTGGAGGCCGAGGTCGGAATCGAACCGGCGTAGGCGGATTTGCAATCCGCTGCATAACCATTTTGCTACTCGGCCTCAAACGATCAATGTCCCAACTGCTGACACTCACCGCATAAAAACTTGAGTGGGCTGTATAACCCTGCCTCTACTCTAACTTATTGAATACATTGAAGTTTTTAATGCTTCGTTGCGTTCGATGGGCGCCATTATGTACGTATTTGCGAACGCGTGCAACCCCTTGATTTCAAAAATATTTCGTATTGGCATCAAGGGGTTGCGGTGTTGCCCTACTCCTTGATGCGCAGTTGTTGGTACTGCGGGTCGGCCTTGATCTGGGCTTCTGTGAACGGCAGCGGGTTGAGTTTTTTCTGGGAGAACGCCTGGGTTTGGTCCTTGGCATGCGCGGAGGCCGGGTTGCTGGACTCGGAGAACGCGAGGACGCCCTGGGCATGCGGGCCCTGGTCGTCGAAGGTGACGATTTGCAGGTAGCTGGTGCCACTGACGACTTCGCGTTTGCCGTCGGCGCGGGGCACGGTTTGCATGGCGTTGTAGATGCCCAGTTCCTGCGGGCCACCGTGGATGGGGGTTTGGCCGGAGACCTGGACGTCGCCCCATGTGCTGTCGGCGGCCAGGCCGAGTTTGGCGACGTCGGACGTTGAGGCGAGCATGGCTTCGCGCAAGGCTTTGGCGACGTCGGCGCGGTCGATGGCCACGCCACGTGGGGTGGTGAGCGGCTGGGCCGGGTCGAAGGCCACGCGCCAGGCGTCAGGGATTTGCTGCAGGTGCTCCACCAGGTTGATGAAGTGCACCAGGCCAATGCCGCTGTTGAGGTTGGCGCGCTGGTCCCAGTTTTTCAGGCTGCTGCACAGGGGTTGCAGGGCGGTGGCGTCGGCGCCGAGGTGGTTGGCGCAGAAATCGAGCAGGTCGGGCATGACTTGGCCAGCCAGGTACACCTCGTTGTCCATCACCATGTTTTGCAGGTCGGTGACGCTGATCGGCTTTGTCAAAGATTGCAGGCGTTGCAGGGCAAAACGTGCGCGCGGGCCGAGGCCGATGTGGTCTTGGCTGATCACCGGGGAAAAGCCCGTCAGTGGCGCCTTGGGGTTGGCCAGCCACGCCGAGTCGTTGGAATGCTGGACGTAGTCGGTGCGTTGCAGTTGCGGCAGTTGGTCGGCCGCGAAGATACCGGCCTGAGCGGCGCGTGGGTTGACGTCCCAGGCACAGGCGCTGTGGGCGCCGTCGAGCATGACCATCTGCAAGCCCGCGCGTGGGTCACTGCACTGCGCGAGCTTGGCCGCGCTGACGTTGGGCACCACCGACTGGTTCATGTACAGGCTTTCGCCCTGGTCATCGGTGGCCAGGGTGTTGACCCACGGGATGCCTTGCAGGGTGTGCACCGAAGTTTTCAGTTCATTGAGGCTGGTGGCGCGGTTCATCGCGTACCACTGTTGCAGCACGCGGTCGTTGCCCAGGTTGGCGTCGCGCAGGCTGAAGGCGTAGTGGCTGTCCCAGTCGAGCTTGCCAGGCCATTGCACCACTGGACCGAATTGCGAGCTATAGACTGTGTGCGACTGGTCCTTGAGGCTGCCATCCGCTTGTTTGACTTGCACGGTTACCGTGGTTTTATCCAGCGGCAGCGACTGGCCATCGAGCATGTAGCGCGTAGCGTCCTTGGGATCCAGGGTCAGGCGGTACAGCGTGAAGTGCTTGGACGTGTCCACGGTGTGGGTCCAGGCCACATGCCTGTTAAACCCAATGTTGACCACTGGCAGGCCCGGAAGCGCGGCGCCCATCACGTCCAACTGGCCGGGGATGGTCAGGTGCATCTCATAGAAGCGCATCCCCCCCACCCACGGAAAATGCGGATTGGCCAGCAGCATGCCGCGCCCGTTGAAAGAGCGATCACGGCCCACCGCCACCGCGTTACTGCCGCGATCAAAGGCGAAGCGCTGCTGGTTGGCAGCGACGCGTTCAAACGCCTTGGCGCTGGTGGTCACGCTGGCCGCCGCTTGGGGTGGTGTCGCGCCAACCAGGGCTTCGGCGAACTGCCCGACGCCACCTTCTACCAGCAGCCGACGGGTCAATTTGACCACGTCTTCAGTCGCCAGTGGTCGCACCCAGGCCGCCTGGCACTGGGCGGGCGCGCCCTGCTCTTGCAGATAACGGTTATAGCCGGCCACGTAGCCTTCAATGCGCTGCTGGATCTGCGGGCTCTGCGCTTTCCAGAATGCGGCGACCGCCTGCGGCGTATTGAGCCAGCTAAAGAACAGGTCGCTGGCCAGGTTATTACGCTCCTCCAGGGTCGCCTGCTCAGGGCCGAAGAACTTGGCGCGCTGGCCATTCACCGTGACCACTTCGTTGGCCAGCAGGCACAGGTTGTCCTGGGCGTAGGCGTAGCCAATGCCGAAGCCCAGGCCTCGCTCATCGTTGGCGCGGATATGCGGCACACCGTAGCTGGTACGACGGACGTCCGCCGACGCGTGTGCCACCGGCTCCCGCGCCGAGGCGACCACGCTCAGCCCCAGCAATACCCCCGCCACACATACCCTGGACAACCCATTGGAAATAATCACGCAGACTCCACCGTCAGATTTAACCGCCTCACTAGGGCTGATAACCCCACCGTAAGAACGCAAACCACCGGGAATAATTTAGCGCGAGGGGACGTTTATTGAGGGCGGCGCAGGTGTGACAAAACCGATACCGACAAAATTTCTACATCCGGCACTTCATGATTTTGCTCGCTCGTTCGTCTTATTAACTAAGAGCGCTCATTTTTTCCTGATCAGGCTCTGATAAGGAGTTTTTGCATGTACAACCCGCAAGTGCCCACGGAAGGACATTCATCGGCTGCCGAGGCCAGTTTTGGCAGCGGCGCACAAGCGTTCGGCAAAGCGCCCGAACAACAAGGCAACCAGCGTATTCGCCATTTGCTCAAATGTTTTGGCTTGCGCACCAGCCTGATCCGGCTGAAGGTCATCGACGCCCTGCTCACCGCCGCCGACAACCAGCGCACCCTGGGGGTGCGCGGCGTGCACAGCCACTTGCTGGAGCTGGGTATCCCGCTGTCGTTTCTCAGCGTGCGCGAGGTGCTCAAGCGCCTGTGCAGCGAGGGCGTGATCACCCTCAATACGGATAAAAGCTACAGCCTCCATGAAGAGGCTGCCAAGGTGCTCGAAGGTCGCGCCTGATCGGCACCCTGCCCCTTAGAGCTTGACCTTGCGACGCATGATGCCGTTGATCACCACCACGACCACTGCGACAGCAATGGCGATGGTCTGGAATGTTTTCTCACTGATAACCCCGGTGTTCTGCAAGTAGGACAGGCCAAACATTGTCGCCAATACGGCGAGGGCGATCAGAATCGAATATTTCAAACGCTGCTTTTGGGTCATGACGGGTTCCTGAACCTGAAGAATGTAGCCACTGTGAATCGTCGAACCTGCCCTGCGCACAAGGGCGAGCACGTTCGACAGGCGCTCATGTTACAGGCGATGAAAAACTTTGGCTCGGCCAATCAGCCAGCATGCAACCAGCGCTCCGGCGCAAAGTCACCGGGCGACAGCGCGGCGCTTATCGCAAGGCACGAGGCTGGCGCTGCAAACCGGTGCCGGGCTGGGCGCAGAGCGCTACCAACCAGTCCACGAACACCCGCACACGCTGGGACAATTGACGGTGCGGCGGGTACAGCGCCGTCAGGGCCATTCTGGGCACCCTCATCTGCGGCAGGACGTCCACCAGCGTCCCCTGGGCCAACTGGCGCATCGCATGATAATGCGGCGCCTGGATCAGGCCGAACCCGGCCTCGCAGGCCGCGAAGTAACCATCGGAACTGGTGGCGGCCACCCGCTTGGCCAGGTTGACCGGGCGCAACTCGCCGTCAACTTCAAACTCCAGGCCAAACCGTTTGCCGCTGGCACTGGAGCGGTATTCGACCATGTGGTGGTGGGCGAGGTCATCCAGGGAAGCGGGTACGCCCATGCGTTCGAGGTAGGCCGGACTGGCCAGGGTCAGTTGATCCATCATCGCCAGCGGGCGCGCCACCAACGACTCATCCAGTGCCGCGCCACCGCGCAGCACGCAATCGATACCTTCGCGAATCAGGTCCACCGGGCGGTCGTTAAGGCCAATCTCCAACTCGATCTGCGGGTAGCGGGCCGTGAAGGTCGGCAAGGCCGGAATCACGATCAACCGCCCGATCCCCGAGGGCATGTCGATGCTCAAGGTGCCACGCGGGCTCTGGCGACTCGCGGAAAACACCGCCTCGGTTTCCTCCAGGTCCGACAGCAATTGCACGCAACGCTGGTAGTACGCGGCGCCGTCCAAGGTCGGGCTGACTTGCCGCGTGGTGCGCTGCAACAGTTGCACACCCAGGTGCGCTTCCAACTGCTTGATCAGCACCGTTACCGAAGCGCGTGGCAATTGCAGGCTGTCGGCGGCCTTGGCGAAGCCACCCAGCTCGACGATCCGTGTAAACACGCGCATCGCATTGAAACGGTCCAAAGGCAACTCCCTGAACGGATTGTTTAGATAATCTGAATAGTGTTAGTGCTTTTAGCCGGTTTATCTCGTTTTTGTCGAGCGCAACAATGCAGCCCTTCCCATCCAAGGAGCTGAACCCATGCACACCCGTCCACTCGGAACAAACGGCCCGCTCGTCTCAGCCATCGGCCTCGGCTGCATGGGCATGAGCGATTTCTACACGCCTGGCAGCGACACGCGCGAGGCCACCGCGACCTTGCACCGCGCGCTGGAGCTGGGCATCAACTTCTTCGACACCGCCGATATCTATGGGCCGCACACCAACGAGCAACTGATCGGCAAAGCCATCGCCGGCAAACGTGACCAGGTGTTCCTGGCCAGCAAATTCGGGATCGTGCGCGACTTGGCCAATCCCGCCCTGCGGGGTGTGAACGGCCGTCCCGACTACATCCGCAAGGCCATCGACGGCACCCTGCGCCGGCTCGGCGTGGAGACCCTCGACCTGTACTACCAGCACCGTATCGACCCGAATGTCGCCATTGAAGAAACCGTCGGCGCCATGGCCGAACTGGTGCAGCAGGGCAAGGTGCGTTACCTGGGCCTCAGCGAAGCTTCTGCCGCGACCCTGGAGCGCGCCCACAAGGTACACCCGATCAGCGCGCTGCAAAGCGAGTACTCCCTGTGGAGTCGCGACCAGGAACACAACGGCTGTCTCGCTGCCTGCCAGCGCCTGGGCATCGCGTTTGTGCCCTACAGCCCACTGGGCCGTGGCTTTCTGACCGGTGCACTGAAAAGCCCGGACGACTTCGGTGACGATGATTACCGTCGGTTCAGCCCGCGCTTCCAGGGCGAGAACTTCGACAAAAACCTCGAACTGGTGAAGCAGGTGCAAGCACTCGCCGCCGACAAAGGCGTCAGCGCCGGGCAACTCGCGCTGGCCTGGGTATTGGCGCAGGGTGAGTTCATCATTCCGATTCCCGGCACCAAGCAGCGCAGATACCTGGAAGAAAACGCGGCGGCGGTGTCGATCAGCCTGAGCCAGGCGGAACTGGCGGCACTGGACGCAATCTTTCCGGTCGAGGCGACCGCCGGCTTGCGCTACCCCGAGGCCGTGATGGCGATGCTGGATATCTGAACCAAGGGAGCGCCCTCACCCGGCGCTCCTTTTTCTTGTACGGGCGTACCTAAAGCTCCGCCTTCCCAAGCCGATAGCCCTACGAAGCTCTAACAAAGCCGCGTCGATAATAAACGCTTCGTAAGGACGGCCCCATGCCCACACTGCGCTCTATCCAAGCCCGCTATACCCTGTTTCTGGTGCTGTTCGTCCTGGTGTTATTTGTATTGACCGTGGTGGGTATCGGCCAGTTGGTCGCGCCCACGTTGCGCCATACCGAAGAACAGGTGGTGCTCAACCGCATCGCGGAAGTCGCCGAACAGATCCAAGGCGAACTGAACAAGGTTCAGTCCCAGCAACGCACCATCACCCAGACCATCCCCTTGCTCGACAGCGATGCCATCGACAAAGTGCTGCCGGGCCTGGTCGACCAGTATGGCGAACTGAAAGTCTTCGGGGGCGGGATCTGGCCGTTGCCCAACCAGCGGACGCCGGGGCGCAACAAGCACAGCACGTTCTGGCACCGTGATGCCTCGGGCAAGCTGGCCGTCAATACCTTCTGGAACAGCGACCCCGCCCCCAACTATTACGACCAGAGCTGGTACAAGGGCGGCCTGGCTTCACCCCGGGGTCAATGCGCCTGGGCCGCCGCCTACAAGGACGACGCCAGCCAGGAGCCACGCACCAACTGCGCCATGGCCATCCAGCGCGACGGCGTTCCCTACGGCGTCGCCACCATCGACGTGACGCTGGGCTTCTTCAATGACCTGGTCGCCAGCAAAGAGAAAGACATCGGCGGGCAAATGCTGATCGTCGAAGGTGACGGCAAGATCATCAGCAACAGCACGCGTATCAGCGGCCCGGTGGTGTTGAAGAACATCAGCGAACTCACCGGCACCTCGGCGTTCGCCAGCCAGGTCAGCGAAGCGCTGGCCCAGCGCGACCAGGCGCTGCAGCGCAGCGAGTTCGACAACCAGGGCGTGGCCAGCACCTTCTATATGCGCCCTATCAGTGGCACGCCGTGGTTCCTCGCCACCGCCCTGCCCACTTCGCTGATCACTGCCCAGCGCGATGACGTGCTCGGCACCCTCGCCTTGCTGCAAATCCCCATGGTGTTGCTGCTGGTGTTGCTCGCGGTGTATGCGATCCGCCAACTGGTGCAGCGCATGAAATCGCTGAAAACCAATATCGACGCCCTCTCCGCTGGCGACGCCGATCTCACTCGGCGTATCACCATCCGCGCCGAAGACGAACTGGGTGCCATCGGTCACTCGGTGAACCGGTTTATCGTCTACCTGCAGAACATGATCGGCGAAGTCACCCAAGCCACCGGTGCCATGTCATCGAGCCTTGAGCAACTGCAGCGGACCTCGGCGCACACCAACCAGATTCTGGTGCGGCATGCCTCGGAGACCGATCAGACGGTCACCGCGATCACCGAAATGAGTTCCACGGCCGACACCGTTGCGCAAAACGCTGCCGAAACCGCTGCTTTTACCCAGCGCGCCAACGAACATGCCGACCGTTCCCGCGTGGTCGTGGGCGAGGCCTCCAACAGCGTCAGCGCCTTGATCGGTGAAGTGTCCAGCGCCACCCACAGTGTGGAGAACATGCGCCAGGACGCCGCACGCATCACCGAAACCCTCGGCGTGATCGGCGCGATTGCCGGCCAGACCAACCTGCTCGCCCTCAATGCCGCGATCGAAGCCGCGCGTGCCGGCGAGCAAGGCCGTGGTTTTGCGGTGGTCGCCGATGAAGTCCGAGCGCTTGCGGCCCGCACCCAGGCCAGCACATCGCAGATCAACGACATGCTCACGCGCCTGACCGCGGGTGTCAGCTCTTCGGTCGCGGCCATGGAAAACACCCAGGCCAGCTGCCAGTCGGCAGCGGATGCAACGGCGCGGGTGAATACCGGGCTGGATGAGATGGCCGGCTCTGTCAGCCATATCAACAACCTCAGCACCCAGATCGCGACGGCCGCCGAACAGCAAAGCGCAGTGACCGAAGAGATCAACCGCAGCATGGTGCAGATCCGACAAATGGTCGAAGAGCTGGTGCAGAGCGGCCATGCCACTGAAACCAATACCCAGAGCCTGCTGGATGCCAATGGCCGGGTGATTGCCTTGATGGGGCGCTTTAAAGTCCGCTGATCAAAGGCCTGTGTACTCCCGTGCAAAGCGCGGGAGTCGGACTATTCTGACAGTTCGAAGACGCCACACAGGAGGTGTGCCATGCGCGCAGCCGAGCAGTCGGTCCGCTTGGAGCGGATCAGTCAGGAACGCTTTATCCAGGCCCCTATCGAAGCCGTTTACGACTACGTGACCCAACCGGATCGCTGGCACGAATGGCACCCCACGTCACTCAGCGCCGACACCGGCACCAGCGGTCCACTCCCGGCCGGCGCACGTTTCACCGAGTTCATCGACTTGCTGGGTGTGCGTGTGCCCATGAGTTACCGTGTGCAGATCGCCCGACGCCCCGGCGAGTTCAAGACCGTGTTCACCTCCCTGGCCGTCGACGGCTCCATTCACTATTTCCTGTTGCCTCATCAAGGCGGCACGCTGTTCAAGCGCGTGTTGACCTATGAAACCGAACTGCAACTCGCCACCTTGCATGAACGCATGATTGAACTCTCGGCAGTTGCCCTGGGCCAGCTCAAGCATCGGATGGAAAACCCGCCCTTCGTATAACTTTGAAACATTACCGGCACGCCCCCCTACCCGTAGGCACTGGCTTGCCGGCGATGACGCCGTCATGATCGCCGCCATCCCAATGGCCATCTCCTGCACGCGAGTCCCCCATGAAAACCCCATTTCGGCTGGCCCTGCTGTCAGCCTTGCTCACCACCACCCTCGCCCAGGCCGCCGAGCTGATCCCCATCGATGTGCACCGCGACGCCAATTGCGGCTGCTGCAAAAAGTGGATCAGCCACTTGGAAGACAATGGTTTCAAAGTCAACGACCACGTCGAAACCGACATGAGCGCCGTCAAGCAACGCCTGGGCGTGGCTCCGCGCCTGGGCTCGTGCCACACCGCCGTAATCGACGGCAAGTTCGTTGAAGGCCATGTACCGGCCGAACAGGTGCTGGCCCTGCGCAAGCGCGACGACCTGCTGGGCGTTGCTGCGCCGGGCATGCCCATGGGCTCGCCGGGCATGGAAGTGCAAGGCCGCAGCGAAGCGTATCAAGTCATCGGCCTAACCCGTGAAGGCAACGATGTCGTGGTGGCTGAATACCCGGCGCAATGATCACAGGCTATCTGGGATTATTCTTCGCGGCGTTTGGCGCTGCGACCTTACTCCCACTGCAATCGGAAGCGGTGCTGGTCGGCCTGCTGCTCAGTGGCAATTACAACCTGTGGCTGTTGCTGGGGATTGCCACGCTGGGCAATGTATTGGGCTCGGTGGTGAACTGGTGGCTGGGGCGCTGGGTGGAACATTTCAAGCAGCGCCGCTGGTTTCCGGTTAACGACAAGCAGTTGGAAAAAGCCCGCAACCATTACGAGCGCTGGGGGCACTGGACGTTATTACTCAGTTGGGTGCCGATCATTGGCGACCCGCTGACGCTGGTGGCCGGGGTGATGCGCGAGCCGTTGTGGCGATTCCTGCTTCTGGTCACCCTGGCCAAAAGCGTGCGATATGGCGTGCTCGCCGCCGTGGCCTTGCAGTGGGTGTTAATCCCCACTTAATCCCCTCGCAACAGCATCCGAGCCACCCTTCCCGGAGCCCTTCCAATGCCTCTGATCCGCGCTTTTTGTGTCGCCGGCCTGCTTGCGGCCACTGCCGTCCCGGTGTTCGCCGCCTCCTACGGTCCCGAACTGCAAGGCTTTGATTACCCCTACCCGCTCAAGCATTTCGAGTTCCAGTCCCAAGGCAAGTCCCTGCAAATGGGCTACATGGATGTGCCGGCCAACGGCAAGCCAAACGGCCGCAACGTAGTGCTGATGCACGGCAAGAATTTCTGCGGCGCCACATGGGAAGGTTCGATCAAGGCCCTCAGCGACGCTGGCTACCGGGTGATCGCACCGGACCAGGTCGGGTTCTGTTCCTCCAGCAAGCCCGATCACTATCAATACAGCTTCCAACAACTGGCGACCAACACTCACCAACTGTTGGAAAAACTCGGCATTCAAAAGGCCACCCTCCTCGGCCACTCTACCGGCGGCATGCTCGCCACGCGTTACGCACTGATGTACCCCGACCAAACCGAACAGTTGGCCATGGTCAACCCCATCGGCCTGGAGGACTGGAAGGCCTTGGGCGTACCGTCGCTCACTGTTGACCAGTGGTACGAGCGCGAACTGAAAGTCAGCGCCGAAGGCATTCGCAAGTATCAACTCAACACCTATTACGTGGGGCGCTGGAAGCCCGAGTACGAGCGTTGGGTGGACATGTACGCCGGCCTGAGCAACGGCCCCGGGCATACGCGGGTCGCATGGAACTCGGCGTTGATTTACGACATGATCTTCACCCAGCCGGTGTACTACGAGTTCAAGCACCTGCAGATGCCGACGCTGCTGCTGATCGGCACGGCCGATAACACGGCCATCGGCAAAGATGTGGCGCCGGCGGCGATCAAGGCCAAGCTCGGCAACTATGCCGTGTTGGGCAAGCAGGTGGCCGCATTGATCCCCCATGCAACCCTGGTGGAGTTCCCGGGCCTGGGGCACGCACCGCAAATGGAGGAGCCGGCCCAGTTTCACACAGCGCTGTTGCAGGGTTTGAACGCCCTTTAACCCAACCTTTTTCGAGGCACTCGTGAATGTCGGTACAGATCGCAGTCATTGATGATTGGCAGAATGTGGCCAGTGGCGTGGTGGATTGGTCGGTCCTCGAGACCGTGGGCCAGGTGCATTTCCTGCACGATTACCCGGCGGATACCGCCACGATGATCGAGCGTTTGAAGGGCTTCGAGGTGATTTGCGTGATGCGCGAACGCTCCCCCTTCGACAAGGCCCTGCTGCAAGGCCTTCCCAAGCTCAAACTGCTGGTGACCGGTGGCATGCGCAACGCCGCGATCGACATTGCCGCGGCCAAGGCCCTGGGTATCCAGGTATGCGGCACCGACAGCTACAAACACGCCGCGCCGGAACTGACCTGGGCGTTGATCATGGCCTCCACGCGCAACCTGGTGGCCGAAGCCAATTCGCTACGCGCCGGCAACTGGCAAGTGGGCCTGGGCGGCGACCTGTATGGCAAGACCCTGGGCATTCTCGGGCTGGGCAGCATTGGCCAGAAGGTCGCGCAGTTTGCCCAGGCGTTCGGCATGCGGGTGATTGCCTGGAGTGAAAACCTCACGCCGGAACGCGCAGCCCAGTCCGGAGTTACATGGGTCAGCAAGCAGGCGCTGTTCGAACAAGCGGACATCCTGACTGTGCACCTGGTGCTCAGCGACCGCAGCCGTGGACTGGTGGATGCCCAGGCGCTGGGCTGGATGAAACCGGGCGCACGGTTGGTCAACACGGCGCGTGGGCCCATCGTGGATGAGCAGGCGCTGGTGCAAGCCCTGCAAAGTGGTCGCCTTGCGGGCGCAGCGCTGGATGTATATAGCGAAGAGCCACTGCCGGCGGATCATCCTTTCCGCCATTTGCCGAACGTGCTGGCCACGCCGCACGTGGGTTACGTGAGCGAGCAGAATTACCGGCAGTTTTACGCGCAGATGATCGAGGATATCCAGGCCTGGGCCAACGGCGCATCCATTCGGGCGCTTGGCTGACGCACCAATCAAGGGCAACGCCCCTATCAGGGCAAGCCGGCTCCTGTTAGTGAGCGGGCTTGCCCCGTCTTGGGCTGCGAAGCTGCCCCACATCATGCGAACGCGATCTATGTGGTGCACCGCAATAGCCCATTTGGGGGCACATCGCACGCCAACGCGGCGCAAGCCTACTCACCACCACGCCCCCGCTCATGCCAATCGGCCGCTCACCACGGCTAGCCAGTTCATCACGCCATTCTCGCCGCCACGGCTGAAGATGGAGGGGTGCTAATAACTAGCATCATTCTTGTTACAAGTATTTTGTCCTACAAAAAAACCATGAAAACCCTACAGGCGCTGGGATCTGTCCTAGACTCATGACCGATGGGTCCGTTCCAAAACAAAAACCCCGCAAAAAATCGAAACTTTCCAACTCTGCCGTAGGTCCAGTTTTAAGGTAAGGCGAGTGCACAGGGATCACCCCCAATTGCCCGTCCATCCAATCTTTTTCGGCTAACCGTGCAACTGGCATACGCCTTGCCAGTTTGTACAGTGCTTGTGCGCCTGGCCGCAGGAAGCGGTCATCGGAGCTAATGGCAGCGGGCCATTAGCCTACCAATATGTGGGAGAGAACTATGATCAGTGCCGCTGTAGATATTCAGGGAGAGCGTGTCAGTCCATCGGTAGGGGGGCCTCTGTTGGCCGACCTGCCCAGCACTGTGCGGCCGATCGTGAGTCAGAATCCTAATCGCAAGAAAGTCCTGTTTGTGACCTCCGAGTTTGCCGACCTGGTGAAAACCGGCGGCCTGGGCGATGTGTCGGCGGCCCTGCCGCGCGCCATGGCCCACCTGCACGATGTGCGGGTGCTGATTCCAGGTTATCCGCAGGTAATGGAAAGCGACAACCCGATCCATATCATCGGTGAGCTGGGTGGCCACGCCGCGCTGCCGCCGTGCAAGATCGGGCGCATGGACCTCAAGGACGGCCTGGTCATCTATGTACTGATCTGCCCCGAGCTCTATGAGCGCGAAGGCACCCCGTACGGCGCCAACAACGGTCGCGACTGGCCGGACAACCATATTCGTTTCGCCCGCCTGGGCCTGGCCGCTGCCGACATGGCCGCCAACCTCGCACAGATCCACTGGTGCCCGGACCTGGTGCACGCCCATGACTGGCCCGCTGGCCTGGCGCCGGCCTATATGCACTGGCGCGGGTCACGCACCCCGACGCTGTTCACCATCCATAACCTGGCGTATCAGGGCGTAGTGAGCCTGGCGTCCACGCCGGAACTGGGCATTCCGCCTCATGCCCTGCAACAGGAAGGCATGGAGTTCTACGGCAAGATGTCGTTCCTCAAGGCCGGTATGGCGTATTCCAGCCACATCACCACCGTGAGCGCCACCTACGCCCAGGAAATCACCACCCCTGAATTCGGTTGCGGCCTGGATGGCTTTTTGGCCAGCAAGACCCAGCAAGGTTTGCTCAGCGGCATTCCCAATGGCATCGAAGACAGCTGGGAAACATCTACCGACCCGCACCTGACGCACAACTTCAACATCGGCGACTGGGAAGGCAAGGCAGTGAATGCCGCACAAGTGCGCAACCTGTTCGGCCTCCATGACTCGACGGGCCCGCTGTTCGCCGTAGTCTCGCGCCTGGTGTTCCAGAAGGGCCTGGACCTCACGGAAGCCGTTGCCAGCTTTATCGTAGAGCAAGGTGGCCAGATCGCGATCATCGGCCGCGGCGAGCCGGAAGAAGAAAACGCCATGCGTGAATTGGCGCTGCGCTTCCCGGGCCAGATCGGTGTGCGTATCGGCTTTAACGAGACCGATGCCCGTCGCATGTTCGCCGGCAGCGATTTCCTGCTGATGCCGTCGCGCTACGAGCCCTGCGGCCTGAGCCAGATGTACGCCCAGCGCTTTGGATCGCTCCCGGTCGCACGCAATACCGGCGGCCTGGCAGACACTATCGAAAACGGTGTGACCGGTTTTCTGTTCAATGAATCCACGGTCGACAGCTACAAAGAAGCCTTGAGCCGTGCGTTCAAGGTGTTTGCCTTCCCGGGCTTGCTCAACGCCATGCGCTGCCGGGCAATGACCCAACCGTTCAACTGGAGCCAGGCGGTGGAACCCTACGCCGAACTGTATGAGCAACTGGTGGCTAAAGCACTGGGGAAATCCGCTAAATAATCAAAGGGAGGTTTTTATAGATGCCGTTACGGACTCTGGAAACCTGGCCCCACGGCGCAATCATGCTGGACGCGCAACACACGCGTTTTGCCTTGTGGGCGCCAGACGCGTTTTATGTCAGCGTTGAATTGGAAAGCGGCAAGTCCGTCGCCATGCTGCCTCAGGCAGAAGGCTGGTTCGAAACAGAAATAGCGTGCCCGGCGGGCACGCGCTACCGCTTCAATATCGATGGGGAAATGGATGTACCCGACCCTGCCTCCAGGGCCCAGGCCTCGGATGTGCACGGTTGGAGCGTGGTGGTCGACCCACTCGCCTATCAATGGCGTCACAGCCAATGGCAAGGCCGTCCCTGGCACGAGGCAGTCATCTACGAACTGCACGTCGGCGCAATGGGGGGCTATGTCGGCATCGAGAAACACCTGCCACGCCTGGCTGAGCTGGGCATTACCGCGATTGAATTGATGCCTTTGGCGCAATTTCCCGGTGATCGCAACTGGGGCTACGATGGGGTCCTGCCCTACGCGCCCCAAGCTTCCTACGGTACTCCCGAACAGCTCAAGCACCTGATCGACAGCGCCCACGAGCATGGCCTGGCGGTGATCCTCGACGTGGTCTACAACCACTTCGGGCCCGACGGCAACTACCTGGGCCAGTACGCAACCGGTTTCTTCCAGGAAGACGTGCACACGCCATGGGGCGCGGGTATCGACTTCGATCGGCGTGAAGTCCGGGACTTCTTCCTCGATAACGCCCTGATGTGGTTGCTCGAATACCGCTTCGACGGCCTGCGCCTGGACGCGGTGCACGCCATCGATAACCCGGATTTTCTCAAGGAACTGGCTCACCGTGTTCGCGAACAGGTGGACGCGGGTCGGCACGTCTGGCTGACGCTGGAAAACGAGCTTAACCAGGCCAGCCTCCTGCAGCACGATTTCGACGCCCAATGGAATGATGATTTCCATAACGTCCTGCATGTATTGCTGACCGGCGAAACCGACGCCTATTACCGCGATTTTGCCGAAGAACCTACCGCCAAGCTGGCCCGCTGCCTGGGCGAAGGCTTTATCTACCAGGGGCATACCACGCGGCATGGTCATGAGCGTGGCGAACCCAGTGCGCACCTGCCGCCGAGCGCATTCGTCGCGTTCCTGCAAAACCATGACCAGATCGGCAACCGGGCCCTGGGCGAGCGTCTGCATCAACTCTGCGCGCCGCAGGCATTGGAGGCTGCAACCGCCCTGTTGCTGCTCTCGCCGATGATCCCGATGATGTTCATGGGCGATGAAAACAACGCCAGCGAGCCGTTCCTGTTTTTCACCGATCATCATGGCGAACTGGCCGAAGCGGTGCGCGAAGGCCGACGCAATGAATTCAAGGATTTCGCGGCGTTCCAAGACCCGGAGCGACGCGAACACATCCCCGACCCCAATGCCCTGCCGACGTTTTTGCAGACAGCCCCAAGCTTCGACGAAAACGCGCACACTCAGCTTTACCGCGAGTTGCTGAGCCTGCGCCACCGCCACATCGTGCCGCATTTGCCTGGCAGCGTGGCCCTGGGTGCCGAAGTTTTGGCCGGGGGTGCCGTGACCGCCCGCTGGCGCCTGGGCGATGGCAGCGTGCTGCAGATCGACCTCAACCTGGGCACCACGCCCCTGGACCGCCCGGCAACGGCGCCTGTTCTTTTTGAAACGCCTGCCAACGCTGGCGCTCACCTGCCGCCGTACAGCGCACGCGTTACCTTATCCCCTGTTGGAGAGCACCCTTGAGCGACGCGAACCTGGAAATCCTCGCCAGCCGAGCGGGCCTGGCCGTCGATTGGATCGACGCAAACGGCCGTCCGCAACGTGTGAAACCCGACGCCTTGCGCGCCGTTCTCAAAGGCCTGGGCCACCCGGCCGACACGGATGCCGAGATTGACGCCAGCCTGCTCGAACTGGAGCAGGTGCAACACGATAAACACCTGCCTCCCCTGCTGACCATCGACAGCGGAGAAGGCCTGGACCTGGCCCGTTACTTCGAACCGGACACCCCGTGTCGGGTCAGCCTCGAAGACGGCGAAACCCTGGAACTGCGGCTCGACGGCAACGCCGTCATGCCCGGCGTCATTGCCCTCGGCTATCACCAGGTGCACATCGCCGACCAGACCTTCACCCTGGCCGTCGCGCCGACGCACTGCTACAGCGTCGCCGAAGCGGTCGACACCCAGCCCGCGCGCGCCTGGGGCCTGAGCGCGCAACTGTATGCCCTGCGTCGCCTGGGCGATGGCGGCTTTGGCGACACCCTGGCCCTGGAGCACCTGGCGCGTTCAGCGGCTGAGCGTGGCGCCGAAGCCCTGGCGATCAGCCCGATGCACGCAATGTTCAGCGCCGACACCGGGCGCTACAGCCCCTATTCACCATCCAGCCGGCTGTTCCTAAACAGTCTGTACGCCTCGCCGGGCTGCATCCTCGGTGAACGCGAAGTGCGCAATGCCATCGAGGCAAGCGGGCTTGCGGACGAGTTGCACGACCTGGAGCAACACAGCCTGATCGACTGGCCGGCTGCCGCCAAGGCCAAGCAGCGGTTGTTGCGTGCGCTCTATGAAGACTTCCGCCACGGTCACCACCCTCAACACGCCGACTTCCAGAGTTTCCGTCAGGCTGGCGGTGAAGCCCTGGAAAACCACTGCCGCTTCGAAGCCGTGCAAGCGGCCCGCGCAGCAGCGGGTGAAGAGCTCGACTGGCGTCATTGGCCTGAAGACTGGCGCACTCCGCAGAGCCCGGCCCTGGCGCAGTTCGCCGAAGACAACCGCGATGAGATCGGCTACTTCGCCTTCAGCCAATGGCTGATCGCCCGGTGCCTTGAGCGCGCGCAACAAGCCGCGCGCGGCAGTGGCATGGGCGTCGGTTTGATCGCCGACCTGGCCGTTGGCGCCGACGGCGGTGGCAGCCAAGCCTGGAGCCGCCAGGATGAATTGCTCGCCAACCTCACCGTCGGTGCGCCACCGGACATTCTCAACCGTGCCGGCCAGGGCTGGGGCATATCCGCGTTCTCCCCCGAAGGCCTCAAGCGCCATGGCTTTCGGGCCTTCATCGAGATGCTGCGTGCCAACTTCGCGCATGCGGGCGGCTTGCGTATCGACCATGTGATGGGCCTGCAGCGCCTGTGGGTGATCCCCATGGACGCCTCGCCCAAGGAAGGCGCCTACCTGTATTACCCGGTGGACGACCTGCTGCGGCTGTTGGCCTTGGAATCCCACCGTCACCAGGCCATCGTCCTTGGTGAAGACCTGGGCACAGTGCCGGATGGCCTGCGCGAAAAACTGATCGCCCGCTCGATCCTGGGCATGCGTGTGCTGCTGTTCGAGCAAAACCACGATGGCCAGTTCAGGCCGATCCTCGATTGGCCCGACGACGCCCTCGCCACCACCAGCACCCACGACTTGCCCACCCTCAACGGTTGGTGGCACAGCCGCGATATCGACTGGAACATTCAGCTGGGCCTGATCGATGCGCCGACCGTGGAGCAATGGAGTGAGCACCGCCTGCGCGAACGCCAGGCCCTGCGCCAGGCCTTGAGCCAGGACCCGCAGAACTTCGTCGAAGAAATTCGCAATGAAACCGACCATATGATCGACGCCAGCGTGCGCTACCTGGGCCACACTCGCGCGCCCCTGGTGCTGCTGCCGCTGGAGGACGCCCTCGGCGTGGAAGAGCAGGCCAACCTGCCTGGCACCACCGACACCCATCCTAATTGGCGCCGCCGCCTGCCGGGTGAGGCGTCCAGCCTGCTCGACAATGCCGGCGCCGCCCGCCGCCTCGAACTGTTGGCCGTCGCGCGCAACCAAGCCTATGAGCGTGACCGATGAAAGCACTGCCCCTGCGCGCTACCCAGCGCCTGCAATTCCATAAAGGTTTTACCCTCGACGATGCGGTGCCCCTGGTGCCGTATTTCGCCCGGCTGGGGATCAGCCACCTGTATGCCTCGCCACTGCTCAGTGCCCGGGCCGGCTCCATGCACGGCTACGATGTGGTCGACCCCACCAGCGTCAATCCGGAACTCGGCGGTGAGCCGGCCCTGCGCCGTCTGGTTGCCGCGTTGCGTGAACACGACATGGGCCTGATCCTCGATATCGTCTCCAACCATATGGCCGTGGGCGGTGCCGACAACCCCTGGTGGCTGGACCTGCTGGAATGGGGGCGAATGAGCCCCTACAGCGAGTTCTTCGATATCCAGTGGCATTCGCCCGATCCTTTGCTCAAGGGTCAGTTGCTGATGCCGTTCCTCGGCAGTGACTACGGCGAAGCCCTGCAGACGGGCACCCTGACCTTGCAGTTCGATGCCGGCCACGGCACGTTCTACGTCGAGCATTACGAACACCGCTTCCCCATCTGCCCAAGGGATTACGCAGCGATCCTGGGCAATGACGCGCTGCTCCAGCCGCTGGCCGAGCGCTTCGGTGCCCTCGCCTACCAGGACGACGCCTACCATGAAGCGGCGTGGCTCAAGCAAGCGCTGGCCGAGCGCGCCACTGAGGTAATGCCTGCGATTGAGCAGCGCTTGAGTGCCTTCGACGGGCGCCAGCCTGAAGGTTTCAAGCGTTTGCACAACCTGCTGGAACAACAAGCCTATCGCCTGGCCAGCTGGCGCACGGCGGCGGACGACATCAACTGGCGGCGCTTTTTCGATGTCAACGAACTCGGCGGTCTGCGCGTGGAGCGCACCGCGGTGTTCGAAGCCACCCATGGCAAGATTTTCGAACTGATCAGCGAAGGCCTGGTGGATGGCCTGCGCATCGACCATATCGACGGCCTGGCCGACCCGCGCGGTTACTGCCGCAAGCTACGCCGTCGCGTGGATGCGTTGTCCCCCGAGCGGCATTTGCCGATCTTCGTCGAGAAAATCCTCGGCGAAGGCGAAACCCTGCGTGAAGACTGGCAAGTAGACGGCACCACCGGCTACGAATTCATGAACCAGCTGTCGCTGCTGCAACATCACCCGGACGGCTTCGCGCCCTTGGCCGAGTTGTGGACCCACCACAGCGAACGACCTTCGGCGTTTATCGAAGAAGCACGGCTGGCACGCCAGCAGATCCTCAATGGCTCCCTCGGCGGCGATTTTGAAAGCGTGGCCCAGGCCCTGCTGCAAGTGGCCCGCGACGATGTGATGACCCGTGACCTGACCCTCGGCGCCATCCGCCGGGCGTTGCAGGAATTGATCGTGCACTTCCCGGTGTACCGCACCTACATCAGCGCGCGCGGCCGCAGTGCTGCCGACGACACGGTCTTCCAGCAGGCCATGGACGGCGCTCGCACGACCTTGGGCGAAGGCGACTGGCCGGTACTGGAGCACCTGGAAAACTGGCTGGGTGGGGAGCCGTGGCGCAATCGCCCGGTGGGCCGTGAGCGCAAGATCCTCAAGCATGCGTGCGTGCGCTTCCAGCAGCTGACCTCGCCCGCCGCTGCCAAGGCCGTGGAAGATACCGCGTTCTATCGTTCGGCGGTGTTGCTGTCGCGCAACGACGTCGGCTTCAGTACTGAGCAATTCAGCGCACCACTGGCTGATTTTCACGAGGTCAACCAGCAGCGCCTGCAGGCCTTCCCGGTCAACCTGCTGGCCACCGCCACCCACGACCACAAGCGCGGTGAAGACACCCGCGCGCGCCTGGCCGTGCTCAGTGAGTGCGCGCCGTGGTACGTCGAGCAGGTGGAGCATTGGCGCACCCTCGCCGCGCCATTGCGGGTCGATGCCAACGCGCCCTCAGCCGGCGATGAATTGATTCTCTACCAAGTCCTGCTGGGCAGCTGGCCGCTGGACCAGGGCGCTGACTTTGAAGGCTATCAGCAGCGCCTGTGGCAGTGGCAGCAGAAAGCCCTGCGCGAAGCCAAATTGCAAAGCAGCTGGAGCGCGCCCAACGAGGCGTATGAGCAAGGCGTCGAAGCCTTCCTGTCACGGCTGTTGCTCAGTGAGGAAGGCCATGCACTGCGCAGCGCCATCGGCGACGCCGCCCAGGCGATTGCCCCCGCCGGTGCGCTCAACGGCCTGGCGCAATCCTTGCTTCGCATCACCGTGCCGGGAGTGCCGGACCTGTACCAGGGCGATGAGTTCTGGGACTTCAGCCTGGTGGACCCGGACAACCGCCGTCCGGTGGATTTCAATGCGCGGCAACAGGCGTTGGACACCCCACCCGACATCGGCGAATTGCTGTTCAACTGGCGCGACGGGCGTATCAAGCAGGCGTTGATCGCTCAGGTACTGGCCTTGCGCAAAGCCCATCCCGAGCTGTTCCGCAACGGCGCCTATACGCCGCTGGAAGTGGTCGGCACACACGCCGAACGGGTCGTCGCTTTCTGTCGCGAACATCAAGGCAAACGCCTGCTAGTGGTGGTGCCACGCTGGTCGCATGACCTGCTTGAAAACGGTGTGCATCCCCAGATCAATGCGCAGGTTTGGGGCGATACGCGGGTGAAATTACCGTTCGCCGTACCAACTCAAAACTGGAAGGGACTTTTTCATACAGGCGCAGTCACACCAGACAAGGAGCTGTTGATCAGCACTGCCCTGGGGGATTTCCCGGTCAATGTCTTTATCAATCCTGATGATCAAGAAAGCTGAAATTTTCTGTGAGGAGCATTGTGATGAGTACTGAAGACAAACGCATACGCGAATTGGCGCATCAGATCTGGGAGTCTGAAGGCAAACCCCACGGCGAGGACGCACGACACTGGGAGATGGCACGCAAGCTGGCAGAAGCCGAAGCGTTGACGCCGAGCAAGCCCAAGGCCGCAGCCAAGCCCAAGCCAAGTGCCCCCAAGCCCCCCGCGAAAGCCAAGCCCTCCGCGCCGGCTGCCAGTAAACCAGCGCCACCGGCCGCGAAGAAACCGCCGGCACCGAAAAAGCCCAAGCCTTGAACCCAAGCCTCTTGCCGGCGCCGTCGGCAAGAGGTGATTTCATTTTCCAGATTGTCAGCTGAAATTTCGTCAGCACGGCCGCGTTCGGCCTGAAAAAAGACCTTTGCAGGAGCAACTCAATGAGCAAACCCGATAAAACCCCATCGACGCCGGGCAACGAGCCGTCGCGGATTCGTGAAGGTTTGCCCTTCCCGCTTGGCGCCACCTGGGACGGACTGGGCGTCAACTTTGCACTGTTTTCGGCCAATGCCACCAAGGTGGAGCTGTGCCTGTTCGATGACTCCGGCGAAGTTGAGCTCGAGCGCATCGAACTTCCGGAATACACCGACGAAACCTTCCACGGCTACCTGCCCGACGCCCATCCCGGGCTGATTTACGGCTACCGCGTGTACGGTGCGTACGACCCGGCGAACGGCCATCGTTTCAACCACAACAAACTGCTGATTGACCCCTACGCCAAACAGCTGGTGGGCGAACTCAAATGGTCCGAGGCGCTGTTCGGCTACACCATCGGCCACCCGGACGACGACCTGAGTTTCGACGAACGCGACAGCGCACCCTTCGTGCCCAAATGCAAAGTGATCGACCCGGCACACACCTGGGGCAACGACCAGCCGGTGCGAGTGCCGTGGGACCGGACAATCATCTACGAAACCCACCTGCGCGGCATCAGCATGCGCCACCCTTCGGTCGCCGAATCCGTGCGCGGTACCTGCGCCGGGTTGATGGAAGATGACGTGCTCAAGCACATTCGCCAGTTGGGTATTTCCTCGGTGGAACTGCTACCGGTACATGCCTTCGTCAACGACCAGCATTTGCTGGAAAAAGGCATGACCAACTACTGGGGCTACAACAGCATCGCGTTTTTCGCCCCTGACCCACGCTACCTGGCCAGCGGCAAGATCGCCGAGTTCAAGGAGATGGTCGCGCACCTGCACGAAGCCAAGCTGGAGGTCATCCTCGATGTGGTCTACAACCACACCGCCGAAGGCAACGAACGCGGGCCGACCCTGTCGATGCGTGGCATCGACAATGCCTCGTACTACCGCTTGATGCCGGATGACAAGCGCTTCTACATCAACGATTCCGGCACCGGTAATACCCTGGACCTGAGTCACCCGTGCGTGCTGCAAATGGTCACCGACTCCCTGCGTTACTGGGCGACGGAAATGCACGTCGACGGCTTCCGCTTCGACCTGGCGACTATTCTGGGCCGCTACCGCGACGGCTTTGACGAACGCCACAGCTTCCTCGTGGCCTGCCGCCAGGACCCCGTGCTGCGCCAGTTGAAAATGATCGCCGAACCCTGGGACTGCGGCCCCGGCGGTTATCAAGTGGGCAACTTCCCACCCGGTTGGGTGGAGTGGAACGACCGTTTCCGCGATACCGTGCGCGCGTTCTGGAAAGGCGACGACAGCCAGTTGGCCGACTTCGCCGCACGCATGACCGCTTCCGGCGAGATGTTCAACCACCGTGGACGCCGCCCGTACAGCTCCGTGAACTTCATCACCGCCCACGATGGTTTCACCCTGCACGACCTGGTGTCATACAACGACAAGCACAACGAAGCCAACGACGAGAACAACCAGGACGGCAGCAACAACAACCTGTCGTGGAACCACGGTGTCGAAGGCCCGACAGACGATCCGGAAATCAACGCACTGCGCCTGCGCCAGATGCGTAACTTTTTCGCCACGCTCTTGCTGTCCCAAGGCACTCCCATGCTGGTGGCCGGCGACGAATTCGCCCGCACGCAGCACGGCAACAACAACGCTTACTGCCAAGACAGCGAGATCGGCTGGATCAACTGGGACCTGGACGAAGACGGCAAGGCGCTGCTCAAGTTCGTCAAGCGCCTGATCAAGCTGCGCCTGGCCTACCCGATCCTGCGTCGCGGACGCTTCCTGGTGGGCGACTACAACGAAGACATCGGTGTGAAGGATGTCACCTGGCTCGCGCCAGATGGCAACGAAATGACCACCGAGCAATGGCAAGACAGCCACGGTCGTTGCCTGGGCATGTTGATGGACGGCCGCGCCCAGGAGACCGGCATTCGCCGCCCCGGTGCCGATGCCACCTTGCTGCTGGTAGTGAACGCGCACCACGACATGGTCAATTTCCGTTTGCCACCGGTGCCCGAAGGTGAGTTCTGGACGTGCATGCTCGACACCAACGAGCCGGCCGTGCGCGGCCAGGAACGCTTTGATTTCGATCACGAGTACGCGGTGACCGGCCGCTCGCTGCTGCTGTTTGAATTGCAGCGCGAAGACGAGGTGTGAAATGGCTTTGCATGGATTCCTTCAAGGCTTCCAGAGCTATGCGGATACGCAAGCCCTGGGCGCGGCCCTGAAGGCGCTCCAGGAGGAAGGCCTGGACCAACTGCCGTTGCCGGGAAGCGGCCAGACGCTGACGCGGTTCAGTCGCCTGGCCCAGGTGGCAGGGCATGATCTGCGGCTGTGCAAGCTGTTCGAAGGGCACACCGACGCCCTGGCGATTATCGCCGAGCTCCAAAGCCCCTTGCCGCCCTTGGGCAGCACATGGGGCATGTGGGCCGCCGAACCGCCAACGGCCAAGGTGCGTGTGCACCAGGAAGGCCAGCGCCTGCGGGTGCAAGGGCGCAAAGCCTGGTGCTCCGGCGCGGCGGTGGTCAGCCATGGGTTGTTGACCGCCTGGGACGAAGAGGATCGCCAGCAGTTGGTGGCGGTGCACATGGCTCAACCCGGCATCACCGTGACCGACGAAGGCTGGAACGCCGTGGGCATGGCCGCCACCGGCAGCGTCGAGATCGTGTTCGACGGCGCTTGGGGGCTGGCGGTGGGTGGGCCGGGCGACTACCTCGCCCGCCCCGGCTTCTGGCAAGGCGGAGTTGGTATCGCCGCCTGCTGGTATGGCGGCGCCCAACGCCTGGCGGAAGTCTTGCGCGAGCACTGCAGCAAGCGCCCCGAGCCCCATGCCCTCGCCCACCTCGGCGCCGTGGACAGCGCCTTGAACAGCGCGGCGTGCGTGCTGCGCGCCAGTGCCGAACAGATCGACCGTGAACCGAAGGCCAACGCCAGGGCACTGGCGCAGCAGAGCCGCGCCTGCATCGAAGACACTGTGGAGCAAGTGATACGCCACGTGGGCCGTGCGGTCGGCGCAGGCCCCTATTGCAAAGACGCGCACTTCGCCCAGTTGATGGCGGACCTGCCGGTGTACGTGCGCCAGAGCCATGCCGAGCGCGACTTGGCGGGGCTTGGGGAAATCGTCGCCGGCGACGCCACAGGGAGGTGGCAGTTATGAAACCCAATCCGATTGTTGGCCAGGGCACACCGCTGCAGCACTGGCAGGCCTCATCGAAAATGGCGGAGCTGCCGCACATCAGCGTCGAGCAATTGGTTCCCGACGGTCACCGCGCCGTGATCATCGCTCCGCACCCGGATGACGAGGTGCTGGGGTGCGGTGGCTTGATGCAAGGGCTGGCGGCGCTGGGCCGGCCAATCCAGTTGATCTCTGTGACCGATGGCAGTGCCAGTCATCCCGGCTCGCGACGTTGGCCGGTGGAGCGCCTGAGCGTGGTGCGCCCCCAGGAATCTGCGCAGGCCCTGCATCGCCTCGGTTTGCCGCTGCACAGCCTGAAGTGGCTGCGCGCGGGGTTCTCAGACAGCCAGGTGGCGGCGCGGGAAGACGAACTCGCCGCGTTTATCCAGCGCTACCTCAAGCCCACCGATGTGGTGTTTACCACCTGGCGCGAAGATGGCCACTGCGACCACGAGGCCGTCGGCCGCGCGAGCGCCAGGGCATCACAAGCGGTCGGCGCGACCCTGTATGAATTGCCGGTATGGACCTGGCACTGGGCAACCCCGGAAAACAGCCTGGTGCCCTGGCACCGGGCGCGCAAGATTCCGTTGACCTGCGAAGCCGTGGCCCGCAAGCGCCATGCCATCCATGCATTTGCCAGCCAGCTGGAAGGCGACCCGCAGATCGGCCTGCCCCCTGTGCTTGCGCCGTATGTGGTGGAGCGCCTGTTGCAACCCTTTGAAGTGGTGTTCGTATGAGTGTGGCCACGCCTTATTTCGACCAGTTGTTCGCCGAAAACGATGACCCCTGGGCCTTTCGCCAACGCTGGTACGAACGCCGCAAACGCGCGATGACGCTGGCCATGCTCACGCGGCCTCGCTATGCCTCGGTGTTTGAGCCCGGCTGCGCCAATGGCGAGCTGAGCTTCGAGCTGGCGCCGCGCTGCGATCGCCTGTTGAGCTGCGACACCGCCTCGGCGGCCGTGGCCTTGGCACGCAGTCGGTTAGTGGGTTTCCCGCAGGCCGACGTGCAGCAAAGCCGGTTGCCCGAGCAGTGGCCTGCGGGGCAGTTCGAGCTGATCGTGTTGAGCGAGTTGTGCTACTACCTCGACGCGGACGACCTGTGCGAACTGATCGACCGCGCCCGGGCCTCGCTGACCGCCGACGGCCAGGTACTGGCGTGTCATTGGCGCCCACCTATCGAAGGTTGCCCGCAAACCGCCGAACAGGTGCACGTCTTGCTCCACCACCGCCTGGATATGCCGCGGGTCGCCAGCCATCACGAACACGACTTCCTGCTCGACCTGTGGAGCCGCGATGGCACCTCAGTCGCCACTCTCGACGGCCTGCGATGATCGGCATCCTGATTCCGGTGCATAACGAAGAGGCGTTGCTGGGCGACTGCCTGAAGGCTGCACGTGTCGCCGCTCGCCACCCGGGTTTGTTGGGAGAGGCAGTGACTATCCTGGTAGTGCTCGACAGTTGCACCGATGGCAGCGCCGCCATTGCCCGGTCCTTTCCGGTGCAGTGCCTGGAAGCCCAGGCACGCAATGTCGGGCATGTGCGGGGCGTGGGAGCACGGCACCTGCTCAATCTGGGCGCACGCTGGATCTCCTGCACCGACGCCGACAGCCGGGTGGCGCCCGATTGGCTGGTCGCTCAACTGGCGCTGGGCGTGGATGCGGTATGCGGCACTGTCACGGTGGATGCGTGGAGCGAAGGTTTCGAGCCTGCGGCGCAGATCCGTTACCACCAGGGGTACGAGGCGCGCGACGGTCATCGGCACATCCACGGCGCCAACCTGGGCGTGAGCGCTAGTGCCTACGTGCGCGCCGGGGGGTTCGAACCCCTCGCGTGCCATGAGGACGTGCAATTGGTGCGCAACCTTGAGTTGTGTGGTGCGTCTATCGCCTGGAGTCACACCCCGCAAGTGATCACCAGTGCGCGCCTGGACGCCCGCGCACAGGGTGGGTTCGGCGATTATTTGAAAAGCCTGATGCACGCCACTTAAAAAAACCGCGTTACAGAATGTAAAACCAGCCGATCCTTGTCTATGCTGAGTAGGCCTTGCTGGCATTCCAGGGTTGGGATGCCGTGCAACCACTGCGGCGGAGTCTGTGGTGGATAAAAGAGAGTCGTCCCGTCAACGGGGCACGACCCAGCGTCAATTGACAAGGATGTGAACCCCCATGAAGCTTGCTTCCTTAAGCGACGGCCGTCGCGGCCCTGCGCAAATCTGGAACAGCGCCCCGCAGCTGGCGCAGATCCCTCCCATCACGCCTACCTCACTGGTGCCACCGGGCGCACGTGTGGTGGTGATTGCACCCCATCCTGGCGACGAAGTACTGGCCTGCGGCGGCCTGCTGCAATTACTCAGCACCCTGGAACACCCGTTGCAGTTGATCTCGATCACGGACGGCAGCGCCAGCCACCCAGGTTCCAATGTCTGGCCAGCCAGCCGCCTCAGCGTGGTCCGGCCCCAGGAAAGCGCCGAGGCCCTGCGTCGCCTGGGCATGCCGCTGCACAGCCTGAAGTGGATTCGCGGCGGGTTTTGCGATAACGGCCTCGCCGCCCGCGAACCGCAACTGAGCCAATTCATCGCGCGCTACCTGCAGCCCGGTGATGTGGTGTTCAGCACCTGGCGCAATGACGGCAATGACGACCATGACGCGGTCGGCCGTGCCAGCGCCAAGGCCTGCTGCCTGGTGGGCGCGCAGCTGTATGAACTGCCAATCTGGGCCTGGCACTGGCCCGCCCGTGAAGGGGCGATCATTCCCTGGCAACGGGCGCGCAAGGTGCGCCTGGACACGTGGAGCGTGGCGCGCAAACTGCACGCTGCCCACGCTTACGCCAGCCAGTTGGCCGGAGACCCGCAAATCGGCCTGGCGCCGATGCTGGCCCAGGTGTTGCTGGAGCGAATGCGCGAACCTTATGAGATCGTGCTTTCGTAACCCCCCTCTGATCCCGACCTGTTATTTCTGACAGTAGCGGCGTGCCAGATGTGTGGCTATGGTGGAAAAAGCGCTGCACGGGTTCACGTGCAGTCGAGAAAGCCATGCCAACCCTTTGCCTTGGCCGGTGTTTTCAGAAACGGGTAACCGCTGTCCCCTGATCCGTATCGTGCGTCACGTTGTCATGGTCTGGCCCGCACTTGCCGTTGCAAGTGCCGGGACGATATTCCCCTCTCGTGAGGACGGATCATGCACACACGGACACTTTCCTGGGTTTACTTCACTGCGCTCGCGGTGTTGCCGCTCGCTTCCTATGGGGCGTGCACCATCAACAACACCGGCGGTGACGACACTTCCACCTGTAACAGCGCGACGGCGCCGGGTTTTACCGACGCGGCGGGTAACAATACCCTCGATATCACGGCGACAGGCCGGGTGACCGGCAACGTGGACTTCGGCGCCGGCAACGATCTTGTGGATGTGAATGGGCCAAGCGCCGGGATCGATGGGAATCTCAACCAAGGCGACGGTGCGAATATCTTTCGGCTCAATCTGGGCAGCATCACAGGGTCCGTGACTCAAGGCGCGGGCGTGGACGTGGCACAGATCAGTGGCGGCCAAGCGGGGGCCGTGCGCCAAGGGGCGGGTATCGATAGTTTTTCCATGAGTGGAGGCACCATCGCACTGCTTGAACAGGGTGACGGCCTGGACGATTTTTTCATGAGCGGCGGCACGATCACCGGCGCATTCGAGGACGGTGACCGGGCCAGGATGACCGGTGGCAGCATTGGCCGCGTCGATATGAAACTCGATAACAACCTGTTTGATATGTCGGGCGGACGCATCATCGGCAACCTTGTCACCGGCTTCGGCAACGACACCATCCTGATCTCGGGCACGGCGTTTGTAGGGGGCAACATCAGCGTCAGCGGCGGAAACGATGAGGTGAGCGTGTCAGGTGGCGACGTCAACGGTCAGGTCCTGCTCAGTTTCGGCAATGACCAGTTCATGTGGACGGGCGGGAATATCCATTCCTTTGTACTCATGGGCGCGGGTGACGATACGGCGTTGCTGCAGAACCTGGTCAGTTCGCAATTGGCTGCGGCGCAGCTGCTGGATGGCGGCCTGGGCAACGACAAACTCACCCTGGACAACACCAAGGCCGGGGACCCGGGCCTGTTGACCAACTGGGAAACTGTCCAGCTGGACAACGGTTCCGAGTTGACGCTGGGCGGTACGCTCAAGCTGGGTGACAGTGACACCGGCACCGGCCGGCTGGAAGTGGACGGCACGAGCAGGTTGCTGGCCAGTGCGGGCGTCATCGAAGCCTTTACCGCCGGCCAGAGAGTCAACGTCAACAACAGCGGCACGATCGACATGACCACTGGCAGCGCCAGCGCTGGCGACACACTGACCATCAGGGGCAATTACACCGGCAATGGCGGGCGTCTTGCGCTGCAGAGCGTGTTGGGGGGCGACGGTTCGCCCAGCGACAAACTGGTGATTGACCAAGGGACCTTCGGCGGCACCACCGCAATCGGCGTGACCAACCTGGGCGGTGCGGGGGCGGCGACCGTGCAGGACGGTATCCAAGTGGTGCAGGCACTCAACGGCGCCACCGGCAGCGCCAGTGCCTTCACCCTGGCAGGCCCGGTCTCTGCCGGCGCCTTCGATTACCGGTTATTCAAGGGCGGCGTAACGGCCGGCACGGCAGACAACTACTACCTGCGCTCCACTGTCCCGGTAGAGCCGCCAGGCCCGATTGTTATCCTCCCCGTACCGGGCCCCGGTGAGCTCCCCCTACCCGACAATCCAGGCGACACACCGATCCCCATCTACCGCCAGGAAGTGCCGATCTACGCAGTACTGTTTCCGGCTGCCGACCAGCTTGTGCGGGCCATGCTGGGAACGTACCACGAGCGCATGGGTGACCAGAGCCAGCAGCTAAACACGGGGGCGTTCCCTGCCGGGTGGGGCCGGGTCTACGGCAACAGCAGTCGCCAGGGTTTTGCTGGCACGGTCAGCCCGACACTGGACAGCACGATCACGGGCTTCCAGGTGGGCACTGACATCTACGCCAACACCAATAGCCGTGGCCAGACCCAACGTGCCGGTTTCTTCGTCGGTCATAGCACCCTGAATGGCAACGTCAAAGGCTTCAGTGGTGGCTGGCAGGACAGGGACGCAGGCAACACCACCTTGCGCGGTGACAGCCTGGGCGCTTACTGGACACTGATCGGTGCCAACCAGGCGTATGTTGACCTGGTGCTGACGGGGACCCGCTTCGACGGCAACAATGAATCGGACCGTGGTGTGAAGATGGATACCGGAGGGCATAACGTCACCGCATCCGCTGAAGTCGGCTGGCCGTTCCAGGCCACCGATACCTGGACAGTGGAACCCCAAGCTCAACTCATCATTGGCAAGACCCGGCTGGATACCCAGAACGATGGTATTTCCGACGTCACGTACGACGCCGACACCAGCGTGACGACACGCCTGGGTGTGCGGTTACGCGCTGACTACACCGTCGCTGGCCTGCCCTTGCAGCCCTATGTGCGCGCCAACGCCTGGCACGCCAGCGCCGGCGACAACAGTGTGACCTACAACCACGCCACCCGCATCGACACCGAGCAAAAATCCACCACCATGGACGTCAGCCTGGGGGCCACCTTGCAGATCGCTCACGACGTGAACCTGTACGGCGAAGTGGGCTACAACCGCAACCTCGATAGCAACCCCTACAACGGGCGCGAAGGCACCGTGGGTGTCAGGGTCGCGTTCTAGGTTTGTATCGCAGTGTGTACAGGGCCCACTGCGATACACCGTCTTTAACTCAGCGAGTTTCCTGAAACAGGCCAGATACAGCCCGGCGTTCAACTGACACCAGGCACACATCAAGCCGCAGGAGGCTCGCCATGCACGCTCAGTTGACCCGCCGTACCCAACGCACTTCCCTCTCGCTGGCCCTTGCCCTGCTCCCTCTGGGCCTGCTTGGCGTGGCCCATGCGGAAATGCCCGAGGCGCCGACCAAAGCCGTCGTCAGCCCTCAAGCCGGCTTCGGCGCCCTCAAGCACGTCAAGGCCGGGCTGCTGGACGTGGCCTACGCCGAGGTCGGGCCGGCTACTGGCCCAGCGGTGATCCTGCTGCACGGCTGGCCCTACGATATCGACAGCTATGCCCAGGTCGCCCCGCTACTGGCGGCCCAGGGTTATCGCGTGCTGATCCCGTACGCGCGGGGGTATGGCGACACCCGTTTCCTCTCGGATAAAACCCTGCGCAACGGCCAGCCGGCGGCGCTGGCCGCTGACGTGATCGACTTCATGGACGCGCTGAAGATCCAGCAAGCCGTACTCGGCGGCTACGACTGGGGCGCGCGCTCGGCGGACATTGTCTCGGCGTTGTGGCCGGAGCGGGTCAAGGCCTTGGTGTCGGTCAGCGGTTACCTGATCGGCAACCAGGCCGCGGGCAAGAACCCGTTGCCACCCAAGGCCGAATTGCAATGGTGGTATCAGTTCTACTTCGCCACCGAGCGCGGCGCTGCGGGTTACCAGAAAAACACCCACGACTTCGCCAAGCTGATCTGGCAACTGGCATCGCCGCAATGGAAGTTCGATGACGCCACGTTCGACCGCAGTGCCAAAGGCCTGGAAAACCCGGATCACGTGGCGATCACCGTGTTCAACTACCGCTGGCGCCTGGGCCTGGCCCAGGGCGAGACGCAGTACGCCCCGCTGGAACAGAAACTTGCCCAGGCACCGTCCATTGGCGTGCCCACCATCACCCTCGAAGGCGACGCCAACGGTGCCCCGCACCCGGCACCCGAGGACTACGCCAAGCGCTTCACCGGCAAGTATGCGTTCCGCCTGGTCAAGGGTGGCATCGGCCACAACTTGCCTCAGGAAGCACCCGAGGCGTTTGCCAAGGCGATCATTGACGCGGATCACCTGTGATCGAGCGTGTCGTCTTCACCCAGTGGGCGCCCTTATAGCGTGAGAACGAATAGGCGATCCACAGCCAGATAAACCAGGCCGGCATCACGCACAGCGCCAGGCGTGTATCCGGCCGCAGCGCCAACAAGCCGAGCACGAACGCCATGAACGCCAGGGAAAACCAGGCCATCGGTACTCCGCCCGGCATCTTGTAGAGGGATTTGGCGTGCAATTCCGGGCGCTGTTTGCGGTAGGCGATGTAGGACGCCAGGATCGTCGACCAGGTAAAGATCACCAGGATCGCCGACACCGTCGACACGATGGTGAAGGCGGTCATCACCTCCGGCACCACAAACAGCAACACCAGCCCCAACAGCATCAGCAAGGTGGTGAATGCCAGGCTGATAAACGGCACGCTACTGGTCGACAGGCGCCGGAAGATCCCTGGCGCGTCCCCCAGGTCAGCCAAGCCGAACAGCATGCGGCTGGCAGAAAATACCCCGCTATTGGCTGAAGAGGCGGCCGACGTCAGCACCACGAAGTTGACGATGCCTGCTGCGGCAGGAAAGCCTGCCACCAGGAACAACTCCACGAACGGACTCTTGCTCGGCGAGACCTGCTGCCATGACGTCACCGCGATGATGCACGCGAGGGCCAGTACATAAAACAGGATGATGCGCAGCGGGATCGAGTTGATCGCCTTGGGCAGCGTCTTCTCCGGCGCGCGGGTTTCAGCGGCGGCCGTGCCGATCAACTCGGTACCGGCGAAGGAAAAGATCGCCATCTGGAACCCGGCGAAAAAGCCGAACAGGCCGTTGGGAAACGCCGCCTGCTTGTCCAGCAAGTGGTTCAACGACGCGGTGACGCCGGTGGGCGAGACAAACGAGCTGGCGATCAGCACCAGGCTCACGCTGATCAGGGTCACCACGGCGATGATCTTGATGATCGCGAACCAGAACTCCACTTCGCCAAACAGCTTGACCGTCAGCACGTTTAACGCGAACAGCGTCAACAGCATGCCCACGGCGGGCATCCAGGCCGGCACATGGGGAAACCAGTACTGGAAAAAACCGCCGACGACCACCGCGTCCCCCACCACGGCCACGCTCCAGCTCAGCCAGTACGACCAGCCGAGAAAGAACGCCGCGCGTGGTCCCAGGTACGCACCGGCAAAGTCAGCGAAGCTCTTGAAGTCAAGGTTGGACAGCAACAGCTCACCCATCGCGCGCATCACGAAATACACGAACAGCCCGATGATCATGTAGATCAGGATGATCGAAGTACCGGACAACGCAATGATCTTGCCGGAGCCCATGAACAGGCCGGTGCCGATCGCACCGCCCATGGCCATCAACTGGATATGGCGGTTGCTCAGGGTGCGTTGCAACGCGGGCTTTTCACACAGCCCAGGCGTGGTTGTTTTCATCACAAAACCTCTTGTTATGTTTTTGAGTTTTGGCAGAAGAAAAGTCGAGTGCTGGTGGTGTTATGGGGTGTTGCTTTCGAAGCCGTGCAGCACGTTGACGGCGTTGATGCCGATCTCGTCGACCATGTAGCCGCCTTCCATCACGAACAACGTGGGCACGCCCACGCTGGCGATGATTTCGCCCATGCCGAGGAAGTCCTGGCTGTCGAGCAGGAAGTGGCTGATGGGGTCGTCCTTGAAGGTGTCCACGCCCAGGGAGATCACCAGCACTTCAGGCGCAAAGCGACGCAGTTGCTGGCAAGCGTCGATCAGGGCGGTTCGGTACTCGGCCCAGCTGGTGTTTTTTGGCAACGGGTAATTCAGGTTGAACCCCTCCCCGGCCCCTGCGCCACGCTCACCGCGAGCGCCGGAAAAATACGGATAGGACACCGCCGGATCGCCGTGCAAGGAGATGAACATCACGTCCGCACGGTCGTAGAAAATATTTTGCGTGCCGTTGCCGTGATGGAAATCCACATCCAGCACCGCCACGCGCTTGGCGCCTTGGGTGATGGCCTGCTGCGCGGCAATCGCGGCGTTGTTGAGGTAGCAATAGCCGCCCATGTATTCACGCGCGGCATGATGGCCCGGTGGGCGGCAGAGGGCGAAGGCGCTGTTGTGGCCTTCGTCCAGCAGCGCCAGGCCGGTCAATGCAATATCGGCACTGGTCCTGACCGCATCCCACGTGGTGCGCGTAATCGGCGAACCGGCGTCCATGGCAAAGAAGCCGAGCTTGCCGTCAATGAAATCCGGCACCTGCTGGTTGGCCAGGTCACGTACCGGCCACACCAGGGGCAACGCGTCATGCGTGCGACCGATGGCGGTCCATTCGGCCCAGGCGGTTTCCAGGAACGCCACGTAACGCTCGCTGTGGGCGGCGACGTAACAGGCGCGGTCAAAACGGCGCGGCGCGATGATATCGCCCAGGCCAACTTGCCTGACGCGGTCACGCACGGTGTCGGCGCGGCTCGGTTGTTCGAACGAGGGCTTGAGCACGCCATCCTTGAGTTCGGTGCCATGGTGCAAACGGTGGGCTTCGCTGAAAACAGTCAACATGTGGGGCATCCGCCAGTAAAAGACAGGTCTATTTTGTTCTGGCAACGCCGGGCTTTCTTTGCTTTTAGTTGCGTCACTGTTAGCGTTATCGGGACGTTCTTGCCATTCCGAGCCGAATTATGAAAAATAAATCCAAACAGGTCGCTCTTGACGACACCGATCTCGCCATCCTCGCCCTGCTGCAGGCAGACGCCAGTATTTCCAACGCGCAACTGAGCGAACGTCTGTCCCTGAGCCTCACGCCTTGCTGGCGCCGACGCAAACGCCTGGAAGAAGAAGGCGTGATCAAGGACTACCAGGCCAACCTGGACCGCAAGATGCTCGGGCTCGACATCATGGCGTTCGTCCACGTGCGTTTCGCGATCCATACCGACCATGCGCCAGACGCCTTCGAGGCCGTGGTGAAGGAGCTGCCGCAGGTGTTGTCGTGCCACAAGATCACGGGCGATGCGGATTACCTGTTGCAGGTCCTGGCGCAAGACCTGGACAGCTACAGCGAGTTTGTCGAGAGCGTGCTGCGCCGGCAGTTGGGGATTGCGTCGATACAGTCGAGCCTGGCGTTGCGTGAGGTGAAGGCAACGAGCCGAGTGGCTATTTCGAAGCGTGAATGAGCGTCGACACAGGGGCTACTGCGTGAAGGCAGTAGCCATACCCCTCCCATTCCTGATGTGAAAAATTCGTTAACTAATTCTCACCAAAGTCTTTTTCCCGACAGTTCGATCTGGCACACTGATGCGAATAATTATCAACATCTTTATTATTCGCTAAGGACAGCGTTCGGGGAGAGTCAGGTCCATGTCTGTGCAACAACTCAGCGGCAAAGGTTTTTCACCCAGTTTGATGGCGTTGGCCGTCTGTCTTGCAAGCTCTCAAGCAGTGTTCGCCGCTGATGCGCAAAAGGCCGTGCCACTGGAGCTGGGCGCTACCCAGATAAGCAGTGAACAGCTCGGAGAGACCACTGAAGGCACGCAGTCCTACACCACCGGCGAGATGGCCACCGCCACCAAGCTCCCCCTGACGATGCGCGAGACGCCACAGGCTGTCACGGTCATTACCCGTCAACGCATGGACGACCAGGCAATGACCAGCGTCAACGACGTGGTCAAGAACACCCCCGGCCTGTTCCTCAGCCAATCCAGCGGCCCAGGGCGCCAGACGTACAGCTCGCGCGGCTTCGACATCGACAACATGATGTTCGACGGCATCCCCAGCTCCTATTCCGGCTACGCCAACAGCGTGCAGCCCAACCTGGCGATGTTCGACCGTGTGGAAGTGATTCGCGGCGCCACCGGCCTGGTCACGGGCGCCGGTAACCCTTCGGCGGCGATCAACTTCGTGCGCAAGCGCCCCACTGCCACACCGCAGGTGTCGATCACTGGTGCCGCCGGTAGCTGGGACGATTATCGCGGCGAGTTCGACGCCTCCAGCGCCCTGAATGACAGCGGCACCTTGCGCGGCCGCGTAGTGGGCTCCTATCGCGACGCCAACAGTTTCCGCAAGGGAGAAGAAAGCGACCACGGTCTTTTCTACGCCATCGGCGAAGCCGACCTCAGCGAAAACACCACGGCCACCCTGGGCTTTTCGCGCCAGGAAGACCAGACCAACTTCTTCTGGGGCGGTTTGCCCATTGGCACCGATGGCCACCACCTGAACCTGCCCCGCTCCACCAACCCCGGCTCTGACTGGGAAAACAAGAAGCTGACCATCGACACCGTCTTTGGTGACATCGAACATCGCTTCGACAACGGCTGGAAACTCAATATCGCCGGTTCGTCATCACAGTTGGACGGCGTATTCACCGGCACCTACCAATCGCGCTACCAGACCACCCTTGCGCGTACCGCCTACCAATCGCACCAGGACGATAAGCAATATGGCCTGGACACTTACTTCAGCGGCCCGGTCGAAGCCTTCGGCCGCACCCATGAAGTGGTGGTCGGCACCAGCAAACGCATCTATGACGCTACGTCCAAGGAATACAGCCCCTACGACACCAACTACCCGCTCAATGGCGCAAAGCCGGACTTCGTACGCGATGGCAAAGGCCAAAGCATCACCACTCAGGATGGCGTCTACCTGACCACCCGCCTGAACCTCGCGGACCCGCTCAAGGTGATCCTTGGTGCACGGGTGGATTGGTACGACTACGATGACCGCCAGGGCGACGGCGACTATAAAGTCACCCGCAATCTCACGCGCTACGCCGGCGTGATCTATGACCTGAATGACCAATACTCGGTCTACGCCAGCTACACCGACATCTTCACACCGCAGACAAGCCGAGACTTTTCGGACAAGCCACTGGAACCTATCGTCGGCGAAAACTACGAGGTGGGTATCAAGGGCGAATACTTCAACGGCGCGCTCAATGCCAGCCTGGCCGTGTTCCAGATCGACCAGAAAAACCGCGCGACGCTGCCAGACAGCCAGGTGGGATGCCCGATCACTGCCTGCTATGAGGCCTCCGGCCTGGTACGCAGCCAAGGTATCGACCTTGAGCTGCAAGGCGCGCTCACTGAAAACTGGCAAGTCGGCGGTGGCTTCACCTACACCCGCGCCCATTACATCAAGGACACCAACTCGGCCAACGACAACCAGCGCTTCGACACCGACACCCCGGAGCGCCTGTTCAAGCTCACCACGTCCTACCGGTTCCAGGGCCAGCTGGAAAAACTGCGCATCGGCGGCAACGTCTACTGGCAGAGCCGCATGTACAACGATGTGGTCCTGGCCAATAGCAGTACCTATCGCCTGGAACAAGGCAGCTATGCCGTTGCAGACGTCATGGCCGGCTACCAGGTGAACAAGCACCTGGACCTGCAGTTGAACGTCAACAACATCTTCGACCGCACCTACTACTCGGCAATCGCCACCAGCCCGATCTGGGGTTCCACCGACACCTACGGCAACCCGCGCAGCTTTGGCGTCACGGCTAAATACAGCTTCTGACCGCTATCCGATAACGGCTACCCGCCCGGGTAGCCGTTGCTAAAGTCCCGCCTCCCGATGCCGATATACGTTTGGCATCACAGAATCCAATAAAAACCAAGAAACCTGATTCGCTCCAACCTGCCCCCTCGATTTGTCTCGGCCAGACCACATGGAGTAAGTGTGAATGCCCACTCGCACGCGTTTTTTCGAGCACTACCGCAAAGCCGACCGCATCATGCTCGCATTGGTCTGGCTGATGTTCCTGTTCTCCCTAGGCCTGGCGTTCTGGCACGACACCCTGATGCAGGCCGTGATAGTCGGCGGTGGCACCAGCGTAGTGCTGACCGCGCTCTACCGTGCCATCGGTGGCACCCGTGTGATGCGTTGTGCCCTTGGCGCAGGCTTGATGGTCATGGCAGCGCTGCATATCAACCAGGCCCAGGGCGTGATCGAATCGCACTTCGGGATCTTTGCATTACTGGCGGTGCTGACGTTTTACCGTGACTGGCTGCCAATCCTGGTCGCAGCGGCCACCATCGCCGTGCACCACGTGGTGTTCCATGCCTTGCAACATCAAGGCTTCCCGGTGTTCGTGATGGAGCACCACGGCGGCTGGACGATGGTGTTCGTGCATGCGTTCTACGTCGTGATGGAGACCGTCGCCCTGCTTTACCTCGCCGTGCACAGCCAGGCCGAAGCGGTCGAAGGCCAGGAAATGCTCGAGAAGATGCTCGCGGTGACCTCCCAATTCAGCGCACAGACTGCCCAAGGCGAGGGCAAGGTGCATGTTTCGCTGGCCAAACGGTTCGACCACTTCCTGCAGCAGATCACCCACCTGATCGACGGCGTCGCCCGCGATTCCCACGGCCTCGGCCAACTCGGCCAGGAATTGGCCAGCGCCAGTGGCACCCTGGAAAAAGGCGCGCGGCATCAATTGGCTGAAATCACCGAGATGACCGGCTCGATGCAACGCATGGAGGACGCCATGGGCCACATCGCCGTGCACGTCGAGCAAGCGGTAGACCACGCCGGCAAGGCCAGCCAACAGATCCAGCGCGGGCAGGAAAGCGTCGGCCGCGCCCAGCAGGAAATCACCCAGTTGGCCTCACGCCTCAACGGCACCCACGAAACCGTGCAAGGCCTGGCCGTGCAAGCCGAACAGATCGGCACCGTGCTTGAGGTCATCAGCAGCATCGCTAACCAAACCAATTTGCTCGCCCTCAACGCCGCCATCGAGGCGGCCCGCGCCGGCGAACAAGGCCGTGGCTTCGCCGTGGTCGCCGACGAAGTCCGTAGCCTCGCGCAACGAACGGCGGTGTCCACCCAGGAAATCAAAACCATCATCGAAGGCCTGCAACACGGCAGCCGCCAGGCCGTCGAAGCCATGCACAGCAGCCGCCAGGGCGTGGACCGTTGCGTGGAAGACAGCCAGGTGGCCGTCGAAATGCTACGCGCGGTCGGCAATGACATCGCCCACATCGACGACCTGAATGGACGAATTGTCACCACCACGCGCGAGCAAACCTCGGCGAACCTGGAGATTGTCGGGCGGCTGCAGTCGGTGCAGAGCATTGCGCAAAGCACCGCCGACGATGTGGAGACCTTGGCGAGAAGCAGCGAGCGCTTGCCGCCGATTGCGGTGCGCCTGGATGCATTGGGGAGAAGGTTTCATCAATAGGCCTTGGGGGCGCCACTGTGCGCCCACCTGCTAACTCCACCAACGCCGCGCTGGCCGTTGCACCCCACTGCGAATTTCGTCGGCCGACGTCCTGGATGCTCGGCCTCCCTACACGCTGCCATGACAGCCTTGAGTTCAGCATCAAGCCGTGATGCCTCGGGCTACTGGACTGCGGGGTCGACAACAACCGTGCGCGGGGCGTGTGCCTGGCAACAAACGTTCCTGCACTAGCTCCCCCTCACCTGGCCCAATTCCTGCCTCCTTCTCCCTCATCAAGTCGCTGCTGACTACGCGGAAGACTCTTTTGGGCCCCGCCGCCCAACCGCCTGCACCGATAATCGGTCATCCCCCAGCTATCCCGAGGCCTTCCCCCATGACGAGCCCCTCCACCGAACAGGTCAGCCCTCAAACCCTGAAAAAGGTCATCATCGCCGCCGGCATCGGTAACTTCGTCGAGTGGTTTGACTTCGCCGTCTACGGGTTCCTGGCCACCACCATCGCCCAGCAATTCTTCCCCAGCGGCGACGCCAGCGCGGCGTTGCTGAAGACCTTCGCCGTGTTCGCCGTGGCCTTCGCCTTCCGGCCCCTGGGCGGCATTTTCTTTGGCATGCTGGGTGACCGGATCGGCCGTAAACGCACCCTGGCCATGACGATCCTGCTGATGGCCGGCGCCACCACGCTGATCGGCCTGCTCCCCACCTACGCCGCCATTGGTGTCGCGGCGCCGATTCTTCTGTCGCTGATTCGTTGTGCCCAAGGCTTCTCCGCCGGGGGTGAATACGCCGGTGCCTGTGCCTATCTGATGGAGCATGCGCCGAGTGACAAACGTGCCTGGTACGGCAGCTTTGTGCCGGTGTCGACGTTTTCCGCCTTCGCTGCCGCCGCCGTGGTGGCGTACGCCTTGGAAGCGTCGTTATCTGCCGAAGCGATGGGCAGCTGGGGCTGGCGCCTGCCATTCCTGATCGCCGCACCGTTGGGCCTGGTCGGGCTCTACCTGCGCTGGAAGCTGGACGAGACACCCGCCTTCCAGGCCGTGAAGGAAGAGCACGCAGTCGCCCACTCGCCACTCAAGGAAACGCTGCGCAACCATGGTGCGGCGATCTGCTGCCTGGGCGCTTTTGTATCACTGACGGCGCTGTCGTTTTATATGTTCACCACCTACTTCGCGACGTATCTGCAAGTGGCCGGTGGGCTTAGCCGTGCGATGGCGTTGCTGGTGTCGCTGATTGCATTGATCTTCGCGGCGGCGATTTGCCCGCTGGCGGGGTGGTATTCGGATCGAGTGGGACGTCGGGTCACCGTGATGACCGCGTGCGTGTTGTTGATCGTGGTGGTGTATCCATCATTCCTGATGGCCAGTTCCGGCTCGTTCGCGGCGTCGATCGTCGGCGTGATGCTGTTGGCGGTGGGTGCGGTGTTGTGTGGCGTGGTCACGGCGGCGTTGCTATCGGAGACCTTCCCGACACGCACGCGGTACACCGCCTCCGCGATTACCTACAACATGGCTTACACGATCTTCGGCGGCACCGCGCCGCTGGTCGCGACCTGGTTGATCAGTACCACGGGCAGTAACCTGTCACCGGCGTTTTACCTGATTGCAGTGGCGCTGCTGGCGTTGGCTGGCGGGTTGGCGCTGCCGGAGACATCGAGGATTTCCCTGCACGACGTGGGCACGGAGGAAAAAGACGCGGAGCCGTTGCTGTCGCGGTAAGTCCTTGAGGGAGCTGTCGAGCTTTAGCGAGGCTGCGAAAGCGGTGTGTCAGCCGACGAATATGCCGGCAGTGCCGCCGCCTTCGCAGCCTCGCTGGGGCTCGACAGCTCCCACAGTTGAGCTTCGCCACGGCTGAAATGGCGCCCTCAGGCACAACCCAGCCCTAACCAGCACAGCCAATCCCCTGTGGGAGCTGTCGAGCTTTAGCGAGGCTGCGAAAGCGGTGGGCCAGCCGATGAAAATGCCAGCAGTGCCGCCGTCTTCGCAGCCTCGCTGGGGCTCGACAGCTCCCACAGTTGAGCTTCGCCACGGCTGAAATGGCGCCCTCAGGCACAACCCAGCCCTAACCAGCACAGCCAATCCCCTGTGGGAGCTGTCGAGCTTTAGCGAGGCTGCGAAAGCGGTGGGCCAGCCGATGAAAATGCCAGCAGTGCCGCCGTCTTCGCAGCCTCGCTGGGGCTCGACAGCTCCCACAGTTGAGCTTCGCCACGGCTGAAATGGCGCCCTCAGGCACAACCGGACTCTAACCAGCACAACCGATCCCCTGTGGGAGCTGTCGAGCTTTAGCGAGGCTGCGAAAGCGGTGTATCGGTCGAGGAAATTGCCAGCAGTGCCGCCGCCTTCGCAGCCTCGCTGGGGCTCGACAGCTCCCACAGTTGAGCTTCGCCACGGCTGAAATGGCACCCTCAGGCACAACCCGACTCTAACCAGCACAACCGATCCCCTGTGGGAGCTGTCGAGCCCCAGCGAGGCTGCGAAAGCGGTGGGTCAGTCGACGAAATTTCCGGCAGTGCCGCCCCCTTCGCAACCGCCCCAGGACGCGACAGGTCCCCTAGCGCCGGAGACAGGTATGATCAGCAGTATCCCGAGCCGCCTGGACCTTGACTCATGCCCGCTTCCCAAACCCGCCCTTCCCCCGCGCCCCTGCTCAACCCCGGCGAGACCGTGGTGCTGTTCGACGGCGTGTGCAAGCTCTGCAACGGTTGGGCGAGGTTCCTGATCCGCCATGACCACCACCGGCGGGTGCGATTGGCAGCGGTGCAATCGCCCGAAGGCCAGGCGTTGCTCGCCTGGGCGGGGCTGCCCCTGGATCAGTTCGACACTCTCTTGGTCATTCGCGACCATCACTACTGGGTGCGCTCGGACGCGGTGTTCCAACTCATCGCGCAACTGCCTGCCGCCTGGCGTGCATTGCTGCTGTTACGCGTCATCCCGCGCGGTCTACGGGATTGGGCTTACGATCGCATTGCACGCAATCGCTATCGGATTTTTGGCAAGTACGACACTTGCCTGCTGCCGGACCCGGATCATGTACAGCGTTTTTTGAAGGCGCCGCTATGAGCCCTTGTGCAGCCGGCCCAGCACCTCATCGAAGGCTTCTCTCCATGCCTGCGTCGCGCCGTTGTTTCTGAGCACCTCCAGACCCGCCGCCGTAAACGTCCCTGACGTAGCGATAGCCTTTCCTAGCACATCCAGGCTGGCCTTCGGTTGGTGCCGTGCACTGGCCAGGCAATCCTGCATGTTCCCCATCACCAGCTGGGCAGCCTGTTCGTGCGACAGCCCCTTATCGGTAAACCACCGTTGAAGGTCACTGAGAAAGAAATAGAACCAGCCGTTCATGCAAGCCGCGACGGTGGCCAGCTCAAACGCATCCTCCTGTTCCAGCACGATCAACGAGCCCAGTGCCCCTAGCAGTGCTGCGTGAGGTTCACCTCCCGGCGTGATCACCACGGTCGACTGGTTGATCTGCGCGGCATAGGACAGCATTGCCCGCACCGTGTGTGCCCCAGGAAAGTGGCGCTGCAATTCGTCCAGCTTCAATCCGGCCACCAACGACACCAGCGTTTGCCGAGGCTTTAGCTGCACTTCATTGGACAGCTGACCGACCACCTCCGGGCGCACGCCCAGGAACAACAGGTCCGCTGCATCGACGACCTGTTGGTTATCGGCCATCACGTCACACGCCCACACTTTGCTGAGCTGCTGCGCACGTTCGTGGTTACGCGGCGAAAGCAGCACTCGCCCGGTAAACCCGCTACGGCGCAGGCCGATCACAACCTTCTCGGTCAACTCACCGACGCCCAGGATTCCGATGTTCAGCACGGTGATTCCCCCTGTGTATGCTGTATCCGACTGCATCATAGGCCTGTTTGACGCACGCGCACGCCTGCGCTCATGAAGGCGCGTGCTTACGTTACACTGGCGGCTCCCAATATCAGCCAAGGAGGCAGGCATGAGCGTTCGCGGTAACGACCGACAAATCGACAACATTGAATTCAACGTGGGCGATATCGCCCGTAGCAAAGCCTTTTACGGTGGCGCATTTGGTTGGACATTCGTCGACTACGGCCCTGCCTATACCGAATTCAGCGACGGCCGCCTGACCGGTGGCTTCACCACCGGTGAGCCCGTTCGACCGGGTGGGCCGCTGGTCATTTTGTACTCGGACGACCTTGAGGCGACGCAGCAGCGGCTAAAAGCCCTGGGCGCTGTTATCACCCGGGAGACATTCGCGTTCCCCGGTGGAAGGAGGTTCCACTTCATCGACCTTGATGGCTATGAATTGGCGGTCTGGACTGCTGAGCAGGCCACACTTCAGCGCTGACTGTACCGGTTAACTCACCGCCTAGAGGTGTGAACTTGAAACCGGCTTGTATTCAGGGAGGAGAAAATGCGGATCTACATCACAGGTGCGTCCTGCGCGGGCGTGACCACGTTGGGTCGACACCTCGCAACGCAGCTCGGTGTACGACACGTCGATGTCGATGATTATTACTGGATGCCCACCAACCCTCCCTTCACGACCAAGCGGCCTCCCGCCGATCGCGTTTCAATGATGCAGCAGGCACTTGGTGACGCTGGAGGGGTGCTGACCGGTTCTTGCATGGTGTGGGGAGAAGCGCTGATCGCGAACGCCGAGCTGATTGTGTTCGTTGCGACACCCACGCCCGTTCGCCTTGAACGGCTGGCCGCACGTGAAACACAGCGATTTGGCGATCGCATTGCGCCGGGTGGCGACATGCATCAGATACACGTGGCGTTTCGGGAGTGGGCTTCGCAGTATGACGACCCGCAATTCTCGGGACGAAACCGAGCGTGGCATGAGGCGTGGCTGTCACAGCAAACGGCCCCGGTATTGCGCATTGATGGAATGAAACGTCCTGAGCAGATGGTTGCGGATGTCGTTCATGCGCTATCGCGATTATAGAACTGGCTCAAAACCAGGACAGCCGAGGCTGTCCAACCGCCCCCTAGTGCCCTTATCCTCACACCTCCCCGTCCGCCCCCCTACCTGGAGCTGCCATGGACCTCGCCACCCTCGCCCTCTTCCTCCCGGCCTGCTTCGCCCTGAACATGGCGCCGGGCCCGAACAACCTGCTGTCGGTGAGCAACGCCACCCGCTACGGCTACCGTACTTCGTGCGTGGCCGGCGTCGGCCGCTTGCTGGCCTTCGCCGGGATGATCGCCCTCGCCTCGGCCGGGCTGGCGGTGGTGCTGCAGACCTCGGAATTGTTGTTCTATGGGATCAAGATCCTGGGGGCGGCGTACCTGTTTTATCTGGCATTTCAGTTGTGGCGGGCTAACCCCGAGGCTGAGGCGCAATTGGCTACGAAGCCGGTGGGATTATGGGCATTGGCGCGCCAGGAGTTTTGGGTGGCGGCGGGCAATCCGAAAGCCATCCTGATCTTCACCGCCTTCCTACCGCAATTCGTGGTCCCCGGGCAGCCGATCACGCCACAGTTCGCGCTGCTCGGCGCGATGTTCCTGCTGCTCGAATGGATCGCCATCTGCGTCTACGCCTACATGGGCCTGCACATGCGCCGCTGGTTTGCCGCCCCTCGCGGCAAGCGGATTTTCAATCGCTGCTGCGCGGGGTTATTGTCGGCGGCGGCGTCGGTGTTGTTGATGGCGCGCAGGGCTTGATCAACCTTTAATCGAAGGAGACACACGGAGCCCACGGCATGACCCGAGACGAACTTGCCACCTTTTACCACGCTTATATCGACTGCCTGAACCGCCAGGACTGGGACCACCTGGGCCAGTTCGTGCACGCGGATGTCACCTACAACGGCGAAGTGGTCGGACTCGCCGGCTACCGCGCGATGCTGGAGCGCGATTTTCGCGAGATACCCGACCTGGTGTTCCGTATCCAGTTGCTGGTCGCCGACCCGCCGACCGTTGCCAGTCGGCTGAACTTCAAGGTCACCCCCAGGGGCGAGTTCTTCGGGCTGCCGATCAATGGGCGGCCGGTAACGTTCGACGAGCATGTGTTCTATGAGGTGGCCGACGGCAAATTTGCCCATGTGTGGTCAGTCATCGACAAAGCGGCCATTGCGCAGCAGTTGGCCGTCTAAATTCCACACACCCATTCTCCGGTGGAGCTCCATCATGACCCGCAAAAATACCCTCTGCCTTTGGTACAACGGCACCGCCTTGGAGGCCGCGACCTTCTACGCCACGACCTTTGCGGACAGCCAGGTGAACGCCGTGCACCTGGCGCCTGGCGACTATCCGTCCGGCAAACAGGGCGACGTATTGACCGTGGACTTCACCGTGCTGGGTATCCCCTGTATCGGTCTCAACGGCGGGCCAATCTTCCCGCACACCGAGGCATTTTCATTCCAGGTGGCCACCGATGACCAGGCCGAAACCGACCGCTACTGGCACGCCATCGTCGACAACGGCGGGCAGGAAAGCGCTTGTGGTTGGTGCAAGGATAAGTGGGGGGTGTCGTGGCAGATCAGCCCGCGGGTGCTGACCGACGCGGTGACTCATCCCGACCCGGCGATCGCCAAGCGCGCCTTTGACGCGATGATGACCATGAAAAAGATCGACATCGCCACCATCGAGGCGGCGGTGGCAGGCTAAGGCTATGCCACGGCTGTACAGATGCCGTCATGCTGGTTAGGCTGCTGGCCCGTAACATCCGGATAAAGATTCGGCGCTGCCCGCCGTTACCCCTACATCCCTGAATGGACTCAACGAGGCTCTCGTGCGCTTTATCACTCCCCTTTTGCTGATCGGTGGCATCGCCACCCTGGCCGGTTGTGCCACCCAGAAAACCCAAGTCGATCGCATGTTCACCGACACCCTCGCCCAACCGCTGGTGGAAAACAGCATCGTGCGCGAAGGCGACCTGCTCAGCTTTGAGCTACTGATGCCGGGTGGCCCGAACGGTCTGCGTCGCACCATGCAATTCGAAGCGGCCTGCTCGGCGCCCGACCTGCACTTGCTGTATCTGGACGGCACGCAGCGGGTCTATCCCCTCAGCGCCGGCCGCTACACCGCGGCGCGCAAGTTGTCGCCGGCATTGCGTGCGACCCTGGCCGCCAACCAGACCTTCGTGCGCGCCTGCGCCGACACCCCCAAGCCGGACTGGCGACTGGTGCAGACCAACGAACGTGACAACCAGGTATTGATCGACGCCAACAGCCTCAAGACCGTGAATGGCGAAACGCGCTTCTGGGCCGCCTTCGACGAGCCGGCAGTGCTCAACGATATGCCTTACAACGCCCCCTACGCCCAGAAGCGCGAGCACTTTGCGGTGTCTTGCACAGGCGGTACCTACAAGGCGCTGGCGGGTTACGACATGGACGCCGACAATCGCGTCAGCGATGGCCGAGTCGACAGCTTCCCGACCGCGCAGAAGATTACCGGCAGCAATGCCGACTATGAGCTGTTGTTCAACAAGGTCTGCATCAGCCCTGAGAAGATCGCCGCGCTGCCGGTGTTCAAGCCACGCCTGAAGGCGCCGGTGACCATCGCACTCACCTCCGTGCAACCCCAGGTGCTGGCCGCGATCACGCAACTGAATCTGGACAAGCCCGCGCGTTCATTCAAATACGTGCACATGACCGGCACGTCGACCCTCAAGGGTGAGACCTCCGGCTTCCAGAGTGCGGACTTCATCAGCCAGGATGCGGCGAGCGGGCAACTCGCCATCGCCACCCGCGGGCAAGGGTATGAAAGCCATACGGTGAGCTGGCGCAACCTCATCTCCCTGGTGGCGAAAAACACCTACAACAGTTCGGGCATGGCAGAAAGCGAGACGCTGACGCAGTTGAGCTTCACCGGTAACTGGAAAGCCCTGCCGGTGGGCGAAACCGTGGTGTATCAAACTGCCCGCTCCAGCCTCAACAGCCTCATCGGCAGCCGCACCAAAGTCCAGGTGACCCGGTGCGTGGTTGAACGCGAACTGCCGGCCAGCGAGATCAACCCCAACCTGCTCGGATCGGCCAAGGCCCTGAAGTGCAGCTTTGACAACGATGAACACAACCGCGTGAACCACCTTTACTACCTGGCCGACTACGCCTACTTCTACCAGTCGAGCACGGACAAGAACGCGTTCTATTACTCCGACATGCGTATCGATAAATTCGAATAAGCACCGTTGACACACTCTGCAATATTCCATGAAGATGGAGGCCTTATTCAGGGTGTGTCAGCCAATGTCTTCAATGTCCTTCGTTAACCTTTGTGCCATTGGCTTGATTGCCAAGGCGCAAGGTTGCGTTGCGCACGCCCTCAAATCGAAGAAACAGTCGCTCATGTGACCGGGGCGCGCTGTCCCGTCAGATGAGCTGACAGGACATTGAGCGCGACGGTCTCCCCTCCTTTGCACAATTCCCTCTGCCCTTCTGACGGTGACTCAAGCGGTCAATCATCAGGAGAGAGAGCATGTCATCGTTCCAAGGTATCTGGGTTCCCGTGGTCACACCGTTCCAGGACGGCGCCATCGACTTTAGCGGCCTGCGCCGGCTGGTCGGCCACCTGCTGGACAAGCACGTGGCCGGGATCATGGTCTGCACCACCACCGGGGAGGCTGCGTCACTGAGCCGCCAGGAACAACTGGCGGTACTCGATGCCGTGTTGCAGTGGGTGCCGGCGCACCGCGTGGTGATGGGCCTGGCGGGCAACAACCAGATTGAATTGCTGCAGTTCCAGCGTGAAGTCCTGCAACGTCCAATGGCCGGGCTGCTGGTGCCGGCGCCGAGCTATATCCGGCCTTCCCAGGCGGGCCTTGAGACTTTCTTCCGCACAGTGGCCGATGCCTCCAGCGTGCCGATCATTCTCTACGACATTCCCTACCGCACCGGCGCCACCTTCGAGCAGGCCACCCTGCTGAACATCGTCGCCCACGAGCGCATCGTGGCGATCAAGGACTGTGGTGGCAACCTGGGCAATACCCTGGCGCTGCTGGCCAGCGGTGCAGTGGATGTGCTGTGTGGCGAAGACGTGCAGATTTTCAACGCCTTGTGCCTCGGCGCGACCGGGGCAATTGCCGCCTCGGCACACCTGCAGACAGAACAGTTCGTCGCGCTGTGCCAGCACGTACGCGACAACCAATTGGCCGAGGCGCGCGCGACGTTCTTTGGGTTACAGCCGCTGATCAACACGATGTTCATGGAGCCGAACCCGGGCCCGGTCAAAGCCGCGCTGGCCCTGCAGGGCCTGATCGGCAGCGAATTGCGTGCACCGATGCAAGCGGCCAGTGCTGCGGTTATCGGGCGTTTGCAGGAGGTGCTGGGCCAGGCCGGCTAATGCGCCAAAAACAGACAGCCAACGGACCGTCCGGTTGCGACCGGACCGATCCCGGCCTATCGTCGAACGCATGCTGTGCCTTTTGCTGTCCATCCCACCCGCACTCAGGTGACGACATGCCC